>NZ_JBFBLP010000014.1:0-248424 GCF_040686775.1 Streptomyces sp. NPDC079141 | reverse complement strand
GGGTGGAGCAGCTCGGTAGCTCGCTGGGCTCATAACCCAGAGGTCGCAGGTTCAAATCCTGTCCCCGCTACTGAAGGCCGAGGGCCGGAATCCGATACAGGATTCCGGCCCTCGGTGCGTTCGGGGGTGGTGGCCCACCGCCTCCCGTGCGCAGCAGAAAGCCCCGGCATCGATCGTCGATGCCGGGGCTTTGTGCGTATGTCTTGTTACGCCGCCGCGCAGTTCGGGCAGATGCCGCGGTACGTCACCTCGACGTCCGAGACCGTGAAGCCGAAGCGCTCCGAGGAGGGGAGGTCGGCGAGCGGGTTGCCCGTGGGGCGGACGTCCCGGATGGCGCCGCACTGGGCGCAGACCAGGTGGTGGTGCGGCTGGTGCGCGTTCGGGTCGTACCGCTTGGCGCGCTTGTCGGTGGCGACTTCGAGCACCTCGCCGAGGGAGACCAGCTCGCCCAGCGTGTTGTAGACGGTCGCCCGGGAGATCTCGGGCAGCTTGGCAACGGCCCGGGCGTGGACCTCGTCGGCCGTCAGATGGACGTGTTCGCCGTCGAGGACCTCGGCCACGACGCGCCGCTGCGCGGTCATCCGCCATCCACGTCCGCGCAGCCGTTCCAGAAGGTCACTCATGCGCTACAGCCTAACAGCAAGGGGACCAGGTCCCGAACAGGTGTGACTTTGGATCCTTATTTGACTTAGACATTGTCCATTGTAGGATCGGGATCGGAGTTAGCCAAGGGACAGGAACAGCAGTGATGGGCGCAGGAGGCGACGTGAACCACGGACCGCTCACGACGGAAGCCGGTGCACCGGTGGCCGACAACCAGAACAGCGAGACCGCGGGTGTCGGGGGCCCCGTGCTCGTTCAGGACCAGCTCCTCCTGGAGAAGCTGGCCCACTTCAACCGTGAACGCATCCCGGAGCGTGTCGTGCACGCCCGTGGCGCGGGCGCCTACGGCACCTTCACGGTGACCGCCGATGTCACGCCGTACACGCGTGCCGCCTTCCTCTCCGAGGTCGGCAAGCAGACCGAGACCTTCCTGCGCTTCTCGACGGTGGCCGGGAACCTCGGGGCGGCGGACGCCGTGCGCGACCCACGCGGCTGGGCGCTGAAGTTCTACACCGAGGAGGGCAACTACGACCTCGTCGGCAACAACACCCCGATCTTCTTCATCAAGGACGCCATCAAGTTCCCGGACTTCATCCACACCCAGAAGCGCGACCCGTACACGGGCTCGCAGGAGGCGGACAACGTCTGGGACTTCTGGGGGCTGAGCCCCGAGTCGACCCACCAGGTGACCTGGCTGTTCGGCGACCGCGGGATTCCGGCGAGCTACCGGCACATGAACGGCTACGGCTCGCACACCTTCCAGTGGAACAACGAGGCCGGCGAGGTCTTCTGGGTCAAGTACCACTTCAAGACCGACCAGGGGATCAAGAACCTCACCCAGGAGGCGGCCAATCGGCTGGCCGGTGAGGACCCCGACTCCCACCAGCGTGATCTCCGCGAGTCGATCGAGCGCGGTGAGTTCCCGACCTGGACCGTGCAGGTGCAGATCATGCCGGCGGCGGACGCGGCGACGTACCGCTTCAACCCGTTCGACCTCACCAAGGTGTGGCCGCACGAGGACTACCCGCCGATCGAGATCGGCAAGCTGGAGCTGAACCGCAACCCGCAGAACATCTTCGCCGAGGTGGAGCAGAGCATCTTCTCGCCCGCCCACTTCGTGCCGGGCATCGGTCCGTCGCCCGACAAGATGCTCCAGGGGCGGCTGTTCGCCTACGGCGACGCCCACCGCTACCGCGTCGGCATCAACGCCGACCACCTGCCGGTGAACCGCCCGCACGCCACCGAGGCGCGCACCAATTCCCGGGACGGCTTCCTCTACGACGGCCGCCACGGCGGTGCGAAGAACTACGAGCCGAACAGTTTCGGCGGGCCGTTCCAGACGGACCGTCCGCTGTGGTCGGCCACCGCGGTGAGCGGCGCGACCGGGAACCACCCCGCTCCGGTGCATGCCGAGGACAACGACTTCGTGCAGGCGGGCAACCTGTACCGGCTGATGTCGGAGGACGAGAAGGAGCGGCTGATCGCCAACCTGGCGGGCTTCATCGCCAAGGTCTCGCGCGACGACATCGCCGAGCGGGCGATCGAGAACTTCCGTCAGGCCGACGGAGACTACGGCAAGCGGCTGGAGGCCGCGGTCCAGGCCCTGCGCGGCTGAACGACACACCAGCACTGGATCGCTTGACGTGGTGGGCGGGCCGGATCCCCTGGCGGGGGTCCGGCCCGTTCCGTTGCGGTCAGGCGGGTGCGTGCTGCCGTACCGGGGCCCAGCAGCGGATGATGTCGCGGACCGAGACGATGCCGACCGGCTCGTCGTGGTCCAGGACGATGAGATGTCGGAAGCCGCCGTGCGCCATGGCGCGGGCCGCCTCCTCCAGGGTCCAGGACGGGGCGGCGAACACGACGTCGGTGGTGGTGTGGTTGTGGACGCGTTCCGTGTCCGGGCTCTGGCCGAGGCCCACGGAGTTCAGTACGTCGCGTTCGGTGAGGATGCCGATGCCGCCGGCGTCGGGGTCGAGGACCACGGCGGCGCCGACGCGGCGCGCGGACATCAGGGCGGAGGCCTGGCGAAGGGTGTGGGCGGGTCCGATGGTGAGGACCACCGTGCTCATGGCGTCGCGGACGAGCATGGGTTCCGAGTCACCTCCTGGGGAACCGCTGACTTAGTTCAGCGATTCACAAGTTCACAAGTGAGGGTGCTCTCAGAGTCGCAGGCAAAAGGTGGGCCAACAAGGGGGCGCGTGCGGACGAGTGAGGGCGCACGCGCTCATCTGTGAGGCTCAGTAGCGCTGGTTCAGGTAGCCCAGGAGCTCGTCGTGGAGGGGGCCGTTCGAGGCGGCGGCGTTGCCGCTGTGCGGGCCGGGGCGGCCGTCGAGGCCGGTGAAGGTGCCTCCTGCCTCCGTCACGACGATCGCGGTGGCGGCCATGTCCCAGAGGGACAGCTCCGGCTCGGCGCAGATGTCGACCGAGCCCTCGGCGACCATCATGTACGGCCAGAAATCGCCGTACGCGCGCGTGCGCCAGACTTCGCGGGTGAGGTCCAGGAAGCCGTTCAGCCGGCCCTGGTCCTCCCAGCCGGAAAGGGAGGAGTACGCGAAGGAGGCGTCGGAGAGCTTGGAGACGCGGGAGACCTGCAGGCGGGTGGCAGAGGACAGGCTGCGGCCGGTGAACGCGCCGTGGCCCTTCGCGGCCCACCAGCGGCGGCTGAGGGCGGGGGCGGAGACGACGCCGACGACTGGCTGGAAGCCGCCCTCGCCGGCCTCCATCAGGGAGATGAGGGTGGCCCAGACGGGGACGCCGCGCACGTAGTTCTTGGTGCCGTCGATCGGGTCGATGATCCAGCGGCGGGGGCCGGTGCCCTCGATGCCGTACTCCTCGCCGAGGATTGCGTCGCGGGGGCGGGCGCGCTGGAGCTGGCCGCGGATGAGTTCCTCCGCGGCCTTGTCCGCTTCGCTCACCGGGGTCATGTCCGGCTTCGTCTCGACCTTGAGGTCGAGGGCCTTGAAGCGGGCCATGGTGGCCGCGTCGGCGGCGTCCGCGAGGACGTGGGCGAGGCGGAGGTCGTCGAGGTAGTCCGGCATGTTGTGAACGGTATCCGCCGGGGGTTGTACGGGGCTACCGGGGCCGGAGTGTGGACAGTGCGGGGGGTTGGTGCGGGCGGGGGTGGGTCGCGCAGCCCGGCGCTAACGGGGTGCCGCCTGCGCCCACCCGTGCCGCCCCAGGCGGCACGCATGCCCGCAGGATCGGCGGCTTCATCGGCGCCGTCTGGTCGGGTGGGGGCTGCCCTGGGCGGGGCGCGTGTCCGCGGGATCGGTGGTTGTGTCGGCGCCGCCTGCTCGGGTGGGCGCCGCCCCAGGCGGCACGCATGCCCGCAGGTTCAGCGGCTGTGTCGGCGCCGCCTGCTGGGGTGGGGGCTGCCCCGGGCGGGGCGCATGCCCGCGGGATCGGTGGTTGTGTCGGCGCTGTCTGCTCGGGTGGGTGCTGCCCCGGGCGGGGCGCGTGCTCGCAGGATCAGCGTCCCGAAGGGGCGCGGGGAACTGCGTGCTCAGCTATCGGTTATCTGTACCTGGCACGCAAGCGGCGCCACCCTGGACCGCCCCGCGCACCCGCACTCGCGTGCAACCGTCACCAGCCCCCACCCCGCCCGCAACCCTTGACAGTGCATCCGGGCGCGTCAAATCTGGGCGCAGAGCCGCTCGTCCCTGGGAGGCGATGATGCCTGCAGCGCGGGAATCGCTACTGGACGCCGCTTACACGGCGCTCGCGCGTCGGCCGTGGTCGGCGGTGCGGATGGTGGACGTGGCCGCGGCGGCCGGGGTGTCCCGGCAGACGCTGTACAACGAGTTCGGCAGCAAGGAGGGGCTCGCCCGGGCGCTCGTGAGAAGGGAGGCCGACGGCTATCTCGCGGGCGTGGAGCGGGCGTTGGCCACCCAGTCCGACGCGCGTGACCGGCTCACCGCCACCGCCGAGTGGACCACCGGCGCCGCCCGGGACAACGCCCTCGTCCGGGCCATGCTCACCGGCTGCTGGAGCGAGCGGCTGCCCTCGCCGACGCTGTCGGCGGTGCCGTCCTCCTCCGCCGTACCGGCGCAGCGCCGGGCGGACGGGCCGCTGCCCTCGCCGGGCGACTTCGTCGCCCTCGTCCGCGACCGCGCCGTGACGGTGCTCTCCGGACCGGGCGTGAACAAGGCGGACAGCGCCGAGCTGGCCCGCTCCTGCGAACTCGTCGTACGCCTCGCCCTGTCCTGTGTGTCCGCGCCGCCCGGGGAGGGCGGGGTGGCCGATCTCGTACGGGCCGTCCTGTACCGCCAGTTGACGCCCTAGTGGGCCGACCCCGACAGCTGGAGGCCGATGACTCCGACGATCACCAGGCTGATCGAGACGATCTTCAGCGTCGAGACGAGGTCCCCGAGGAAGATCATTCCGTAGATCGCGGTGCCCGCCGCGCCGATCCCCGTCCACACCGCGTACGCCGGGCCCACGTCGAGCTTCTTCAGGGACAGCGTCAGCAGGCCGAAGCTGCCCAGCGCGAAGATGCAGAACGCGACCGTGGGCCAGAACCGGGTGAACCCGTGCGACAGTTTCAGGCAGACGGCGAAGCCGGTTTCGAGCAGACCCGCCACGATGACCAGCAGCCACGCCATGTGCTGTCCTCCCGTATACCCACGTACTTGTGACCGCTTTGTCAGGCTTTGGTCAAGGTTGGTTCCGGCTCGGTGCGATTATGCCCTTACCGGACTCCCGTGGAGACAAACAACGCGGAGGTCAGTCGCCTTCCTTGCGCTCCCTCGTGGCCAGCAGCCTGCGCAGTGAGTACAGCCGCGCCGGATCGGCGTGGCCCTCGGCCACCCACGCGTCCAGAGCGCAGTCGGGCTCATCATGACTGCACGCGCGCGGGCAGCCCTCGGTTCCCGATTCCAGGTCCGGGAACGCATGGATCACCCGGGACGGATCGATGTGCGCAAGGCCGAAGGAACGGACGCCCGGGGTGTCCACGACCCAGCCCTCGACCCCGGACAGCGGCAGCGCCAGCGCCGACGTCGTCGTATGGCGGCCGCGGCCCGTCACCGCGTTCACACGACCCGTCAGCCGCCGCCGCTCCTCCGGCACCAGCGCGTTCACCAGCGTCGTCTTGCCCACGCCGGAGTGACCCACGAACGCCGTGACCCTGTCGTCCAGGTGTTCCCGTACGCGGTCGGCGGCGTCGCCGTTCTCCAGCTCCTCGCGGCTGGTCACGACGTAGGGGATGTCCAGGTCGCCGTAGAGCTCAAGGAGCTTGTCCGGCGGGGCCAGGTCCGACTTCGTCATCACCAGCAGCGGGGTGAGGCCGCCGTCGTACGCCGCCACCAGGCAGCGGTCGATCAGGCGCGGGCGCGGCTCGGGGTCGGCCAGCGCGGTGACGATGGCGAGCTGGTGGGCGTTGGCCACGACCACGCGCTCGAAGGGGTCGTCGTCGTCCGCCGTGCGGCGCAGGACCGAGCTGCGCTCCTCGATGCGGACGATGCGGGCGAGGGTGTCCTTCTTGCCGGTCAGGTCGCCGACGATGGCCACCCGGTCCCCGACCACCGCGGCCTTGCGGCCCAGCTCACGGGCCTTCATCGCCATCACGACCCGGTCCTCGACCAGGCAGGTCAGCCGGCCCCGGTCCACGGTGAGGACCATGCCCTCGGCCGCGTCCTCGTGCTTGGGGCGGATGTGTGTACGCGGCCGGTTGCCCTTGCGGTTCGGGCGGCTGCGGATGTCGTCCTCGTCGGTGTGCTTGCCGTAGCGGCGCATGGTCTTACGTCCCTACGCCCCGAGCATCCCGGTCCACAGGTCGGGGAAGTCCGGCAGGGTCTTCGCCGTCGTCGCCACGTTCTCGATCTGTACGCCCTCGACCGCCAGGCCGATGATCGCGCCGGCCGTCGCCATGCGGTGGTCCTCGTAGGTGTGGAAGATCCCGCCGTGCAGCTTGCGCGGGCGGATGTGCAGGCCGTCGGCGGTCTCGGTGACGTCGCCGCCGAGCTCGTTGATCTCCTTGGTGAGCGCGGCCAGCCGGTCCGTCTCGTGCAGCCGCAGGTGGGCCACGCCGCGCAGGGTGGAGGGGGAGTCGGCGAGGGCGGCGACCGCCGCGATGCCGGGGGTCAGCTCGCCCACGTCGCCGAGGTCCACGTCGATGCCGTGGACCCGACCCGAACCGGTGAACTCCAGGCCGTACTCGGTCAGTTCGCAGGAGCCGCCCATCTCGGTGAAGATCTCCCGCAGCCGGTCGCCGGGCTGCGTGGTGCGCGACGGCCAGTCCGGGACGAGCACCTTGCCGCCGGTGACCAGGGCGGCCGCCAGGAACGGCTGGGCGTTGGACAGGTCCGGCTCGATGGTCAGGTCCCGGCCGAGGAGCGCGCCCGGCGTGACCCGCCAGACGTTCGGCTCGCCGCCCGACTCGGGGGTGTCCACCTGCGCGCCGACCGAGCGCAGCATGTCCACGGTCATCCGGATGTGCGGCATGGAGGGCAGCGCGGAGCCGGTGTGGCGGACCTCGACGCCCTGGTTGAAGCGCGGCCCGGAGAGCAGCAGGGCCGACACGAACTGGGACGACGACGAGGCGTCGATCTCCACCGGGCCGCCGTCCAGCGCGCCCCCACCGTGCACGGTCAGCGGCAGCGCGCCGCGGCCGTCGTCGTCGATCCGGGCGCCGAGCGCGCGCAGGGCGTCGATCACACCGTTCAGGGGGCGCTCGTACGACCTCGGGTCGCCGTCGAAGCGGATCGGGCCGTCGGCGAGCGCGGCGACCGGCGGCAGGAAGCGCATCACCGTGCCGGCATTGCCGACGTCGATCGTGGCCGGTCCGCGCAGACCGGTGGGGAGCACACGCCAGGCCTCGCCGGTGCCGTCGGGGCCGACGCCCTCCTCGATCTCGACGCCCATCGCACGCAGGGCTCCGGCCATCAGCAGGGTGTCGCGGGAGCGCAGCGGGCGGCGCAGCCAGCCGGGCTCGGAGGCGAGCGCGGCCAGGACGAGGGCACGGTTGGTGACCGACTTGGACCCGGGCACGTGGACCGTCGCGTCGACGGCTCCGCTCGCGTGCGGGGCGGGCCAGAGGGCGGTGTGTGCGGGGTTCGGGGCCATAAACCCCACTCTATAAGGATGGGGATGACCGGGCCGTCCCTCGCTCGGGGGCTCGTTGTGGCTGGTCGCGCAGTTCGCCGCGCCCCCGAGCCGGGCTGTCACACCGCCAGTAGCCAGCGGCCGCCGCCTATGAGGGAACACAGGCTCACCGCGTGGAACAGGAACAGCCACAGACCCGCCGGCACGTGCGTCAGACGGGACAGCTGGTCCGCATCGGAATCCCCCGCTCCGCCCCGCGCCCGCTTCGCCTGCAACTCGAAAGCGGGACGCACCCCGCCCAGCAGCAGGAACCACACCACCGCGTACGCGAACGCCGCCTGCACCTGGGGCCCCGCCAGCCAGGACACCAGCACGAACGTGCCGCCGGTGAGCACCACGGTCAGCGCGCCGTAGGCGTTGCGGATCATCACCAGCATCGCCAGCAGCAGTGCCGTCGCCAGCCACAGCAGCAGCGTGATGCGCCCCGCGCCGAGCAGGGCGGCCCCGCCGAGGCCCAGCAGCGGGGGAGCGGTGTAGCCGGCGGCCGCCGTGAGGATCATGCCGAGGCCGTGCGGCTTGCCGCGGCTGACCGTGAGGCCGCTGGTGTCGGAGTGCAGGCGGATACCGGTCAGCCGGCGCCCGGTGAGCAGCGCGACCAGGCCGTGCCCGCCCTCGTGGGCGATCGTGATCGCGTTGCGGGCGACGCGCCACAGGCCGTGCGGGACGACCACCCCGACCGCGGCGACGAGCGTCGCGATCACCACCCACAGATCCGGGTCGGACTGGGTGCCGACGAGCTCGTCCCACAGAGAGGTCGCAGTGCTGCTGTCCATGTTCCCGGGGTGCTCCCTCTCTTCATACGGAGTCTGGCAGTGTGGCACGTATGTGCGGACGGTATGCATCGAGTCGTAGGCCCGAGGATCTCGCAGGAATCTTTGAGATCGAGAAGTGGGACCCCGAGGAGACCCTGGCGCCCGACTACAACGTGGCCCCCACCAAGGAGGTCTACGCGGTTCTGGACCGTCCTCTGAAGGACGCCGAGGACCCGCGTCCGGTTCGCCAGCTGCGCAGGCTCAAGTGGGGCCTGGTGCCGTCCTGGTCCAAGACGCCCGAGGGCGGCGCCCGGATGATCAACGCGCGCGCGGAGACGGTCCACGAGAAGCCCTCGTACCGCCGCGCCTTCACCTCCCGGCGCTGCATCATCCCCGCCGACGGCTACTACGAGTGGGTCACCGGCAAGTCGGAGCGGGACCTGGAGGTCGAGGGGAAGAAGAAGCGGCCGCGCAAGCAGCCGTACTTCGTGCTGCCCGCCGACGGCTCGGTCTTCGCGATGGCCGGGCTGTACGAGTTCTGGCGGGACCGCACGCTGCCCGACGACCATCCGCAGGCCTGGTGGGTGACCTGCTCCGTCATCACCACCGAGGCCGAGACGACCCCGCTCGCCGTCGCACCGGCCGACGGGCCGCACGCGCTGGCCGAGATCCACCCGCGGATGCCCCTGATGCTGACGCCGGACCGCTGGGACTCCTGGCTGGACCCCTCCCGCACCGACGCCGAGGACCTGCGCTCCCTGCTGGAGCCGCCTCCGCCCGGTCTGATGCGCGCCTACCCGGTCTCCACGGCCGTCAGCAACGTCCGCAACAACGGACCGGAGCTGCTGAAGGAGCTGGAGGGGCCCGAAGAGGGCACACTCTTCTAGCGTGACGACCGAGATCATCAGCACCGACGCGGGGGACGCCCGCGTCACCTGGCACAGGGCGAAGAAGGCGCGGCTGGTCCTGGCGCTGAGCCACGGCGCCGGCGGCGGCATCGCGGCCCGCGACCTCCAGGCCCTCGCCCGGGTCCTCCCCGGGCACGGCGTCAGCGTCGCCCTCGTCGAGCAGCCCTGGCGGGTCGCCGGCAAGAAGGTGGCACCCGCGCCGAAGACCCTGGACGTCGGCTGGCGGGGCATCTGGCCCGCGGTTACGAAGCCCGGGCTGCCCGTGATCTCCGGCGGACGCAGCGCCGGGGCCCGGGTCGCCTGTCGTACGGCCGTGGAGCTGGGCGCCGTCGCCGTGCTCGCGCTCAGCTTCCCGCTGCACCCGCCGGGCAGGCCGGAGAAGTCCCGCGCCGACGAACTGCTCGGGTCGGGGGTGCCCACGCTCGTCGTGCAGGGCGGCAACGATCCGTTCGGCAAGCCGGAGGAGTTCCCGGACGGGGCGTTCGAGCTGGTCGAGGTGGACAGCGGCGATCATGGCTTCGCCGTGCCGAAGAGGGCGGAGATCGGCCAGGAAGAGGCTGTGGCGGTCATCACCGACGCGGTGGTGGAGTGGGTCGGGTCACTCGGGTAAAGGTTCGGGAATGTTGCGTCGCGGACCTCTGTTGAGGCGGACAGAAGTGCTGAACAACCAGCGCCGACCGTCGTAGGAGAGGAAGTCCGCCGCATGGGTTCGACCATCTGCCCGAGTCGCAGCGCACGCACTGACCTGGACTGGACGGTGCTGCACGCGGCGAAGACCGCGCCAATTCGAGGGGCGGCGGGGACGGGTAGTCGTCTATCCTCCGATTCTGGTGGGACCGGTTTCGGTGCTGCCCGGAATCTTGAGGAGGTGGGTCCGGTCACTGGGATCGACGCAGGGACCGACAACGGCCAGGCGGAGCAGCCCGAGGGCCAGGGCACGAGCACGGAGACCACCGCGGAGCGCAGTGCGCGCTTCGAGCGGGACGCGCTCGAATTCCTCGACCAGATGTACTCGGCCGCGCTGCGCATGACGCGCAACCCGGCCGACGCCGAGGACCTGGTGCAGGAGACGTACGCCAAGGCGTACGCGTCCTTCCACCAGTTCCGCGAGGGGACCAACCTCAAGGCGTGGCTGTACCGGATTCTCACCAACACCTTCATCAACTCGTACCGCAAGAAGCAGCGCGAACCCCAGCGCAGTGCGGCCGAGGAGATCGAGGACTGGCAGCTGGCGCGTGCCGAGTCGCACATGTCCACAGGTCTGCGCTCCGCCGAGTCGCAGGCGCTCGACCACCTGCCGGACTCGGACGTGAAGGAAGCACTCCAGGCGATCCCCGAGGAATTCCGCATCGCCGTCTATCTCGCGGACGTAGAGGGCTTTGCGTACAAGGAGATCGCGGACATCATGGGGACACCCATCGGTACGGTGATGTCCCGGCTGCACCGGGGCCGCCGTCAACTGCGCGGCATGCTGGAGGACTACGCGCGTGAGCGCGGACTGGTCCCGGCCGGCGCCGGAGAGTCGAACGAAGCGAAAGGCTCGGGCTCATGAGCTGCGGAGAGCCGCACGAGACGGACTGCAGTGAGGTCCTGGACCATCTGTACGAGTTCCTCGACAGTGAGATGCCGGACGTCGACCGCGACAAGTTCAAGCAGCACTTCCAGGAGTGCTCGCCGTGCCTGGAGAAGTACGGGCTCGAAGAGGCCGTGAAGAAGCTCGTGAAGCGCTGCTGCGGTCACGACGACGTGCCCACCGACCTGCGCTCCAAGGTCCTGGGGCGGCTCGACCTGATCCGCTCCGGGCAGGCCGTCCCCGAGCACGACATCACCGCGACGCCGCAGGAATCCTGAACAGGCTGTCGTCACTCGAACGTGCTAATCGGCGGGTGATAAGCCCGCGTACTCCCCCCTGGCCGATTTAGGCTCCCGACGCTGGACGGGTGTGGCCAGGGGAGGGGCGTCATGGAAGGGATTCCCACGCGGGCGCGTGCGTACGTCGCCTGCGTCGCCCTCGGTGCCCTGCTCTGCCTCCTTCCGCTGCCGTCCGTCCGTACGCCGTGGTGGGCGGTCGCCCTCCTCGCCGCGCTGTACGCGCTCTGCGAGCAGGTCGCCCGGCGGCGCTTCGCAGGAACCTTCCACCCCGTGCTGCTCGCCGGGGTCTTCCTGCTGCCGCCGCCCGCCGCCGCGCTCGTACCGCTGCCCGCGGCCCTGCTCTCCCAGGGCGCGGCGACCCGGCGGATCTGGCGGGCCGCGCAGCTCGCAACGGCCGTCTGGGCCGCCGGGTCGGTGCACTGGGCGCTCGGCGGCCGGGACGCCGTCGTCGCCTCCGACTTTCCCTACGTGCTGCTGCCCGCCGGATGCGCGGTGCTGGCGTTCTGCCTGGCGCTGACCCTGCTGGACGGCGGCATCCTGGCGCTGGCCGAACAGGTGCCGGCCCGCCGGGCCTGGCGGGGGCTGTTCCTGCGCTCCCTGGCGCCGATCTCCGTGCACGGGCTGGCCGGACTGATGATGGCCGTGCTGTGGCGCAGCCCCTACGGGCCCGTCGCCGCGCTGCTCGTGCTGCTGCCGATGTGCGTGTCGTGGTGGGCGTTCGCCCAGTACCACCGGGAGCGGGCGGCCCATCAGGCGACGATCCGGGCGCTCGTCCAAGCCGTCGACATCAAGGACGGCTACACCCGCGGGCACAGCGAACGGGTCGGACAGGCCTCGATGATGATCGCGCGCGAACTCGGCATGGACGACGGGCGCGTCGAAGTGCTCCGGTTCGCCGGGATCCTGCACGACGTGGGGAAGCTCGGCGTGCCCACAAGGCTGCTCCGCAAGGACGGGCCGCTGACCCCCGAGGAGCGGCGGATCATCGAACTGCACCCCGAGTACGGGCACGAGATGGTGCGCGGTATCTCCTTCCTCGGCGAGGCCCGGGGCGCCGTACTGCACCACCACGAGCGGCTGGACGGGAGCGGGTACCCGTACGGGCTCGTGGGGAGCCAGATCCCCGAGCCCGCCCGGGTGGTGGCCGTCGCGGACGCCTTCGACGCGATGACGTCCACCCGGTCCTACAGCAGGGCCCGGCCGGTGTCCGTCGCCCTGGCCGAGCTCCAGCGGTGTGCAGGCTCGCAGTTCGACCCCCGTATGGTCGAAGCCCTGGTCAGAGCTCTGGGCCGGCACGGCTGGCACCCCGCCGTGACCGCCGACGAAGCCCGCCCGCCGCGTCCCCGTACGGCGGCACCGGAGGCACACCGGTGACCCACTCCCGGTGGATCCGCGACCTCATCCACGTCTCCGCCGCCCTCCTCGCCCTCGCCGCCCTTCTGCACACCCTCTGGCACGGTGTGGAGGAGCGGCCCGTCGCCCTCGCCTTCGGAGTGCTGATCGCCGTCGGCGAGCTCACCCGGTGGACCGGCGCCCATGTCCGCGAGGCCGCCCCCCTGGCCGCCGCCGGGGCGCTGTCGTACGCCCTGCTCGGAGAGGACGCGGGCCGGGCCACGCACCACGGCGTCCTCCAGGTCGTCACCATCGTGCTCGCCGCCTCCCTCCTCGGCGGCGTGCCGCATATCGCGCGCGGCCGCGCACCCGACCACCTCGCCCGGCGCGTCCTCACCGTCGCCTTCGCCGCTGCCTGCTTCCAACCGCTGTACAACCGGGGCGTGTTCGACGAGTGGATCGGCCCCGCCTACGCACTGCTGCTGCTCGCGCTGCTCTCCCTCACCGCGCTGTGCGACGCCGTCCTGTCCGCCGCGCTGGCGCACTCCCGGACCGGATGGCCGTTCGGCCCGCTGCTGCGGGACGAGCTGCGGGCCCTGCTCGGGATCGGCTCGGCCGTCTGCGCGACCGGCGCGGTCATGGCGCTCGCGGTGGCCGTCGTCGGGCTGTGGGCGCTGCCAGTGTTCTGCCTGCCGCTGCTGCTCACCCAGCTCTCCTTCCGCCGGTACGCCGCCGTCCGCGCCACCTACCGGCAGACCATCGCCTCCCTCGCCCGGGCCACCGAGGTCGCCGGATACACCCCGGCCGGGCACGCCCGGCGGGTCGCCGCGCTCAGTGTGGCCGTCGGCCGGGACCTGGGGCTCACCGAGGCCGAACTCACCGTCCTGGAGTACGCGGCCCTGATGCACGACATCGGCCAGCTGAGCCTCGTCGACCCCGTCCCGGCCGGCGCCACCGCCGCCCTGCCCGCCGCAGAGCAGCGCAGGATCGCCCTGCTCGGCGGCGCCGTCGTACGCCAGACCGGCGTCGACGGGTCGGTCGCCGTGGTCGTGGAGCGCCAGGCCGACCCCTGCCGGGAGCAGCCGGTCGCCGCGCGGATCGTACGGGCGGTGAACGCCTACGAGGAGAAGGCGCAGGGCGCCGGTCCCGGCGGGCCGCTGAAGGCGCTGGAGGAGCTGCGGCTGGGCACGGCCGGGGACTACGCGCCGGAGGTCGTGGAGGCGCTGGCCAGGGTGCTCTCAAGAGACTGTCTGACCTCGGGTCCGGTGGGGTAACCCATGGGTAATGAGCGCCCCTCCAGCGGTACGTGGTTGGATGCGAAGGGAGAGGGTCTCCGAGAGGCTGTCCGGGGGCACAGCCGGCCCACTCCACGGAACTGGCAGGCGGGAATCGTGAGGATCTTCGGCAAGGGACGGCACCGGCCCTCCGCCTCCTGGCGGCAGGCCACGGACCGCGCGTTCACCTTGATCGGCGACGGTCGGTACGAGGACGCGGGCGCGCTGCTGACACGCGCCGCCGACCTGGAACCCTGGCTGTCCGAGTCCTGGTTCAACCTCGCGCTGCTGCACAAGTTCCGGCACGACTGGGAGCAGGCGCGGGCGGCGGGCCTGCGCGCGGTCGCACTGCTGGACCGGGAGACCGGGGCCCCCGACTGGTGGAACGTCGGCATCGCGGCCACCGCGCTCCAGGACTGGCCGCTGGCCCGCCGGGCCTGGCAGGCCTACGGACTGCGGGTGCCGGGCGGGGCCGCCGACGCCGGTGAGCCCGTCGGAATGGACCTCGGCAGCGCCGCCGTACGGCTCTCCCCGGAGGGGGAGGCCGAGGTGGTGTGGGGGCGCAGGCTGGATCCCGCCCGGATCGAGGTGCTGTCGATTCCGCTGCCGTCCTCCGGGCGGCGCTGGGGCGAGGTCGTGCTGCACGACGGCGTGCCCCACGGAGAGCGAACCACCGCCGCCGGGCACGCGTACCCCGTGTTCGACGAGATCGAGCTGTGGGCGCCGTCGCCGGTGCCGACGTGGGTGGTGCTGCTGGAGGCGGCTACCGAGGCCGACCGGGACGCGCTGGAGCAGCTGGCGGCCGACGCCGGGTTCGCGGCGGAGGACTGGTCCTCGTCGGTGCGGCTGCTGTGCCGGACGTGTTCGGAGTCCCGTATGCCCTCCGACGAGGGCGACGGGGAGCATCTCGATCCGCACGATCACAGTGAGCCGGGGCATCCCGGGCCGCTGGGGCACCGGACGGACGGGCAGCTGTGGGTGCCGGAGCGGGAGTGCGGGGTGGCTGCGCCGGCTTCTCTGGTGCGGGGGTTGTTGGACGGGTGGGTAGCCGACAGCCCTGATTCTCGGGACTGGCGGGATCTTGAAGAGGTGTGCTGACGGCTTTCGGCCGCGGGCTCGTTGTGGCTGGTCGCGCCCACGCGGCGGAGCCGCATAGCAGACACAGTCCCGCGCCCCTAAAGGGGCGCTTCCCCTTACCCTGTATCAGCAACTTTCCCCTGTTTGGTTTAGAGAGGCATCGTCGGTCATGGCGCAGCAGGACACCGATCAGCAGCACGCGGGCGTGCTCCCCGTGGACGACGAGGGCTTCGTCATCGACACCCAGGAGACCGAGGAGCGCGAGAACGCCTGGCGTGAGCGTGGCACCTCGCGGCCGATCACGGTCGTCGGGAACCCGGTGCTGCACAAGGAGTGCAAGGACGTCACCGAGTTCGGCGAGGAGCTGGACCAGCTGGTCGCGGACATGTTCGCCTCGCAGCGCACCGCCGAGGGCGTGGGCCTGGCCGCCAACCAGATCGGCGTCGACCTGAAGGTCTTCGTCTACGACTGCCAGGACGACCAGGGTGAGCGGCACGTCGGTGTCGTCTGCAACCCCAAGCTCGTGGACCTGCCCGCCGAGAAGCGCCGGCTGGACGACAGCAACGAGGGCTGCCTGTCCGTGCCCACCGCGTACGCGCCGCTCGCCCGGCCCGACTACGCCGAGGTCACCGGCCAGGACGAGAAGGGCAACCCGGTCAAGGTGCGCGGCACCGGCTACTTCGCGCGCTGTTTGCAGCACGAGACCGATCACCTGTACGGCTACCTCTACATCGACCGTCTTTCCAAGCGCGAGCGCAAGGACGCGCTGCGGCAGATGGCCGAGAACGAGCCCCGCTACCCCGTGGTCGCGAACGACTGAAGCTGATCGAGCCCCACAAGTCCCGTACGCACGGCGCCTGTTCAGGAACCCCTTCCTGAACAGGCGCCGTTCGTCTGTGCGTCGTACGTTCGATCCCCAGTGCGCATCTAGTGATCCATAATCAGTCACACAAGGGGAGATTCTCGGCACTGTGGGGTAGTGAATGGAGCAAATCCGTTCCCAGATCGGTCAGTTGTAGTGCTGAATGGGAAGTGCGGGGATACGCAACGGCGCACGCCCGGCACGGCGGGAGGGGTGTGCGCAACTGGCGGCTGAGAGGGGTTTGTTCGTGCATGCTTTCTCACACAGCACCACATCGACGCCGACGGCGGTCGCGGTCCCACCATCGCTCTCACTCCCGGTGATCGAGGCAGCGTTTCCCAGGCAACTGCACCCGTATTGGCCCAGGCTTCAGGAGAAGACCCGCACCTGGCTGTTGGAAAAACGGCTCATGCCGGCGGACAAGGTGGAGGAATATGCCGATGGTCTGTGCTACACGGACCTCATGGCGGGGTACTACATTGGCGCCCCCGACGAGGTCCTCCAGGCGATAGCGGACTACAGTGCGTGGTTCTTCGTCTGGGACGACCGCCACGACCGCGACATCGTGCACCACCGCCCGGCCGCCTGGCGGCGGTTGAGGTTCCGGTTGCATACGGCGCTCGACTCTCCCAGGGATCATCTGCACCACGAGGATCCGCTGGTCGCCGGGCTCGCCGACAGTGTTACGCGGCTGTACTCGTTCCTGCCGCGGACCTGGAACGCGCGGTTCGCCCGGCACTTCCACACGGTGATCGAGGCGTACGACCGGGAATTCCACAACCGCACCAACGGAATCGTCCCCACGGTCCAGGACTATCTCGCGCTGCGCCGGCTCACCTTCGCACACTGGATATGGACCGATCTGCTGGAACCGAGCGCCGGACAAGAACTCCCGGACGGCGTGCGCAAACACCCGGCATATCGGCGGGCGGCCCTGCTGAGCCAGGAATTCGCCGCCTGGTACAACGACCTCTGTTCGCTCCCCAAAGAAATCGCGGGCGACGAGGTGCACAATCTCGGAATCAGTCTCATCAAACACGAGGGGCTGACTCTTGAGGAGGCGGTGGCGGAAGTAAGGCGGCGGGTCGAGGAATGCATATCCGAATTCCTCGGGGCCGAACGGGACGCCCTGGAATTCGCCGACTCCCTCGCCGACGGCACCCTGCGGGGAAAGGAACTGAGTGCCGCCGTACGGGCCTGTGTCTGCAATATGCGGAACTGGTTCAGCACCGTCTACTGGTTCCACCACGAGTCCGGCCGTTACATGGTCGACAGCTGGGACGACCGGTCCACGCCCCCGTACGTCAACAACGAAGCGGCAGGTGAGAAATGACCGTCGAGTCTGTGAAGCCCGAAGCGCAGATATATGCGGATTCGGAGCTGCGTGAACCGGCTCTCGCGGGTGGGGGAGTTCCGGTCCTCGGTCACGGCTGGAAGCTGGTGCGCGATCCGCTGGCCTTCATGGCGCAGCTGCGCGAGCACGGCGATGTCGTGCGGCTCAAGCTCGGCCCCAAGACGGTGTACGCGGTCACCACGCCGGCGCTCACCGGTGCCATGGCGCTGAGTACCGACTTCAAGATCGACGGGCCGCTGTGGGAGTCCCTGGAGGGGCTGCTCGGCAAGGAGGGCGTGGCCACGGCGAACGGACCGCGGCACCGGCGCCAGCGGCGCACCATCCAGCCCGCGTTCCGGCTCGACGCCATCCCCGGGTACGGGCCGATCATGGAGGAGGAGGCGCATGCGCTGACCGTGCGCTGGAAGCCGGGGGAGACGGTCGACTGCACCGCGGAGTCGTTCCGGGTCGCCGTGCGGATCGCGGCGCGCTGTCTGCTGCGCGGCGACTACATGGACGAGCGGGCCGAGCGGCTGTGCATCGCGCTCGCCACCGTCTTCCGCGGTATGTACCGGCGGATGGTGATACCGGCCGGACCGCTGTACAGGCTGCCCCTTCCGGCCAACCGCAAATTCAACCGGGCGCTGGCCGATTTGCATCTCCTGGTCGACGAGATCGTCGCCGAGCGGCGGGCATCTGGTCAAAAGCCGGACGATTTGCTGACGGCATTGCTGGAGGCGAAGGACGAGAATGGCGAGCCCATCGGGGAACAGGAGATCCACGACCAGGTCGTCGCGATACTCACCCCGGGAAGCGAAACGGTGGCGTCCACTATCATGTGGCTGCTGCAAGTGCTCGCGGAACATCCCGAGCACGCGGACAAGGTGGCCGCGGAGGTCGAATCCGTCACCGGCGGCCGGCCCGTCGCATTCGAGGACGTCCGCAAGCTCAGGCACACCAACAATGTCGTCGTCGAGGCGATGCGTTTGCGCCCCGCCGTATGGATTCTGACGCGGCGGGCGGTGACGGACACCGGGCTGGGCGGCTATCGCATTCCGGCCGGGGCGGACATCGTGTACAGCCCGTATGCGATCCAGCGCGACGCGCGTTCGTACGATGCCAACCTGGAGTTCGATCCGGACCGCTGGCTTCCGGAGCGGGTCAAGGACGTGCCGAAATACGCCATGAGTCCGTTCAGCGTCGGCAATCGCAAGTGCCCGAGCGACCACTTCTCGATGGCACAACTCACGCTCATCACGGCGGCGTTGGCAAGCAAGTACCGCCTGGAGCAGGTGTCCGGCTCCAATGACGCCACCCGGGTGGGCATCACCCTGCGTCCGCACAAGCTGCTGCTGAAGCCCGTCCCGCGGTGACCGGTCAGGCCGCCTGCGGCCCCCGGAACGTACGGCGGTAGGCGTTCGGGGTCGTCCCGAGCGTCCGTACGAACTGGTGGCGCAGCGCGGCCGCGGTGCCGAACCCCGTTCGGCCCGCGATCGCGTCCACCGTCTCGTCCGTCGTCTCCAGCAACTGCTGGGCCAGCAGTACACGTTGGCGCAGGATCCAGCGGTAGGGAGTCGTGCCCGTCTCCTGCTGGAAGCGGCGGGCGAAGGTGCGCGGGGACATGTGCGCGAGGTCGGCGAGCTGCTCGACGGTGACCTCCTGGTCGAGATGCCGGGTCATCCAGGCGAGCACTTCGCCGACCGTGTCGCACTGGGAGCGGGGCAGCGGCCGGTCGATGTACTGCGCCTGGCCGCCGTCGCGGTGCGGGGGCACGACCATCCGGCGGGCGATGGCGTTCGCCACCTCGGTGCCCTCTTCCTTGCGGACGATGTGCAGGCTGGCGTCGATGCCGGCGGCCGTGCCCGCCGAGGTGATCACCGGGTCCTCGTCCACGTACAGCACATCGGGCTCGATCACCGCGCGCGGATGGCGCCGGGCCAGTTCCTCCGCCTGCCGCCAGTGCACCGCGCAGCGCCGTCCGTCGAGCAGCCCGGCCGCGCCGAGCACGAAGACCCCGGAGCACACGCTGAGCACCCGTGCACCCCGGTCCACGGCCCTGACCAGGGCGTCGAGCAGCGCGGGCGGGTAGTCCCGGGCCACGTAGTCGCTGCCGGCCGGAACGGCGATCAGATCGGCCTCGTCGAGGCGGTCGAGGCCGTACGGGGTGGAAACCGTGAACCCCGGGACATGGGTGGTCAGCGAGGGCCCCTCGGCCGAGACGACCGCGAAGTCGTAGACCGGCAGTCCCTGGTCACTGCGGTCGAGGCCGAACACCTCGCAGACCACGCCGAGTTCGAAGGGATGCACACCGTCGAGGAGGGCGACCGCCACGTTCTTCAGCATGCTGCCAGTGTGCCTCGGAAGTGGCAGTAATTCGAGGGTGTACGGCAGTCCTGCCACTGTCAGGAGTGTTCACCGGAAACGACACTTACTCCATGGACGCATTCATGGAATACCTCGCCGTCGCGATCCTCTTCCTGCTCGTCGCGGGCCCGGCGCTCGTGGGAGCGGCCCACGAACGCCGGATCGACCGCCAGCTGAAGGAGGCCGGGGGTCAGAAGTCCTCGTCCAGGTCGACGGTGCCCTCCACCGCCACCTGGTACGCCGACGGACGCCGCTCGAAGAAGTTGGTCAGCTCCTGAACGCCCTGGAGCTCCATGAAGGAGAAGGGGTTCTCCGAGCCGTACACCGGAGCGAAGCCGAGGCGGGTCAGGCGCTGGTCGGCGACGCACTCCAGGTACTGGCGCATCGAGTCGGTGTTCATGCCCGGGAGGCCGTCGCCGCACAGGTCGCGCGCGAACTGCAGCTCGGCCTCCACGGCCTCCCGCAGCATGTCGGTGACCTGCTGCTGGAGCTGGTCGTCGAACAGCTCCGGCTCCTCCTTGCGGACGGTGTCCACCACGTCGAACGCGAAGCTCATGTGCATCGTCTCGTCGCGGAACACCCAGTTGGTGCCGGTCGCCAGGCCGTGCAGCAGACCCCGGCTGCGGAACCAGTAGACGTAGGCGAAGGCGCCGTAGAAGAACAGGCCCTCGATGCACGCGGCGAAGCAGATCAGGTTCAGCAGGAAGCGGCGGCGGTCGGCCTGGGTCTCCAGGCGGTCCAGCTTCTCGACCTCGTTGATCCACTTGAAGCAGAACCCGGCCTTCTCGCGGATGGAGGGGATGCTCTCCACCGCGTCGAAGGCGGCGGCCCTGTCCTCCGGGTCGGGCAGGTAGGTGTCCAGCAGCGTCAGATAGAACTGGACGTGCACGGCCTCCTCGAAGAGCTGGCGGGACAGGTACAGCCGCGCCTCGGGGGAGTTGATGTGCTTGTAGAGCGTCAGCACCAGGTTGTTCGCGACGATCGAGTCGCCCGTCGCGAAGAAGGCCACCAGACGCCCGATGAGGTGCTGCTCGGCCGGGCTGAGCTTGGCGAGGTCGGCGACGTCCGAGTGGAGGTCGACCTCCTCCACGGTCCAGGTGTTCTTGATGGCGTCCCGGTAGCGCTCGTAGAAGTCCGGGTAGCGCATGGGGCGGAGAGTCAGCTCGAAGCCCGGGTCGAGAAGGTTCTGATTGCTGGACATTACTGGCAGGCCTCGCAGGACTCGGGGTTCTCAAGGGAGCAGGCGACCGCTTCGGGGTCGGCGGCCTGCTGGACGGGGACGGATGCCTGGGCGGCTCGGGCGATACGGGTGGCCGGGCGCGAGCGCAGGTAGTACGTCGTCTTCAGCCCGGACTTCCAGGCATAGGCGTACATCGAGGAGAGCTTGCCGATGGTCGGCGTCTCCAGGAACAGGTTGAGCGACTGTGCCTGGTCGAGGAACGGGGTCCGCGCCGCCGCCATGTCGATCAGACCGCGCTGCGGGATCTCCCACGCCGTGCGGTACAGGGCGCGCACGTCCGCCGGGATCCAGGCGAAGTCCTGCACCGAGCCGTTGGACTCCCGCAGCGCCTCACGGGTGCGGGCGTCCCATACGCCCAGCTCCTTCAGCTCCTGCACCAGGTAGGAGTTGACCTGGAGGAACTCACCGGACAGCGTCTCGCGCTTGAACAGGTTGGACACCTGCGGCTCGATGCACTCGTACACGCCCGCGATCGAGGCGATCGTGGCGGTCGGCGCGATGGCGAGGAGCAGGGAGTTGCGCATGCCGACGGCGGCGATACGTTCCCGCAGGGCCGCCCAGCGCTCGGGCCAGGTGAACTCGACGCCGTAGTGGTCGGGGTGCAGCACGCCCCTGGCCGTACGGGTCTTCTCCCAGGCCGGCAGCGGGCCGTTGCGCTCGGCGAGGTCGGCGGAGGCCTCGTACGCGGCGAGCATGATGCGCTCGGCGATCCGCGTGGACAGGGCCTTGGCCTCGGGGGAGTCGAAGGGCAGACGCAGCTTGAAGAAGACGTCCTGGAGGCCCATCGCGCCGAGGCCGACGGGGCGCCACCGGGCGTTGGAGCGGCCCGCCTGCTCGGTCGGGTAGAAGTTGATGTCCACGACACGGTCGAGGAAGGTGACGGCGGTACGGACGGTGGTGTCCAGCCGCTCCCAGTCGATGCCGCCGTCGACCACGAACGCGCCGAGGTTCACCGAGCCCAGGTTGCACACGGCCGTCTCGCCGTCGTCCGTGACCTCCAGGATCTCCGTGCAGAGGTTGGAGGAGTGGACCACATGGCCCGGCTCGGCCGTCTGGTTGGCGGTGCGGTTGGCGGCGTCCTTGAACGTCATCCAGCCGTTGCCGGTCTGCGCGAGGGTGCGCATCATCCGGCCGTACAGATCGCGGGCCGGGATGGTCTTTTTGGCCAGACCGTTCGCCTCCGCCTTGCGGTACGCCGCGTCGAACTCGTCGCCCCACAGGTCGACCAGCTCGGGCACGTCGGCCGGGGAGAACAGGCTCCACTGCCCGTCGGCGTTGACCCGGCGCATGAACTCGTCCGGGATCCAGTGCGCGAGGTTCAGGTTGTGCGTACGGCGGGCGTCCTCGCCGGTGTTGTCGCGCAGCTCCAGGAACTCCTCGATGTCGGAGTGCCAGGTCTCCAGGTAGACCGCGGCCGCGCCCTTGCGCCGGCCGCCCTGGTTCACGGCCGCGACCGAGGCGTCGAGGGTCTTCAGGAACGGCACGATGCCGTTGGAGTGCCCGTTGGTGCCGCGGATCAGCGAACCGCGGGAACGGATCCGGCTGTACGAAAGACCGATGCCGCCGGCGTGCTTGGAGAGGCGGGCCACCTGGTGGTAGCGGTCGTAGATGGAGTCCAGCTCGTCCAGCGGGGAGTCGAGGAGGTAGCAGGACGACATCTGGGGGTGCCGGGTGCCGGAGTTGAAGAGCGTGGGGGAGGAGGGCAGGTAGTCGAGGCGGCTCATGAGCCCGTAGAGCGCGGCGACTTCGTCCAGGGCGCGGGCGGTGTCGTCCTCCGCGAGGCC
Source organism: Streptomyces sp. NPDC079141 (assembly GCF_040686775.1). Classification (NCBI taxonomy): domain Bacteria; kingdom Bacillati; phylum Actinomycetota; class Actinomycetes; order Kitasatosporales; family Streptomycetaceae; genus Streptomyces; species Streptomyces sp. NPDC079141. Next base: position 225,922 of record NZ_JBFBLP010000014.1, on the reverse strand, counting down.
CGCGGCGACGCGCAGCATGAAGTGCTGGGGCGTCTCGACGACCTTGCGGGTGATCGGGTGCCGCAGGAGGTAGCGGCTGTGCAGGGTGCGCAGCCCGAAGTAGCCGAAGCGGTCGTCGCCGGCCGGGTCGATCAGCGCGTTCAGCCGGTCGGCGTGGATCCGGACGAACTCCGCCGTACGGTCCGCGACGAGCCCCTCCCGGTGTCCCACCGCGACCGACTCCGTGAAGGACGTGACGCCCTGCGAGGCGGCCTCGGCGGCGATGGAGACCGTCAGCAGCCGGGCGGCCAGCCGCGAGTAGGCGGGGTCCTCGGAGATCAGGCCGGCGGCCGCCTCGGTGGCCAGCTCGCGCAGCTCCGCCTCGTCGGCCCGGGCGGACCGGCCGCGCAGCGCGGCGGCGGCGACCCGGCCGGGGTCGGCGTCGGGGAGGTCGACGGTCAGCTCGGTCAGGGTCCGCAGCAGCGCGGTTCCGGGACCGTCGTTCTCGACCCGGTCGACTGAAGCCGGATCGGCTGGCGCGATGGTCACGTGGGGGCTCTCCCTCGCTCGGCACGGGGGCCTTGCGGAGGCAGGGGGCAGCACACGAGCGCACACGGCGTCGCGTCCACCGGCCCATTCCACGAGGCCCGGACGTCATGGCACCCGAACCGGACGGCCGGGCACGCTGTCGACAGGTCCTCGGACTGAACAGGCGTGCAGATGCACGCAAGTACACCGTTGCGGGACAGTTCCGGATTCGCACCGGATTCCCCTGCGGCGACAGCGAGCATGAGCATACATCTTGTGCCGGGCTGCGGTGACACCCCCAGATGTTGTGTCGCGTCGGCTTCAGAGCGTCAACTGATAGGTGAGGAGAGTGAACTCGCCGTGCTCCGGAATCGGGTTCCAGTCCCGTTCCGGCGTGCGGACGAAGCCGAGACGCTCGTAGATGCGGTGGGCGGCGCGCATGGCGTCCTGGGTCGACAGGATGACGGCGGTGCAGCCCGGCGTGTTCCTCGCACGGTCGACGCAGGCCCGCACAAGGGCCTCTCCGGCGCCACGGCCGCGGGCAGTTCTCGCGACCGCGAGCATGCGGATCTCGGCCTCTCCGGCGCGGGCGAGGTCGGCCATGGGGCCGCCGGAGGGCACGAAGGTGACCCCGCCGAGGACGCGGTCGTTCTCCGTGGCCACCAGGACGTCCGCCGCTGCCGCGCGCTTGGCCACGTCCTTCAGTTCGCCGAGGTACCAGTCGCTCTCGCCGAAGGTCAGGAGGCCGTCCTGGAGGTAGGCCTCGGCGGTGATCTCGCCGAGAAGGGTGTATTCGCCGGGTTCTGCCTGCCGGATCACGATGTCCATGCGGCCGAGTGTGCCGGACGGATACGACAACGGGCCGCCGGATTTCTCCGGCGGCCCGTCGGTCGCGCGTGCGGCGGCCGCCTAGTGGGTGCCGACCGGGACCTCCGTCTTGACCCCCGGGTCGCCCGCGTCCGCCGTGTAGTCCTCCGGGCGCGTCTCGTCGACGCCCTCGGGGGCCTTGGCCGCCCGCAGGGCGAAGGTCAGGACGACCGTGACGACCAGGTTCAGCACGAACGCGGTCAGGCCGATGTAGCCGATCTCGCCGATGCCCGGGATCTCCTTCGACGAGCCGCCGAAGTGCTTCTGCGTCGGCGAGGCGACGCCGTACGCGGCCACCGTGCCGTAGATCATGCCGACCGCCCAGCCGGCCAGCAGGGCCCAGCGGTGGAACCAGCGGGTGAACAGGCCGCCGACCAGGGCCGGGAAGGTCTGCAGGATCCAGATGCCGCCCAGCAGCTGGAAGTTGATGGCGACCGTCTTGTCCATGGTGAGGACGAAGACCAGCGCGCCGACCTTCACCAGCAGCGAGACCAGCTTGGAGACCTTGGTCTCCTGCTGCGGTGTCGCGTCGGGCTTGATGAAGTCCTTGTAGATGTTGCGGGTGAAGAGGTTCGCCGCCGCGATGGACATGATGGCCGCGGGCACCAGGGCGCCGATGCCGATCGCCGCGAACGCCACGCCCGCGAACCAGGCCGGGAACATGTTCTCGAACAGCTGCGGGATCGCCAACTGGCCGTTGGTGACGGTGACTCCGGCCGCGATCGCCATGAAGCCCAGCAGCGCGAGCAGGCCGAGCATCAGCGAGTACAGCGGCAGGATCGTGGTGTTGCGGCGGATCACCTCACGGCTCCGGGAGGAGAGCGTCGCGGTGATCGAGTGCGGGTACATGAACAGCGCCAGCGCGGAGCCCAACGCCAGGGTGGCGTACGTCCATTGGCCCGCCTCGGCGGGGACGAGACCGCCCGCCCCGGCGGCCTCGTACTTCTCGCCCGCCTTCGCGAAGATCTCGTCGAACCCGCCCAGCTTGATCGGGATGTAGATGATCGCCACCGCGATGACGAGGTAGATCAGCGTGTCCTTCACGAACGCGATCAGCGCGGGCGCACGCAGGCCGGAGGAGTACGTGTACGCCGCCAGCACACCGAAGGCGATCAACAGCGGCAGGTCCTTGACGAACCAGTTGGTGTCCTCGCCGCCGCCGACGCCCATCACGTCCAGCACCGCCTGGATGCCGACGAGCTGGAGCGCGATGTACGGCATGGTCGCGAGGATGCCGGTGACCGCCACGGCCAGCGACAGGCCCTTGGAGCCGAAGCGGCCGCGCACGAAGTCCGAGGTCGTCACATAGCCGTGCTTGTGGGACACCGACCACAGGCGGGGCAGGAACGTGAAGATCAGCGGGTACACCAGGATCGTGTACGGCACCGCGAAGAAGCCCGCCGCGCCCGCCGCGTAGATCGCCGCCGGGACGGCCACGAAGGTGTAGGCCGTGTACAGGTCGCCGCCGAGCAGGAACCAGGTGACCCAGGTGCCGAACGAGCGTCCGCCCAGGCCCCATTCGTCGAGGCTGTGCTCGTTCTCGGCCTTGCGCCAGCGCGCGGCCAGGAAGCCCATGACCGTGACGGCCAGGAAGAAGAAGATGAAGACGGCGAGTGCGACGCCGTTCACGCCGTCGTTCATCGGCCCGCACCTTCCCGACGGGCGCGCTGGTCACGCTGCCACAGCTTGTACGCGATCATCGTCAGGGCCGTGGAGATCAGCACCCAGGCCATCTGGTACCAGTAGAAGAACGGGATGCCGATGAAGACCGGGTCGGTCTTCGCATACGAACCCACCCACAACATCGCCACGAAGGGCGCGACAAGGCACAGGGCGATGACGACACGCACAGGCGTCACCACCTGCCCTCTGCTCACTTCTGGGGCATCTGACATCTGACGGCTCCGTCCCCTCACTGATCACCTGTGTAACGCGCAGGCAATGTAGGTCACGGTGTCGCAGAAGCGGAACCCCTCGTCCGCATATCGGTCCCCGGTGATCCCCCTTCAAAAACCCCTCAGCAACAGCGGAAACCCTGGCGCGGGTCCGACTCCTGCCGGTCCGTCCGCATCCGCTCGAAATCGCGCCGGGACGGCACGGGTTCCTCCGGGTGGGTTCTGCGGAGGTGGGTGACGTAACGGTCGTACGCGGATTCGTCGGTGAGTTCCCGGACGTACCAGCGCACCGCCCTAACTGCCCGCCGTAGTGACCGCATCGCGCTGCTCCTCCTTCTCCTCGCGGGTCGGGAACAGCCCGGCCGGAGCGGCGATCCTCGACTCGACGTACGGTGCCTCGCTCAGCGTGGACAGTGCCGGGCGGCGGATGTGGCGGACGCACACGCGCGTGGCGTCCACGATGACGATCACGATCAGCAGGGCGAGGACCGCCGTAAGGACGCCGTCCACCGTGGAGTTGGTGACCACCGTGTGCATGTCGTCCATGGACTTGGCCGGCGGCAGGATCTTCCCGTCGTCGATCGCGTCCTGGAAGACCTGCCGCTGCTTGAAGAAGCCGACCCTCGGATCGCTGGAGAACACCTTCTGATAGCTGGCCGTCAGCGTCACCGTCGCGTCCCAGGCGAGCGGAACCCCGGTGATCCAGGCCCACTTCAGGCGCCCGGACTTCACCAGCAGCGTCGTGCAGACCGCCAGCGCGACCGCCGCCAGCAGCTGGTTGGAGATGCCGAAGATCGGGAACAACTGGTTGATGCCGCCGAGGGGTTCGTGCACGCCCACCCACAGGAAGTACCCCCACAGCCCGCACACGATCCCGCTGCAGATGACCAGGCCGGGCTTCCAACTGACGTCCTTGAACGGCAGGTAGAGGTTGCCGAGGGTGTCCTGGAGCATGAAGCGGCCCACGCGCGTCCCGGCGTCCAGGGCGGTCAGGATGAACAGCGCCTCGAACATGATCGCGAAGTGATACCAGAAGGCCCGCAGACTGTCCCCGGTGATCTGGGAGAAGATGTCCGAGATGCCGACGGCGAGCGTCGGAGCGCCGCCCGTGCGGGAGAGCAGGCTGGCCTCCTCGACGTTGCGGGCGGCCGCCGCCAGTTCCTCCGGGGAGATCTGGTAGCCCCAGCCCGTCACCACCTGCGAGGCGTTCTGCACGGTGTCCCCGATGACCCCGGCGGGCGCGTTCATCGCGAAGTACAGCCCCGGGTCGATGATCGAAGCCGCCACCAGCGCCATCACGGCCACCGACGACTCCATCAGCATGGAGCCGTAGCCGATCATCCGGACCTGGGTCTCCTTCTGGATCATCTTCGGCGTCGTGCCGCTGGAGATGAGGGAGTGGAAGCCGGACAGGGCCCCGCAGGCGATGGTGATGAAGACGAACGGGAACAGCGACCCGGCGAACACCGGTCCGTCGCCGCGCGAGGCGAAGTCGGTCATCGCGTCCATCTTCAGCGTCGGCAGCGCGACGACGACCCCGAGCGCGAGCAGGAAGATTGTGCCGATCTTCATGAAGGTGGAGAGGTAGTCGCGGGGCGCCAGCAGCATCCACACCGGCAGGATCGAGGCGATGAAGCCGTACGCCACCAGCCAGATGACCAGGGTGGAGGGCGCCAGGGTGAACGCGTCGGCCCAGGACGACTCGGCGACCCAGCGGCCCGCGACCAGGGCGAGCAGCAGCAGGCCGACGCCGATGAGCGAGACCTCGGCGACCCGGCCGGGGCGCAGGACCCGCAGATAGAAGCCCATCAGCAGGGCGATCGGGATCGTCATCGCGATGGAGAAGGTGCCCCACGGGGAGGCGGCCAGGGCGTTGACGATGACCAGGGCCAGCACCCCGAGCAGGATGATCATGATGGCGAAGGCGGCGAGCAGTGCCGCGGCCCCGCCGAACGGGCCGATCTCCTCGCGGGCCATCTGGCCGAGGGACCTGCCGTCCCGGCGCGTGGAGAAGAACAGCACCACCATGTCCTGGACCGCGCCCGCGAAGATGACGCCCGCGATGATCCAGATGGTGCCGGGCAGATAGCCCATCTGCGCGGCCAGTACGGGCCCGACCAGTGGTCCGGCGCCGGCGATCGCCGCGAAGTGATGGCCGAGCAGGACGCGCCGGTCGGTCGGGTGGAAGTCGATGCCGTTGTCGAGCCGTTCCGCCGGGGTGGCCCGGGTGCGGTCGACCTTGAGGACCTTGTACGCGATGAACTTGGCGTAGAAGCGGTAGGCGATGGCGTACGAGCCGAGGGCCGCGGCGACCATCCAGGCGGCGGAGACGTCCTCGCCCCGGGAGAGCGCCAGCACCGCCCAGCCGGTGGCGCCGACCAGTCCGACGAGGGTCCAGATGACGATGGTTCGAGTGTTCGCAGTGCGCACCGGGTCGTCCTCCCGTCCATGCGATGACGGGAGGACCGTAGAACAGGAATGTGAGCTGCGCTACACCACGTGCACTACTGCTGTCGAAGCTTCAACCGACTTGGACCCGCTGCCGGTTGAGCCGCGCGTCGGCCTCAGTCCTGCGGCCGCTTGAGTCGCGCGACGAACTTGTAGCGGTCCCCGCGGTACACCGACCGCACCCACTCCACCGGCTGCCCGTCCCGGTCCAGCGAGTGGCGGGAGAGCATCAGCATCGGCAGGCCCACGTCGGTGCCGAGCAGGCCGGCCTCGCGCGGAGTGGCCAGCGAGGTCTCGATCGTCTCCTCGGCCTCGGCGAGATGGACGTCGTAGACCTCGGCCAACGCGGTGTAGAGGGACGTGTACTTGACGAGGGAGCGGCGCAGGGCCGGGAAGCGCTTGGCGCTCAGGTGGGTGGTCTCGATCGCCATCGGCTCGCCGTTGGCCATGCGCAGGCGCTCGATGCGCAGCACCCGGCCGCCGGCCGTGATGTCGAGCAGGTCGGCGAGCCGGTCGTCGGCGGTGATGTAGCCGATGTCCAGCAGCTGCGAGGTGGGTTCGAGGCCCTGGGCGCGCATGTCCTCGGTGTAGGAGGTGAGTTGCAGCGCCTGGGAGACCTTCGGCTTGGCGACGAAGGTGCCCTTGCCCTGGATGCGCTCAAGACGGCCCTCGACGACCAGCTCCTGGAGGGCCTGGCGCACGGTGGTGCGCGAGGTGTCGAACTCCGCCGCCAGTGTCCGCTCGGGCGGCACCGGTGTGCCGGGCGCCTGTGTCTCGGTCATGTCCAGCAGGTGCTTCTTCAAGCGGTAGTACTTGGGCACGCGCGCGGTACGGACGGTGGCCCCACCCTCGTTCTCCGCACTGCTGACGTCGGTGCTCATGCTCTGCCTTCCCGGCTCCGGATGCGGGTCACATCGTGATCCCCTCTGTATACCGTCGCCACCTGTTTTGGTCTAGTCCACAGAGCCAAGTGGTCTAGCGGAAGAGACTACTCCGGCGCTGCTGTTTTCGCTGGCTTCTTACTTAAAGGTTCCTTCATATGTAGGTCGGATAACAGCTGGTCAGAGGGTATTCGAGCACCCTTGACACGCTTCCTGGTCTGGTCCAAGCTCCGGGTACTGGTCTACACCATTGGTCCAGGTCCCGGCCCCACGTACATGGCGGGGGAGCCAGGGGGGTTCGTGGGCATCCCTGAGGAGGGTGGCGTGAAGCGCAAGCTGATATCCGCGATCGGTGTCGCGGCAATGATGGTCTCCATCGCGGCGTGCGGGGGCGACGACGGCAGCGACGAGGGCAAGACCGGCGCGGACGGGTACGCGGGCCAGACCCTCACCGTCTGGGTCATGGACGGATCCTCCCCGGACCAGTGGCAGAAGGACGTCGCCGCCGCCTTCGAGAAGAAGACCAAGGCGAAGGTCAAGTTCGAGATCCAGCAGTGGAACGGCATCCAGCAGAAGCTGACCACCGCCCTGTCGGAGGAGAACCCGCCGGACGTCTTCGAGATCGGCAACACCCAGACCCCGGCCTACGCCAAGACCGGCGGCCTCGCCGACCTCGCCGACCTCAAGACCGAGATCGGCGCCGACTGGACGGAGTCCCTGAACAACTCCTCCGTCTTCGAGGGCAAGCAGTACGCGGCCCCCTGGTACTTCGCCAACCGCGTCGTCCTCTACAACAAGAAGATCTGGGCCGAGGCGGGCATCAAGGACACCCCCAAGACCCGGGACGAGTTCTACGACGACCTGAAGACGATCGGCGAGAAGACCGACGCCGAGCCGATCTACCTGCCCGGCCAGAACTGGTACCACTTCGTCGGCCTCACCATCGGTGAGGGCGCCGAGCTGGTGAAGAAGGACGGCGACAAGTACGTCTCCAACCTGGCCGACCCCAAGGTCGCCGCCGCCATGGAGACCTACAAGAAGTTCCAGGACCTCTCCAAGGCCCCCAAGGACAAGGACGAGGCCACCCCGCAGCAGGGCGAGGTCTTCGGCAAGGGCAACGTCGGTGCCTTCATCGGCATGGGCTGGGAAGCCGGCATCGCCATCGAGGCCAACCCGAAGATCGAGAAGGAGATCGGCTACTTCACGATCCCCGGTCCCACGGAGGCCAAGCCCGAGGGCGTCTTCCTCGGCGGCTCCAACCTCGCCGTCGCCGCGGGCAGCAAGAAGCAGGAGCTCGCCAAGGAATTCCTGCGGATCGCCCTGTCCGACAAGTACGAGGGCGAGCTGGCCAAGCTCAACGGCGTCATCCCCAACAAGGAGTCGCTGCAGACCAACCTGGCCGGCAACGCCGTCGCCGAGGCAGCGGCCCCGGCCGCCGCGGGCGGTGGCACCACGCCGCTGATCGCCGAATGGGCCGCCGTCGAGAACGCGCCCAACCCGATCAAGACCTACATGACCGCCGTGCTGAACGGTAAGTCCCCGGCCGAGGCCGCCGAGCAGGTCGAGGACGAGTTCAACAAGCGCCTTTCGCAGCAGCAGTAAGGCACTGGGGTGGAGGGCCGCCACGGGGCGGCCCTCCACCCCGCGTTCAGGCAGGTCGAGGAGAAGAGAACGCGAGCATGACCGTGCAGACCGAACGGCCGCCCTCCGGCCCGGCGGACGTCCGCAAGGGCCTTTCAGGATCCGGCGGGCCAGCCCCGCGAGCCGCGTCCCGTTTCGGCGCGCTCGCCCCGTACCTCCTGCTGCTGCCGGCCTGCGCGGCCTCCGTGCTGCTGCTCGGCTGGCCGCTGCTGAAGGACGTACTGCTGTCGTTCCAGAACCTCAACATGGCGCAGCTGATCCAGCACGCCACCGAGTGGAACGGCATCGACAACTACAAGGAAGTCCTCACCGGCGAGGACTTCTGGCGCGTCACCCTCCGCTCGATCCTGTTCACGGCCGTCAACGTCGTCCTGACCATGGTGCTCGGCACCCTGGTCGGCCTGCTGCTGGCGCGGCTCGGCAAGCGGATGCGGCTGATGCTGATGATCGGCCTGGTGCTCGCCTGGGCGATGCCGGTCGTCGCGGCGACCACCGTCTACCAGTGGCTGTTCGCCGAGCGCTTCGGCGTCGTCAACTGGGTGCTGGACAAGCTCGGCTGGCACTCCATGGCCGACTACAGCTGGACCAGCAGCCAGATGTCGACGTTCTTCGTCGTCACCCTGCTGATCGTCTGGATGTCCATCCCGTTCGTCGCCATCAACCTGTACGCGGCCACCACCGTCATCTCCGCCGAGCTGTACGAGGCCGCGGCCCTCGACGGCGCGGGCGCCTGGAAGAGCTTCACCACGGTCACCCTGCCGGTCCTGCGGCCCTTCCTCTACGCCACGACGTTCCTGGAGGTCATCTGGATCTTCAAGGCGTTCGTGCAGGTCTACGTCATCAACGCGGGCGGCCCCGACCGGCTCACCGAGATCCTGCCCGTCTACGCCTACATCGAGGGCGTCGGCAACCAGCACTACGGCATGGGCGCAGCCATCGCCGTCCTGACCATCCTGATCCTGCTCGGGCTCACTGCCTACTACCTGCGGATCGTGCTCAAGCAAGACGAGGAGGGGGAGCTGTGAAGCGCACGCTCTTCGGCCGCATCTGGCCCAATGTCACGGCCGTCGTCCTGATCATCGGCTGCCTCTTCCCCGTGTACTGGATGTTCTCCACGGCCTTCAAGCCGACCGGCGACATCATCTCCGAGGACCCCGTCTGGTTCCCGACGGACATCACCTTCGAGCACTTCAGGACGGCGACCAGCGTCGACCACTTCTGGACGTACGTGACCAACTCGCTGATCGTCACGAGCCTCGCGGTCGTCTTCTCCCTGATCATCGCGCTCGCCGGGTCCTTCGCCCTGGCCCGGATGCGGTTCAAGGGACGGCGCGGCTTCATCGTCGGCTTCATGCTGGCCCAGATGGCGCCCTGGGAGGTCATGGTCATCGCGATCTACATGATCGTGCGGGACGCCTCCCTGCTGAACAGCCTGGTCCCGCTGACGGTCTTCTACATGATGATGATCCTGCCGTTCACCATCCTGACGCTGCGCGGCTTCGTCGCCGCCGTGCCGAGGGAGCTGGAGGAGGCGGCGATGGTCGACGGCTGCACCCGCGTCATCGCGTTCCGCAGGGTGATCCTTCCGCTGCTCGCCCCCGGTCTGATGTCGACCTCCATGTTCGGTTTCATCACCGCCTGGAACGAGTTCCCGCTCGTCCTGGTGCTCAACAAGGAAGCCGAGTCCCAGACCCTGCCGCTGTGGGTGTCCAGCTTCCGCACCGCCTTCGGCGACGACTGGGGCGCCACCATGGCGGCCTCCTCCCTCTTCGCCGTCCCGATCCTGATCCTCTTCGTCTACCTCCAGCGCAAGGCCGTCAGCGGCCTGACCGATGGCGCCGTGAAGGGATAACGCCACCCGATGACGACATTCGCCAGCGGCACCGACACCCTGACGCGTGACGCCCTGACCGTCCTCCAGCCCGGCTTCGCCGGCACCACCGCCCCCGACTGGCTGCTGCGCCGCCTCGGCGAGGGCCTTGCCTCCGTCGGCCTGTTCGGCCGCAACATCGCCTCGTCCGAACAACTGGCCGCGCTCACCGCCCAGTTGCGTGCCGAGCGCGAGGACGTGCTCGTCGCGATCGACGAGGAGGGCGGCGACGTCACCCGCCTGGAGGTGCACACCGGCTCCTCCTTCCCCGGCAACCACGCCCTCGGCGCGGTGGACGACGTGGAGCTGACGCAGCAGGTGGCCGCCGAACTGGGCCGCCGCCTCGCGTCCTGCGGAGTCAACTTCAACTGGGCCCCGTCGGCGGACGTGAACTCCAACCCCTCGAACCCGGTCATCGGGGTCCGCTCCTTCGGCGCCGACACCGAGCTGGCCGCCCGGCACACCGCCGCCTACGTCACCGGCCTCCAGGCGTCGGGCGTCGCGGCCTGCACCAAGCACTTCCCCGGCCACGGCGACACCGCCGTCGACTCCCACGAGGCACTCCCGCGCATCGACGCCGACCTCGACGTCCTCGCGGAACGCGAACTGACCCCCTTCCGTGCCGCGATCGCCGCCGGCACCCGGGCCGTCATGACCGCCCACATCCTCGTCCCGGCCCTGGACCCCGCCCGCCCGGCAACGTTGTCCCACCGCATCCTCACCGACCTGCTGCGCGGCGAACTCGGCTACGACGGCCTCGTCGTCACCGACGGCATGGAGATGCAGGCCATCGCCGCCACCTACGGCATCGAACGCGGCAGTGTCCTCGCCCTCGCCGCCGGCGCCGACGCCATCTGCGTGGGCGGCGGCCTGACGGACGAGGAGACGGTGCGACGCCTGCGCGACGCCCTCGTCACGGCCGTCCGCACGGGTGCACTCCCCGAGGAACGCCTGGCGGAGGCGGCGGAACGCGTCCGCTCCCTGGCCCGCTGGACGACCGCAACCCCGGCCGCGGAGGTGGAGGCCCGCCCGGAGATCGGCCTGACGGCCGCCCGCCGAGCCCTGCGAGTGACGGCTCCCCAGCCGCACGAGCCCCTGACCGAGGCCCCCTACGTGGCCGCACTCACCCCGGTGGCCAACATCGCGGTGGGCGACGAAACCCCCTGGGGCGTCGCAGCCGAACTGGCGGAGCTGCTCCCGGGCACACAGACGGCCACCTACACGGACGAGACCGCGGCCCGGGCAACCCTGGAGGCGGCCGGCCCCCGCCGCATAGTCGCCGTGGTCCGCGACGAACACCGCCACCCCTGGATGTCCAAGACCCTGGACACCCTCCTGCGCGAACGCCCCGACACGATCATCGTCGAAATGGGCGTCCCCCAGTCCCCGCCACGAGGCGCCCTGCACATAGCGACCCACGGCGCGGCGAGGGTCTGCGGCCGGGCGGCGGCGGAGATCATCGCGGGCAGGTAGCGGCTGTACGACGAGAAAGGCGCCGGTTCCCCACGAGGGAACCGGCGCCTTTACGCGCCCAAGGGGCGCGGGGAACTGCGCGACAAGCCACACACAACCCGCACCCCGAAAAGCACCGGACCAGGCGGACGAAACCGCCCTAAATCCCCTGCCACGAAGGCTTGTTGGCATACGTGTGCCGGAAGTAGTCCGCAAGCTTCAACTTGGAAGCAGCAGCCTCATCCACCACAACCGTCGCATGCGGATGCAACTGCAACGCCGAAGCGGGACACACCGCAGCAACCGGCCCCTCCACGGTAGCGGCAACGGCATCAGCCTTGCCCTCCCCCGTGGCGAGCAGCACCAGATGCCGCGCCTCCAGAATCGTGCCGATGCCCTGCGTGATCACGTGATGCGGCACCTGCTCGATGTCACCGTCGAAGAACCGCGCGTTGTCCACCCGCGTCTGCTCCGTCAGCGTCTTGATCCGCGTCCGCGAGGCCAGCGACGAGCACGGCTCGTTGAACCCGATGTGCCCGTCCGTGCCGATCCCCAGCAACTGCAGATCCACGCCCCCGGCCTCGGTCAGCGCCGCGTCGTACGCCTGGCAAGCCGCCTGCACGTCCTCGGCCGTCCCGTCCGGCCCCATGAAGGAGGACATCCCGATACCGAGCGGCTCCAGCACCTCACGCCGCAGCACCGAGCGGTACGACTCCGGATGCTCGGCCGGCAGCCCCACGTACTCGTCGAGCTGCGCGACCCGCGCCCGCGAGGCGTCCACGGCACCGGAACGCACCTTCGCAGCGAGCGCCGAGTAAATGGGCAGCGGCGTCGAGCCGGTGGCCACGCCCAGCACGGCGTCGGGCTTGCGCCGCAGGAGCTGTGCCATGGCCTCGGCGATGAGCTCGCCGCCCGCCTTGGCATCCGGAACGATGACAACTTCCACGCTGGGCCTGCCGATCTGGAAAGGGGCTCAACCGGTGACTCGACCGGTACCCGAGAGGGCTATGTGGTTTAGACCAATCTAACAGAGGAGGGCCCTGCCTCCCAGGTGAACGCGGGCGCACGGACGAGGGCCGAGCGGGGACGCGGACGAGGGTCGAAAGGATGCGCCCGCAAGCCTGCGCACGGGCGATGTTCAGCTCGGGGGAGTGCAATGGGAGGAGCCGCAGCGACCCGAAGGGAACCCGCATGACCACCGCCACGCCCCCGGACCCCCAGAGCGAGCCCCCGGGCCGGATCATGGCCCGCGAGATGGCCGAGCAGCCGGCCGTACTGCGCCGGATCCTTCAGGACGGCGCCCCGGCCGTCCGGCGGATCGCGCAGGAGATCGCCGCCCGCGCACCCCGCTTCGTGCTGCTGACCGCCCGCGGCACCTCCGACAACGCCGCGCTCTACGCCAAGTACCTCCTGGAGATCCGCCTCGGCCTGCCCTGCGGCCTCACCTCGATGTCGACCACCACGGCCTACGGCGCCCGCCCGGACCTCACCGACGTCCTGGTCGTCACCGTCAGCCAGTCCGGCGGCTCCCCGGACCTGGTGGCGTCCACACGGGCCGCCCGGGAGGCCGGCGCGATCACCCTCGCCGTGACCAACAACCCGGACTCACCGCTGGCCGCCGTGTCCGAGTACCACATCGACGTCATGGCCGGACCGGAGAAGGCCCTCCCCGCGACCAAGACCTACACCGCCTCCCTTCTCTGCCTCTATCTCTTCGTCGAAGGCCTGCGCGGCGGCGACGGCGCCCCGGCGAAGCCCCTGCCGGACCTGGCCGAGCAGCTGCTGGCCCGGCAGGGCGAGGTCCGCCTCCTCGCCGCCCGCTACCGCTTCGCCGAGCGCATGGTGATCACCTCGCGCGGCTACGGCTACCCCACGGCCAAGGAGGCCGCCCTCAAGCTGATGGAGACCAGCTACATCCCGGCCCTCGCCTACTCCGGCGCCGACCTGCTGCACGGCCCGCTCGCCATGGTCGACAACGTGTCCCCGGTCATCGCGGTCGTGCCGGACGGCAAGGGCGGTGAGGCGCTCCAGCCCGTCCTGGACCGCCTCCGCGGCCGCGGCGCCGACCTGGTCGTCATCGGGCCGGCGAGCCAGGTCGAGCGGGCCTCGGCCGGCTTCGTCCTGCCCACCGACGGCGTGGCGGAGGAGGTCCAGCCCGTCCTGGAGATCATCCCGCTGCAACTGCTGGCCCACGAGGTGACCATCGCCCGCGGCCAGGACCCGGACGCACCCCGCGCCCTGGCGAAGGTGACGGAGACGCGCTGAGCCCGGTCGGCCGGCAGTAGCAGGTGGCGGGCGCCGGCGCGAGGCTCAGGTCAGCGAACCTCCCGTCGCGTCCACCCAGCTCCCCGTGACCCACCGCCCGTCGTCCGAGGCCAGGAACGCCACCACGTCCGCCACGTCGGCCGGTGTCCCCACCCTGCCCAGCGCCGATATCGCCTCGGCCTGCGCCATGCCGTCCTCGGTGCCGTAGAGGAAGGCGGCGGTGTTGTCGGTGTCGATGAGCCCCGGGGCCACCGAGTTCACAGTGATGCCCCGGGGGCCCAGGATCTTGGACAGGTCGCGGGAGAAGACGTCGAGCGCGCCCTTCGTCATGGCGTAGGCGATGTTGTCGGGCATGACCGCGGTCCGGGCGAGTCCCGACGAGATGTTGATGATCCGGCCGCCGTCCCGCAGGCGTTCCGCGCCATGCTTGACGAGAAAGAAGGGCCCCTTCACGTTCACGGCGAAGACCCGGTCGTAGACCTGCTCGTCGATCGTGTCGATCGGTGGCGTGTTCCCGATGCCCGCGTTGTTCACCAGGATGTCCAGCCCGTCCGCGTGCCGGTCGAACTCCTCCCACAGTGCCTCCGCGTCGCCCGGCACGCCCAGCTCGACGCCGATCGTGAAGGCGGAGCCGCCCGCCGCCTCGATCGCGGCCACCGTCTCCTTCGCCGCCGCCTCGTTCCTGCCGTAGTGCACGGCGACCCGTGCGCCCTCGCGCCCCAGCCGCTCGGCGATGCCTCGCCCGATACCCCTGCTCGCCCCCGTCACCAGAGCCGTCCTGCCTGCAAGCACGCCCATCCCGGCGCCCCCTCGTCATTTGTCTAACGGTCGCTACAGAAAAACCGTAGATCACGCCGCCGACATTTGTCTAGCGCCCGCTATAAAATGCACTCCATGGTGAGCAGTGAGCAGACGAAGGCGCAGGCCGGGGCCGCATCGAGGCGCCGTGGCCGCCCCCGTTCGTTCGATCGCGAGACCGCGCTGGAGAAGGCGCTCCTGGCGTTCTGGGAGCACGGCTACGAGGCCACGTCCGTCTCGGACCTCACCCGCGTGATGGACATCGGCGCCCCGAGTCTGTACGCGGCCTTCGGCGACAAGCGGTCGCTGTTCGAGGAGGTCGTCCGCGAATACGGCACGAAGTACGGCTCCTTCACCGACCGCGCCCTCGCCGAGGAGCCCACCGCCCGCGCCGCCGTCACGCGGATTCTGCGCGAGGCGGCGGTCGAGTACACCGACCCGGGCCATCCGTACGGCTGCCTGGTGATCCATGCGGCCATCAACTGTTCGACCCCCGAGGTCGAGGAGTCCCTGCGGGTCCGGCGCAACGCCAACATCGCCGCCATGGAGAGCCGTATCCGTGCGGACATCGCCGCAGGTGAGCTACCCGCGGGCACGGACGCCGGGGCGCTCGCCCGGCATGCCGGCGCGATGATCCAGGGCATGTCCCAGCAGGCGCGCGACGGCGCGAGCCGCGCGGAGTTGGAGACGCTCGCGGAAATTGCCCTGTCCATCTGGCCCCGCACATGAACCCACAAGCGTTAGGCTGCGTGGTGGATGCTGGGACGTCCGACTAGTTGGAGTCCCGGTCCGGAAGCGACAACAACAAACATCCTCCACCGCATGGACACGCCGAGTGGTCTAGTCCACAATGGTGACGAGAGTCCACGTGATACGAGGACACAGGCTTCCGTCTTCCCCGCACAGGAAGACGGACCGAGGAACCGGTGCTCTCTGCCCTGACTGCCCCGGCTCCTCATCCTTCGGCCGACGGGACCGCACACCCCCCGGCCGATATTGCTCCGGGCTGCGGTGCCGGGAGGGTTGAGGGTCCCTCTCAGGCGCCGCGGCCCGCGGGTGTCTTCGGCGGTCGTACGTGGTCGGCGGCCGAACATTTCAGGGCCGCACAAACCGCCAGGTACGCTCACACTCGTGCCCTCCATGAACGAACTGGTCCACCAGCACACAGCCCTCGACGAGTCCGACCTTGAGTGGCTCCATCTGCTGGTCTCGGAGTGGCAGCTGCTCTCCGACCTCTCCTTCGCCGACCTCGTCCTGTGGGTCCCCACCAGCGACGGCACGCGGTATGTCTCCGTCGCCCAGATGCGGCCCAACACCGGCCCGACCTCCTACCAGGACGACATGGTGGGCCACCTCGTCCCGCGCGGCCGCCGCCCCATGCTGGACGCCGCCCTCGACGAGGGCCGGATCGTGCGCGAGGGCGACCCCGAGTGGCGCGAGGAGGTCCCGGTCCGGGTCGAGTCGATCCCGGTACGGCGCGAAGGGCGCGTCCTCGGCGTCATCGCCCGCAACACCAACCTGCTCACCGTGCGCACCCCGAGCCGGCTGGAACTGACCTACCTCCAGAGCGCCTCGGACCTCGCGCAGATGATCGCGGCCGGCTCCTTCCCGTTCGCGAACCAGCAGGTCGACATGGACGCCTCGCCCCGCGTCGGCGACGGCCTGATCCGCCTCGACGCGGACGGCATCGTCCAGTACGCCTCCCCGAACGCTCTCTCCGCCTACCACCGGCTCGGCCTGGCCGCCGACCTGGTCGGCCACCATCTGGGCAAGACCACCGCCGAACTCGCCCCGACCCACGGCCCGGTGGACGAGGCGCTGGCCAAGGTGGCCAGCGGCTGGGCGCCCCGCGAGTTCGAGATCGAGTCCGACGGCGGGGTGATCCAGTTCCGGGCGATCCCGCTCAAGCCCAAGGGCACCCGCATCGGATCGCTCGTCCTGCTCCGCGACGTCACCGAACTGCGCCGCCGCGAACGCGAGTTGATCACCAAGGACGCGACCATCCGGGAGATCCACCACCGGGTGAAGAACAACCTCCAGACCGTGGCGGCCCTGCTCCGCCTCCAGGCCCGGCGCATCGAGTCCGACCGCGGGCGCGAGGCGCTCGAAGAGGCGGTACGCCGGGTCGGCTCGATCGCGATCGTGCACGAGACGCTCTCCCAGAACCTGGACGAGCGCGTGGAGTTCGACGAGATCGCCGACCGGGTCCTCGCGATGGTCGCCGAGATCTCACCGGGCAAGGTCACCGGACGGCGCACCGGCCGCTTCGGCATCCTGGACGCCGAGGTCGCCACCCCGCTGTCGATGGTGCTGACCGAGGTACTGCAGAACGCGCTGGAGCACGGCTTCCGGCAGGGCGACACCGGCACCGTCGAGGTCTCCGCGGTCCGCGGCGGCACCTCCAAGGAGACCCGCCTCCTCGTCACCGTCCAGGACGACGGCGTCGGCCTGCCCGAGGGCTTCGACCCGCACACCGCGGGCAACCTCGGCCTGCAGATCGTACGGACCCTGGTGGAGGGGGAGTTGGGCGGTACGTTCGACATGGTCCCGGCGCCGGAGCGGGGTACGCAGGTGATCCTGGACATTCCGGTGCGGGCGCAGAAGTAGCCGTAGCACGCGAGTCGCCGGAGCGAGCCGTAGAAAGCAATGAGCCCCGGACCTTGATCGGTCCGGGGCCAAAAGCTCGTGCTATGCGCATCGGGGGTACTGCGCGCTGCGGCTCGGGGGCGGGAGATGCGTACTCGCTGTACGCGCCGCCAAGCTCAGGCTGTCGCGGGGCGGGTGTGTCAGGCGGAGGCCTGACGGGCCCGGTTGCGGGCGGCGCGGCGCTTCATGGCACGGCGCTCGTCCTCGCTGAGACCACCCCAGACGCCGGAGTCCTGACCGGACTCAAGCGCCCACTGCAGGCACTGATCCATAACGGGGCAGCGACGGCAGACGGCCTTGGCTTCCTCGATCTGCAGCAGCGCAGGACCGGTGTTGCCGATGGGGAAGAAGAGCTCGGGGTCTTCCTCGCGGCAAACGGCGTTGTGACGCCAGTCCATGGCTGCTACCTCTCCTTGGTATTACGTGCAAGTTGCTTGTGAATGTGAACGCTTTCACGAATCCCTCAACAAGTGAAGGGCCGCCCGTCAGGTTTCCCTGGCGTGGTCCTGTGAGATGAAGAGGGGTTCCGGTGATCTGTGGAGCCGGTGTTGCGGGCTGTCCCGATCGCCACGTAGAGACTCGCAAACCTCAGCGGCGGATACAACCCCTTCCGGAAAGTTTTTTTTGATTCCTCGGTGTCGACTAGGTCACAGCCGTACTTCCATGGGGTGGATCCTGGCCTAAACGTTCGAGTGAAAGGACTTTAGCCCCTTCTGCTCACACAATCACACGCAGTGCATGGCGTACGCCTGTGAACGTCACGCTCGTACGCAGCCCCAGGTGGTCGCCGTCCATCTGGAGGGGCAGCGGGACCTTCGAATGCAAGGTGAACCGGTCCAGGTCGTGCAGTGAGAAGGCATGCTTCCCATGCGGGCCACGCTCGGGGGACGAAGTGAGCAACTGGGTGCCATACCGGGCAACCGCGGCCGTCGTCATACGGCTGAGACCGAGTACGTCGAGTCCTTTATCGAACGAGGCCTTAGGCGACGCGTACATCGGGTGATTGCCCAGGAACGTCCACGGAGAGGTGTTCGAGACTATCGACAGCACCAGGTCGGTCACCGGCTCCGCGTCCGCCCGCTCCAGCGTGATCGTCCCGTGCCGACGGTGCGCCTCGCCGAAGAACTGGCGCAGGGCCTGACGGACGTAGAGCGCATGCGTGGACTTTCTGCCGCGCTCCCGCTGCTGCTCGACCCGGCCGACCACGCCGGCGTCGAAGCCGAGGCCCGCGTTGAAGGTGAACCAGCGCGCGGGCACCGCCTCGTCGTCCGTGCCGGGCGTCCCCGAGGTCAGTCCCAGGCCCACCGTGCGCTCGCTGCCCTCGCGCAGGGCGTCCAGCAGGGCGCCGGTGGCCTCCACGGCGTCGTTGGGCAGGCCCAGCGCGCGGGCGAAGACATTGGTGGAGCCGCCGGGGACCACCGCGAGACCGGGGAGGTGCTCGGGGTCGGGGCCGGCGTGCAACAGACCGTTGACGACCTCGTTGACCGTGCCGTCGCCGCCCAGGGCCACGACCAGATCGACGTCCTGGCTCTCCGCGGCCTGTCGG
This sequence comes from Streptomyces sp. NPDC079141, assembly GCF_040686775.1. Classification (NCBI taxonomy): domain Bacteria; kingdom Bacillati; phylum Actinomycetota; class Actinomycetes; order Kitasatosporales; family Streptomycetaceae; genus Streptomyces; species Streptomyces sp. NPDC079141. The sequence continues at coordinate 207,106 of NZ_JBFBLP010000014.1, read as the reverse complement.
CCCAGATCGCGCGCGTGCCCGCGGTACTCGGTGGTGACCGCCTCAAGCTTCATCTCGCTCGCGAGCGCATGGATCAGGACATCGCGCGTACGTGCGCTTGTGGTGGTTGCCGCCGGATTGACCACGAGAAGTGCACGCATGGATTGCAGAGTACCTACTGGGTGGTACCGATCCCAGGCCGAGTAGGGATCTCGTAGGAGAATCGGTGCGTGAACCTTGCCACGGGCGCCCCCACCTGGCCCGGGGCGCGCACCCGGCGAGGGCTACTCTTCAGGGGTGAGTGCTGAGCAGAACCCCGCCCCGGAAGCCGGACCCCGCCCGCGGCGGCTGACGTACGCGGCGGCGCTCGCCGCGCTGGAGGGCCTCGCCCTGGTGGTCGGCGGGGTCTGGATCCTCGTCCTCGGCCTCACGGGTGACGCGGACGACCGGCAGCAGGCCGTCACCGGCGGTGTGACGCTGATCGTGCTCGCGCTGCTGCCACTGCTCGCCGCCCGCGGACTGCTCGCCCGGCGCAGCTGGGCCCGCGGCCCCGCCGTCATCACGCAGATCATGGCGCTGCCCGTGGCCTACAACCTGCTGCAGGCCGACAGCGTGGCCATCCCGGCCGGAATCGCCCTCGGGGTGGTGGCCGTCACCGCGCTGGTGCTGCTCATCAACGCCGAGACGACCCGGGCCCTCGGCATCCGGGGGCCCGGCAACGCGTCGGAGTAGTGCGGAGCAGTCCCGCGGGGGCTACTCCTCGACCAGCAGCTTCTCCCGCAGCTGCGCCAGGGTGCGCGCCAGCAGACGCGACACGTGCATCTGCGAGATGCCGACCTCCTGCGCGATCTGCGACTGGGTCATGTTGCCGAAGAAGCGCAGCAGCAGGATCCGCTTCTCGCGCGGCGGCAGGTCCTCCAGCAACGGCTTGAGGGATTCGCGGTACTCGACGCCCTCCAGCGCCTCGTCCTCCGCGCCGAGGGTGTCCGCCACGGCCGGCGACTCGTCGTCGGTGTCGGGGACGTCCAGGGACAGCGTGGAGTACGCGTTGGCGGACTCCAGGCCCTCCAGGACCTCCTCCTCCGAGATGGCCAGCTTCTCGGCCAGCTCGTGGACCGTGGGGGAGCGGCCGTGCAGCTGGGAGAGCTCGGCCGTGGCCGTCGTCAGGGCGAGGCGCAGCTCCTGGAGCCGGCGCGGTACGCGCACCGCCCAGCCCTTGTCGCGGAAGTGCCGCTTGATCTCGCCGACCACCGTCGGAGTCGCGTACGTCGAGAACTCCACGCCGCGGTCCGGGTCGAAGCGGTCGACCGACTTGATCAGGCCGATGGTGGCGACCTGGGTGAGGTCGTCCAGCGGCTCGCCGCGGTTGCGGAACCGGCGCGCGAGGTGCTCCACGAGCGGCAGGTGCATACGGACCAGCTGGTTGCGCAGCTCCGCGTACTCCGGGCTGCCGTCCTTCAGCTTGCGCAGCTCGACGAACATGGCGCGCGCCCCGCTGCGGTCCTGAGAGGCGTGCTGCGTGGCCTGCCCGCTGTGCGCACCCAACGCATCGTCCTCGGCGTGTCGCTCGTGCTCGCTCATCGTCCCGCCCGTAGCCCTTCCCCGAGCCCCCGCCTCGGCTCGGACAGGGGAGACCCCGATCCGTCCCGCCAAAGGCGCGCCCTGCACGGCACCCTTCCGATCCAGCCGCCCGTCGGCCGGGCCGCCGGCCTCCGCCGAGTCGCCGGAGTCGTCCTCCGGATGCGGCCGGGCCTGCTCGGGGATGCCGTCGACGCCGTCCGCCATGCGCCGCGAACCGAGCGCCGAGTCCTCCCGCAGGTCCGCGGCGTCGCTCGGGCGGGGCACACCCCCGCCCTCGGCGGGCAGCTCCCGTGTCCCGCGCTCTTCGTCCCGCACCGGCCCGTCCCCGTTCCTCACGCCGGCCCGGGTCCCGCGCCGCGCTGTTTGTAGAGGCTGATCGAAACGGTCTTGTCGTCGTCCACGGCGGAGGAGACCTTGCCCGCGAGGGCGGACAGCACGGTCCAGGCGAAGGTGTCACGTGACGGTGCGTGACCGTCCGTGGTCGGGGCCGAGACCGTGACCTCCAGCGAGTCGTCGACGAGCCGGAAGACACAACTGAGCACCGAGCCGGGCACGGCCTGCTGGAGCAGGATCGCGCAGGCCTCGTCCACCGCGATGCGAAGGTCCTCGATCTCGTCGAGGGTGAAGTCCAAACGGGCGGCGAGGCCGGCAGTCGCCGTACGCAGCACCGACAGGTAGGCACCCGCAGCCGGCAGCCGGACTTCCACGAAGTCCTGGGTCGCGGGCTCGCCTGCGATCTGGGACACCCTCACCTCCAAGGTGGTACAAGCGTTTCGGGGCCGAGGGTCGCCCCCCGGGTAACGCGATGTGTGGTTCAGCGGTGACGCTACCGCGCTCTCAACTTTCCTGTCCCCGGGACCCCAACCCCCTGCTGTCACTCATAGTAAACCTATGGATACGCTCCGTGGCTAGGGGTTTGCCGGGCCCAAATGGGAAGAGCGCGCGCCGGGTTGACGTACCCAGGCCTCAGACGGTCGAACCGTCCGATTCCCGAGTCGTGGCGGGCGCCACGAGGACATGGTCGACAAAGCACCAGCGCCAGTTCTCACCGGGCTCGAAGGTGCGCATGACCGGGTGGTCGGTGTCTCCATGGTGCCGCGTCGCGTGCCGCCCCGGCGAGGAGTCGCAGCAGCCGACGTGACCGCAGGTGAGACACAACCGCAGCTGTACCGGGTGAGTGCCGTCCGCCAGGCACTCCGGGCAGGTCTCGGTGAGCGGCGGGGGCTCCGGGTGCGGCAGCGCGTCGGCATGCGTGCACTGTTTCATGATTGCCAGGTTACGACGGGCGCGCGGAAGGCCGCGCGAAAAACCGAGGGCGGGCGAACGACGATGAACGAGGGCGGGCGAGACGCATGGACGTGATGCCGCTGCTGTTGCTGGTGGCGGGCAGCGCCGCGGTCGCCGCCGCCGCGCGACGCACCCCGGTGCCGGCGCCCCTGCTGCTGGTCGCGGTCGGCCTGGCCGTGTCGTATCTGCCAGGGGTCCCCGACTACACCCTCGACCCGCACATCGTCCTGCCGCTCATCCTGCCGCCGCTGCTGCACACGGCCGCCACCGACAGCTCCTACCTCGACCTGCGGGCCCAGCTGCGGCCCGTCGCGCTGCTGTCGGTGGGCTACGTGCTCTTCGCGACCTTCGCCGTCGGCTGGGCCGCGTACATGATCGTGCCGGGGCTGCCGCTGACCGCCGCCCTGGTGCTGGGCGCGGTGGTGGCGCCCCCGGACGCGGTCGCGGCCACGGCCGTGGCACGCCGGGTGGGGCTGCCGTCCCGGATCACCACGATCCTCCAGGGCGAGTCCCTGGTGAACGACGCGACCGCGATCACCGCCTACCGGGTGGCGCTCGCGGCCGCGGTCGGCGAGGGCGCCACCTGGGCCGGCGGGATCGGCGAGTTCCTGGTCGCGGCGATCGGCGGCATCGGGATCGGCCTGGTGCTGATGGTGCCGATCCAGTGGCTGCGCACGCACGTGAAGGAGGCGCTGTTCCGCAACACGCTCTCCCTGCTGATCCCGTTCGTCGCCTACGCGGTCGCCGAGCAGGTGCACGCCTCCGGAGTGCTCGCGGTCGTGGTCGTCGCGCTCTGGCTGGGACACCGCGCGTGGGAGGTCGATTTCGCGACCCGCCTCCAGGAGGACGCCGTATGGAAGATGGTCGCCTTCATCCTGGAGTCGGCCGTGTTCGCGCTGATCGGCCTCCAGCTGCCGGTGGTCCTCAAGGACCTCGGGGAGTACGAGGGCGGCCGCGCCGCCTGGTACGCGGTCGCCCTCTTCCTCGTGGTCGTCGCCTCCCGGTTCGTGTGGGTGTATCCGGCGACCTTCCTGCCGCGGATGCTGTCGGCGCGAATCCGGGAACGGGAGGAGAACCCGACCTGGAAGGGGCCGTTCATCATCGCCTGGGCCGGGATGCGGGGCGTGGTGTCGCTGGCCATCGCGTTCTCGATCCCGCTGACCGTGCACGGCGGCGAGGATTTCCCCGAGCGCAATCTGATCCTTTTCCTGACCTTCACCACCGTCATCGGCACGCTGGTCGTCCAGGGCCTCACGCTGCCGCCGCTGATCCGCATGCTGAAGCTGCCCGGGCGGGACGTGCAGGCCGAGACGCTCGCCGAGGCCAACGCACAGGCGCAGGCCTCCCGGGCCGCCGAGCGGCGCCTGGACGAGCTCCTCTCCGACGAGCGCAACGCCCTGCCGCCGCCCCTGGCCGACCGCCTCCGCACGGTCCTGGAGCGCCGCCGCAACGCCGTCTGGGAACGGCTCGGGCAGGTCAACCCGGTCACCGGCGAAACCGTCGACGACACCTACCGGCGGCTGTCCCGGGAGATGATCGGCGCCGAGCGGGAGGTGTTCGTCAAGCTCCGCGACGGGCGCTACATCGACGACGAGATGCTGCGCACGCTGCTGCGCCGGCTGGACCTGGAGGAGGCGGCGGCGTTCCGGGAGACCGAGTAGGGCCCGGTGCCGTCGGAGCTCAGGGGAAGGGGCGGCCGGTGACGACGGCCGCGACCGTCGTCCCGCGCGCGAAGGCGCCCTCCGCCGCGAGGGCGACAAGTCCGTACAGCAACTTGGCGACATACAGTCGCTCCACGGGCAGGCCGTGGCGGTCCTCGAAGTCGTCGGCGAAGGCGTGGAGTTCGGGGGTGGTGCGCGCGTAGCCGCCGAAATGGAAGCGGTCGTCCAGCGACCACGTGCCGCGCGGGCCGCCGAAGGCGCCGTGCTGAAGGGCCTGTATGTCGGCGGTCAGGAAGCCGCCCTTGAGCACCGGGACGCCCAGCGCGCGCTGGGCGGGGGCGAGGCCGGCGGCCAGTCCGGCCAGGGTGCCGCCGGTGCCGCAGGCGAGCGCGACGACGTCGGCCCGGCCGCGCAGTTCGGTGCCGAGCTCCTGGCAGCCGCGTACGGCGGCGGCGTTGCTGCCGCCCTCCGGGACGACGTATGCGTCGTCCGCGTCCGCCGCGCGCAGGATGGCCGCCAGGGTGTCCGGTTCTGTCTTGTCGCGGTACACCGATCTGGCGACGAAGTGCAGGCGCATGCCGTCCGCGGCGCACCGGGCGAGGGAGGGGTTCAGGGGGCGGTCGGCGAGTTCCTGGCCGCGGACCACGCCGACGGTGGGTATGCCGAGGAGGCGGCCCGCGGCGGCGGTGGCGCGCAGGTGGTTGGAGTAGGCGCCGCCGAAGGTGACGACGGTTCTTCCGGCCGCCGCGGTGAGGTTCGGGGCGAGCTTGCGCCACTTGTTGCCGATCAGGTCCGGGTGGATCAGGTCGTCGCGCTTGAGGAGCAGGCGGATGCCGTGCCGGGCGAACCGGTCGTCGACGAGCTCCTCCAGTGGCGAGGGGAGCCGGGGGCGGAGGGTGTCGAGGCTGGTCACGGAGCCATTGTCGCCCGGGGTGGGAGCTGGGGCAGGGCTACTGCAGGCGGTCCCTGATGCGTCCGCGCATCGACCTCATGGTGAAGCCTCGCGGGTCCACCTTCCCCGGCTGCCACTCCAGGTGGCCGATGACCGAGCGTTCCGTCCAGCCGTGGTGGCGGCAGATCGCCGCGGAGACGCGCTCGATCGCCTCCAGTTGGGCCGCCGGCCAGGGGTCGACGCCGTCGCCGAGGTTTTCGCACTCGAAGCCGTAGAAGTGGCGGTTTCCGTCGGTGTTGGCCTCGTTGTCGGGGGGTAAGGCCGTCTCCGCGATGACGGCGCGCAGCACCTCGTCGTCGCCCAGGCCCGCGTGGTTGGCGCGGCCGTAGCCGACCAGGTGGACCGTGCCGTCCTTGGTGATGACGCCGTGGCACAGCGGGCCGGGCAGGCCCTCGTAGCCCTTGCGGCACAGCTCCACCGTCCGCTCGCTGCCCTTGGTCACCGTGTGGTGGATCATCACGCCGTGGACCGGGCCCCACGGCCCCTTGTGGTTGCGGTTGTGATGTTCCCAGTCGCCGACCTCGACGACGGTGGCGCCTTCGGCCCGGAGCCTCGCCAGGAATCTCTGCGCCGACATGGGTGAGGCCACGGCCGCCTCCTTCGTGCTGTGCGTCGGCCGCCGTGCGCGGCCCACTCGTACCGCTGCTTGTACCGAAACGGAATGATCGGGAATCGGGCGGGCGCACGGCCGGCGTGCAGTTTCGGCCAATTCCCGGAACCGGGGCCGACGGGCCGGGCCCTCTATGTGCCCAGTCACCGAAGATCCATTCCCGCTCTTTCGGGTAATAGCACCGGCACGCTCCGTGAGGAAGGCTTGGTCGCGAGATCGATGCCCGGCGCAGACCGGCGCCGGAGCATGACCGGGAGGGCATTTCTTTATGTCGGTAGGCGAAGAGGTCCGCACGGAGCAGGGCAAGCCGCAGCAGAGCCTCGGCACAGCTGCCGCGCGGAACCTGGCCACCACCACCAAGTCCGCACCCCAGATGCAGGAGATCAGCTCGCGCTGGCTGCTGCGCATGCTTCCGTGGGTGAATGTGCAGGGCGGTACGTACCGGGTGAACCGCCGCCTGACGTACGCCGTGGGGGACGGCCGCGTCACATTCGTGAAGACCGGTGACCAGGTCGAGGTCATCCCCGCGGAGCTGGGCGAACTGCCCGCGTTGCGGGGGTACGAGGACGAGGAGGTCCTCGCCGAACTGGCCCGGCGCTGTCAGCAGCGCGAACTCGCCGCGGGGGAGGTGCTCGCCTCCTTCGGCAGTCCGGCCGACGAGGTGTACCTGCTGGCGCACGGCCGGGTCGAGAAGATCGGCACGGGCCCGTACGGCGACGACGAGTCCCTCGGTGTCCTCGCCGACGGCGCCTACCTCGGCGACCAGGCGCTGCTCGACGCCGACGCCATCTGGGAGTACACGGTCCGCACGGTCACCGGGTGCACCGTCCTCGTTCTGCCCCGCCAGGACGTCGAGCAGGTCGCTGAGCGCGCCGACTCCCTGCGCCAGCACCTGGAGCAGCTGCGCTCGATCCCCGACCAGCGCACCAACAAGTACGGCGAGAAGGAGATCGACCTCGCGGCCGGCCACAGCGGTGAGCCGGACATCCCGCACACCTTCGTCGACTACGAGGCGCGGCCCCGTGAGTACGAACTGAGCGTCGCCCAGACCGTGCTGCGCATCCACACGCGCGTGGCCGACCTCTACAACCAGCCGATGAACCAGACCGAGCATCAGCTGCGGCTGACGGTCGAGGCGTTGAAGGAGCGCCAGGAGCACGAGCTCATTAACAACCGTGAGTTCGGCCTGCTGAACAACTGCGAGTACGACCAGCGGATCCAGCCGCACGACGGCGTGCCCAGCCCGGACGACATGGACGAACTGCTCAGCAGGCGCCGCGGCACCAAGCTGCTGCTCGCCCACCCGCGCGCGATCGCCGCGTTCGGCCGTGAGCTCAACAAGCGCGGACTCGTCCCCGAGACCATCGACGTGGCCGGCAACCGCATCCCCACCTGGCGCGGGGTGCCGATCTACCCGTGCAACAAGATCCCGGTCACCGAGGCCCGTACGACCTCGATCATCGCCATGCGTACCGGCGAGGCGGAGCAGGGTGTCATCGGGCTCCAGCAGGCCGGCATCCCGGACGAGATCGAGCCGAGCCTGTCCGTGCGCTTCATGGGCATCAACGAACAGGCGATCATCAACTACCTGGTGACGGCGTACTACTCGGCCGCGGTCCTCGTGCCGGACGCGCTCGGCGTCCTGGAGAACGTCGAGATCGGGCGCTGGCGGTGACGCTCCCCGCAGCCGTGCGGTGTCCCCGCCCTTTGGGGCGGGTACACCCTGGGGGTACACGACCGGCCGCAGCGGAGGCGCCACCGTCCGCCGACCCGACCAGGCGATCCGATGGGTGAGCTCATGACGGAGACGCAGCAACTCCCCGCCGGCAGACGGCGGCCGACCGAGACCCGCGAGGGGCCGAGGCCCTTCAGGACCGACACGGAGGCCGGAACGGGACCGCTCGACGGACACGAGGCGACCGCCATCCTGGAACGCTCGCGGGCGTCCGTCGACCCCGAACTGCGTTCCGCCCTCGACTCGCTGCCCGGCTTCATGCGCCGCGTCGCGCTCTACCACTTCGGCTGGGAGCACGCCGACGGCACACCCGCGGCCGGTAACGCGGGCAAGGCGATCCGTCCCGCCCTCGTCCTCACCGCCGCCGAGGCGCTCGGCGGGCGGCCCGCGCGGACGGCCGCCGTCCGGGCGGCCGCGGCGGTGGAACTGGTCCACAACTTCACGCTGTTGCACGACGACGTGATGGACCGCGACACCACCCGTCGCCACCGGCCCACCGCCTGGACCGTGTTCGGCGACGCCGACGCGATCCTCGCCGGGGACGCCCTCCAGGCGCTGGCCCTGCGGCTGCTCGCCGAGGACCCGCACCCGGCGGCCGCCGCGGCCGCCGCCCGGCTCACCGCCTGCGTCGTCGAACTGTGCGAAGGCCAGCACGCCGACACCGCCATGGAGCGCTGCGGCCCCGCCGAGGTCTCCCTCGACGAGGTGCTCGCCATGGCCGAGGCCAAGACGGGCGCCCTGCTGGGATGCGCCTGTGCGCTGGGGGCGCTGTACGCGGGGGCCACCGAGGAGGACGTGGCGGCGATGGACGCCTTCGGCCGCGAGGCCGGGCTCGCCTTCCAGCTCATCGACGACGTCATCGGCATATGGGGGGACCCGCGGCGCACCGGAAAGCCGGCCGGTGCCGACCTGGCCGCCCGCAAGAAGTCGCTGCCGGTGGTCGCCGCGCTGACCTCCGGCACACCGGCCGCCGTGGAGCTGGCCGAGCTGTACCAAGTGCCGTACGGCAAGGGCGGTATGGCGCCGGACGAGGAGACCGCGCGTACGGCGCTGGCGGTGGAGCGGGCCGGCGGACGCGACTGGGCGCAGGTCCAGGCCGCGGACCGGATGGCCCGCGCGATGCAGGAACTGGCGCGAGCGGTGCCCGACCCGGAGGAGGCGGGAGGGCTGCTGGCCCTGGCCGAGTTCGTCACCCGGCGCAGCACCTGACCGCCGCCGAAGACCCCGGAGGCGGTGACCGTACGGCTCCTGACCCCGTACGGCCATCGCCTCCGGCCACGGGTCCCGCACATCCCCACGGTGTGCGGGGCCCGTTCCTGCGCTCACATTGTCCGGATCACGCTCGGCACATCCGCCCCAACCCCCTTACGATCAAGTCCGGTTGAGTCGAAGGGGCGGCGGGGCATGGGCGTGGTGATCCGGGCGGCGGATGCACAGGACCGGGAGCTGGTGGTGCGGCTGCTGGACGAGGCCTTCCAGGACGATCCGGTCAGCGGCTGGGTCTTCCCCGGCGCCGAGTACCGGCGGGCGACCCACCACCGGCTCATGGCGGCGTTCGCCGACATCGTGCTCGCGGAGGGGTGGATCGACCTGGCCGAGGACGGCTCGGCCTGCGCGCTGTGGCTGTCCGTGCCCGCCGAGGAGCACGAAGCCGACGACGACGGGCCCGCGCAGCTCCGTGCCGCCGTCGACCCGGCCAACGAGCGCGTCGAACTGATCGGCCGGCTGACCTCGGACATCCACCCCTCGGGCCGCGCTCACGCCTACCTGTGGATGATCGGCGTGGACCCCGAACGGCAGGGCGAGGGCCTCGGTAGGGCGCTGATCACCTCGGTCCTCGACCGCTGCGACAGCGAGGGCCTGCCCGCGTACCTGGAGGCGAGCAGCGCGCGCAGCCGGGCCCTCTACGAGCGCCTCGGCTTCGAACTCCTCGACCGGCCCCTGGACCTCCCCGACGGGCCGCAGATGTGGCCGATGTGGCGTGAACCGAAGGGCTGATCCACTCCCCGCCCTACTACTCCACCGGCACGATCGTCTCCACGATCCGCTCGATCAGGCCGTCCGGGACGGTGACCCCCGGCAGTACGCCCTCCAGGACACCCGGCAGCGTCAGGTGCTCCAGGAGCAGCCCGAGCATCGCGAGATAGAGCACGGTGACCGTCTCGTCGCCGCCTGGCAGCCCGGCGTTCCGGTGGAACTCCATGCCCTCCTCCAGGTCCGCGCGCACGGACTTGGTGTAGGACGCGCGCAGTTCGGGGCGCCGGGTGGCCTCAAGGCGCATCTCCAGCAGGCCGAGATAGGCGTGGCGGTCGCCCGTGGCGCGGGCCATCAGGTCGTCCATGAACGCGGTGACCAGTGAGCGGTCCTTCGGGCGCCGCAGCAGCGCGGTGAGCACCTCGGGGTCGGGCGTGAGCCGCTCGTGCAGCCGGGCGTCGATCTGGCGGAGCAGGTCGTCGCGGCCGGTGAAGTAGTTCGAGGCGGTGCCCACGGGCACCCCGGCCTCGGCGTCCACCGCGCGGAACGTCAGCCCGCGCGCCCCCTCGCGCGCGAGCACCTCGACCCCCGCGTCCACGAGCGCGGCGCGGCGCTCCGGATTCCTGGCCAATGCGGAATCTCCTCTCCCACTTGATTTCGATCCCCGAATGTACTTGCAACCACTACAGGTGAAGCACTACAAATGCAGTTGTTCACGGTCACCCTACGGAAAGAGACCGGCTTGCGAAAGCTCACGTACTTCGTCGCCTGCTCCATCGACGGCTTCATCGGGGACCCGAAGGGCGACGCCTCGTCGATGTTCGCGTTCCTGGACGAGGAGTTCCTCGGCTACCTCGCCTCGGCCTACCCGGACAGCATCTCGGCCCAGGGCCGCGAGCAGCTCGGCGTCAAGGACGTCGCGAACCCCAACTTCGACACGGTGATCCAGGGCCGCGCCAGCTATCAGGTCGCCCTCGACGCCGGCATCACCAGCCCGTACTCCCACCTGCGCGAGTACGTCGCCTCCCGCACCCTCGGCGCCTCCCCGGACCCGAACGTGACGGTGATCGACGGCGACCTGGTCGCCCGGATCCGCGAACTGAAGGCCGAGGAGAGCGACCTCGGCATCTGGCTCTGCGGCGGCTCACGGGTGGCGGGCGAACTCCTCGACGAGGTCGACGAGCTCGTCATCAAGACCTACCCGCAGGTCTACGGCGCGGGCATGCCGATGTTCGGCGCCGACTTCGCCGTCACCGACTTCACCCTGGAGGGGGTGCGCACGTTCGACAACGGAGTTCTGGTGCGTACCTACGCACGCAAGCGCTGACCGGCCTACCCTGGGGGCATGGGCAGCGATGCACATGCATGTCCCGTCTGCGGACAGTCCGTCGAAACAGTCGTCCGGCGTCACAAGACGCTGGGCGCCTGGGTCCCGCTCTGGGTGGCCGGCCCGTGCCGCAACCCCGACTGCGAGGCCTACGTCGAAGAAGGCGCCGAGGAAGACTTTTACGACCCGCACCACCACCACGTACACCATCCGCGCCACAGGCACCCCGAGCACCCCGCGCCCCGGAGCGAGCCCGAGGAACCGGAAGAGCCCGCCACGAGAAATTCCTGAACCGCCGTCCCGAACCATGTCGAGAACCCGGGTCCGGCTCCGACGTCCCCTGTGAGAGCCGCCCGACGGGTGGCGCGAACCGAAGGAGCTTCAGTCATGAAGTACCTGGTCATGGTGCAGGGAACGCAGGCGGACTACGAGGCGATGCAGGGCAGGACGTCCGAGCACTCCCCGGCGGCCTGGACCGAGAAGGACATCCAGGCGATGTTCGCCCACATGGGCGCGATCAACGACGACCTCGCCGAGTCCGGCGAGCTGGTCGACGCCCAGGGTCTGGTCGAGCCCGCAAAGACCCGGCTCGTCAGCCGCGGCGCGGACGGCAAGCCCGTGATCACCGACGGCCCGTACAGCGAGACCAAGGAGCTGCTGGCCGGCTACTGGGTCCTCGACTGCGCGAGCCTGGAACGGGTCACCGAGATCGCCGCACGCGTCACCCAGTGCCCCGTGCCCGAAGGGGCGCCGGAGTACCCGGTCGTGATCCGGCCCATCGGCGAGGACACCGGAGACGTCTGAGCCCCATGAACGACACCGTCGAGCACCTGCTGCGCCGCCACGCGCCGCAGGTCCTCGGCGCACTCGTCCGCCGCTACGGCCACTTCGACGCCGCCGAGGACGCCGTACAGGAGGCGCTGCTCGCCGCCGCCGGGCAGTGGCCCTCGGCCGGGGTGCCGGACAACCCGCGCGGCTGGCTGATCAAGGTGGCCTCGCGGCGGCTCACCGACGCGCTGCGCGCGGACGACGCCCGGCGGGCGCGGGAGGAGAAGGCGGCGGCGCTCGGCGAGCGCCTGGCGTCCGGGGCGGACGGGGCTCCCCGCGAGGACGACACCCTGTCCCTGCTCTTCCTGTGCTGCCACCCCGACCTCACCCCGCCCGCGCAGATCGCGCTCACCCTGCGCGCGGTCGGCGGTCTGACCACGGCCGAGATCGCCCGTGCCCATCTGGTCCCCGAGGCGACCATGGCCCAGCGCATCAGCCGCGCCAAGCAGAAGGTGCGCGGGGCGGACTTCGGCCGCCCGGACAACTGGGCCGAGCGGCTGCCGGCCGTCCTGCAGACGCTGTACCTGATCTTCAACGAGGGCTATACGGCGACCTCGGGCCCGTCCCTCCAGCGGCGCGACCTCGCCGGCGAGGCCATCCGCCTGACCCGCACGGTCCACCGGCTGCTCCCGGACGACGGCGAGGTGACCGGCCTGCTCGCCCTCATGCTGCTCACCGACGCCCGCCGCGAGGCTCGTACCGGCCCGCACGGCGACCTTGTGCCCCTCGACGAGCAGGACCGCGACCGCTGGGACAAGGCCGCGATCGAGGAGGGCGTGGCCCTGATCACCCACGCGCTCTCGCACGGCCCGGCCGGCCCCTACCAACTGCGCGCGGCCATCGCCGCCGTGCACGACGAGGCACCGTCCGCCGAGGCCACCGACTGGCGCGAGATCCTCGGCCTCTACGACGTACTGGTGGACCTCGTCCCCGGTCCCGTCGAACGCCTCAACCGTGCCGTCGCCGTGGCCATGGTCCACGGCCCCCAGGCGGGCCTGTCCGAACTGGGCACCCTGAACGTGGAGTTGGGCCACCGCCTCGAAGCCGTACGCGCGCACCTCCTGGAGCGCGCCGGCTCCTACGACGAGGCCCGCGCCGCCTACGAGGCGGCGGCCGCACAGACCATGAGCCTGCCCGAGCAGCGCTATCTGCTGGGGCGGGCGGCGCGGTTGAGGCCGTAGCGTGAACCCATGACCGACACCGTCCTGCACCTCACCGAGCGCTCCCTGTGGGAGGCGGCCCGCGCGAAGGGCACGTACGAGATCTCGACGCGCGGGAGGACCCTCCGGGAGGAGGGCTTCATCCACTGCTCGACGCGCGCCCAACTGCCGCGCACGGCAGCGGCCTTCTTCGCGGACCTGGACGATCTCGTGGTCCTCGTGGTGGATCCCGATCTCCTCGACGTGCCGCTGAAGTACGAGGCGGCCAAGCCCGGCGCCGAGGAGTTCCCGCATGTGTACGGCCCGATCCCGGTGGCGGCGGTCGTGGCCGTGGAGCCGTGGCCGTGACGGGCGGGCGCCGGTGGTGGCGGTGGGCCGTGGCGGTGTGGGCGGTCGCGGTGACCGTGGGCGGCGGGCTCACCCTGTGGCTGGACGACACGGGCGAGCCGCGGGAGCCGCGCGGGCGTCAGCCGGCCACCTATCCGTCGGTGGACGCGGACTCCGACTGCCCGGGCCCCGGCATCACTCCGTCCCCCCGGTCCGACGGGACGGTCGTCCTGTGCGACTACAGCATGAGCCGCTAGCGGCTGCCCGTCTCCGGGTTCCGTCCCGTCAGGCAGTACGTGCCGCCGGCCGGGTCGCGCATCACCGTCCAGTGCGCGCCGTGGGCGACCGTCTCCGCGCCCAGCTCCTCGTGGCGGGCCCCGGTCGCTGCGATGTCCGCGCAGGCCAGGTCGAGATGGGCGGAGAGGGGGCGATCGGTGCCGAGGCGCTGGAGCAGAAGGCGGATCGGCATTCCGGCCGGGGGCTCGACCACATGGAACTCGGGGAGGGAACCGGGGTGGGACGCCCAGCCCGCCAACAGCCCGCTCCAGAAGGTGACTTCGGCGTCGTGGAGCGAGGGCGGGACGTCCAGGCACACCTGGTCCAGCCGGGTTCCGTTGACCACGGGCGGGCGGACCGACTCCCCGTTCCAGGGCACGGCGCAGAACAACTGGCCGGCGGGGGAGCGCAGTACGGCCCACCCCTCGTGCTCGGCCGCCAGGCCGGCCCCGAGCCGCAGCGCCTCCTTCACGAACCCCGTTACGTCGTCCACGGCGAAGTCGAGATGCGCGCCGCCATCTCCCTGGTCGACCCCCTGCACCTTCACGCAGGCGTCGGCCGCAGCGGGCAGCAGAGTGACGAACTCGCCCTGGTCGCCCCGGAATTCGGACAGCCGCGTGTCTGTGACGGCGGTCCAGAACTCGCAGGCGCGGCCGAGGAGCCCGGCGGGGCGGTCGACGAAGGCGTAAGTCCAGCGGATGGTCATGGACGCGATCGTAGGTCAGGTCAGCGCCTGGGCTCCATGAACCGCAGCGCGTTCCCGGCCGGGTCCCGGAACGCGCAGTCGCGCACGCCGTACGGCTGGTCCATCGGCTCCTGGATCACGTCGGCGCCGGACTCCCGCACCCGCTCGTACAGGGCGTCGCAGTCGGCGGTGGTGAAGTTGACCCCGCGCAGCACGCCCTTGGCGAGCAGCTGGGCCAGTACCTCCTTGTCGGCGGGGGAGGTGTCCGGGTCCGCGGCGGGCGGCTCCAGCACGATCTCCACGTCGGGCTGCGCCGGCGAGCCGACGGTCACCCACCGCATCCCCTCGAAACCGACGTCACCGCGGACCTCCAGGCCCAGGACGTCGCGGTAGAAGGCGATCGCCTTGTCGTGGTCGTCGACGGCGAGAAAGCACTGCTTCAGTTTGATGTCCATGCCAGCAGGCTAGGACGCTACGACCGTTTCGGCCGCGTGAAGCGGCGGGCCACGCACGGCGGGATCGCCGCGCCGTCCTCGTGCGAACGCGCCCGGTAGGCGCTCGGGGTCTCGCCGACCAGCTCCGTGAAGCGCGAGCTGAAGGAACCTAGCGAGGTACAGCCGACCTCCATGCAGACCTCGGTGACGGTGAGGTCGCCGCGGCGCAGCAGCGCCTTGGCCCGTTCGATGCGGCGGGTCATGAGATAGCTGTACGGCGTCTCGCCGAACGCGGCCCGGAAGCTGCGCTGGAAGTGGCCCGGGGACATCAGCGCGGTCTGGGCGAGCGCGGGGACGTCGAGGGGCTCGGCGTACTCGCGGTTGATCCGGTCGCGCGCCTGCCGCAGCCGGACGAGATCCTCGGTGGTCACCCGGCCAGGATCGCACGACCCCGGACGGCGCTGAAGAGGGGTGGCGAAGAATATGCAGACCGGTCTATTGTCGCCGTCATGGGTGTCAAGGGCGAGGAGACGCGCTCCCGGCTGATCGCCGCCACGCGCACGCTGATCGAGGCGCGGGGCTACTTCGGCACGGGCCTGAACCAGGTGCTGGCGGAAAGCGGTGCCCCGCGCGGCTCCCTGTACTTCCACTTCCCCGCGGGCAAGGACCAGCTGGTCGCGGCGGCGCTGACGGAGAGCGGCCAGGAGGTCGGCGACCTGATCGCGTCGCTGGGCGCCGACCGGCTGTCCGCGCTGGAGATCGTCCGCCGGCTGCTCGACGTCTTCGCCGAGCGGATGGAGAACTCCGACTACGGCAAGGGCTGCCCGCTGGCGACCGTGGCGCTCGAAGTGGCGGGCGGCAATGAGGAGTTGCGCGATGTCTGCGCCGAGGCGTACGGGCGGTGGCAGCAGGCGCTGGCCGACCGGCTGGTTGCGGAGGGGTGGCGGGCCGCGGCCGCGGAGGCGGCGGCGGGCGCCGTCCTTGCGCAGGTGGAGGGGGCCGTGCTGCTGGCGCAGGTGCAGCACAGCCGGCTGCCGCTCGCGCAGGCGGCGCGGGCGGTGGAGTTGCTGCTCGCCGAGTGACAGGGGCGGGCGCTCTCATCGGCAGCCCTCTCGGCGCCTCCGGCGCCTTCGGCACCTTCGGCACCTAAAAATATGCAGACCGGTCTACATTCTGGAGGGTCACATGAGCGGTTCCACCCTGGTCCTCGGCGCCACCGGCTTCACCGGACGCTGGCTCGTGCTCGAACTCCTCGGCCGGGGCGAGCCGGTCGCCGCCGCGGTGCGCGACGGCAGCGGCAGCGCACGCGACCGGGAACTGCGCGGCTGGCTGCGCGGGCACGGCGGCGACGACCGCGCCCTGGCCACCGTGGCCGCCGACATCACCCGGCCCGGCCTCGGACTCGCCCCGCACGACGAGGAGGTGCTCGGCGACGTCCGCGACGTGTTCAACACCGCCGCGCTCTACCGGTTCGGCCTGACCGCCGACGAGGCACGCGCGGCCAATGTGGACGGGGCGCTGAACGTGCTCCGCTGGTCGGCGACGCGCCCGCGCCTGCGCAGGCTCGTCCATCTGTCCGGCTACCGGGTGAGCGGCGTGCATCGGCCGCGCTTCCCGTACCCGCCCGCCGAATCCCGCCTGATGTACGCGGAGTTGGGTGCCTACGAGGCGTCCAAGACGGAGGGTGACGCGGCCGTGCGCGTCACGGCGCCGGAACTCGGCGTGCCCCTCACGGTGGTCAACCCCAGCACAGTGATCGGGCATTCGACCACCGGGGAGGCGGGCCAGTACATCGGCCTGGCCGCTCTCGTCGAACAACTGTGGACGGGCCGCCTCCCTGCCCTGGCCGGCAGCCGACGTACCTTCGTCCCCGTCGTGACCATCGACTACCTGGCCCGGTTCCTGGCGGCGGTACCCGACTCGGACCAGGACGGCCCGGTGACCCGCCACACCGTGCTCGACCCGGCAACACCCCTCCTGCCGGACCTGGTCGCGCTCCTTGCGGGCCACCTGGGCGTCAGGGCGCCCAGGTTCACCCTCCCCGTCGGCCTGATCCGCCGCCTGCCCCGGGCACTGACCGGCGCGGATCCGGAGACGCTCACGTTTCTCTCCGAGGAGCGCTACGACACCGGATCCGCCGACCGGCTGGCCCGCGCCGCCGGCCTGCACCACCCTCCGGTGGAGGAGGCACTGCGGCGCTGGGCGTCCCGGCTGGTGTCGGACGGGTTCGGGCGGGTTCGGGCGGAGCGCCTAGACGTTTCGGGCCGAGGCCCTAGACGTTGGGGACCTTGAGCTTGTCCCAAGTGGTCCTCCCGGGCGGCCACTTCGCGTTCGCGCCGGTGAAGCCGCATTTGTGCTGCCAGGCCTCGTAGCTCTCGACGTCCGCCGTGCCGAGCGTCGGGCCGGGGCCGACCTCGTAGCGGCCGCAGCCCTCGGCGACGAGCCGTTTGCCCATGGCGGTGAAGATCGGCGACTTCTTGCCGAGCGCGGGCTTGCCGTCCTTCAGGAAGAAGTCGGCGCCGGGGTACGGCTCGTGCTTCGGCCTGGCCGGGCCGGTGGCGCCGGTGCCGGGCTTCGTCTCGATGCTCCCGGGCCGGGGCGCGCCGTCCTGGACCCATGCGTACAGCGCCTTGCCCGGGCAGGCGGTCGCATGTCCGTCGCGGTGACCCTTGATCTCCTTGCCCGCGCCGTGCTTGCGCAGCAGCTCGATGCCGTCGCGGATCGCGGAGAGCATGGCGTCCGTGGGCTCGGTCAGGCCTTCGCTGCCGACGAGGCCGACGATGGCGTAGTGGCCCTTGTTGAGGTCCTGGTTGCCGTTGGCGCCGGTGCGGCGGCCGAGGCCGCGGCCCTCCAGCAGGAAGCCGTGCGGGCAGGCGCCGTAGTTGTAGGCGATGTCGGAGTAGTTCTCCACCTTGTTCGCCAGGTGCGACTTGCGGATCTGCTGCCATTCGTCGATGCAGGCGTCGTGATCCGTGAGGAGCTTCTTGGAGACGGGTGAGCCCTCGTAGTGCACCTTGACGCCCTTGGTGGACGTCTGGGTCGGAGCGGCGGACGTGGGCCAGCCGAGCTGATCCCTGGTCACGATTTTCATGATTCCCCCTGTTCACGCGCTCTTGCGCTGTATGTCCGAGCACTGAACGCAAGGGCAAAGTATCGGAGTTGGCGGCTCAGGGGCAGGCGTTTGCCCTATCGATCAGGGCCGGTGCCCCCAGGTGGGCTAAGCATCCGTACTCATGTCCGAACGCGCCGGCCGGTCCATCGTGGAGAACGCACCGACCACGGACCGACCAGAGGAACCCACGATGACGAACGACTCCCTCCCGCGCCGCCTTCCGCGCCTGCGCCGGCTGCTCTCGCTCGCCACCGGCAACTGGCTCGGCCGGGGCTATCTGGCCGTCTTCGGCGCCTCCGTCGCGGCCGCGCTCCTTGCCCCGGACAGCCCCCTCGCCGCGGGCCCTCTGATGCTCACGGCGCCCTGGTCCTTCCTGGGCATGCTCCTGCCCTTCGGCCCCGGTACCGAGGGCGGCGGCGCGGCCCAGGTGCTGGCTCTCACCTTCACGGCCGTACTGCTCCTGCTGTGCGCCCTCGTGAACGCCGCCGTGCTCGGCGCCCTCGCCGCGAGGTCGGTTTCGTCCACCGCGAGGTCGGGTTCGTCCACTACGCGCGGGATCCGTGCCCTGCTGGCGCCCGCCGTGGACAACTGGCTGGCGCGCGGCTACCTCGCCGTGGTCGCGGCGGCGCTGGGCTTCTTCCTCTACGCCGTGTACCTGTCGCCCGACCCCGGGTTCGCGGCCATCTATCCGCTGATCACCACGGCGCCGTTCAGCTTCCTCGCCATCCTGGCGATGCCCGCGGGCGACTCCTGGCTGACCCCGCTGCTCTTCTCCGCCATCACGGCCTCGGCAGGGCTGTTCAACGCCGTGCTGCTGGGCCGGCTCGCCCGCAGGGTGGGGGCGCGGGAGCCGCACCCGGCCGCCTGAGGGCGCCGGCAACGAACGAAGGGGTCCGACCGATGACCGGTCGGACCCCTTCGGCAAGCAGCAAGCAGATGACCTGCGGTGGTGCACCGACCGCCGGTCAGGAGCGTGCGAAGACCGTCAGGCCTTCTTCGTCTCCCAGAAGATCTTGTCGATCTGGGCGATGTAGTCCAGAGCCTTCTGACCGGTGGCCGGGTCGGTGGACGCCTTGGCGGCCGACAGGGCCTTCAGGGCGTCGTTGACCAGCTGGTGCAGCTCCGGGTACTTCTCGAAGTGCGGCGGCTTGAAGTAGTCGCTCCACAGGACCGACACGTGGTGCTTCGCGAGCTCGGCGCGCTGCTCCTTGATGACGGTGGCGCGGGCCTGGAAGTGCGGGTCGTCGTTGGCGGCCATCTTGTCCTGGACGGCCTTCACCGACTCCGCCTCGATGCGGGCCTGGGCAGGGTCGTACACACCGCAGGGCAGGTCGCAGTGCGCGCTGACCTTCACCTTGGGGGCAAACAGGCGGGAAAGCATGGAGCATTCCTTCCTCGTGATCGTCTTCTCAGGTGGGACATTACTCCCTGCGGGACGGGTTTTCGCGAGTGCCCCCATGGGCTTAGGACAAAAGTCCGGGGTCAGACTGAGACTGGTGGAGGAAAGGACCGGGGAGGTGCCGGTGATGCCGGAACTGTCGCAGGAGACCGAGCGCGGGCGGCCGTTGCTGCCCTTCGGGCCGGCCGAGGTGACCGGGCCGTCCATGGTGCCCACGCTGAACCACGGGGACCGGCTGGTGGTGCACTACGGGGCCCGGATCCGGCCCGGTGACGTGGTCGTTCTGCGTCATCCGTTCCAGCAGGACCTGCTGGTCGTCAAGCGGGCCGCGGAGCGGCGCGAGGGCGGCTGGTGGGTGCTCGGGGACAACGCGTACGCGGGCGGGGACAGCACGGACTACGGGACCGTCCCCGAGGAGTTGGTACTGGGCAAGGTGCGCTTGCGGTACCGGCCGCGCAAGGCCGATCAGCGTTCGCCGTTCGCGCTGGCGCGCTGGGCGGCGTCGGCCGTGCGGCCCGTTTTCTCCGACCGGTCCGCCTCAAGGCGCTTGCGGGCGCGGTAGGCCGCCACGTTGGCGCGGGTGGCGCAGCGGTCGGAGCAGTAGCGCCGGGACCGGTTGGTCGAGGTGTCGAGATAGGCGTTGCGGCACGGCGCTGCCTCGCACAGGCCGAGGCGGTCCACGCCGTACTCCGTGAGATGGAAGGCGAGGCCCATCGCCGCGATGGCGGCGTAGCCGGCGGTCGCGTTCGACGGGTGGTCCGCCAGGTGCATGTGCCACAGCGGACGGCCGTTGTCGTCACGGGTGTCGTGCCCGGAGATCTGCGGGCTGACGGGGAACTCCAGCAGCAGGGAGTTCAGCAGGTTCACCGCCAGGGTCTCGTCGCCGCCGTCGGCCGCCTCGAAGACCGCCCTGAGCCGCGCACGGACCGAGCGGAAGCGGGTGACGTCGGCCTCGGTGGCGCGGCGCGCGGCGTCCTTGCTGACGCCGAACAGGTCGCGGACGGCCTCGACCGAGGTGAGCGTGTCCTTGCCCCGGGCCGGGTCCTCGCTGTTGACGAGACGCAAGGCGTAGTCCGAGTAATAGGCCAGTTCCACTTGTAGTCCTTACAGAGGCGTTCTATGGTCGTCGTGCGGGTCGGGTAACACCTGCTCCTGCATCCAGGGTATTACGCATGCGTACAAAGAGGGGGCTTCCATGACGACGACAACCGGAACCGACTGGCAGGCGTGGCAGGAGAGCTGGGACCGCCAGCAGGAGATGTACATGCCCGACCGGGAGGATCGCTTCCGGATCATGCTGGACATGGTCGAGGCCCTCGTCGGCCCCGCCCCGCGTGTCCTCGACCTCGCCTGCGGCACGGGCACCATCACGGCCCGGCTCCTCGCCCGCTTCCCGGAGGCCACCAGCACCGGCGTCGACCTCGACCCGGCGCTCCTCACCATCGCCCGGGGCACCTTCGCCGGCGACGAGCGGGTCACGTTCGTCACCGCCGATCTCAAGGACCCCGACTGGACGGCGAAGCTGCCGCACGACTCGTACGACGCCGTCCTGACCGCCACGGCCCTGCACTGGCTGTACAGCGAACCCCTCGCGGCCCTCTACGGTCAGGTCGCGGAACTCGTCCGCGACGGCGGTGTCTTCATGAACGCGGACCACATGATCGACGACACCACGCCCCGGATCAACGCGGCCGAGCAGGCCCAGCGCCACGCGGGCACGGATCAGGCCAAGCAGGACGGCGCCCTGGACTGGGCCGAGTGGTGGCAGGTCGCCGCCAAGGACCCCGTCCTCGCCGCCCCGACCGCCCGCCGCTTCGAGATCTACGGCGAGCACGCCGACGGCGACATGCCGTCCGTCGCGTGGCACGCGCGCGTGCTGCGCGAGAAGGGCTTCACCGAGGCGCGGCCGGTGTGGTGCTCGCCCTCGGACACGCTGCTGCTGGCCCTGAAGTAGGCACCGGTTCCCCCAGGAAGAGGCGGTACGAAAAATTCGTACCGCCTCTTCCGCGTCCCTGGCCGCCCCCCACCGCACTGGAAGGGGTGAGAAGGTCCGCAGACAACCGGAAGGGGTGGGGGATGACGCGGGGCGCGGAAGCGGCTCTGCACGCCTTCGTCGCGGGCAGACGCACGGCACTGTTCCGCAGTGCCTATCTGCTGTGCGGCAACCGCGACGAGGCGGAGGACCTCGTCCAGACGACGCTGGTCAAGGTCGTCCTCGGCGCGCGCAGACACGGGCGGCTGGACAACCTGGACGCCTATGCGCGCAAGACGCTGGTCAACACGTTCATCTCGGCCCGCCGCCGGTTCTGGCGCCGGGAGCACGCGTACGGCGAACTGCCGGACGTACCGGGGCAGTTGGTCGACAGCGACACCGGACTGATGGTGCGGGCCGCTCTCGCAGGGCTCGCGCCCAAGCAGCGGGCGGTGCTGGTGCTGCGCTACTGGGAGGACCTCAGCGTGGCAGCCACCGCCGAACTGCTCGGGATGCGGGAGAGCACGGTCAAGAGCCATACGGCCAGGGGACTCGCGGCGCTGAGGGCCGCGGTGCGGGAGGAACACGTATGAACGACAACCAGTCCGTCCGGGAGCTGCTCGGACGGGCCGTCGACCAGGTGCCGGTGCCGGCCGACCGGGGCAGCGAGGTCGTCTTCGCGCGCGCCGCGCGGCTGCGGTGGCGGCGGCGGGCCGCGGTGACCGGCGCGGTGGCGGCCGTCGTCGCGGGCGGTCTCGTGCTGGGGTCCGGGGTGCTGCCGGACGGCGGGGGAGCGAGCGTGGCGGCGGCGCCCACGGGCGGCGGACAGTCCACCGGTGCCGACGGGTTCGTAGAACTGCTGCCGGACGGGATCGGGGACGTCAAGGAGGTGTCGCTGCTGCGGCTGGTCAAGATGGTGCCCGACGCGAAGCTGCCCAAGGACGTGGGGCCGTACGACGGTGACTACGCCGTCGAGCGGGACGGCGGCGTCGGGTACATCACCGTGCGGGGCGTCACCGCGAAGGAGGCGGAGCTGAAGAGCGGTGGGTTCGGGCAGGATCTGTGCTCGGAGGTCACCGAGGCCCCCGACTCCGGGGTGAAGAACTGCGAGACCGAGCAACTGCCCGACGGCACACAGCTGTCCGTCTGGGAGTGGAGCGGCACTGTCGGCGAGGAGGGCACGCACCCCAACTGGGGGCCGTCACTGGAGGCGAGCCTGGAGCTTACGGACGGCAGCCTGCTGCGCATCCACGACATCACCGGCTACCTCGGCGAGGGCTCCCCGGGCCCGCTGCTCAAGAGCTACCCGATCACCCGCGAGCAGCTGCGCGAACTGGCGTTGAAGCCGGAGCTGCGGCCCTAGCAGCACGAAGGGGCGGTACGGGAATCCCGTACCGCCCCTTCCGCCGTTCTACAGGACCTTCGACAGGAACGCCTTCGTGCGCTCGTGCTGCGGGTCCGTCAGGACGTCGCGCGGGTTGCCGGACTCGACCACCACACCGCCGTCCATGAAGACGAGGTTGTCGCCCACCTCGCGGGCGAAGCCCATCTCGTGGGTGACGACGACCATCGTCATGCCGGACTCGGCCAGGTCGCGCATGACGTCGAGGACGTCACCGACCAGCTCCGGGTCCAGGGCCGAGGTCGGCTCGTCGAACAGCATCAGCTTCGGGTCCATCGCCAGCGCACGGGCGATGGCCACCCGCTGCTGCTGGCCGCCGGAGAGCTGCGAGGGGTAGTTGCCAGCCTTGTCACCCAGGCCGACCTTCTCCAGCAGCTCCCGGGCGCGCTCCCGGGCCTTGCTCTTGCCGACGCCCTTGACCTGGATGGGCGCCTCCATGACGTTCTCGACGGCCGTCATGTGCGGGAACAGGTTGAACCGCTGGAACACCATGCCGATGTCCCGGCGCTGCCGTGCGACCTCGCTGTCCTTGAGCTCGTACAGCTTGTCGCCCTTCTGGCGGTAGCCGACGAGCTCGCCGTCGACGTACAGCCGTCCGCCGTTGATCTTCTCCAGGTGGTTGATGCACCTGAGGAAGGTCGACTTGCCGGAGCCGGAGGGGCCGATGAGGCAGAAGACCTCGCCGGTCTTCACCTCCAGGTCGATGCCCTTGAGGACATCGATGTGGCCGAAGGACTTGTGGACGGCCTCGGCCTTCACCATGGCCTGGGCCGGCGCCGAGTCCTCGGAGGGCTGCTTCGTCACGTCCGTCATGCCGTGACTCCCTTCGGGCGACGAGTAGGCAGTACGGCCGCCTTGAAACGCTGCATGGGCGTCGGGGGCAGGCTGCGGGACGAACCGCGCGCGTAGTGCCGCTCGATGTAGTACTGGCCGACGCTGAGGATCGAGGTCATGATCAGGTACCAGGCGGCGGCGAGGAAGTACATCTCCACCGTGGAGCCCGCGTTCTGACCGATGTCCTGAGCCTCCTTGAACAGGTCGGCGAACTGCACCGCCGAGACGAGCGAGGTCGTCTTCAGCATGTTGATGACCTCGTTGCCCGTCGGCGGCACGATCACGCGCATCGCCTGCGGGATGA
Source organism: Streptomyces sp. NPDC079141 (assembly GCF_040686775.1). Taxonomy (NCBI): domain Bacteria; kingdom Bacillati; phylum Actinomycetota; class Actinomycetes; order Kitasatosporales; family Streptomycetaceae; genus Streptomyces; species Streptomyces sp. NPDC079141. The sequence continues at coordinate 183,267 of NZ_JBFBLP010000014.1, read as the reverse complement.
CGATCCGGCGCAGCGTCTTGGTGTGGCTCATGCCGAGCGCGTGCGACGCCTCGGTCTGGCCCTCGTCGACCGAGAGCAGACCGGCACGGCAGATCTCCGCCATGTACGCGGCCTCGTTGAGGCCGAGCCCGAGCAGCGCCGTCAGCAGCGGCGTCATGAAGGACGACCAATAGTCCTTGTAGATCGGGCCGAGGTTGATGTACTCGAAGACCAGGCCGAGGTTGAACCACACGAACAGCTGGACCAGGACCGGGGTGCCCCGGAAGAACCAGATGTAGAACCACGCGATCGACGAGGTCACCGGGTTCTTCGACAGGCGCATCACGGCGAGCAGGATGCCGCCCGCGATACCGATCACCATGGAGAGCACGGTGAGCAGCAGGGTGTTCCAGACGCCGTGCAAGATGCGGTCGTCGAAGAAGTACTCGGGAATCGCGTCCCAGTTGATGTTGCCTTGCGCGAAGGCGTAGACGATCGCGCCGAGGATGGCGATCGCGAGAACCGCGGACACATAACGCCCCGGGTGCCGGACCGGGATGGCCTTGATGGCCTCCGGTCCGGCGGGCGGCGTGGGGTCAGCGGGACCGTCCGTCTTGTTGACGTCAACAGTCACGGGTGGAGCCTTTCAGAACGGTAGTGCCGAGACGGGGATCAGGAACCGCCGTTGATCTTGGCCTCGGTGATCGCGCCGTCCTCGACGCCCCACTTCTTGATGATCTTCTCGTACTCGCCGTTGTCGATGATGGCCTGGACGGCGGCCTGCAGGGCGTCACGCAGCTCGGTGTCCTCCTTGGACACCGCGATGCCGTAGGGGCCCGCCTCGACCTGGTCGCCGACGATCTCGAAGTACTTGCCGCCGCCCGCGTTCTTCACGGAGTACGCGGCGATCGGGAAGTCGGCGGAGACGACGTCGGCGCCCTTGGAGCGCATCCGGGTCTCGGCCTCCGGGTTGGTGGCGAAGTCCTCGATCTTGAGTTCCTTCTTGCCGCCGTCCGTGCACTTCTTGGACTGGTCCTTGGCAAGGTCGTGCGAGAAGGTGTTGCGCTGCACGGCCATCGTCTTGCCGCACAGGTCGTCCCAGGTCTTGATGCCCTGGGTGTCGCCCGCGTTGGTGTACAGCGAGACACCGGCGGTGAAGTAGTCGACGAAGTCGACGCCGTCGCCGACCTTCTTGCCGGTGTCGCCGTCGATGCCCTCCTGGCGGTCCTTCGTGTCGGTCATGGCCGACATCGCGATGTCGTACCGGTTGGAGGCCAGACCACCGATGAGGGTGTCGAAGGTGGCGTTCTGGAACTCGAACGTCACGCCGAGCTGCTTGCCCATCGCCGCGGCGATGTCGGGGTCGATGCCGACCGTCTTGCCGGAGTCGTCCTTGAACTCCACCGGCGCGTAAGCGATGTCGGAGCCGACCTTGATGACGCCCTTACTGGCGATGGCAGCCGGAAGCTTGTCGGCCAGCGGGGCCGAGCTCTTCGTCGTCTCGGTCTCGCTGCTGTCGTCCTTGGTCTGGTCGCCGCAGCCGGTGAGCAGCAGAGCGCCTGCGACCGCGATCGAGCCGACCGCTGCCAGCCGGGAGCGCGCGGCGGTCGTACGACGGGTGGTGCTTGCGGTCATGGTGGGTTCCTCCGGCGGATGGGTGGAGTTGCCGATGGGGCGGGCACCTGCCGATGGGGTCGGCAGAGGCCTTGGGTCGACGAGAGCACACGCCTTCGAGTGTCGCGACCTCGTGTGATTACGGCATCTTGCCATTCGGACTGAGCCATTCAGGGGGCTCGCTATGTCAAAATCGGATAACGGGTGACACCCGAACCCCACCAGGTCGGTACATCACGACCGCACCTTCTACGGGAATCTCCCCTTCCGGCCGGAAGATCTCCGGCCTGTCTCAGGATGCGGATGACCGGCAGGGCCGCTGAGAAGGCACCTGACCGTGGCTCCGGCGCCCGTCAAGGGGGCCCGGGCGACTTGTCCATATAGGTGCACATGATTCATGTCACCGATATCCGGTGATCGATGATCGTTCTTCGTTCCGCCATGTGAGCTTGCACGTATTGGACTCGTCCTCGAAGCCGGTCGTCCGGTAAGAAGGTGCTTTACACCCCTCATCCGGGGCTCAGGGCGCGTGTGCGGCGCGCCCGTCGCGCACCGGCCCGCATGCAGCAACAGCCTGGGCCGTGCGCGGTGCCCGCCCACTTCTCACCAGGAGTGGCCACCCTCAAACCATGAATATCTAAGGGGTCAGACAAAGTGGCAGCGGAGATTGTCAATCCTCGCAGCGAGAGCAGTACCGATCAGGACGGCGGGGCCGAGCCCCTCGATTCCTTCGATCCGGCGTTCGCGCTCCACCGCGGCGGCAAGATGGCTGTGCAGGCCACCGTGCCGGTCAAGGACAAGGACGACCTGTCCCTGGCGTACACGCCCGGCGTCGCGAAGGTGTGCAGCGCGATCGCCGAGCAGCCCGAGCTGGTGCACGACTACACCTGGAAGTCGTCCGTCGTCGCGGTGGTGACCGACGGTACGGCCGTGCTCGGACTCGGCGACATCGGGCCCGAGGCCTCCCTCCCCGTGATGGAGGGCAAGGCGATCCTCTTCAAGCAGTTCGGCGGCGTGGACGCGGTCCCGATCGCGCTGTCCTGCACCGGGGTCGACGAGATCGTCGAGACCGTGGTGCGGCTCGCGCCCTCCTTCGGCGGCGTGAACCTGGAGGACATCTCGGCGCCCCGGTGCTTCGAGATCGAGCGCAAGCTCCAGGAGCGGCTGGACATCCCGGTCTTCCACGACGACCAGCACGGCACGGCGGTCGTGACGCTGGCCGCGCTGCGCAACGCCGCCCGGCTGAGCGGGCGCGAGATCGGGCAGCTGCGGGCCGTCATCTCGGGCGCGGGTGCGGCCGGTGTCGCCATCGCCAAGATGCTGGTCGAGGCCGGTATCGGGGATGTCGCGCTCGCCGACCGCAAGGGCATCATCTCGGCCGACCGCTCGGACCTCACCGACGTCAAGCGCGAGGTCGCCGGGTTCACCAACAAGGCCGGCCTGACCGGCTCGCTGGAGGACGCCCTGGCCGGGGCCGACGTCTTCATCGGCGTCTCCGGCGGTACGGTGCCGGAGCCCGCGGTGGCGTCCATGGCGGAGGGGGCCTTCGTCTTCGCGATGGCCAACCCGAACCCCGAGGTGCACCCCGACGTCGCGCACAAGTACGCGGCCGTCGTGGCCACCGGGCGCTCGGACTTCCCGAACCAGATCAACAACGTGCTCGCGTTCCCCGGCATCTTCGCCGGGGCGCTCCAGGTCCGGGCCTCCCGGATCACGGAGGGCATGAAGATCGCGGCCGCCGAGGCGCTGGCGTCGGTGGTCGGCGACGACCTTGCAGCGGACTACGTGATCCCGTCGCCGTTCGACGAGCGGGTCGCCCCCGCGGTGACGGCGGCCGTCGCCGCCGCGGCGCGGGCGGAGGGCGTGGCTCGGCGGTGAGCTGAGCTGTAGGAGGGATGACCCCGGTCGGGTTTTCGGCCGGGGTCATTTCTTTACCCGGGGGTTGGGCCGGGTGGGTGGTTCGGCGTGGGCCGCGCAGGTCCGAACGCAAGAGGGCATGTCTCACAGTGCCGCCCGGTACCGGATGACAGACGCGCCCCCTATCGTCAACATCATGTTCGCCGTCTACGCCGCCCGAATCGACCGCGACCAGCCGCTCACCGGCCTTGAGTTGGGGGAGCGCCCCGCCCCCGAGGCCCGCCCCGGCTGGAGCGTCGTCAACGTCAAGGCCGCCTCCCTCAACCACCATGACCTGTGGTCCCTGCGCGGCGTCGGCCTCGCAGAGGACAAGCTGCCGATGATCCTCGGCTGTGACGCCGCCGGCGTGGACGAGGACGGCAACGAGGTCGTCCTGCACTCCGTCATCGGCCAGAGCGGTCACGGGGTCGGCCCCAGGGAACCCCGTTCCATCCTCACCGAGCGCTACCAGGGCACCTTCGCCGAGCAGGTCGCCGTGCCGACGTGGAACGTGCTGCCCAAGCCGAAGGAGCTGTCCTTCGAGGAGGCCGCCTGTCTGCCCACGGCCTGGCTGACGGCGTACCGGATGCTCTTCACCAACGCGGGCGTACGGCCCGGTGACTCCGTGCTCGTGCAGGGCGCCGGCGGCGGTGTCGCCACGGCCGCGATCGTGCTCGGGAAGGCGGCGGGGCTCCGGGTCTTCGCCACCAGCCGGGACGAGGCCAAGCGAAAGCGGGCCGTGGAGCTGGGTGCCGTGGAGGCGGTGGAGTCGGGTGCGCGGCTGCCGCAGCGGGTGGACGCCGTCATCGAGACCGTGGGCGCGGCGACCTGGTCGCACTCGGTCAAGTCGCTGCGGCCCGGCGGCACGCTCGTCATCTCGGGGGCGACCAGCGGCGACCGGCCCTCGCACGCCGAGCTGACCCGGATCTTCTTCCTGGAGCTGAAGATCGTCGGCTCCACGATGGGCACCAAGGACGAGCTGGAGGACCTGTTGTCCTTCTGCGCCGCGACCGGTGTGCGGCCCGTCATCGACGAGGTGCTCCCGCTCGACCGGGCGCGAGAGGGCTTCGAGCGGATGGAGTCGGGGGAGCAGTTCGGAAAGATCGTGCTCAGCAACTGACCTCGGGTTCCAGGCAGGTCGGCAGGTAGGTGGACGGGCGGGTTCGGGTTCTCCGGGCCCGCCTTTCGCCTGCCCCGGATGTCAACCATGGTTGACATCTGCCTGGTGTCAACATAGGTTGACGGTATGAGCGAAGCTACGGATCTCGCCGAGCGGGCGGGCGACCGCGATCCGCGGGTCGGACTGCGTGCCGTCGCCGCACTGCGCCGGCTGCTGGAGCAGCTGGAGGCGGTGCAGGTGCGCGGCGCGCGCAACCAGGGCTGGTCGTGGCAGGAAATCGCCGCGGAACTCGGCGTAAGCAGGCAGGCCGTGCACAAGAAGTACGGGAGGCATTGATGTTCGAGCGGTTCACGAAGGACGCCCGGGATGTGGTGAAGGGTGCGGTCGAGCTCGCGGAACGGGCGGGGGCCCACACCGTGGACGCCGACCACCTGCTCCTCGCCCTGCTCGACCGGGAAGGCAGCCGAGCCTCCTTCGCGCTGGCCGCGCTGGGGCTGGCGGAGCGCAAACAGTCGGTGCGGGACGCGCTCGGCGAGGCGCGGCGGCTGGCCGGACTGTCCCAGGCGGATGCCGACGCGCTCGCGGGGCTCGGGATCGACGTCGCGCAGATCGTCGCCCGGGTCGAGGAGGTGCACGGCGTCGGGGCGATGTCCGGCGACCGCAAGGACAAGGGGTGGTGGTCCGGGCGCCGTTCCTTCAGCCGGGAGGCCAAGGACACCCTCGAACGGGCACTGCGCATCGCCGTCGCCCGACGCGATCGGCACATCGGCGACGAGCATCTGCTGCTCGCCCTCGCCACCCGGCCGGGCGTGCCCGCGGAGGTCCTCGCCGACCACGGCGTGACCCACGAGGCGCTGACCCGGGTTCTGTACGGCGGGGGAGAGGGCAGGAAGGCGGGCTGACGGGGAGGACCCACGGCCGGGGGCACCGAGGCGCCCCCTCCCGCGGTGGCCCCGTCAGACCTTCGGCCCCCGCAGCAGCGCCGCGAGGTGTGCCGCCGCCGTCGACAGATGGCGGCGTGCGTCACGGAGCTGGTCGGCCGTGACGCCATGGTCCCGGGCCGCGTCGCGGACGTCGTCGCGGAAGCGGTCCAGCAGGCGGTCCAGGTCGCGGGCGGGGTCTCCGGTGGAGTCCTCGTGCGCCCAGGAGGGTTCGTAGCTGCCGGGGAAGTCCTCCGGGGTCTCGGAGTACTCCGGGTGCGGCTTGCGCGAGTCCTCCGGGGGCCCGGAGTGCTCGGGGCGCGGCCGCTGTGCGGTGGAACTCCGGCCGAAGGCCCAGTCCTTGCCGAAGTCCATCCCGAACTCGCCGAACTCCTTGGCCAGTTCGGTCAGGCCCTCGCGCACGCCTGTCGGCCAGTCGCCCCGCGAGAAGTGGTCCTGCACATGGTCCTGGACCCGCCGGGCGATGCGCTGCATCTCCTCCTGCGCCTGGGCGCGCGCCCGGTCCTGGGCCTCCTTGGCCTGGCGCCGGGCCCGCTGGGCCTCCTCGCGGGCCCGGCGGCTCTCGTCCTTGGCGCGCCGGGCCTGGTCCTTCCACTCCTGCTTGGCGCGGCGCATCTCCTCCTTGGCGGCGCGCCACGCCTCCTTCTCGGTGAAGTCCGTGACATCGCCGAAGTCCCCGAAGGTGCCGTCCCGTTCGTCACCGCCCTTGGCGCCGCCGGCCCGGCGGGCCTCTCCGGCCGCCGCCCGCATCTCGCGCCGCAGATCACCGGCCGCGCCGCGGACGTCGGCCCGGATCTCGGCGGCGAGCTCCGCGACCGACTCACGGATCTCCAGCTCCAGGTCGGCCAGTTCCCCGCTGCGGTCGGCCAGTTCGGCCCGGCCGGCGTCCGTGATGGCGTACACCTTGCGGCCGCCCTCGGTGGTGTGGGTGACCAGACCCTCGGTCTCCAGCTTGGCCAGGCGCGGATAGACCGTGCCCGCCGACGGCGCGTAGAGGCCCTGGAAGCGCTCCTCCAGGAGGCGGATCACCTCGTAGCCGTGGCGCGGGGCCTCGTCCAGCAGCTTCAGCAGGTACAGGCGCAGGCGGCCGTGGGCGAAGACGGGAGGCATGTCAGAGCACCTTCTTGTCGGTCGTGCCGTCGGCCGGGTCGGCGGTGGAGGCGGCCGGTCCCGAACCGGAACCGGCATTCTCCCTTGTGGTGCCCGGTGTGCTGTCCACGGGGGCCTCGTCCGCGTCCCAGGGCTCGTCCTCGCGCGGGGGCCGGGGCAGCAGGGCGATGGATCCGGACACCGTCGTCGCGCGCAGCTTGCCGTTGCCCGCGCCGAGCCGTCCGGTGATCTTGTGGGCGCCCCACTGGCCGTGGACCCGCAGACCGTCGAAGGCGTTGGAGATGGTGCCGCTGGCGGTGTTGGCCTCGACATCGGCGTCGGCCGGCTGCGGCAGCCGGATGGCGATCTCGCCCGAGACGCTGGTGAGGCGGATGTCGGTGGGCCCGTCCGGATCGAGGTCGACGATCATCGAGCCGCTGACCGAGTCGGCCCGCACGGAGGGGCCCGAGCCCTCGACGACGGTGAGATCGCCGGAGACGGAGTTGAAGCGCAGGTCGCCGGTGACGGCCTGGGCCTCCAGGTTCCCGGAGACCGTGTCGGCGCGCACCGGGCCGGAGAGCCCGACGAGGGTCGTGTCGCCCGTGACGCCCTTGACCACCGACGGGCCGCGGACGCCGGAGACGACGGCTCCGGCGCCGACCACGCCCACCTCGACCCGGGTGTCGGCGGGCACGGCCAGCGAGACGACGGCGCTGCGCCGCCAGCCCTTGCGGTCGAGCCACTTCAGGAAGCCCTTCCAGGGCAGGTCGTCGTACGCCACCGTGAGCGTGCCGTCCTCCTGGGTCACGACCAGGGGCGGGCCCTCGATGTCGGAGACCTCCAGACGGGCGGAACCCTCGTCCGTCCCCATGACGTTGACCGTTCCGTTGACGACGCGCACGTGGAGCTCGCGCACGGGCTCGTCGAACGTGAGCTTCCGCGGCTCGGCGACGGACCACTCGGACATGGTGGGATCCTCCCCGTGACAACGCGCCATATCGCGTCTCTTGTCATTCACGATATATCGCGGCCAACGAAAGTCAAGACACTCATTCTGGGGATGCATTCGGCTTCAAATATGACCAAACGGCGTTTGTCGTCCTAGCGTGTGACCATGCCGACGGAATCTCCCCGCACCGCCCCCGCCCCCGGTGCCCTGCTCCTGTGCAGGGCGGAGCCGGACTCCGTCGCCCCAGTCGCCCAGCTGCTGCGCGAGCGCATGCTGCTCGTCCCGGCCGGCGCGCAGTGGAGCGTTCTCGTCCCCGAGGGCACGCCCTGGCTGCACGGCGAGGAACCCGTCGACCGCGTCCTCACCGGCTGGGCCACCGCCCTGGCCGTCGGCGCCCCCTGGCCCGTACTCGCCCTGTGGTGGGACCGGGACCGCGCCGGCTACACGCTCGCCTCCGGCTTCCGCCGCCCGGTCGGCTACGTCTGGCTCACCAACGGCACCCCGGCCGGCGAGGACGAGGCCATGCGCACCTTCGCCGCCCGCCTGGGCCTCGACCCGGTCCTCGACATGGAGTCCCTCGACGCGCTGACGAAACCGGACCCCGAGGCCGACGCCCGCGCCCGCCTGCGCGGCCTGCTCGCGGTCCTCACGCGCGCGGGAGCCGCCCTGCCCGAGGGCCTCACCCCCGGCGACAGCGCCGACCGGCTCCGGGAGGCCGCCCGCGCCCTGCCTACGGCCCGCGCCGTCGAGTGGGCGGGCTGGCGGGACACGGTCCGCGCGGAGCTCGGCGCGGTCGACAGAAGCCTGGGTCCATGGCTCCCCTGGTCCGGCAGCCCACAGGCGCGGGCACTCGCCCTGGCCCAGATCGCCGCCGGCCTGCCGCTCACGGCCTTCGGCCTGCGGCGGCACAGCGGCGGCTGGACCATGGCGGGGGCGCTGCTGCTCGCGCACGGCGCGCTGGGCCTGACGTACGACCTCAGCCACCCGCGCGACTGACCCCGACGGCGCGAACAACACGAAAGCGGGGCGCCGCCCAGGCGCCCCGCCACATACCCCCGTACGACCTACTCGTCGTCGTCCTCGTCGTCCAGCCGCGCCAGCCACGTCGCCAGCCGCTCCACCGGCACCTCGAAGTCCGGATTCAGGTCGACGAACGTCCGCAGCTGCTCGGCGAGCCACTCGAAGGTGACCTCCTCCTCGCCGCGCCGCTTCTCAAGTTCTTCGATGCCTCGGTCGGTGAAGTACAACGTGCTCTCCGTCGGGGATGGGGACAGCAGGGCTGCCGGAACGCGATACCTCCAGGATAGGCGCGGCCCGCTGTCACGCACCGTCCGTGCCGTGATCCAGCAGCCACGACACGACGGCGCGTACGGCACCCGAGACGGCCGCGGCCAGCACGGTGACGGTTGCTTTGAGGGCGTGCTTGCGGTTCATGACCGTTCCCCTTCGGAGCTGGGCGGGTTTGTGCTTCAACTCTGGGAAAAGTCAGGGGTGTTGCGCCAAGCTCATCATGTTGCGGATGCTGTGGGACACGTGCGTGGCGCAGGGCAGGGGGAACGAGTGGACGAGATCGAGGTGGTCTCCGGGGAGCTGGTCGTCCCCCTCGGCGACCCCGCGGGCGCCCTCGCCGTCGGTCTCGCCCCGCTGGCGGCCGAGCTGGCCGGCGAGCGCCGTGACCTGGCCGTCGAACTGCGCCAGTGCTTCGCGGAACTGCGGATCTCAGTGCGGGGATACGCGGCCAAGCGACGCTACAAGCCGAGCAGTGTGAGCCGCTATCTGAGCGGTCACACGGTCGCGCCGGACCATTTCGTCGCCGCGCTGGTCGAGGACGTCGGCAGGAAACTCGGGCGCCCGATGTCTCTCGCGGCCCGCAACCGCCTGACGGACCTCCAGCGAGCGGCCCTGAAGACGGCCAACCCCCGTGCCTGGCAGGTGCAGGTCCTGGAGGACAAGCTGGCGGCGGCCGTCCAGGAGATGGAGGTGGCCAGGACCCAGGCCGACGCCCTGGCCACGGTCCTGCACACGGAGCGCGAGCGCTTCGCGGGGCTGGAGGCGGAGCGGCAGGAACTCGCCGCGACGGTGGCCGCCCAGCGGGCATCCGGCGCCGAGCTGGACGTGTTGCGCGCGGAGCAACACCGGGTGCGCGGCGAGAGGGACGCGCTGCGGCAGCGCGTCATCGACCTGGAAGCCGCGCTGGCCGCGGCCGAGCAGCGTGTTGCGCTGGCCGAGCAACGCTGCGCGGATCTGGAACAGCATCTGCTCGCCGCGGACGAGGCGGCGACAGCGGAGGAGACCGGGGCCAGGCTGCGGGCCGAGAGGGACCGGGCCCGGCAGGAGGCGGAGCTCAACAGCCTCCGCGCGGAGGTGGACCGGCTCAGGGCAGCCGACCGGCAGGCTCGCGGGGCGCCCTCTCCGGCCCCCCGTCGTGACGCGGCGAGCGACCGGTCGGCAGGGGCCGACGCCGCCCCCGCCCGTCCGCAGCCACCGAGCCTCGTCTCCGGTGTCATGGTCGTCTACCCCGGCTTTCACCGGGCCTGGGCGGCATGGATCGCGTACTGCCTGGAGCGTCACGGCCACCGCGTCAGCCTTCAGCGCTGGAACCCGCGCGACGACGTTCCGCTGGAGGAAGCGCTCGGCGATCTGCTCATGCCCGGCGGCCGGGTGCTGCTGGTTCTCAACGACTGGTTCTTCGAACTCGGCGTCCGCCCCGCCGGCGAGTGGAACGACGTCCTGCGCGGCTTCGTGGCCGAGCACGCCCACCGTTTCGCCGCCGTCAACCTCACAAACCGGTCGCTCCCGTCCGCCACCGCGGTCCTGGAGCCGGCCAACCTGTGGGGGCTGAGCGAGGCGGCCGCCGAGGAGCGTCTGCTCAACCGCCTCGAACTGCCGCGCCGCCGTACCCCGTTGACCCTGTCCGCACGGGTCCGCTACCCGGAGACGCGCTGCGAGATCTGGGGCGAGGTCCCGCGCCGCAACCCCCGGTTCACCGGCCGCGACGAACTGCTCAACGACCTTCATCAGCTCCTCGTCGACGCGGAGCCCGGCACCGCCGTCTGCGCCCTGCTGGGCATGTCCGGCATCGGCAAGACCCACATCGCCGCCGAGTACGCCCACCGCTTCAGCAGCGATTACGACGTGGTGTGGTGGGTCAGTTCGGACGACCGCGCCATCCAGCGCGATCGGCTGGGTGAGCTTGCCGTGGAGCTCGGCCTGCGGGTGGGCAGCGAGCCCGGCGAACGCGTCCGAGCCGTCAGGGACGCCCTGCGCCGCGGGCAGCCGTACTCCAACTGGCTGCTGATCTTCGACGGCTGGGACATTCCCCAGGCCGCGGGTGCCCTGCTTCCCCAGGGCACCGGCCACGTCCTGATCACATCCCGGAACCGGGCCTGGAGCGAGCATGCCGACATGCTCGAAGTCCCCGCCTTCCTTCGCGGGGAGTCCACCGCCTATCTGATGCGTCGCGCGCCCCACATCACCACGCACGAGGCCGACGTGATCGCCGCCGAGTTCGGTGACGTACCGCTGCCGGTCGTCCAGGCGGCCGCCTGGCTGGGCGAGTCGCACATGGAGGCGCACGAATACCTGAGCATGGTCCGCGAACGCAGGCTGTCCATCGTGGACGAGCCCGTGACCGGTCAGGGCTTCCCGGAGGCGTCCCTGACCTCCTGGTCGATCCTGCTCAACCGGCTCCGGCAGGACCAGCCGCGGGCCGTCGACGTCCTCGGCCTGTGCACGTTCTTCGCGCCCGGGCGCATCCCCCTCGGGCTCGTCCGCGCCCATCCGGACGTGGAACTCCCCGAGGAACTGCGCTGGATGACGACCGACGAGCTCGCCTGGAACCAGGCCCTGGACACCCTGGTCGCGTACTCGATCCTCACGCGCGAAACCACCGATTTCGGCGGCATCGAGAGAGGGCCGTCGCAGGGTGCGGTCCGCATGCACCGGCTGGTCCACGACATCGTGTCCAGGCTGATCAGTGACGAGAGCCGCCTCCACCACCGTGCGGCCGTCCTCAGCCTGCTCGCGGCGGCCGACCCCAAGAACCCGGCAGACAGCAGGAGCTGGCTTGCATACGCGGAGCTGCTGCCGCATCTGGAAGCCTCCGGGGCGTTGGACAGCTCCCTGCCCGCGGTGCAGGAGACGGTTCTCAACTGCCTTCGGTACTGCCTGGCCGGCGGAGAGTACGGGGAGGGCGCACGACTGGCCGAACGGATTCGGGACCGCTGGGCGGGCCTCATGTCCCCGCTCAGCCGGCCCATGCTCGACCTGACGGACCAGCAGTGCGGCATCCTGCGTGCCGACGGCAGGTTCCGTGAGGCGTACGAAGCAGGGAGCGGCCTCCTGACGATCCTCCAGGAGGATCCCCGGCGCCGGCCGATCGACGAACTCATGATCCAGACCGGTGTGGCAGCCGATCTGCGTCACTTCGGCCGGTACCAGGAGGCCCACGATCTGCAGAGCGAGGTCCTCGGCAGACTCGGCCGGCTGCTCGGCCCGGACGAGGCCCCCACGCTGGCCGCCCGGCACCACCTCGGCATCGGCCTGCGGCTCCTCGGCCGGTACAGGGAGGCGTACGAACTCGACACGGAGACCTCGGCCAGGCGGCAACACGTCCTGGGCGCCCGCCACATGAGCACGCTCGACTCGGGCACCGCCGTCAGCCACGGACTGCGGCTGCTGGGCCGCTACCGCGAGGCGCTTGCCCACCAGGAGCCGCTCGTCCGGCTCCATACGCAGGTACTCGGCCACCAGCACCCCCAGACACTGGCGGCCCGCGCCGAGCTGGCCATGAGCATGCGGTACGAGGGCGGCCGCACCCCGGACATGTGGCCGACCATGGTGAGCCTCCTGGAACAGCTGATCCTGGCGCACGGCCGGGAGCACCATCGCACCCTGGCCTTCCTCACGGTCCACGGCAACTTCCTGCGCGAGCACGGCGATCTGCACCAGGCCCGCGAGCTCGTCGACGAGGCCGAGTCCGGGTACCGCCAACTCCTCGGCGCGGCCCACCCGGTCGCCACCGGCATGGTGTCCAACAGCGGCCTCGTGAGGCAGGCCATGGGGGAGCGGGCCGAGGCCATGTCACTGTTCGAGGCCGGGCTCGCGGGTCTCACGGCAGCGCTCGGCGTGGACCACCCCTGGGCGCTCGGCTGCGCGCTCAACGCCGCCGGTGCGCGCAACCTCAACGGCCGTATCGAGGAGGCCGTGGAGCTGAGCCGGGACACCCTGCGCCGGGCCCGGCAGGCGCTGGGCGAGGAGCACCCCTTCACGCTGTCCTGCCAGGTCGCGCTCGCCTCCGACCTGCGGGCGGCGCGGGAGCAGGTGGCGGCCGGCCGGATGGAGGAGGACGGCATCCTCGGGCTGACCCGTGGGCTGGGTGCCCAGCACCCGCTCACGATCGCCGCCCGTCAACGCACGCGGCCCTACTGGGACTTCGAGCCGTTCCTGGGCTGACCCCAAGACGAAGGGGCTCGGTGCAGGCCTTCCGGCCGGGCACCGGGCCCCTTCGTACCGATGTCGAGGACTACGCCTCGAACACCTCACGCACCAGCTGCTCCTGCTCGGCCTGGTGCCGCTTCGCGGAACCGACCGCCGGGGACGAGCCGTGCGGGCGAGAGATGCGGCGCAGACGCTCGCCGTGCGGGACGTCCGCACCGACCGCCAGGTCCAGGTGGTCGATGAGGTTCAGGGCGATGAACGGCCACGCACCCTGGTTCGCCGGCTCCTCCTGGGCCCACAGGTACTTCTCGGCGTTCGGGTACTTGGCGATCTCGGCCTGGAGCTCGGCACCCGGCAGCGGGTACAGGCGCTCGATGCGGATAATCGCCGTCGCGGCAGCTGCAGCGTCCGTCACGCCGCGCTTCTGACGCTCGGCTTCGAGGTCGTAGTAGACCTTGCCCGCGCAGAAGACGACCTTCTTCACGGCCGCCGGGTCCACCGACGCGTCGCCGATGACCGGGCGGAACTGGCCCGTCGTGAACTCCTCCGCCTTCGACGCCGCGGCCTTCAGACGCAGCATCGACTTCGGGGTGAAGACGACCAGCGGCTTGTGGTGCGGGTTGTGCACCTGCCACCGCAGGAGGTGGAAGTAGTTCGACGGGGACGTCGGCATCGCGACCGTCATGTTGTTCTGGGCGCAGAGCTGGAGGAACCGCTCCGGGCGCGCGGACGAGTGGTCCGGGCCCTGGCCCTCGTAGCCGTGCGGGAGGAGCAGGGTGACGCCGGACGTCTGGCCCCACTTCTGCTCCGCCGACGAGATGAACTCGTCCACGACCGTCTGGGCGCCGTTGACGAAGTCGCCGAACTGCGCCTCCCACATCACCAGGGACTCGGGGCGGGCCAGCGAGTAGCCGTACTCGAAGCCCATCGCCGCGTACTCGGAGAGCAGGGAGTTGTAGACGTTCAGGCGCGCCTGCTCCTCGGAGAGGTACATCAGCGGCGTGAACTCGTCGCCCGTCTCACGGTCGATGATCACCGCGTGGCGCTGGCCGAACGTGCCGCGCTGGGAGTCCTGGCCGGCGAGGCGGACCGGGACGCCCTCCAGGAGCAGCGAACCGACGGCCAGGGTCTCGCCCATGCCCCAGTCGATCGTGCCGTCCTCGACCATCGTCGCCCGGCGCTGCAGCTGCGGCAGCAGACGCGGGTGGACGGTGATGCTGTCCGGGACGTTGACCTGGGACTCGGCGATCCGCTTGACGACCTCGGCGGAGACCGAGGTGTTCACGGCGACCGGGAACTCGGCCTGCGGCTCCGAGGGCTCGACCGAAGCCGGCTGCGAGGTGGCCTCGCGGACCTCGGTGAAGACCTTCTCCAGCTGGCCCTGGTAGTCCTGCAGCGCCTGCTCGGCCTCTTCCAGGGTGATGTCGCCGCGACCGATCAGGGACTCGGTGTAGAGCTTGCGCACCGAGCGCTTCTTGTCGATCAGGTCGTACATCAGCGGCTGGGTGAAGGCCGGGTTGTCCGACTCGTTGTGACCGCGGCGGCGGTAGCAGATGAGGTCGATCACCACGTCCTTGTTGAACGCCTGGCGGAACTCGAAGGCGAGCCGCGCGACGCGGACCACGGCCTCCGGGTCGTCGCCGTTCACGTGGAAGATCGGGGCCTCGATCATGCGGGCCACGTCCGTCGCGTACATGGAGGAACGCGAGGACTCGGGGGCCGCGGTGAAGCCGACCTGGTTGTTGATGACGATGTGGACCGTGCCGCCGGTGCGGTAGCCGCGCAGCTGCGACATGTTCAGGGTCTCGGCCACCACGCCCTGGCCCGCGAAGGCCGCGTCGCCGTGGATCGCCACCGGCAGGACGGTGAAGTCCGTGCCGCCCTTGTTGATGATGTCCTGCTTGGCGCGCGCGACGCCCTCCAGGACCGGGTCCACGGCCTCCAGGTGCGAGGGGTTCGCGACCAGGCTGACCTTGATCTGCTCGCCGTCCAGGCCCGTGAAGGTGCCGTCGGCGCCCAGGTGGTACTTCACGTCGCCGGAGCCGTGCATCGACTTCGGGTCGAGGTTGCCCTCGAACTCGCGGAAGATCTGGGCGTACGACTTGCCGACGATGTTGGCGAGGACGTTCAGCCGGCCGCGGTGGGCCATGCCGATGACGACCTCGTCCAGGCGGGACTCGGCGGCGGAGTCGATGACCGCGTCCAGCAGCGGGATGACGGACTCGCCGCCCTCCAGGGAGAAGCGCTTCTGGCCGACGTACTTCGTCTGCAGGAAGGTCTCGAAGGCCTCGGCGGCGTTCAGACGGCGCAGGATGCGCAGCTGCTCCTCGCGCTCCGGCTTGGAGTGCGCGCGCTCCACGCGGTCCTGGATCCACTTGCGCTGCTTCGGGTCCTGGATGTGCATGAACTCGATGCCGGTGGTGCGGCAGTACGAGTCGCGCAGCACGCCGAGGATGTCGCGCAGCCGCATCATCGACTTGCCGGCGAAGCCGCCGACGGCGAACTCGCGCTCCAGGTCCCACAGGGTGAGGCCGTGCTCGACGATGTCCAGGTCGGGGTGCTTGCGCTGGCGGTACTCCAGCGGGTCGGTGTCGGCCATGACGTGGCCGCGGACCCGGTAGGAGTGGATCAGCTCGAAGACGCGGGCGGCCTTCGTCACGTCGTCGTCGTGCGACGCGTCGATGTCCTTCAGCCAGCGGACCGGCTCGTACGGAATCCGCAGCGACTCGAAGATCTCGTCGTAGAAGTTGCTCTCGCCGAGCAGGAGGTTCGCGACGATCCGCAGGAACTCGCCGGAGGCGGCGCCCTGGATGACCCGGTGGTCGTAGGTCGACGTGAGCGTCATGACCTTCGAGATGCCGAGCTTGTTCAGGGTGTCCTGGGAGGTGCCCTGGAACTCCGCCGGGTAGTCCATGGAGCCGACGCCCATGATCACCGACTGGCCGGGCATCAGACGCGGCACGGAGTGCACGGTGCCGAGGCCGCCGGGGTTGGTCAGGGAGACCGTCACGCCGGTGAAGTCGTCCATGCCCAGCTTGCCGTCACGGGCGCGGCGGACGATGTCCTCGTAGGCCTGCCAGAACTCGAAGAAGTTCAGGGTCTCGGCCTTCTTGATGCCCGCGACCACGAGCTGGCGGTCGCCGTTGGGCTTGACCAGGTCGATGGCGAGGCCGAAGTTGATGTGCTCCGGCTTGACCAGGGTCGGCTTGCCGTCCTTCTCCGCGAAGGAGTAGTTCATCGACGGCATGGCCTTGATGGCCTGCACCATCGCGTAGCCGATCAGGTGCGTGAAGGAGATCTTCCCGCCCCGGGCGCGCTTGAGGTGGTTGTTGATGACGATGCGGTTGTCGAACAGCAGCTTCACCGGGACGGCGCGCACGGACGTGGCCGTGGGCACCTCCAGCGAGGCGTTCATGTTCTTCGCGACCGCGGCGGCCGGGCCGCGCAGCGTCACCAGCTCGGGGCCCTGCGGGGCCGCGGCGGCGGGCGCGGGCTGCGCGGCCGGCTTGGCGGCGGCGGGCTTCGCCGGGGCCGGAGCCGGGGCGGCGGCCTGTGCGGGAGCCGCGGCCACGGGCTTCGGAGCCGCGGGAGCCGGTGCGGGCACCGCCGGAGCCGCGGGCGCGGCCGGGGCGGCGGCGGGGGCCGCCGGAGCCGGGGCCGGCGCGGCAGGCGCGGAGGCGGCGGGCGCCCCCGGCTTGTAGTCGGCGAAGAAGTCCCACCAGGCTCGGTCTACCGAGTTCGGGTCCTGGAGGTACTGCTGATAGATCTCGTCGACGAGCCACTCATTGGGGCCGAACGCGGCCGCGGGGTTCTTGCCCGCTTGGTCGGTGTCGGTCGAGATGCTCGATGAGTTACTGGGGGACTGTGGCGACACGGCGGCAACCGCCCTCTTCCGCTTCACAAGGTGATGGACAGCGGGAATAAAGGCTACGCCTCCATGACCGTGAAGGTCAGTCCGGGCCCGTTCATCGTCGCGTAAGTCACATCGGAAAGCGTGTTTCGGGCTGGGAAATGGCGGGAAACAAGCGTGGTTCCGGTGTCTGAGGGATGCGCCGATCGGGACCCGGCGCACCGAAGGCGCGGGCCTCTGCCTGATCACACGTGTCCGGCTGCCCGAACGCCCGTGGATCTTGGAGCTCCGCTTCGAACTTTACGTCAACTCGGCAGAGAAGGCAGTCCTGGAAGAGTGACAAGAATCCGGCAACCCCGCTCGGATTCGGCCACTCCGATCCTGCCGCCGTGCAGATCGACGGCCCAGCGCGCGATCGCCAGGCCCAGACCCGTGCCGCCGTCGCTGCCCGGCCCGTGCGGCGCGCTCACGGCGCCCCGGTTGAACCGCTCGAAGACCCGGTGCCACTCCGACTTCGGAATGCCCGGTCCCTCGTCCAGAACCTCCAGCTCCAGCGACTCCGGGAGGTCCCCGCGCCGGGCCCTGACCGTCACCCGGCCGTGGGCCGGACTGTGCTTGACCGCGTTGTCGATGAGGTTCGCCACGACCTGGTGGATGCGCTCGGGGTCCGCGTGCGCGGTCAGCTCCGGCGGCGAGACGTCGAGGTGCAGATGGACGTCCGTACGCGTGTGACTGCCGGATCCGGAACCAATGGCTGCGCGCGCGGAAGCGACCATGTTGGCCTCCTTCAGCACGCCCGACAGATACGGCCACACCTCGAAGCGGCGCCTGCGCAGCGGGACCACGCCGTTGTCCAGCCGGGACAGGTCCAGCAGCGTCTCCACCAGCCGGCCCAGCCGCTCGGTCTGCTTCAGCGCCGTGCGCATCGTCTCGGGGTCGGCCTCGGTGACGCCGTCGACGATGTTCTCCAGCACCGCCCGCAGGCCCGCGATGGGCGTGCGCAGCTCGTGCGAGACGTTCGCGACCAGCTCCTTGCGCTGCTGGTCCTGGGCCTCCAGCTCGTCCGCCATGCGGTTGATCGTCTCGGCCAGGTCGCCCAGCTCGTCCCGGCGGTTCTCGCGCACCCGGCGCGTGTAGTCGCCGTGCGAGATGGACCGGGCCACCGCGTTCATCTCGTCCAGCGGGGCGGTCAGCGAGTGCGCCACGAACTGCGTGATCAGCAGCGTGGCGATCATCGAGAAGACCGTGATGAAGCGCAGCTCCGTCTCGGTGCGCACCGCGATCATCAGCAGACCGGTGGTGATCAGCACCGAGACGACGACGAGCGCGCCCAGCTTGGTCTTGACCGAGAACGGACGTACGCCGCCCCAGGGCTCCCCGGGGCCTCTCCGCGCGGCCGGCCCGCCGCTCATGGCGTCGGGGTCTCCAGGGCGTAGCCCACGCCGTGCACCGTACGGATGCGCTCGGCACCGATCTTCCGGCGCAGCGCCTTGATGTGGCTGTCGACGGTGCGGGTGCCGGAGGCGTCCGCCCAGTCCCACACCTCCGCCAGCAGCTGCTCACGGGAGAGCACCGCGCGCGGGGTGTTCGCCAGGCACACCAGCAGATCGAACTCGGTGGGCGTGAGGTGGACGTCCTCGCTGCGCACCCGGACCCGGCGCTGTGCGTGGTCGATCTCCAGCTCGCCGAGCCGCAGGATGCCGCTGCGGGGCGTCGAGGCCGCGATCGCGGCCCGCTCCACCCGGCGCAGCAGCACGTGCACGCGTGCCGCCAGCTCCCGCATCGAGAACGGCTTGGTCATGTAGTCGTCGGCGCCGACACCGAGCCCAACCAGCATGTCGGTCTCGTCGTCGCGTGCCGTCAGCATCAGCACCGGCACCGGCCGCGCGGCCTGTACCCGACGGCAGACCTCCAGGCCGTCGAAGCCGGGCAGCATGATGTCGAGGATCAGCAGGTCGGGCTGCCAGGCCTCCGCCGTGTCGACGGCCGCCGGCCCGTCGCCCGCGGTCTGCACGAGGAATCCCTCGGCGCGCAGGCGGGCCGCGATGGCGTCCACGATGGTCTGATCGTCCTCGACCACCAGGACCCGGCGCTGTGCGCCGGGGGTCGCCGCCGTGCCGTTGTGGGAGGTGTGTGTCTGCTCCATCGCCCGCCCCTGAAGTTGCTTTCCGGAATCCGTGGGGTGATCCGTTTGTCTGGCACATGCCTTCGCATGCTTGCGATTGACGCTTGAATGATCCGCGCCAGGGAAGCAGAGTACGGGGAGTCACCGCAGCTCGGCTATCCAGGTCCGACGGCGAGGTGCACGACGTCCGGAACGCCCCGGGCAACGGGGATCTCTTCGGTACGCACCTGATTGAACCCGGCATTCCGCAAGGTTTCTTCGAATTCCGGAGAGGGCTGTGCGGACCATACGGCGAGCACCCCGCCGGGCCTCAACACCCTTGCGCAGCTTGCCAGTCCGGCCTTCGAGTACAGCCCGTGATTTCCCTCGGTGACGGTCCAGTCGGGGCCGTTGTCGATGTCGAGACACAGCGCGTCGAACGTGTCGCATGTCTCATTGACGTATCTGACCAGGTCCGTTTCGAGAATCTCGGTGCGCGGGTCGGCCAGGGCCGTGGCGGAGATGGCGGAGAGCGGGCCGGCGAGATGCCAGTCGATGACGGCGTGTTCGCGTTCGACGACCACGATCCGGCCCCAACGGGGGTTCGCCGCGGCGTGTGCGAGCGAGAACCCCACTCCGAGCCCGCCGATGAGCACACTCGGCGCGGGCCGCTCGTCGAGGGCGTCGAGCGCCGCGTCGATCAGCCGGCGTTCCGACCGCCCGTCGGAGGTGTCCATCAGGAAGCAGCCGTTGGCGATGATCTGGAGCAGCTCGCCGTGCCGTCGCAGCACGACCTCGCCGTGCGGACCCTCGCGACGGTCCAGGACCTCGGGAATGTCGTTGGAGGTGGGCATCGGTCCATCCTGGCAGGTCGGCGGAGTTGTCACAGGGTTTTGTCCGTCGGCCCGGTCCGGCGGGGCCCCTAGGAGCGCCTCGCCGCCGCCAGGTTCCGCGCCAACCCCTCGATGCCCAGTCGGCGTTCCTGGCCGGCGTCCGCCCGATGGAGCAGGTTCGTCAGCTGGTACGGGTCGGCGTGCAGGTCGTAGTACTCGCGGAAGAGGACCTTTCCGTCGCCCTTCGTCGGCCGGCCGCGGTCGTCGAGGCGGGTGCGGTAGTACTCGGTGTACTGCTCCGCCTTGCCGATCAACGAGGCCCAGCTGTGGATCGGCTGTTGGTCCTGCTGGTTCCACCACCACTCGGCCAGCAGATGCTCCCGGTCGTTGCGGGGGTTCAGGAGCGAGTGGCCGTCGTGCCCCGGATCGGGCGGCAGGCCTGCCGCGTCGAGGAACGTGGGCGCGATGTCGACGAGCCCGGTGAGCCGGTCGTCGCCACGGGCCCCGTCGAGCCCCCGCGCGGGCCAGGACAGCCGGAAGGGCACCTCCAGACTCGGGCGGTACGGCACCGACTTGCGCAGCCAGCCGTGGTCGCCCCAGCACAGGCCGTGGTCGCTGGTGAACAGCACCAGCGTGTTCTCCAGCTGGCCGAGCGCCCGCAACTTGTCACGGAAGTCGCGCATCGCGTCGTCCACCGAGAGCAGCGTGCGCAACTGGCGTGCGCGCAGCGCCTTTCCCTGGGCGAAGGAGTTCCGGGACGCGCGCAGGAAGGGAGGCTTGTCCGCCTTGCTCGTCTCGAACACCGACGGCCTGCCCTCCCAGTCGGGCACGCGCGCGCGTGCGTACCGCCGCTCCGGGATGTTCACCTCGTGCGCCGAGCGGGTGGCGACGTACGCGAACCAGGGCCGTTCATCGACGCGGGAGGCGTCGATGAAGTCGAGGGCGCGGTCCTTGATGACCGTCGTGTTGTAGCCGGGGATGTTCCGGACGGTTCCGTTGTCGTTGTAGTGGCCGTCGTAGTAACTGACCGGCTCCTGGAGGAGCCACTCGTCGAAGTGCGGCGGCTTCTGCCCGGTGGGCCAGAAGTTGAGGTACTTGCCGAACAGGCCGGTGCGGTAACCGGCTTCGTGCAGCCGGCGTTGCACCGTCGTGCGCTGGTCCAGGTGGTGCGGGTGCCGGGTGTCGAGCAGACCGTGGTGGTGGGCGTGCCGGCCCGACATGACCGAGGCCCGGGACGGCGCGCACAGCGGGGTGTTGGCGTGCGCCCGCCCGAAGGTGACGCCGTTCCCGCCGAGCCAGTCGACGGTCTGCCGCAGCGCCCAGTCCGTCTCCTTCGGCTGGTCGTCGGTGAGGACCAGCAGGATGTTGGGCCGGTCGTCGGATCGGGCGCGGCGGCGCGGGGTCGGTGCGGCCGTCGGGCTCGGGGCGGGCGAGGGGGCCCGGCTCGCGACCGGAACCGCCGTACGCGCGGGGGTGGTCGGGCCCGCCGTACGGGACCCGCCTCCGCCACCGTCGCCGCGTACGGCGTTCGTGACGAGCGGGATCGCGGCCCCCGTCGCCGCCACCACGCCGCCCGCGATCAGCGCGCGCCGTGCCGGCCCCCGCCGTTGTCCTTCGGTCATGTGCTTCCCCAAGTCCCCGTGCATCCCGTGCAGCTCACCATGGTTGCAGGCTGTGAGCGGGCCAGCAGTTTGCGGTGGTTTCCTGTGAACCGCGTTGCGGGAACGTCTCGGGAACCTTGCGGCTCCACTGCGGGACCGGGGCCGGGCTCCAGACGTACGGCGTCGTCGTGGTCACCGCCGTGAGGCCCGGGCGGCGCAGGATGGGCGCCCTGTCGTCGGAGGCGTCGACGTGACGCGGACGCGGTGGCGATCCGCCCGATCAGGTCGTCGGCGATCCAGCTCCGGTCCTCGCCCCGGCCGGTGGACGAGATCGGCCGGGGCGTCATGGGCCCGCGTCTTCCACTCCACCGCCACTCCACCGCCTCGCCGCGGGCCGCGAAGTAGTCGCGCGGAGAAGGATTTCTGTCTCTGTCACGTTGGTGACGGTGGGGGAGGGGTGGCCCCAGGGCAGCCGGTTTTGTGAAACCCCAGGTCACAGGCGGCGACAGCGCTGATCGCTCACAGCGAACGGCGGCCGGGGAACATTCATGCGCCGTCATGCATTGAGTCGGCATAACTCAACTTGACTGCCGAAGGGGAGATCATGGCTTCGACGTCCACACCGCTCACCCTGCCTGTTCTGCCGCTCGACGACGAGGTCGTGCTGCCCGGAATGGTGGTCCCTCTCGATCTGAACGACGCCGATGTACGCGCCGCGGTCGAGGCCGCCCAGGCCGCCGCCCGCTCGGAACCCGGGAAGCCGAAGGTGCTCCTGGTACCGCGCATCGACGGGGCCTACGCGAGCACCGGTGTGCTCGGCACCGTCGAGCAGGTCGGCCGGCTCGCCGACGGTGACCCGGGCGCGCTGATCCGCGGCCGCGGCCGGGTGCGCATCGGCTCCGGGACGACCGGCCCGGGTGCGGCGCTCTGGGTCGAGGCCACGCGGATCGACGAGAGCGTGCCCGAGCCGCTGCCCGGCCAGGTCGCCGACCTGGTCAAGGAGTACAAGGCCCTCGCCACCGCCTGGCTGCGCAAGCGCGGCGCCTGGCAGGTCGTGGACCGGGTGCAGGCCATCGACGATGTCTCCGCCCTTGCCGACAACTCCGGTTACTCGCCCTTCCTGACCACCGAGCAGAAGGTGGAACTGCTGGAGACCGCCGACCCGGTCGCCCGCCTCAGGCTCGCCGCCCAGCAACTGCGCGACCACCTCGCCGAGCAGGACGTCGCCGAGACCATCGCCAAGGACGTCCAGGAGGGCGTGGACAAGCAGCAGCGCGAGTTCCTGCTGCGCCGCCAGCTGGAGGCCGTCCGCAAGGAACTGCGCGAGCTGAACGGCGAGGCGGAGGGCGAGGAGTCCGACGACTACCGCGCCCGCGTCGAGGCCGCCGACCTGCCCGAGAAGGTCCGCGAGGCGGCCCTGAAGGAGGTCGACAAGCTGGAGCGGTCCAGCGACCAGTCCCCCGAGGGCTCCTGGATCCGCACCTGGCTGGACACCGTTCTCGAACTGCCGTGGAACGAGCGGACCGAGGACGCCTACGACATCCAGGGCGCCAAGTCCGTCCTCGACGCCGAGCACGCGGGCCTGGAGGACGTGAAGGAGCGGATCACCGAGTACCTGGCGGTGCGCAAGCGCCGTAACGACCGCGGCCTGGGTGTCGTCGGCGGCCGGCGCGGCGGCGCCGTACTCGCCCTCGTCGGCCCGCCCGGCGTCGGCAAGACCTCGCTCGGCGAGTCCGTCGCCCACGCCATGGGCCGCAAGTTCGTCCGCGTCGCCCTCGGCGGCGTCCGCGACGAGGCGGAGATCCGTGGCCACCGGCGCACCTACGTCGGCGCGCTGCCCGGCCGTATCGTCCGTGCGATCAAGGAGGCCGGGTCGATGAACCCGGTGGTCCTGCTGGACGAGATCGACAAGGTCGGCTCCGACTTCCGCGGCGACCCCGCGGCCGCCCTGCTGGAGGTCCTGGACCCGGCGCAGAACCACACCTTCCGCGACCACTACCTGGAGGTCGAACTCGACCTGTCGGACGTGGTCTTCCTGGCCACCGCCAACGTCCTGGAGGCCATCCCGGAGGCCCTGCTCGACCGTATGGAGCTGGTCCGCCTCGACGGCTACACCGAGGACGAGAAGGTCGTCATCGCCCGTGACCACCTGCTCCCGCGCCAGCTGGAGCGCGCGGGCCTGGACAAGGACGAGGTCACCCTCGACGAGAGCGCGCTGCGCAAGCTGGCCGGCGAGTACACGCGCGAGGCGGGCGTCCGCACCCTGGAGCGCTCGATCGCCCGGCTGCTCCGCAAGGTCGCGGCCCAGCACGAACTGGGCGAGCGGAAGCTGCCGTTCACCATCACGGACGGCGATCTGCGGGACCTGATCGGACGCCCGCACCACGTGCCCGAGTCCGCGCAGGACCCGGCGGAGCGCCGTACGGCGGTCCCGGGTGTGGCGACCGGCCTCGCGGTCACCGGAGCCGGCGGTGATGTCCTGTTCGTCGAGGCGTCGCTGGCCGACCCGGAGACGGGCGCGGCGGGCCTGACGCTGACCGGCCAGCTGGGCGACGTGATGAAGGAGAGCGCGCAGATCGCCCTGTCCTTCCTGCGCTCGCGCGGCGCCGAGCTCGAACTGCCGGTCGGCGACCTGAAGGACCGGGGCGTGCACATCCACTTCCCGGCGGGCGCGGTGCCGAAGGACGGCCCGAGCGCGGGCATCACGATGACGACGGCACTGGCGTCGCTGCTGTCCGGGCGGCTGGTCCGCACGGACGTGGCGATGACCGGCGAGGTCTCGCTGACCGGCCGGGTCCTGCCGATCGGCGGCGTGAAGCAGAAGCTCCTGGCCGCCCACCGGGCCGGCGTCACCACGGTGATCATCCCGAAGCGCAACGAGCCCGACCTGGACGACGTCCCGGCCGAGGTCCTGGCCAAGCTCGACGTCCACGCCGTGACGGACGTCCGCCAGGTCCTGGAACTGGCCCTGTCCCCGGCCGTGAACGGCGCGACGCAGGAGGTTCCGGTGGCGGCGTGACGGACGCCACCGGACGAAGGGAAGGCCCGGGCTCTCGTGAGGGAGGCCCGGGCCTTCGCCGTACCCGTCAGCCGTAGGCCAGTGCCTGGACGCGGTCCAGGGCACCGTTGAACTTGTTGTGGTCACCGACCGTCGGTCCGGTCGAGGTGTACTGCCACATCGTGTAGTAGCTCCACCCCGCCGGCAGTTCGCCCACCGTCGAGGCGTACCGCGCGATCCACAGCGGGTTGTACGCGGCGAAGCCGCTGTAGTTGCCCGTGCACTGCTTCCACCAGCTGGTGGCCGTGTAGATGACGGCGTCGCGGCCCGTGCGGGCCTTGTACTGGTTCAGGAAGTCACGGATCCAGGTGACCATGCCGGACTGGGACTTGCCGTAGCAGGCGGCGCCGTACGGGTTCCACTCGATGTCCAGAGCGCCGGGGAGGGTCTTGCCGTCGCGGGACCAGCCGCCGCCGTGGTCGACGAAGTAGTTGGCCTGGGTCGCGCCGCTGGTCGTGTCGGGCGTGGCGAAGTGGTAGGCGCCGCGGATCATGCCGACGTTGTAGGAGCCGTTGTACTGCTGGGCGAAGTACGGGTTCGTGTAGTACGTGCCCTCCGTGGCCTTCACGTAGGCCCACTTGACGCCGCTGTTCCACAGCGTCGACCAGGCGACATTGCCCTGGTGGGAGGAGACGTCGACGCCCTCGGTCTGGGTGGCGCGGGTGTCGCGGGGCAGGCCGCCCACGCCGTCGTGGGACGGGACGCCCATGCCCATGTAGGCGGAGCCGCGGTCGGGCTTGGGGGCCGCGGACGAGGGCGTGGCCAGGGTCAGGGAGAGCGCGCTGAGCAGGAGTCCGGCGAGGAAGAGGCGAACCGGTCCGGGTCTGTGCACGGGCATGACGTGCCTCCGAAGGCTCGGTGATGCTCGGTGGGGAGACGCTGAGACGCGGGGCATGCCGGCCGCGACGGGGGGAGAGCGGGTCGTCGTTGGCCCGCCGTTGGTCCGCCGTTCGATGATGCTGGCGTGGGCATGCCAGTCATTGCCTGGGAAAGAAGCTACGCACGTAGACCGGCGGGTGGGAAGAGGGCCTGGAGGCTGCCGTTGGTCTACGCCTGCGAAATACTGACGGAGCTGGGCAGATGGCAGCGTTTGACGGAAACTTTCAGGACTGGGAAACCGAGGCAGGGGCTGACGTGCGCGAAGACGGCAACGGCGACGGACGTCGAGTCGCATCCGGGACGTCCGGACGGGGCGTGGACCAGCCCGAGTTCCTCTCCCTGGAGCGGGAGCTGACGGTGCTGCTGCGCCGGGCCCGGGCGAGCCAGGGCGAGATGGCCAGGGAGGTCCACCCGGACCTGGAGTCGGCGGCCTACGGACTGCTGATCCGGCTCGACGAGTGCGGTCGGCAGCGGGCGACCGAGCTCGCCGCCTACATCGGCGTGGGCAAGGCCACCATGTCCCGTCAGCTGCGCGCCCTGGAGGACCTCGGACTCGTCGCCCGCGAACCCGACCCGGCCGACGGCCGCGCCTGGCTCGTCCATCTCACCGAGGAGGGGCAGGGCCGGGTGAGAAAGGTGCGCGAGGCCCGCCGCGCCCGCTACGCCCACCGGCTCTCCGGCTGGGACCCCCGCGAGGTGTCGGAACTGGCCCGGCTGCTGAACCAGCTCAACCAGGAGATGGAGGGGCAGAGCTGAGCTGAAGGGCTCAGAACTCCACGAACACCACCGTCGCGTCGTCGTGCGTCTTGCTCCGCCGCAGAAACGTCCGCTCCGTGTCCGCGAGTTCCAGCGCCCGCACGCGGTCGACCAGCGCCTGCGCCCCTTCCTTGCGGACGATGCCGAAGCAGTCGTCCCAGCTCCCCTTCCCGAACTTCTCCACCCACCGCGTCGCCCCGTCCGTCAGGGCGGCCAGCGCGCGGACCCCGGCGCGCGGAAGGGTGCCCGTCACCGCCCGCGCCGCCACGGAAGGATCCGCCGCGGCCGTGAAGAAGCCGCCCTCCCTGTTGCGGAGGTTCGCGTCGACCAGGGCGTCCGTGGCCAGGGCGGAACGCGGGAGGCGGGCGATGCGGTCGTCGAGATACGGGGTGACCGTGCCGTCCTCGGACTCCACCAGCAGGGCCGAGTCCGACAGCACCAGGTACTCGACGGTGCCGGGTGACCAGCGGGCCGTCACGACCGTTGCCTGTGGTGTGCGCGGGTGAGAAAGGTCACAGGTTTCGGCGTGGGCTGCGGCGGTACGCGCGAGGGCGAGGGACAGGGCGTCGGCGAGGGGAACATCCGGGAGTGAAACGGTCAGTTCGGTCAGCGCCCCGCCGAGGCGCGCGGTGAACCAGGGGACGGAATGCAGACAGCCCGTCGCGCCCCGGGGCGGGGTCACCCCGTCGAGGACGACCAGGACGCCGCCCTGTCCGGAAGCGGGAAGTCCGACACTGGCGAAGTCCTCGTTGGGGCGGGCGGGATCACCGGGCTCCGAGACAAGTTCCGTGCGCATCCGGCCAGTCTGCACGACCCCTTCACAAGGTTCGCCAAAGGCTGGCAACGGTCCCGGAATTGGCGCAGCCGCGCAGGTCAGGCGCCTGCTTTGGGGTGGAATGACGCGGTCCGGGAAGGCGCGGTGGCGAATACTGCCACCGCCCGCCGCCGACGTCCAACCGGCCCGCCGCACAGAGCGGGCGCACAGACCGGAGGAACTTGCCCGCCAACTTCCCTTCGGGGTTCACTCCTTCGGGTGGCGGGTCAGGTGATGTGCGACCACTGCACACCGGCGCTGGGAGGGTCGGGGATCGTACCGGGCGTATGCGCCAGTTGACGGAGCGTCACCCGGGCCCATGGGTATCACGAGTCAGGAATGCGAGCACCGGTGCAGAAGACGCGGCCTCGTCGCTCAGGCAAGCAGAAGGCCTCCGCAGGGGGCGGCCCGGAGCACACGCCCGGCACCACGACAGGGGCCCCCACGGGGACCGGCGCCACCGCGGCCGGAAAGGGCCGGCCCACCCACGTACGCAACCGGCTCATCGTCGCCGTGGCCGTCGTGGCCGCCGCCATCGCCGCGGCCGGTGCCCCCTCGATCGTCACCGCCGTCACGCAGGTGCACGACACCCAGGACCTGGTCACCCTCTCCGAGCAGACCGAGGACGCCCTCGCGCTCGCCCACTCGCTCGCCGACGAGCGCGACGAGGTCACCTCCTACGTCGCCGCCGGCCGCCCCGAGTCCAAGGCGCCCTCGGAGCAGCGCAGCGCCCGCGTCGACCGGCAGGTCGAGGAACTGCGCGCCAACTTCGAGATGCCCGCCTCCCTGCGCGCGGACCTGGACGACATCGCCGCCCTGCGCAGAGCGGCGCTCACCGGCAAGAGCACCGCTCTCGAAACCCACGAGGCCTACTCAACGGCCCTCGCCGAACTGCACCGGCTCGCCGAGCAGCTCGCCGAGGACATGCCGCCCCGCACGGGCTCCGGCGCCTACGCCCTCGCCGAACTCGACACCGCCGTCCAGCAGGCCGCCGCCACCCGCGGACTGCTCCTGGCCGCGCTCAACGTGCCGCGCACCACCCAGACCGTCATCGACCCGGTCACCGGCCTGGCGACCACCGTCACCGCCGCCTCCCCGGCCGACGCCAAGCAGCGCGACGCCCTCACCACGGCCGCCCAGGAGGCCCGGCTGCGCTCCGACGCGGCCCTCGCCGACTTCCGCGCCACCGCGCCCGAGTCCGCGGTGGCCTCGTACAACTCCACGGTCACCGGCCCCGAGGCCGAGGCGGCCGTCAAGTACCTCGCCGCGCTCACCGACCAGGCCACCCTCTCCGAGGGGGAACTCGGCACCAAGCCGCAGAAGTTGGAAGAGGCGCTCTCCGCCCGCGTCGACATGATGCGCGGCGCCGAGTCCGCCCTGCACGACCGCCGCACCAAGGACCTCGCCCAGCTGCGCGACGACGACGTCACCGAGCTGGAGATCCGTATCGCGATCCTCGGCGTGCTGGTACTGCTCGCGATCGGCGTCGCCACCGGGATGGCCCGCAGCCTCACCCGCCCGCTGGCCGTGCTGCGCCTGGGGTCGGCCCGGCTGGCCGGCGCCGAGGACCCGGCCGCCGAGGAACCGGTCAGGTTCACCGGCCGCAAGGACGAGTTCGCCAAGGTGGTCGACTCGGTCAACACCCTGCACGCGCACGCCGTCGCCCTGCACGAGCGCATCGCCACCCTGGAGTCCGACCGCAAGCACCTCGTCGGGCAGCGCCAGAAGATGGCCGACGCCCGCGAAGGACTGCGCGCCGAACTCACCGAGTCCGCCGCCCAGCTGGAGCGGCTGCGCACCAGCATCGGCTCCACCTTCGTCAACCTCGCCCTGCGCACGCTCGGCCTGGTCGAGCGCCAACTGGCGGTCATCGAGGGCCTGGAGGAGCGCGAACAGGACCCGGACCGGCTCGCCACCCTCTTCAAGCTCGACCATTTCGCCACGGTCATGCGCCGGCACAGCGAGAACCTCCTCGTCCTCGCCGGGACCGAGCACGTCCAGCACAGCGCGGGACCCGTGCCGCTGGTCGACGTGGTCCGCGCGGCGGTGAGCGAGATCGAGCGCTACGAGCGCGTCCGCATCGCGGCCCTGCCGCCGCACGCGCACATCGCGGGCTTCGCGGCGGACGACCTCTCGCACCTGCTGGCCGAACTCATGGAGAACGCCACCTCGTTCTCCCCGCCGGACCTCAGCGTCGAGGTCTCCGGCTGGCTCCTGGAGAACGGCGAGGTCATGCTCTCCGTCCAGGACGAGGGCATCGGCATGACGGGCGACCGCCTGAGCCGCCTCAACTCCCGTCTCTCCGACTTCGACCCGGAGACCTCCTACGACCAGGAGGGCGACGAGGGCCTCGGACTCGGCCTGTACGTGGTGGCCCGCCTCGCCCACCGGCACGGGGTGCGGGTGCAGTTGCGCGAGCAGAAGCAGGGCGGGGTGGCGGCCGTCGTGGTCCTCCCGCAGTCCCTGCTGGCCCCGGCGGCCCCCTCCGCGGTCCCGGCCCCGGGCCCGGTGACCACCGGCACCGGCACCCACACCTTCTCCCTGCCGGGCGTGGACGCGGAGGCCAACTCCAACGTCCTGCACGGCGGCCGCGCGGGCCACGACCCGCTGGTGGCGCTGGCGGAGAAGGCGGTACGGGAACATCCGTCGGAGACGACGATGGAACTCCTGGCTCCGGTGGAGTCGGCACCCGAGGCGGAGCCCGAGCCCGGGACCGCCGACGGCGAGGAAGCCCCGGGCGAAGCCGAGACGGAACACGACCGAGCCGACGACGCCGACGACGACCAGCTCACCGAAAAGGGCCTGCCCAAGCGCACCCCGAAGATCACCGCACAACCCGCCGCGCCCCGCCAGCGCAGCGGCTCCGTGGACGCCGACGCCCTCCGCAGGAGGCTGGGCGGTTTCCGCCGGGGGGCGGAGGCCGGCTACCGCGACGTAGAAGCAGAAATCGCCGAACAGACGGGTCAGACCAAGACCCCCGCCGGCGAATCCGAAGAAGTCACGGGGGGCACAGTCGAGGAGGCAAGCAGTTGACCGCGCCCAGTACCTTCGGACTGAGCAGTGAAGCCCGCAATCTGCACTGGCTGCTGACGAACCTGGTCGAGGAGGTGCCGGGCATCGAGTCAGTAGCGGTGGTCTCTTCGGACGGCCTGCTCCTGCTCTCCTCCGACCCCGGCCGCAACGAAGAGGCCCGGGAAGCCCGCGGAGCAAAACCCGCCGGGCCCCGCGGCTCCTCCGCCGACCTCGCCACCATCGTCTCCGGCATCGGCAGCCTCACCATCGGCGCCGCCCGCCTCCTGGAGTTCGGCGGGGTGAAGCACACGATGGTCGCGATGGACGAGGGCAGCCTGTTCGTGATGTCGATCAGCGACGGCTCGCTGCTCGGCGTGCACGGTTCCGCGGACTGCGACATGAGCGTCGTGGCGTACCACATGGCCCTGTTCGTGGGCCGCGCCGGCCATGTGCTCACCCCCGAACTCCGCAGTGAGCTGCGGCAGTCCCTGGAGACCGCGACGACGGGGAGCACCCGATGAGCACTGGTTCTCCCAAGAAACAGCTGCCCGTTCGCGGCGCCGACCGCAAGCCCGCCCGGGTACGGCCCTACTCGCTCACCGGCGGCCGTACCCGCTTCGGTCACGTGCTCCTGGTGGAGACCTTCGTGGCGGCGCTGGAGGCCCCCAAGGAGCGCAAGGAACTGACGAATGGTTCCCTCAACACCCGCGTGATGCCGGAGATGAGGGCCATCGTCGAACTGTGCCGCCGTATGCGCACCGTGGCCGAGATCGCCGCGCTGCTGCGCATGCCGCTCGGCGTGGTCCGCGTGTTGCTCAGCGACCTCGCGGACCAGGGAAAGATCCGTGTGTACGGCACCGGCACCGGTCACGGCACCGGCCGTCCGGACCGCGCTCTGCTCGAAAGGGTGCTGAGTGGACTCCGCCGTCTTTGACGACACCGATGAGGACCTGAAGTCCTGGCAGACGGACCGCACCCGCGCCCCGATCGCCACGAAGATAGTCGTGGCGGGCGGGTTCGGCGTCGGCAAGACCACGCTGGTCACCGCCGTCTCGGAGATCACGCCGCTGCAGACCGAGGCGCTGATGACCGAGGCGAGCGAGGAGACCGACGACCTCACCGCCACCCCGGAGAAGCTGACCACGACCGTGGCCATGGACTTCGGCCGCCTCACGCTCGACGACGACCTGGTGCTCTACCTGTTCGGCACGCCGGGCCAGCAGCGGTTCTGGTTCATGTGGGACGACCTGGTGCGCGGGGCGATCGGCGCGGTCGTGATGGCCGACACGCGCCGGCTGAAGGACTGCTTCCCCGCGCTGGACTACTTCGAGAGCTGCGGGCTGCCGTACGTCGTCGCGGTCAACCACTTCGACGGCAGCGAGCTGTTCCAGCCGGAGGACGTGCGCGAGGCGCTGACCATCCCCGCACACATACCTGTCATGATCATGGACGCGCGGCGCCGGATCTCGGTGATCGAGACCCTCCTGGCCCTGGTGGGCCACGCGCTCGACGAAACGCCCGAGTAATCCCGACGTATCCCGACCAAGGAGCCACCCCCCGCATGCGGAAGATACTCGTCGTCGGAGCCGGCCAGTCCGGTCTCCAGCTCGCCCTCGGACTCCAGTCGCACGGGTACGAGGTCACCCTCATGTCCAACCGGACCGCGGACGAGATCCGCACCGGCCGGGTCATGTCGACGCAGTGCATGTTCCACACGGCACTCCAGCACGAGCGCGACCTCCAGCTGAACTTCTGGGAGTCCCAGGCCCCGAAGATCGAAGGACTCGGCGTCTCGGTGGCGGCACCGGGCTCCTGGGGCGAGGGCCCCGCGGCCCGCGCGATCGACTGGGTGGGCGGCCTCGACGGGTACGCCCAGTCCGTCGACCAGCGGGTGAAGATGGCCGGCTGGATGGAGACGTTCGCGCAGCGCGGCGGCCAGCTGGTCATCCACGGCGCGGCGGTCGGCGACCTCGACTACTTCTCCCGCACCTACGACCTGGTGCTGGTCTCGGCCGGCAAGGGCGAACTGGTCCAGATGTTCGGGCGGGACGCGTCCAGGTCGCCGTACAGCGAGCCGCAGCGCGCCCTCGCGGTGGCCTACGTCCATGGCCTCGGCCCGCGTCCGGAGCACCCGGAGTTCGACGCGGTCCGCTGCAACCTGGTCCCGGGCGTCGGCGAGCTGTTCGTCATGCCGACGCTCACCACCTCCGGCCGCGCCGACATCCTGTTCTGGGAGGGCATACCCGGCGGCCCGCTCGACGTCTTCAACGGCGTGAAGGACCCGGCGGAGCACCTCTCCCTGACCCTGGAACTCATGGAGCGGTTCACGCCCTGGGAGTACGCGCGGGCCACCAAGGTCGAACTCACGGATGCGGGCGGCACGTTGGCCGGACGCTATGCGCCCACGGTCCGCAACCCGATCGGGCGGCTTCCCGGCGGCGGGCTGGTCCTCGGCGTCGCCGACGTCGTCGTCGCGAACGACCCGATCACCGGTCAGGGCTCCAACTCCGCCTCCAAGTGCGCGGCGGCGTACCTCGCGTCGATCCTTGAGCGCGGGGAGAAGGAGTTCGACGAGGAGTGGATGCAGGCGACGTTCGACCGGTACTGGGACACCGCCCAGCACGTCACCAAGTGGACGAACGCGATGCTGGCGCCGCCGCCGGAGCACATCCTCAACCTGATCGGCGCCGCGGGGCAGCTCCAGCCGGCGGCCGACCGGTTCGCGAACGCGTTCAACGACCCGGCCGACTTCGAGAACTTCTTCTACGAGCCGGCCAAGACCGAGGCGTACCTGGCCTCCCTGGCCTAGCCCGGACGGACGGCTCCGAGGACCGGGTGGGCCGCCAGCGGGGAGACGTGGACCTTCCTGGCCGAGAGGGCGGCGTGGATCACCTTGCCGTCGCCCAGGTACATCGCCACGTGCGTCGCTTCGGGGAAGTAGATCACCAGATCCCCGGGGCGGAGGTCGGTCAGGGGGATCCGCGGGAGCCGGGCCCACTGTTCCTGGCTGGTGCGGGGGACGGGGACGCCGGCCCGGGCCCAGGCCTGTGAGGTCAGGCCCGAGCAGTCGTACGTCTTTGGGCCCTCCGCGCCCCACTCGTACGGCTTGTCGAGCTGCTGGACGGCGTAGCGGAGTGCGCGGTCGCCCTCGCGGGAGGGTTCGTGCGCGTCGCTGCCGAGCGCCCCGGAGGTCACGAGGTCCTGCTGGGCCTCGCCGATGTTCTGCTGCTCCAACTCGGCCACCGCGGCGAGCTGTTCGGGGCTGAGGGAGGCCAGCAGCTCCTCGACGTCCTTCAGGCGTCCTTCTGCCTTTTTCCGGTCCTTCTTCTGCCGTTCCGCGAGGGCGAGCCGGTCGTCGAGGGCCCCCCGGGCCTTGCGGGCCAGGGCGTCGGCCTTCCGCTCGCTGCCGGTCAGCCGGCCGACCGTCTCGGCGCGCTCCCGCGCCAACTGCCCGATCACATGGCCCTGGTCGAGCGCGTGCTGCGGATCGCGGGCGAGGAGCAGCCGTACGTACGAGGAGATCTCGGTGCTGCCCTGGTACTGCTGGCGGGCCAGCCGTCCCGCCGCGCCGCGGCTGTCGTGGAGGGAGAGGCGGGCGCGGGCGAGTTCGCCGTCCAGGCGCCGGACCTCGGCGCGCTGCTTCCTGAGCCGTTCCTCGGTGGCGTTGTAGGACTCGGTGGCCTGCTCGGCCTCCCGGTACAGCCGCTGAAGATCCGTCAGGAGCCGGGAGACGGGCCGCTCGCCGGGTTCGGGGACGGCCACGGCGATCGACGGGGCGAGCACGGCCTGGGCCGCCACCGCCGCCGTACACACCAGACGCAGAAGCCTTCCTGACACGTCATCACCTCCGGTGCGGAACAGCCCCTCTGTTCCGCACCGCGAGCATCGGGCCGCCGCTGGTGTTCCGCGCGTCGGGTGTGCGCGGTTCGGCGCAACGCGGTCACCCGTCGGTGTTGTCCCGCCGGCCGCCCGGCGCGGCGTCCGGCTTCGACCAGGGCCACCTGAGACGGCGTTCCGGCAGCCCTTCGGGGGCGTACACGTACTTCCAGCGCTGGGTGAGGCCGACCCGTCGGCCCTCGACGCGGGGCTCGCGCCGGTAGATCAGCACGGTGGGCGGTCCGCCGTCGGGGGCCGGGACGGGAATCCGGTACGTCTTGGGCGGGTGACCGGTGATCCCCAGCAGCACGGGCAGGACGCGCCCGTCCACGGGCCCGCCCTCGAACGGGGTGTCTTCGCTCTTCACGGCACCAGTGTCAGCCATTCCCGGCGAGGGTCCGGACCAGGGCGGCGGTCTGCGGGTCGCGTGCGGCGGTCACCGAGAGCACGGCCACGAACTGGTCCACGAGCCAGTCGCGCAGCTCGTCCACGGGCGGCTGCTTGCCCTCGTCCAGCCAGATCAGGGAGGCGGCCTCCACGGCCGTGATCCACACCCGCACGCTCATCCGCAGCCGCAGACCCGGGGCGGTGACCTCCAGGTGGCTGAGGATGTGGTCGGCGGCGGCCCGGCGCACGCCGTCCACGATGGCGGTCGTCCGGGAGGTCTCCACGACGCTGCCGCCCTGGAGCAGGGCGCTGAACCCGGCGTCGTGCTCGTCGACGAAGGTGAGATAGCGGTCCAGGGCGCGGGCGAGGCGGGTGAGGAGCGGGCCCTCGCGGGGCTCGTCGAAGCACTGCTGGAGCTCCTCGGCGGCGGAGCGCAGCGCGGCCTCGTACAGCTGCTGCTTGCCGCCGGGGAAGTACCGGTAGACGAGGGGCCGCGAGACACCGGCCGCCTCCGCCACGTCGTCGAGGGAGACCTCCTCGGGTGCGCGGTGCGCGAACAGCCCGAGCGCGGCGGCCAGGAGCTGGCTGCGGCGCTCCTCGACGCTGAGGCGGCGGTAGGCGGGGGTGGGGGCCGACGGGGTCATGCCTCGCAGAGTAATCGGACCGTGAAGGAGCTGCGTAGTTGTGGTCTTCGTTCACCTGCGGGTGGGAGTGCAGCCTTGCCTGCGCTGCCATGAGCCGTTGGCGTGCGGGCAGTCGTGCCGCCTGGGGCGGCACGGGTGGGCGCGCGGCACCCCGCAAGCGCCGGGCCGCGCGACCACCCCCACGCCCGCCCCCACCTACGCCAGCAACCCCGACGACCTCCACAGCCGCCGCCCCACGCCCCGCAGCACCCCGATGTCGTCCAGGAAGTCCGTCAGCCGCTTCGCGCCGGTCTGCATGACCTCCCGCCGGTGCCCGCTGGCCCGCACCTGGGCGATGGCCTCCCGCTTGTCCAGGCCCAGGTTCGTGTACACCTCGGGATTCACGAACGCCACCGAGAAGACCCGGGCGAACTCGCCGGAGGTGACCCGAGTGAACTCCTGCGACCACTTCGGCGCCGTCAGCATCTGCCGCCGCAGCTCTTCGCGGGCGTAGCGCACATGACGGGCCTCCTCCACGACGTGGATCCGCGTCACGCCCCGGACCAGCGGCTGCACCCGCTCGTCCGGGAACGTCAGCCGCTGCATCCAGTCGAGCACCTCCTCGCCGAGCAGCGTCGCCGTGAAGGAGCCCGGCGTCGTGGAGATGGTCTTGAACAGCCGCCCGAGGTTCTGGTGCACCCGGCTGACCGGGTACCACGGCGTCTCCCCGCGCGAGATCAGCCGCGCGAACATCTTCGAGTGCCGGCACTCGTCCTCGATCTCGGTGAGCGCGTACCGCACATGCGCGCTCGTCGCCGCCTTGTCGTAGATGTGCCGGACGAGCAGCTGCATCAGGATCAGCTCGAACCAGATGCCCAGCGAGGCCAGCGCCGCCGCCTCGTGCTGCGACAGCAGGATCCGCTGCTCCTCGCTCATCCGCTTCCAGATCGGCGTGTCGTACAGCGACACCAGCTCCGGCGGCCAGAACCACTTGCCGTCCTCGAAGGGGGCGTCCCAGTCCAGTTCCTTGTCCGGGTCGAAGGAGTGCTTCGCGGAGGAGTCGAGCAGCCGCTCGGCCACCTGCTCCCGGTCCTTGAGCAGGCCGAGCGCGTCACGCAGCCCTTCGAGCGCGTCGGCTTCCGTGAGGGTCGTCATGGTTCTCCCAATGGGTTACCCGAGGTCACATCCTCCGTCCGTCTTATAAGACTGCTTGTCAGCAAGCTCGTCAATCCCTCGCGCAGGACTTGTTGGCCCCTCAGCGGCAGGGTGATCGAGGCGGGTCAACGCCTGACTGGTTGATCACCCGATGGAACGGCGAATCGCTGTTCGCCCTGGGTACGCTGACTCTGCCAGGCAGGCTCCGGCACATGGGAGTCATCATGAGCGCCGCACGAGAGTACGGGCTGGACGAGGACTATGAGTGGGCCCGTCCGCCGGTCGGCGGCTGGGTGGCGGACGACCTGGACGAGCTCCCGAATCTGCCTCCGCACACGGAGCTGATCGACGGGAGTCTTGTCTTCGTGAGTCCGCGGACCAAGTTCCACTCACGTGCCATCCGACTGCTGGACAGCACCCTGCTGGATCAGGTCCCGGACGAGCTGGACGTCATCCGGGAGATGACGATCAAGCTCAACAAGCGCAATCGGCCGGAGCCCGACGTCCTGGTGTTCCGTGCGAATGCAGATACCGGTCCCAGTCAGACCTGGTACCGGCCGGAAGACGTCTTGATCGCAGTCGAGGTCGTGTCGGAGGACTCGGAGGACCGAGACCGGGAGGTCAAGCCTCTGAAGTACGCGCGAGCGGGTATCCCGCACTACTGGCGCGTCGAGGAGAACGAGGGTCTTCCCGTGGTCTACGTCTACGAAATCGACCCCGCGACCCAGGTTTACGCTCTGACGGGCATCTTCCACAACCGCGTCAAGCTCACCGTCCCGTTCCTCATCGACATCGATCTCACCGCGATCAATCGCCGACGGCGGAGTTCCGACGTGGAGTCGGAGCCTCAAGCCTGACCCGCGTCAGGCGGAACACCCCAGCCCCTCCGGCACCTCCAGCGCCACCGGCTCCGCCCCCTGCGCCGGGAACGACGTCCGTAGCGTGAAGGCGTACGGCGTCGGGCCGTTGGTGCGCAGGTGCAGCAGCCGTGCCTCCGCCTCCGCGACCGTCGGCCGATGCCCCGTCGGCACCCACCACAGGACCGCCATGGCCTCCTGGACGCGCTCGAAGAACTCGCGGCGGCGGGCGAGCATCTCGCGGTGCCGGCCCTGGTACATGAATGCGGTGAGGGCGTTCGGGTCCCGCCACACGGACATGTTGATGATCAGCCACTCGTCGCCGAAGACGCCGATGTCCGTCGCATCGCCCCCCTCGCTCTGGAGTCGCCAGACGAACCCGTCCGCCTCGTCGGCAACGGCGTTCACGGGGTCGAGGGCGTCGACGAAGTCCTTCAACTGGGGTGAGTCGAGAGGGGCCTTGAGGCGGGCGATGTTGACCTGGGCGAGTTCGAAGGAAGCGATCGGCTCAGTCATGTACCGAACGTTAGGTCGGGAGCCCCTCCGAATCCCAGCCCCGTCTCACCA
This sequence comes from Streptomyces sp. NPDC079141, assembly GCF_040686775.1. Lineage (NCBI taxonomy): Bacteria > Bacillati > Actinomycetota > Actinomycetes > Kitasatosporales > Streptomycetaceae > Streptomyces > Streptomyces sp. NPDC079141. The sequence continues at coordinate 145,868 of NZ_JBFBLP010000014.1, read as the reverse complement.
CTTGGGCACATATCCGTCTTTCACAACGCGCCCATATCCAGGGTGAGTTCCTGTGTACCGCCGTCTTACGGCTCAGAAACCGTGCCCTGACCACCCCGCCCGTAGCCTCGCGGGGCATGACGGGGAACGTATTGACCACCCTCCGACCGGCCGCCCTTCCCGGCTGGAACACCATCCGCGGGCGTATGGCCATCGTCCTGGCCGTCCCGACCTGCCTGCTGCTGACCCTGATCGGCATCGGCGCCGCCGACCGGGCCGACGACTACTCCGCGGCCCGCGCGACCGAGACCCACGTCGGCGTGCTGCTCCGCGTACAGGACCTGGTGCGCGAGGTGCAGCGCGAACGCGGCCTGACCAACGGCCTGTTGGGCGGCGCGACCGAGTACCGGGACGAGCTGGGCGAGCAGCGCGGGCGCACCGACCGGGCCCGCGAGGACCTGCGCGGGGCGCTCGCCGACGACGGCGGTGACCTCCCGGACTCCGCCGCCTCGGCCCTCGACACCGCCCGCCGCCCCCTCGCCGCTCTCGCCACCGTCCGCGCCGCCGTCGACGCCGGCACCGCGGGCCGCTCCGACACCCTGAACACCTACACCGAAGCCGTCACCGCCCTGATCGACGCCGAGTCCGCGGGCGCGCCGGGCGGCGACCGCCGTACCGCACAGGGCGTCCAGGCGCTCCAGGCACTGGCCCGGGCCACCGAGGCCGTCGCGCTCGAACGCGGCTCCCTCAACGGCGTGTTCGCCGCCGGCCGGTTCCGCTCGGGGGAGTACCTCGACTTCACCGAGGTGCGCGCCACCCGTGTCGCCGCCCTCGGCCAGTTCCGCCAACTCGCCCCCGCCGACCAGGAGTCCGCGCTCGACGAGGCCTTCGCGAGCGCTGCCGCCCGCCGGGTCGCCGACTACGAGACGCAGGCCGAGCGCGGCGCCGACGGCTCCGCCCTGTCCGTGGCCCCCGCCCGCTGGTGGGCCGACATGACGGCACTCGTCGACGACCTGCACGGCGTGCAGAAGCAGGTCGGCGACGAGGTGGGCGATCGCGCCGGAGAGACCGGCGCCGCCGCCACCCGCGAACTCGTCGGCTTCCTCGCCCTCGGCGCGCTGATCCTCGCCGTCGCCGTAGTGCTCGCCGTGTTCTCGGCCCGTTCCATCACCCGCCCGCTGGGCGCCCTCGCCGACGAGGCCGACGCGGTCGCCGGTGCCCGGCTGCCCGCCGCGGTCCGCCGTACCCAGCACGCCGACCCCGACACCCCGCCCCCGGCCGCCCCCGCACCGGCCGAACTCCCGGGCGGCGCCCGCGAGATCACCCGGCTCGCCGCCGCCCTGCGCAACGTCGAGGACACCGCCGTGGGCCTCGCCGCCGAACAGGCCGTCCTGCGTCGCAACAGCACCGAGTCCCTGGCCAGCCTCGGCCGCCGCAACCAGACCCTGCTCAACCGCCAACTCGGCCTGATCACCACCTTGGAGAGCCAGGAACTCGACCCCGACGCCCTCGCCGAGCTGTTCGAACTCGACCACCTCGCCACCCGTATGCGCCGCAACGCCGAGTCCCTGCTCGTGCTCGCGGGCGAGGAGTCCCCGGCGCGGTCCTGGAAGGGCACGATCGCCGTCACCGACGTCGTGCGCTCGGCCGTCGCGGAGGTCGAGCAGTATCAGCGGGTCGTCGCGGCCGGCGTCGAGCAGTACGGCGTACGCGGCCACTGCGTCGCCGAACTCTCCCATCTCCTCGCCGAACTGGTGGAGAACGCGCTGATGTTCAGTCCGCCCAACCAGCCCGTCGAGATCCACGGCTGGCGCGACGGCGCCGAGTACTGCCTCGCCGTCCTGGACCGCGGTATCGGAATGACCCCCGCCCGCATGGCCGAGTCCAACGCCGTCCTGTCCGGCCGCGGCGACACCCTCCTCACCGCCCCCACCCGCTTCCTGGGCCACCATGTCGTCGGCGCCCTGGCCGCCCGCCTCGGCGCCCATGTCGAACTGCGCCCCACCCAGGGCACGGGCGTCACCGCGTACGTCGCCCTGCCGGCCGCGCTCCTGCGCGAGCCGACCTCGTCAACCGCGGCCGCCGGCCGATGAGTTCAGCACCGCCTCCATCACCGCCCGGGCGATCGGCGCGGCGTCCCCGCCGCCGCTGATCTCCCCGCGGTCCGCCTCCGCATCCTCCACCACCACCGCGACCGCCACCTTCGGCTCCATGTCCCGCGCACCCTGCGCCCACGACACGAACCAGGCATACGGCGTCCCGGAGTTGCCGATGCCGTGCTGTGCGGTGCCGGTCTTGCCACCGACGGTCGCGCCGGGGATCGCCGCGTTCGTGCCGGTGCCCTCGCGCACCACGTCCGTCATCAGCTCCCGCAGCCGCACGGCCGTCGCCGGATGCATCGCCTGCCGCACCGGCCGGGACCCGGCCGTCGCCAGCGTCGCCCCGCCCGGCCGGGTGGTCCGCTCCACCAGATACGGCTCGCGCACCTGGCCGCCGTTGGCGACGGCCGCCGAGACCATCGCCATCTGCAGCGGCGTCGCCCGCGTGTTGTACTGCCCGATCGCCGACAGCGCGAGCTGCGCCCTGTCCACGGTCGTGTCGAAGGTGCTCGGCGCCACCGAGAACGGGATCCGCACCCCCGTGTCGTTGAACCCGAAGGCCTGCGCGGTGGCCGCCAGATCGGCCACGCCCACCGCCACCCCCAGCTTCGCGAACACCGTGTTGCACGACCACTCGAACGCGGCCCGCAGCGAGGCGTCCACGCACCCCCGCGCCTCGTTGATCAGGCTCGTCGAGGTGCCGGGCAGCACATACGGGTCCGGCGAGTCCGTCGGCTCGTCGACGTCCACGACGACCCCCGCGTCCAGCGCCGCCGCAGCGGTCACCACCTTGAAGGTCGACCCCGGCGGATAGGTCTGCCGCACCGCCCGGTTGAGCATCGGCTTGTCCGGGTCCTCGGTCAGCCCGATCCAGGACCGTGACACCGTCGGCCCGTTCCCCGACAGCGCCTCCGGGTTGTACGACGGGGTCGACACCAGGGCGAGGATCCGCCCGGTCGACGGCTCGATCGCGGCCACCGCCCCCTTGCGCCCGCCGAGCCCGTCGTACGCCGCCTGCTGCGCGGCCCGGTGCAGGGTCGTCACGACATCGCCGCCGGGGTTCCGGGCCCGGGTGAACTCGTTCCACAGCGGGAACGGCGAGAGCATCGGGTCCGCGCCCGACAGCACCCCGTCCTCGGTGTGCTCCAGGAACGTCGTCCCGTACACCTGCGAGGCGAAACCGGTGACCGGCGCGTACAACGGGCCGTCCCTGTACGTCCGTTCGTAGCGGAGCTGTTCGCGGGTGTCCTTGGAACCGGTGACCGGCTCGCCGCCGACGAGGATGTCGCCGCGCGGCTGGCCGTAACGGGCGATGGTCGGGCGGCGGTTGGCCGGATTCTCGTCGTAGGACGGGGCCTCGAAGACCTGGAGGCGGGTGGCGTTCACCAGGAGCGCGGCCAGCAGCAGGGCGCAGAAGACGGCCGCGAGACGGATGTGCCGGGTCACCGGGCGGCCTCGCCGTCGAAGCCGTCGTCCTGGCGCCGGGCCGAGTCGCTCACCCGCGCCAGCAGCGCCACGATCGCCCAGTTGGTGACGACCGACGAGCCGCCTTGCGCGAGGAACGGCATCGCCATGCCGGTCAGCGGGATCAGACCGGTCACCCCGCCCGCGATCACGAACACCTGGAGGGCCACGATGGAGGCCAGGCCCACCGCGAGCAGCCGCCCGAAGGGGTCGCGCAGCGCGAGGCCGGCCCGGTAGCCGCGCTCCACCAGCAGGCCGTACAGCAGGAAGATCGCGGACAGTCCGGCCAGGCCCAGCTCCTCGCCCGCCGTGGCCAGGATGAAGTCGGACTTGGCCGCGAAGCCGATGAGGATCGAGTGCCCGAGGCCCAGGCCGGTGCCGAGCATCCCGCCGGACGCGAAGGCGAACAGCGACTGCGACAGCTGGTTGGGCCCCTGCCCCGCCTCGATCGACGCGAACGGATGCAGCCAGTCCTCGACCCTGCTGTGCACATGCGGCTCCAGCCAGCCGACGGCGACCGCGCCGAGCACGGCCAGCAGCAGACCGACCGCGATCCAGCCGGTGCGCCCGGTGGCGACGTACAACAGGACGACGAACAGGCCGAAGAAGAGCAGTGAGGTGCCGAGGTCGCGTTCCAGGACCAGCACGCCCACACTGAGCAGCCAGATGGCGACGATCGGGCCGAGCACCCGGCCGGTGGGCAGTTGCAGCCGCCACACGCGGCGGCCGGCGTAGGCCAGCGCATTGCGGTTGGCGGCCAGGTACGCGGCGAAGAACACCGCCAGCAGCACCTTCGCGAACTCCCCCGGCTGGATGGAGAATCCGGCGATCCGGATCCAGATGCGCGCGCCGTTCACGGCGGGGAACAGGATCGGCAGGATCAGCAGCGCGAGGGCGGCGACGACACAGACGTACGCGTAGCGCTGGAGCACACGGTGGTCGCGCAGCAGGACCACGATCACGATGAACAGCGCCACCCCCAGCGTGGACCACACGAGTTGGGCGGGCGCCGCCCGGTCGCCCGGCGTCTCCAGGTCGAGCCGGTAGATCAGAACCAGGCCGAGCCCGTTGAGCAGCACGCCGATCGGCAGCAGCAGCGGGTCGGCGCAGGGCGCCCGGAACCGTACGGCCATGTGGGCGACGAGCGCGAGCACACCGAGCCCGGCGCCGTAACCGGCGGCGCCGGGCGGGACGGTGCCGTTGCGGGCGAGGCCGACAGCGCAGTAGCCGTACACGGAGAGCAGGACGGCCACGACGATGAGGGCCAGTTCGATGCCACGGCGCCGGGGGAGGCGTACGGCGGGAGCGGGTGCGTCCGCTCGTGCCACGGTGGTTCCGGCCTTGCTCATGTCCGGAACTTACCCAAATAGGGCGTCTTGTGTGCCTTGCTGCTCAGCACCAGCGTGGCGCGGCCCCGATGTTGTCGATGTACCGGGCCGACCCCCAGGCCCAGGTGCCGTCGGGGAGCAGGTACCAGAGCGGGTTGCCCTGGACGGTCTCGCCCGCGGTCTTGCAGAAGATCTTGACGATGTCGCCCCGGTGCGCGGTACGGATCACCTGGCTGCCCCGGTTGGGCGCACTGCGCAGCAGCAGGGTGTCGGCGGTGACCACCCCCTTGTACAGCCGGGGGTTGTGCTCGTGGTGGTGGCCCCAGTCTCCCCGGGACTCCCATTCGTCACCCGCGACCGCGGGCGTGGCGGAGGCCGCGGCGGCAAGCGCGCCGACGGCGATGGATATGGCGAGACGGGAGCGAAGGGTCATGGGGGCTACCTCCAGAAGGGGGGCGAAATCTGACTATTCGCCACGCTATGAGGGGGATCCGAGGCCCGCCCGTCGACGTGGGCCATCCGGAGCGCCCTTCAACTGCGCGATCAACCCCCACCGGCCGGCAGGCAAAGCACAGCCAAAGCCCCCCCATCCTCCGCATTCGCAAAGGAAAGCCGAGCCCCCAACACCTCCGCCTGCCCCAACGCAATCGTCAACCCCAGCCCATGCCCCTTCGCCCCACCCTCCGTCCGAAACCGCTGCGGACCGTGCTCCAGCAAATACCCCGGATACCCGTCCCCGTGATCCCGCACCGTCACCCGAGGCCCGTCAACCGTCACCACCACCGGCCCCCGCCCATGGCGATACGCATTGGCCACGAGATTCCCCAGCACCCGCTCCAGCCGCCGCCGATCCGTCTCGACCACCACGTCCCGCAGGACGACAACCTCCGTACTCTCGCCGAAGCCCCGGACCACCCGCCCGGCCAGCGGCCCCAGCTGCTCCGTGTCGACATCCAGCCGCTCCCGCCCGGTGTCCAGCCGGGAGATCTCCAGCAGATCCTCCGTGAGCGTCCGCAGCGCCGCCACGCGGTCGCGCACCAGCTCCGTCGGCCGCCCCGGCGGCAGCAGCTCGGCCGCCGCGTGCAGCCCGGTCAGCGGCGTGCGCAGCTCGTGCGCCACGTCCGCCGTGAACCGCTGCTCGGCCAGCAGCTTGCCCTGGAGCGAGGCGGCCATGGAGTCCAGCGCGACGGCGACCGCGGCCACCTCGTCCTGGGGGCGCCTGGCGTCCCTGGTCCGGGGGTCGTCGACGCGCGCGTCCAGGTCGCCGGCGCTGATCCGCCGGGCCACCTGGGCGGTCGCCTGGAGCCGCCGGGTCACCCGGGCCACGGCGAGGGCGCCGACCAGCAGCGTCACCCCGATCGCCAGCGCCGAGGACCACAGGATGGCCCGGTCCAGGCCGTCGATGGTGCGCGCCTGCTGCGAGTAGTCGACCTGCACGGCCAGCGCACGCTCGCCGTCGGCCGGGCCCGCCGCCCACATCGTGGGCCGGCCCTCGTGGTTGGCGACCATCGTGCCGCGCTCCCCGGCCGCCGCCAGCTCCCGCAGCCCCTCGGGCAGCCCCGGTGGGTCGACGCCCGCCCAGGCCATCGGCCGGTCCCCGGCCTCGAACGCCTCCGTCGCGTCCGTCAGCCGGGACAGCGCCTCGGTGCGGGCCCGGCCGACGGTCTGGTTCGTCACCGAGACATGCACCAGGACGCCGAGCAGCGCGGTGAGCGCGCAGCACATCACGGTGATGAACACGGCGGCCTTCGTGGACAGCGACCGTGTCCAGCGGGGGAGCGAGGGTCGCCTCATCGGGCGCTCACGGAGGCCGAGGGAGTCGCCGAGGGAGTCGCCGAGCCCCGCTGCTCACGGGTGCGCAGCATCTCGTCGTGGGTGAGCAGCATCGCGTTCTGCCGCCCGTCCCAGGTCCACTGCAGCCGGTACTCGTACCCCGCCACCTCTGACGGCGCGCGCAGGATCAGGGACCGCCCGGCCAGCTCGACCGCGATGACGGCGTCGTCGTAGGACATGACCCGGACGAGCCGGTGCTTCTGGACGGTGTAGACGCGCATGGCGGTCATGCCGTCGGGCAGTAGCCGGAAGCCGAGCGTGAGGTCCTCGCGGCCGTCGCCGCTGAGGTCCCGGTAGTACGGCGTGAGGACGGGGCAGCGGCCGTGGTCGCCGTGCTTGGTGCACTCGGCCATCCGCCGGGCCGTCTCGCGGTACGGCGCCTCGGCGCCCTCGTAGTCGTCCGGGCTGTCGGCGATCTCGGCGCGGACGATCGCGACCGGGTCGGCCTTGCGGATGTCGTCGTCCGGTACGGCGACGCCCTTGACGACCTCGGTGGTCACCTCGCCGATCTCGTAGGCCGGGCTGGACGCCGGTGTCAGCTCCGGCCAGAGCCGGACCGGGCTGACCGCGGTCGGCGTCGCGCCCGCGCCCTGGAGGCCGCCGGCGTCGCCGCAGGCCGCGGCGGTCGCCAGTACGAGGGCGACGGCGACGGTCGTGGGGACACGGCTGCGGGGCACGGTGCTCCTGCGGTTCGGAGGTGAGCGGTGGCCCCGTACACCTTATTTTGAAAGAAGTCCGTTTTGCCCGCCCGGCTGGGGCGGGTGACGGCGAAACGACTACTCGGTGAGCTCCTCCAGTAACCGGGCCGTCGACAGGCCGGCCTGGAGGTACTCCACGAACAGGTCGTTGTGCAGCGCCCAGGGCGAGCGCCGGGACCGTATCAGCCGGATCGCTTCCTCGGTGGAGTGCCCCCTGCGGACCAGGGCGTGCGCGACGACCAGACCCGAACGGTTGTACCCGTGATAGCAGCGCACCAGCACCGACCGGCCCCCGTCCAGCGCGTCACACGCGGCCTGGGCCAGCCGCATCACGCCCGCGAGCTGCGTCCCGTCCAGCGGACCGTCCGGTATGGGCCACACCTGGTGCTCGACCCCCTGGTCCGGCCCGTGCCCCGGCAGCCGCAGAAGGGTCTGTACGAGATCGAACTCGTCCCGCACCACGGCGAACTCCAGCTGTCCCGAACGCCCCCGGAACTCGTGCCCGCCCATCCACAGGCCGGGCGCGATCTCGTCCCACGGGGTGTCCGGAGCCGGAACGTCGGGTTGCTTCCTGCGGGTACGCAATTGGCGCCTCCCCCAACTCCCCCTCCCAACTATGGTCAAAGGTAACCGGCTTCTTGCCCCTGGAGCACCCCGCCTGTTCCCATGGTCGTGGGGTGATGGTGCATGAGCCAACTGCGCGTCATACCGACCTGGCGCCATGGTCAGGAGCGGCTGTACGTATGCCTCACGGACGGCAGGAACGTCGCCTGGTACGACCGCGAGGCAGCCAGGGTCAACCTCCTCAGCGACGAGCGCAGAGCGGATGTGCTCGACGCCCTGGCGCCCTTCCTCACCGGCCCCGTCACGGTGGGGCCGCCTCCCGTCCCGACCCCGGCGGAACTCGCCCGCCTCACGCTCCACCCGGACGACGACCTGGCGCCCAACCGTCCCGGCGAGGCGCTGCTCATCGCCCTCGACCGCGATCCGGGACCGGCCCGCCGGATCCGCCCCGACCCCAGACGGCGCGCGCTCGCCGCCGAGCAGGCCGTGGGGGACGCCCTGGACCGGCTGGACGGCGCCGGCTGGCACACCCTCCACTCGGTCCCGCTGCCCGGCGGCGACCGCATCCACCATCTGGCCATCGGCCCCGCCGGGCTCTTCGCGGTCCACACCCTGTACGCCCGCAAACAGCGGGTCAGGGTCGCCGACCCCCAGGTCACCGTCGCGCGCCGCGAACCGCAGCCGCTGCTGCGCCGCGTCCGCGCCGACGCCGACCGCGCCTCCTACGCCCTGACGGCGGAGGTCCGGCCGGTGCTGGCCCTCGCGGGCCCCGCGGACGTCTCGGTCTCCGCCCCCCTGCGCGAGGTCCGCGTCCTTCAGGACACGGACCTCGGCGAACTGGCCCGGCAGGGCGGAGTCCTCAAACCGGCCGACGTGGAGGCACTGCACGCGATGGCCCGGGACCGGAACACCTGGACGCGGGTGTGAGCCAGGGCCTGTCCGGCGGCTGAAGCAGTGCGTGGGCTAGGGCCGGTCCAGCGGCTTGAAGTAGTGCGTGAGGGCGTAGTGGCCGATGTGCCGGCCCACCCGGTTGCCGACCACGTCCGCGGTCCGGAAGTGGATGCCCTCCCACACCCGCGCGTCGATCACGTCCCGGTTGAAGTCCTCCGAGTTCGTGTACGTCCGGGTCGTCCCCGTCACCGCCGAGTGGACCCGCAGATCGATGTCACCACCGGTCAGCCCGTCCAGTACGGCCATCACGGCCCCGTCGTTGGCGCAGTGGCCGCCGATGTACTCGGGGTAGGGCGGCGTGTTGGTCAGCGGCAGCCAGGACGGGTCGGCCTCGGTCGCCGGGTTGCCGTCCGTGTCCGCCAGCTGGATCGCGGTGACCGGCCGCCACAGGGCGTAGGTCAGCTTGGCGTTCCAGGTGGTGATCGTGGCGTCCGCGGACGCCGTGTTCGCGGCGGCGAACAGCCGCGCCGCCTCCACGATGTCCAGCCCCCGCCGGGTGACGTGGTCGCGATAGGCGACCTGGAGCTGCTGCGGCAGCGGGTCCGTGAAGAACAACGCGGTCTCGGTCTGCTCGGCGGTCCGCTCCGTGCTGTTCTTCGCGCCCATCGCCTTCACCTCGGCGAAGTCCCGGGCGTACCGGTCCGATGTCAGCTCCGGCGGCGGCCCGGGCAGGAACTGCTCCGGCGAGTCCAGCAGCATCGGCCGCACCTTCCCCAGCCACGGGTTGCCGAAGGGCCGCAGGCCGGGCGGGGCGGGCCGCCAGACACCGGGCGCCGGCTCCCGGTCGTACGTGAGCGGGGCGTCGCGCCCGTCGCCCTCGCGCAGCTCCACGAGCCGTTCGGCGGCCCGCTCCCCGAAGGCGACGCCCTCGTCCTTGGCGGCCCCGTCGGGGATCTTCGCGAGCGAGGCGGCGTAGGCGGTGTCGATCCGGGTCTGCGAGGCGGGGAAGTAGGTCAGCAGCACCCGGCGCGCGGCAGTGGCGGCGGCCGCCTCGGAGGAGGCGCCGTGCGGGCCGTGCACATCCCACTCGTACGGCGTGTAGCGGCCCTCGATGCCCACGACGGCGTTGTACATGGCGGCCGAGACGAAGCCGTACCAGAGGAACGGCTCGGCCGTGGGCTTGCGGGCGTCGACGCTGACCACCTCGACGGCGGTCCGGTTCCAGTCGGTGATCACCTCGGAGCCCGGCGTCGTCGTCGGCGTGGCCGAGGCGGCCTTGGCGGCCGGGGCGAGCGGGAGGGCGCCGAGGGCGAGGGCGGTCAGGCCGACGAGGAAGGTGCGGCGCAGGGGGCGGGCAGGTGGTCGGGGGTGCATGCGGCTCCTTGGTTCTCGTGCGTCGGGCGCGTCGGGCAGGCCGACGTGACCCCCGTGGGCGGTTCCCCGGGGGAAGACGGAAGGTGGGTCAGGGCAGGGGCAGCGTCCCGGAGTGGTCCGGGTCGAGCAGCGGGGCCAGCAGGTCGCCGTAGTCCTGGATGCGGGGCGCGAGGTCCGGTGCCGTGAACGCCAGCTGCGCGGGCGCCCGGCACTGCTCGACCTCTGCCCAGGTCACGGGCGCGGACACCCAGGGCTCGGCCCGCGCGCGGAGCGTGTAGGGGGCGGCCGTCGTCTTGCGCGCCGTGTTCTGACTCCAGTCGACGAAGACCTTCCCCGGCCGCAGGCTGCGGGTCATCCGGTGCAGGACGAGCCGCGGCATGGCCTTCTCCGCCTCCACGGCGAGCCCCTTGGCGTACTCCGTCACCTGGTCGGAGGACGCCCCGTGCACCGCGGCGAGCAGATGCAGCCCCTTCGAGCCGGACGTCTTCGCGTACGCCTCGACGCCGTCCGCGGCCAGCCGCTCCCGCAGCCACAGCGCGACCTCGCAGCACTCCACGACGGTGGCCGGGGTGCCCGGGTCGAGGTCGAAGACCAGCCGGTCGGCCGCACCGGGTGCCTCGGCGACCCACTGGTGGGTGTGGAACTCGGTGACCAGGTTCGCCGCCCACATCAGGCTCGGCAGATCCTGGACGAGCACCATCCGGGCCGGGCCCTCCGAACGCGGAACCTCGGCCGTGGTGACCCAGTCGGGTGTCCCCGGCGGCACGTTCTTGGTGAAGAAGACCTGTCCGTCCGGCCCGTCCGGGTAGCGCAGGAAGGAGACCGGCCGGTCACGCAGATGGGGGAGCAGTACGTCGGCGGTGGTGGCGTAGTAGTGCAGCACCTCGCCCTTGGTGAAGCCGGTCGCCGGATACAGGACCTTCTCCAGGTTGCTGAGCGCGAGCCGTCGCCCCTCCACCTCTGTGATCGGCGTCATACGATGAGAATCGCATGAAATGGGCTGATACCGCCTGGAAAGGTGTGCTGCACGTGAGATCCATATGGAACGGCGCCATCTCGTTCGGGCTGGTCAGCATCCCGATCAAGCTGGTGAACGCCACCGAGAGCCACTCGATCTCCTTCCGCCAGATCCACACCGAGGACGGCGGCCGCATCCGCTACCGCAAGGTCTGCGAACTGGAGGAGCGCGAGGTCAGCCAGGCGGAGATCGGCAAGGGGTACGAGGACGCGGACGGCACGATCATCCCGATCACGGACGAGGACCTGTCTCACCTGCCGCTTCCGACGGCGAAGACGATCGAGATCGTGGCCTTCGTGCCGGCCGACCGGATCGACCCGCTCCAGATGGACGCGGCGTACTACCTGGCCGCGAGCGGAGCCCCCGCGGCCAAGCCGTACACGCTGCTCCGGGAGGCCCTGAAACGCAGCAACAAGGTGGCCATCGCCAAGTTCGCCCTGCGCGGCAGGGAACGCCTCGGCATGCTCCGCGTCGTCGGCGACGCGATCGCCATGCACGGCCTGCTCTGGCCGGACGAGGTCCGCGCCCCCGAGGGCCTGGCCCCGGACGTCGACGTCACCGTCCGCGACAAGGAACTCGACCTGGCCGACGCCCTCATGGACACCCTGGGCGAGGTCGACCTGGAGGACCTCCACGACGAGTACCGCGAGGCCGTCGAGGAGGTCATCGCCGCGAAGGCCGCCGGCGAGCGGCCCCCCGAGGCCCCCGAGCCGGCGGCGGGCGGCAAGGTCCTGGACCTGATGGCGGCCCTGGAGAAGAGCGTCCGCGCGGCGAAGGAGTCGCGGGGCGAGGAACCGGCCGAGGTCACCCACCTCCCGCAGCGCAAGACAGCCCGCGGGACGCCGAAGCAGGCGACGGGCAAGAAGTCGACGGCGACGGCGACGGCGAAGAAGACGGCGGCGAAGAAGACGGCTGCGTCGGCGTCGACGCAGTCGTCCGCGGGTTCGGCGTCGGCGTCGGCGTCGGCCAAGAAGTCGACCGCGAAGACGACGCAGGGCGCGAAGAAGGCGACGGCGAAGAGCACCGCGAAGAAGGCGACGGCGAAGAAGGCGACGTCGCGCAAGCGGACGGCGTAGCGGTCGAGCGGCTCTCTGCGGTCGGAGGCACGGTGCGTTCCGCCGCAACGGCGCACGCGCGAGGGCCGCCGCCCGCAGCCCTACCGCACGACCCGCCTCAGCGCCAACACGGCGTTGTGCCCCCCGAACCCGAACGAGTTGCTGAGCGCAAGATCCCCGTCCTCCGGCAACGCCCGGGCCGTACCCCGCACCACGTCCAGCCCGATCGCGTCGTCGACCTCGTCGCACCCGACGGTCGGCGGCACGACCCCGTGATGCAGCGTCAGCGCCGTGGCCACGGCCTCGACCCCACCCGCGGCCCCCTGAAGATGCCCGAGGTGCCCCTTGAGCGCGGTCACGGGCACGGACCGCCGCCCGAGCACCGCCCGCAGGGCGCCGGCCTCGGCGAGATCACCGTCCACCGTGGCAGTGGCATGCGCATTGACATGGACGACGTCCACGACATGCCCGCCGGCGTCCCGCACGGCCCGCCGCAGTGCGAGAGCGATCCCGCTCCCGGACGGATCGGGCGCGGCCATGTGGTGGGCGTCGGCGGACAGCCCCCACCCCGCGGCTTCGCAGTAGATCCGCGCGCCCCGGGCCCGGGCATGCTCCTCGGCCTCCAGGACGAGCACCCCCGCCCCTTCCCCGTTCACGAACCCGTCCCGAGCCTTCGCGAACGGCCGCGACGGCGACCCCTCGTCGAGCCCCGCCGTGGACAAGGCCCGCATGGCGGCGAAGGACGCCATGATCGCCGGCGTGACGACGGCTTCCGCGCCGCCGGCGAGGGCGACGTCGACACGGCCGTACCGAATGCGGTCGACGGCCTGTCCGATCGCCTCGGTGCCGGAGGCGCACGCGCTGGTCACGGTCCGCGCCTCGCCGGTGATGTGCAGGTCGAGGGAGACCTGGGAGGCGGCCTGCGACGGCACGGTCATGGGCGTGGTGAGCGGCGAGACCGCGCGCGGCCCCTTCTCCCGTAACTTGCGGTCCCCGCCCACGAGCACGGAGGCGTCCCCGAGAATCGCCCCGAGACTGACCCCCACCCGCTCCGGATCGAGCCCGCTCTCCCGAGTCCCGCCCGCCACGAACCCGGCATCGCCCCAGGCCTCGCGCGCGGCGAGCACGGCGAATTGAGCGGCCCGATTCATACGCCGGCCAACGGCCCGGGGCAACAACTCCCCGACATCCACGGGCACAACCCCGGCAACCCGAACCGGCAGCGCGCCGAATTCCTCCCCCTCCAACTCCCGTATCCCGTGGCGCCCTTCAACCAACCCCCGCCACAACTCACCGACGCCCACACCCAGAGGCGAGACGGCCCCGAGCCCGGTCACGACAACACGCCGCACCCCACCGACGACGGCCTCCCGCACGGGCCGCGGCAGATGCCGTACGACGATCCCGTCCCGATCGGCTCCGGCGGCCCAGCCCCGCACAACGGCGTCGGACACCGCCTCACCGGCCCCGTCGTCCAGCTGCTCCCGCCGATGCCAGCCGCCCCACCGCCGCACGTACGTCACCTCGACGGCCTGCGGATCCACGGCCCGCAAGGAGGTCACGAGGTCCCCGTCCCGGAACTCCACGTCATCGAGACTCACCGACGACACGAACGGCACCCCGTCGACGTCCATACGCCGACACGCGACGACCACCTCCCGTTCCCGCCCCAGCAGTTGATCCCGATCCACACCCCCGAGCGGCGGCCGCAACGTCACCCGAATCGCCTCAGGCGACTCGGGAAGCGTGTGCATCACGACGTACCACCGCCGCCGACCGACGTCCTCCGACGTCAGGGCGACAAGATCACCGGGTATGACCTCGGCAACGCTGACGGAGCAGGGACGTATGGGGACATCTGACGGCTGCGACGAACTGGGCATACCCGCACACTTCCTGTGGACGCAGGCCCGGGAGGCCATGGTTGAACCGATAACCTTCCCTTGCCCTTACCGCCCGAAAACGACCCACGAATGCAAATCCTCGCCAACTTCCTTGCCAGAAAGGGAAGTTCGGCGCCGACGCCCCCGAATCCCCGTGGGGGCCGTCACGCGCCCATACGCGCCACCGACACGCCTGCCGGGCTGAGCGGACGGCGCTGTGCCACTCCGGCCGGACAGGCGGCGCCAGCATGATCAGAGGCAGCAGGGCCGGCCGGGCCGGGCCAAGGGTCCGGCCCGAGGACGAGCGGTTCGGCGATCAACGCCGCGGCGACCTGTATGCCGAATGCCGACTCGAATTCCTGGAACGACGAGAAGGGGCGGGAGTCAGTGAAACTGACTCCCGCCCTCTCCATATCGGCATCCGCCCAGGTCAGCACGTGGTTTCTGCTGATCTACGGCGAGTGCCCCCGGCAGGATTCGAACCTGCGCACACGGCTCCGGAGAGCGCGTGCTAGAGCGTGAGGAAGTGGTCGCTGAGCTGCGTCTTCTCTAGGGCAGGAGGGCAGTAAAGCTGATCTCTATCGCATACCGTGCGTGCAGTGGCGTTGAACCGCTTCGACGGATGCAGGTGTCGATTGCCCAGTACCTCAGCGTCCCCGTGTTGGCCTTGCCCAAGCTGCGAGGCGTACCTCTCGCGCCCATCGATCTAGATCCCTTAGCATCTATGCCCACGTCACAGCGGTGGGAGAACCCTGAAGCTCACGGCCCAATGGAAGTGAAATGGAAATCCTCTCAGAGCAGAAACTTTGGCAGCTCTATCGATCCCCGCGTATGCCGCGCTTCGGTAAGCGTGCACTGCTTCATGAGATTAACAGGAGATCGGCCCAAGCCGGACTCAGGCATGCGCGTCGCCGTGACGACTCCGAAAATGAGTCAACAACATTTCCTAACGGATGGCATGCTAATTTCACTGATCTGTGGCTAGTTGAGGTCTTTACCCCTCTGGATTTCCCTGCCCTTGCGCGAGACTTGGAAGATCTAAATAAGCAAACTCGGGGATTTTCCGCCTTCAACGACTATGCCGAATGGATCTCGAAGGCGCGTCAGCAGAACGGAATTGCGTGGACGGCCATCCCTACTTTTGCTAGCCCGGACTGTAGGCGTCTGCTCCCAGATAAAATCACTGAGGAACTTCCCCAAGGTGTGGAGGTGGTGACTGGGTCAATTTCTACCGTCAGCTCGGGTATCTCGGTTTTGGTCATGAATTTTGAGTATCGTGACGACTTTTCCTCCCAACTTAATGAGCTGGTGAATCGCCGCTATTCTGCTCAGTTGGGAAGGCGTCGTGGGGGCGCGTATGAAATGCTCGGAATTGACCAACAAAAATCCGAGGCGATTGCGAAGTGGCGAGAAGAGCGAGCGCAAGAGGCGAGCGCCTGGGTCAAGACTCACTTTAGTGGGTTCTTTGCTCGCGAAGCGAGTCTGTCCCTACCTGTGATTGAGCTCTTTCAAACGACTGGTTTCATTCCATGGGATGAAACAACGCCTCGTGGCGTTGAAAGTCGATCCCTCCGCACTCTAGGGCTTTCGTACGATTTCGGATCGTACTGGAAGTCTGAGGATTTTCCGAGCCTTCGTGCTCGCCATAAGGATGGATGGTTCAAGAAGGGAACCGCATCGCCTGATGTTTTGGTTCTGGCGGCGAATGAGCGAGACCTCGTCGGTGGTTCAAGCCTGCCACCGGGTGACACCCTGCACCATGTTCGGTGGCTGGTTTCGCAGCTTGCTATTCGATGGGCGCTAAGTTGTCTTGTTGTTAGATCCGGCCGCCGGTTTAATCGTGTTCGGGATGATGTTACTCAAGCTGTTGAGAAGGCCTCCTTCGGCGACTTCATTGAATTGAGGGATGAGCTACTTCAGACTGGCGTCGACTCGAACCTGACGGTGATGGAGGCGATTAAGTTTGCGGATAGCCGCAACTGGGATTGGGAACTTCCCACCTTCGCGCATTTTGTGCCTCCCGGCTTGAATGCAAACCCGGTAGATCTCGACGAGCTGTGGAAAAGTGAGCAGCTTGCCGAGGCGAGGCGAATCACGGAGGCGGAGCAGCATCTCCGAGAGGTGGCATCTACGGCGGCTGAATTGACCAACGCGGCTTACAATATTCGACTTCAAGGTAGAGTTTTCTTCTTGACAATTGCGTCGTTGCTGGTTTCGCTAGTTGCCCTGTGGGTCTCTTATGTCTCATTGAAGCAAGGAGGGTAAAAGCGATAAGGTGAAGTAGGTGCAATGAAAAGTTGAGATTCTTTCTGTATTGATTCTTCAAGGGGCTTCAGTGATGACTCCAGGGAGAGTCGGCATCTGCGGATGCCCGGCGTTCAGCCAGCTCCCGCCTCTGTCGGATCGTCGCGTGCGAGGCTTGTGCTAGAACGGCGAGCGAGAGAGGGGAGAGCGAGTGTCGCAGCAGGCCAGCCCTCGGGGTACCTTCTTGCAGATTGCGCAGGTGGTGAAGGGGCAGATCGAGGCAAACCCGCAGATGGCGCATCTTCCGCCTGTCGCTGATCTCATGCGGGACCATGACGTCTCGCGCGGGGTTGTCCTCCGTGCATTCAAGGCGCTGCAAGAGGAAGGCGTCGCTGAGCCGGTGCGTGGCGGTCGTTGGCGCGTCATGCGTGAAGGCGAGCAGGTCGACCGACGCCCGCTGGATGAGCGGATCGCTGAGATCATCCCCACCGAGGGGTTCAAGGTGGGTGCAGACTTCCTGAGCGCGTCAGATCTGATGGGCAGGTTCGGAGTCTCCCGTCCTACGGTGACCAAGGCGCTCGACAAGTTGGAGGCCGCCGGCGTGCTGGCGAGTGAAGGTCAGGGCAAGGTGCGGACAGTCCGCACCTTGCCGAACCGAGAGGAGCGTTCGTAGCTTGTCGACGTTGACGGAGTGGGCCTATCCGCTCGCGGAATCCCTGCTCGCTGAGCCGCTACCGCGGCGGTGGCAGCACTGCTTGGGTGTCGCTGAGCGGGCGCGATCCATCGCGCTCATCCTCGGAGAGAATGCCGAGTTGATGGAAGCCGCGGCAGTCCTTCATGACATCGGCTACGCGCCCGACCTTGCCAAGACCGGCTTTCATCCCCTCGATGGCGCCCGCTATCTCCGGGACGTCGCCAACGCCGACGAACGAGTCGTGCACCTGGTGGCTCACCACTCCTGCGCATGGATGGAGGCGGAAGCGCGCGGCCTGCGCGAGGAACTGGAAGGGGAGTTCCCGCGCGAGAGCGCACACCTGAATGACGCGCTCTGCTACTGCGACATGAACACCACGCCCGACGGTACCGCCACGAATCCCGTGGACCGGATCAACGAGATTGCCGGCCGCTACGGCCCCGACAGCCTGATCGGGACGTTCATCCGTCGCGCTGAGCCCGAGATCCTGGCGTGCACGGCTCGGGTGCTCGAAAGGGTTGCCGACGCCAAGCGTCAGCCGATGTAGGGCGTCGCCCGGGCCCGGTCCATGGCGTGCTCGATGCGGAGCCGCATCGTGGGGTGAACGTCCAACTCCCGTAGGTCCGTTGGGTCAACCCAACGGACCTGCGTCGTCTCGTTGCTCGTACGCAGCTCGCCGCCGATGGGGCGGGCTCGGAAGCAGATGCTGAACTGCTGGCGGACTTCTCCATCGTCGTACTGCATGACGTGCCCCGGGTCGGTGTAGATCCCGGACATGTCGACGACCTCGGCCTTGATGCCGGTCTCTTCCCAGACCTCACGCACCACGGTGTCGCTGATCGACTCGCCCACGTCGTGGCCACCGCCGGGCAGAGCCCAACGAGCGTTGTCGGAGCGTTGGATCATCAGCACTTGTCCAGCGTCGTTCTGGACGAACGCGACCACGGACGGCACCACGGAATTGGCCGGCGGGGCATCGGGATCGTGCAGGTAGTCGATGCGTCCCATGTTCAGGCTCCCGTGATGTCGTGGTCCGTCACCTGGCGCGCGCCTCCCCAGGTCTGTTCGATGCTATTCGCGTAGGTGTCAAAGAGTCCGCCCCCGGGCAGTCGTCGCAGGTGGAGGACAGGAGCCATGTACGCGCCGATGCCGTAGACGTGGGTGTTCACCAGCATCTCGTCATCCGCTCGGAAGAGCGAGTTGTAGAGCGTTGCGTTGTGCAGCCGGAAGTGGATGTCCGGGTGGCTTGTGAAGAGCGGGCGATAGTTCATCAAGGCGTTGCGGATCTTGCCATCCATGATCCGGTGACCTTCATCAATCCCGCGCTGTTGGACTGCCGGGCAGGCAGGGTCACCGAGCAGAACTCGGATCTGGGCGGTCTCCTCAGCCTTTGCTTTCAGTAGCTCGATGAACTGCGGATCTTCCGACAGCCACAGTCCTGCGTAGACCAGGATGTCGAGACGCAGCTTCGCCCGCCCGTACATCTCGCGCCAGAGTCCGGTCGGCACCATGTGCCGGTGCGGATAGATAGTGACGATCTCCGCTTTGCTCAGGTCAGTTGCGCTGTCGAGCGAGCGAGTGTCATCCCACAGAGTCGTCACGTCGACGTTCAACAGGGAAGCCGCGGCGTATTGGTGGCGCCGGTACGGCACCTTGCCCTGCGTGATCCAGCGTTCGACGGTCTTAGGGCTGACCTCAAGCTCATCGGCGAGGCTCTTGACGGTCATGCCTCGGGCTAACAGGGCCGATCGCAACCGTTCGTTGGACATCCACACCCCTTCGAGGGACGTCTAGGGACCTCTTGACGGTAGCCAGATGACCCCGAGCTGTCCATGCGTGGGGTGACCAACTCCCCTGACCTGCGGCGATTCTGATTGTGCGCCAGGAAGTCCCGGCGCAAAGCCAAGAGGTTCCGCCGCAGCACTTGACGGACCCTCATGCAGTACCTGTAAAACAGGTACTGCATCGAACGACGCCCGGAGAGCTCTCGAAAGGGGCTCGAAGGAAGCGCCTGTGCCTTGAGAACTCAACAGCGTGCCAAGTCGACGGGGTGAGATTCCCCGTCCCCGCGGCGGCCCGGGTGACGGCCGCCGGCGGCCACTTCCCCGCGCACCGGCTCTGGAGAACGTCCGCTGGGATCATCCCTTCCTCACGGGAGGTCAACCCGGCGGGTGCCACCTGGTGTGCGCCGCCCTGCTGGCGTCAGAGCAGTGACGATGACGCACCCGACCTTCCGGCTCGGGACCGGTCCGCCGCCGCGAGCGGTGGGCCGGTGAAGCCGGTCTCTCTCTACCTTGCCCCGCTGGTTGCACGTTCGGGTTCGACTCCCGACCGGGGCACTTCGGCCCGCCGCCCTCGCGGTGCTGGCCGCTTCTCGGGCCGGCCGCCCTCTCGCCAACGTCTCGCGGCCCCCGGCTCTCTCCGTCCCTTCGACTCAGGAGCACGCCATGCGTAACTTCGTCTCCGGCCATCAGGCCGACACGACGGAAGACTTCCTCGAACTCGCCCTCGGTACCCCGGTTGAGCTGTGGCTCGGAGTGGAGGGGGAGAGCGCGGAGGAGCGGGCCGCCCGGCTGGATGCGGCCCGCGACATCCTCGCGGACTGCCCCGAGCTTGCCGACCGCGCGGTGCAGGTGGCCGCGCGGACGCTGGATGAGGCGGGCCTGCTGCGCCTGGCGCCGCTGCCCACGCCGAACGCCGCCCGGCGCCGCGGACTGCGGACGGGGGTGGCCGCGTGAGCGGGAACCGGACGCTGGACGACTTGGCCGCGCCGATGCGCGCCCTGCGCCTGCTGGCCGTCGACTTCGGGCACCTGCCGGCGCCGACCGTGAGCATCTCGCCCATCTACCCGGACCAGTTGGAACTGGCGCTCCACTCCGGCCTGTCCGACTTCGAGGCCTGGCGCGAGGCGCTGGGTGTCGCTCCCGGCAACGTGGACTACCACGTGCAGGGTGACGGCCGCACGGGTGTCCTGCGCAGCACCGTCACCTTTGCAGGCGCCGATCTGGAACTGGTCGGCTACGGCGATGTGGCCGCCAACGTGCCTGCGGAAGCGGGTGCAGCATGAACGCCCCGGCTCGCGTCGACGCCGCGTTGACGCCCGTCGAGATGCCGTCGACGCCCGTCAGTGTGGACCGTGCGATCACGGCTCTCGCGGCGGTGCTCACGGTGGTGCTGACCGCGGTGGCGTTCTGGCTCTCCTACGAGCATTTGCAGGAGGTGGCCGCCCGGCACGGCATGCAGGAGGCGGTGGCCCGCTCGTGGGCCTGGCCCGCCACGGTGGATCTGTTCATCGTGATCGGTGAGCTGCTGATACTGCGGGCCTCGCTCGCCCACCGCGTCGACTGGTGGGCAATCGCCCTGGTCACCGCCGGGGACGGCGCCTCCATCGCGCTGAACGTGGCCGGAGTCGGACAGGACGCCAACGCCCTCGACTACGTGGTCGCCGCGGTCCCGCCGGTGGCCGCCCTGCTGGCGTTCGGCGCCCTGATGCGGCAGGTGCACACCTACCTCACCCGCCGGACGATGACGGGCGTCAACGCCCCGTCGACGGGCGTCGAAGCACCGTCGACGCCCGTCAAGGCCAGCGTCGACGCCTCGCACCCCGCACCGCCCGCGACCACACTGCCCGTGCTGGATCCGGTGGCTTCCACCGGGCAGGAGCCGTTGGTTGTTGAGGCTGCGTCGGCGCCCGTCACCGCGGAGCCGGTGTCCGTCGTCCCGGCGTCGACGCCCGTCGATCTGTGCATGCCGGTCGTCTACCCGAACCGGGTGGATCAGTTGGTGCGGGCGCTGTACGGGACTGACTTCACGCAGCCGAGCACCACCCGCATGACGATGGCGATGGCCGGGGCGGGGCTGGGGGCGTCGGAGTCGACGGCCCGCACCGCGCGCAGCCGGGTTAAGGCCCGTGAGCCGTACCTGGCCGACTTCCCCACCGCGCTTGCGGGTTGAGCGGGAGGGGCGCGGTCATGTCGCTCGCGTTTGCCAAGTGCTTCGACCCCAACGGCGCCCGCCACGGGATCCCGACGTTCCCGTGGCGCTGTGCCCCCGACGGCTACGCCACCCGCCGCCAGTTACGGGCCCGCGGCCTGCGCCCCGGCGGACAGCCGGTGGCCGCGCAGGTCCTGCGCCCGCGCTACCGGCGCGGCCCGCTGGTCGCCTACCTCTACCGACTTGACCGGGCCAAGCCCGTTCGGCCGATGACGTCGGCCAAGCGCGCCGCGCTGGCCAAGGCGAACACCGCACGTCGCACCTGCCCGCTGTGCCGCACGGACGCGGGCTACGTCATCCCCGCCTCACTCGGGGTGTGCGTGCCCTGCGCCTACCCCGACGACGAACAGCGCGCCGCCTGAATCCCCTTCAACTTCCCTGGGAGTTCTGCTGTGTCCAGTCGTACCCGTTCCCGTGGCGTGAAGACGGCCGCGGGTGTCCACACCGTCCGGCTCCCGCGTCAGCGCGGGCGCCGTTCCGCTCAGCCGTTTGTGGTCGTCGTCCCCGAGCGCCCCTCGCTGACCCGGGAGGCGCTCGGCTTCCTGGGGCGGGCGCTGTGGAGCGGCCGTCACGCCCTCGCCCCGACCGGTCTCGCCGTGCTGGCGCTGGTCGTGACCGCGGTGTTGCACCTGCTGGCCTGGTGGTCGGGGCTGCTGCTGGCTCCGCTGGCCGCGGGCCCGGCGCTGTGGCTTGCGATCATCCAGCGTCGTCGGCCCGCCCGTGCGGCCACGCTGGCCTGGCGCATCGGCCTGGCTGTCCTGGCCACGCTCGCCGGCGTGTGGGTGGCGCTGGCCGCGGCGCTCTCGCCGTTCGCCGGATCGCTGCCCCTGGTCTGGCTGCTGATGCTGCTGGTTGCCCAGAGCGCATGGCTCGTCGTCCGCCGCACGTACTGACCCGAGGGGAGATCGTCTGATGGCAAGCACCACGCGCAACAGCGGTGGGAACGGCGCGGCGAACAAGGGCAACAAGTTCGCCAACGCCGGTGCCGCCGCGGGCGGTTTCGTCGGCGGGCTGGGGGGCTCGCTCGTCCCGCCGATCAACATCAACATCAACCGGTCCAAGAACGTCGGTGTCGGCGGCGGGCAGGGCCGTTCCCTGCTGCCCGCTCCGGAGTTCAACTCCCCGGCGCAGGTGCGCACCTACTGCAACACGCTGCGGGCGGCCGGGGTGGCGCTGTCTCTTGAGGTCGGCATGGCGGCCGAGATCCTCAACGCCGTGCTCGCGGCGGTGCCGGACCCCGAGGGCAAGGCGTTCGGGTCACGGGTGCGTGCGGCGAGGGTGGCCCGCAAGCTGCGCCGGGCCGAGGCCGCGCTGCGCAGCGCGGCGAAGAACGCCGCCGCCTGCTACGCGACCTTCCAGCAGGAGTTCGAGGAAGAGATCAACCGCGTCCGTCACCGTGCCCGCAAACCGGCGCAGCCGGTCATGAACTGGGCCCAGCAGTAAGGAGGTACAGCCATGGCGGAACAGAGAAGGCCTCTGCGCACCCGTACCCGCATGGACCACTTGGGAGGCGGGCTCGTGGCCACCTACGACGAGCCGCTCTACCCGCGCGACTCGGGCGGCGGCGTCGGGGCGTACCTGCTGCACCGGGCCAAGCCGCACCTGCCGCCGTGGCTCGGCTGGACGGGGACCGGTCTTGTCGGGGCGCTGGGCAACTGGCGGTGGGGCGAGAGCGCCGCGGCCGGCGTCGGGCTGACGCTGGCGTCGGTGGCGCTGAGTGGCGGCACGTGGCTGATGGGCAAGTCCACCACCAAGGGGCGCCGTCTGCACTCCGCGGTGACCGTGGCCGCGGGCTCCGCGTGGGTGACCGCCGCCTGCCTGGCCGGGCCCACGGCCGGGCCGGTCGACGACCTGTTCCTGATGGGCGGGCCCGTGGTGGCCCTGTCGTGGAACGTCCGCATGGTGCTGCGCCACAACCCCGAAGGCTCCGGCGAGGGCAGCGCGGATGGTGGTCTGCTGGCGAAGGTGGGGCTGGCGCGGGCGCAGATCGGGGCGGCGAGGGTGGAGCCCAACCGGGTCACCGCGCCGATCGCGCTGGAGCCGGGGGAGCAGACCAACGACGACGTCACCAAGGCGCTGGCGCGGATCGCATCCGCGCTGGACCTGCCGACGTCCGCCGTGCGCTACTCGCCCGACCCGGACTCCGCGCGCCGCGGGGACCTGGTGATCGTGCCGGAGGACATGCTGGCCGAGACGGTCGAGTGGGAGGGTCCCTCTAACCTCGGGGGGTCGATCGCCGATCCGCTGGTCATCGGCCGCTACGACGACGGCGCCCCGCTCCTGCTGTGGCTTCCCGGCGACCCGGAGGAGGGCCGCAACGCCACCCACGTGCTGATCGCGGGCGGCACCGGCTCCGGCAAGGGTGACGCCGCCCTCAATCTCCAGACCGAGATCCTCTCCCGGCGGGACGTTCTGCTGTGGCTGTCCGACCCGAAGATGTTCCAGGACTTTCGGACGTTGCTGCCGGGCGTTGACTGGGCGGCTGAGGGCGGTACCGCGACGGAGGTGATGGTGGCGGCCGTCGAGGCCGTCATTCCCGCCCGTACCCGCTGGCTGGGTGCCCACGGCTACCGCCAGTGGGTCCCCGCCGCAGCGCAGCAGCAGAACGACCCGGAGCACACCTGCCGCAGCGATGGGCGGGCGTGCGGCTGTGCGGGGATGCCGTTCCTGGTCACCTGGTTCGAGGAGGCCGCCAACACCCTGCGGGCGCTGGGCGACGACGCGTTCACTGGCATTGCGCAGGAGGCACGCTCCGCGGGTGTCTGCCTGATCGTGTCGCTTCAGCGACCGTCGTACGACCAGATGTCCACCTCCACCCGCGCCTCCCTGCCCTCCGTGATCGCGCTCGGCTGCGATCCGCGGGATGAGGACTTCTCCCTGCCGGAGACGGTCATTGACGCGGGCGCCCATCCCGGCGCGTGGGGCAACCGCCGGCCTGGCTACTGCTACGTGGTCTCGCCGGGCATTGATGAGGCGCGCTACCCCTCGCCGGGCCGTACCCGCCGCTTCACCCTGCGGGCCGTGCCGGTCATGGAGCGGCTCGCGGCGTGGGCTCAGCACAACGGAGCGGTCGCGGACCCGGTCACCGCCGGGGCGGTCGCTTCCGTGGCCGGGCGTGCCTACACCGGCCGCACCCCCGCCAAGGGCACCACCGAAGAGCCGACGGCGCTGCGCGTCGTCGCGGAGGAGGACGACGGCATGGGCGACAGCGGACTCCTGGTCGACCCGGACGACGTCGGGATCGACCCCGAGGCGGAACTGCCCGGAGTGGAGGAGGGCGACGACGCTCCGATCTTCGGGCAGGAGGCGGGCCGCAAGCCGGGCCCGGAGGAGGCCCGCCGGCTGTTCGCCGAGGCGCTCGCGGAGTTCGAGGCAGACGGTCAGATGATCGTCGGCCCGAAGGACTTCATGGACTGGTGCGACCGGCACCACCTCTCCCGCCCGTGGGTCTCCGAGCGACTCAAGGAAGCCGCCATCCAGGGACGGCTGGAGGCGACGAACACCACCGGCCGGTGGCGCATCGTCCCCGCCCTGACGGCCGCCTGACACCTGACACCGTCAGGGCCGCCTGACACCCAAACCCCTAGGCAAACCCGCCGTCAGAAACGCCTGACACCCCGGCGTGACACCCCTGACACCACACGCCTGACACCCACCCGCACGGGCCCGCCCGCGCACCTGGCGCGTGGGCCCGCGGCCGTATCCGAAGGGAGCACGATGCCCACCCGCGAACCGCCGGGGCACCTCGCCCCGCACATACCCGCCGACGACTACCGCCGCGCTCAGGCCACCGGACAGCCGGTCGTCATCGTCGTCCAGGGCAGCACCCGCCACGGCATCCCGTGGCAGCGCGTCCTGATCCCCGTCGCTGTCGCCGGTGCCGCCGCGTTCGGCACTTGGGGACTGGTCGTCGCCCTGTGCGCGCTGCTGGACGCAGTGGCCCACACCGCAACCGTCGTCGCCGAAACCGTCGGACCGGTCAGCGTCGGCGGTCTCACCCTCAAGTTCTTCGGCTCCAAGCGCTGAGCCGGAAAGGATCACTCATGTCGTTCGGAGAGACCCCCGTCACGATCATCGGCAACCTGACCGCCGACCCGGAACTGAAGTTCACCGACTCCGGCCAGGCGCTGGCCAAGTTCACCATCGCCTCCACCCCGCGCACCTTCGACAAGGACTCCGGCCAGTGGAAGGACGGCACGTCCACGTTCTTCCGCTGCGCCGCCTGGCGCTCGCTCGCCGAACACGTCGCCGAGTCCCTCACGAAGGGCTCGCGGGTGGTGCTGTCCGGCCGAATCCGTCAGCACAACTGGCAGACCGAGCAGGGCGAGAACCGCTCCATGCTCGCCGTGGAAGTCGACGACATCGGCGCATCCCTGCGCTTCACCACGGTCACGATCAACGGCAAGCGCACCAACAACGGTGGCGCCGCGTCTGGTGACCCGTGGAACACCGGGGACAACCGGCCCGGGCCGGGCAACGAGCCCCCGTTCTAGATACGCCCGAGGCGGTCGCCCTCTCGCCAAAGAATCGCGACCGCCCCGGCTCTCCCGTCCCTTCGACAGAACTGGAGACCTCCAGCATGCCCCAATTCGCCCCACCCACGCTGCTTTCCGCGGCGTTAGAAGCCGCCGCCCGCGGCTGGTACGTCCACCCGCTCCGCCCCGGCGGCAAGGCATCCGCCCTGCACGGCGAGCGCGCCTGCCCCCGCGCCGGCGAGTGCGCCGCCGGGCACCTGAAGTGGGAACAGCGCGCCACCACCGACCCCGACCGCATCCGCGCCGCCTGGACCGCGGGCGCGTTCAACGTCGGCATCGCCACCGGCCCCTCCGGCTTGGTCGTCGTCGACCTGGACGTCCCCAAGCAGCAAGAAGGGAAGGACAGTTCGGACGCGCCTGACGGCGCGACGTCCTTCTTGGCGCTCTGCGAGCGCGCCGGACAGCCCTGGCCCGCCACCTACACGGTGCGGACGCCCTCCGGCGGCATGCACCTGTACTTCACCGCTCCGTTCGGCATCCGCCTGCACAACACCGCCCGCACCGTGGCACCCAACGTCGACACCCGTGCCTGGGGCGGCAACGTCGTCGCCGCGGGCAGCACCACCCCCCAGGGCGCCTACGAGATGGCCGACGATGCGTCCGTGGCTCCTCTGCCCGCATGGCTTCTGCGCCACCTCCAGACGCTGCCCACCCCCACCGCGGCACCCGCCCCGCTCCTGATCCCCGGACAGGCCACACGCCGCGCCGAGGTAGCGCTGGAGCGCGAAACGGCCGCCGTCCAGAGCACCGCCGAGGGCGGCCGGAACAACCGGCTGTTGGCGGGCGCCCGCGCTCTGGGCCGCTTCGTGGCCTGGGGCGAGATCCCGCGAGACAGGGTGGAGACGGCTTTTCAGGCGTCCGGTGAGGCGGCCGGACTGTCGCCGGGGGAGTGCCGGACCACCATCCACAGCGCCCTGGACTGGTCGATTCGCACCTGCCGGCCGCGGGAGGTGGCATGAGCCCCCGCCGCGGGACTGAAACGCCGACCCCGGTCGCTCCGGGCCGAACGCGCCTGTCTCCGGCCGCCCCCGATGGCGGCCGTGGCACGAAGGACGACGGCCGTCAGGCCGTCCTTTCAGCCCTTTCCCCCGCCTCGCACTCGACCAGCCAGACGCACCGCAACCCCGACGACCCCACACCGGCCCGGCCCGGCATCCGCATCTACGCCCCGCCGGTCTACCGCTCCCCCTACGACGGCGCCCGCTGGTCCAAGCGCCACGGTGACACCCCCACCGCCGCCTACGCCTGCCCCTGCGGGCAGGCCGGCACCGCCCGTGGACGTGACGCCGTGGCCGCCCTGGTTGCCGAGTACGACGCCCACAAGCACGCCTGCACCGGCACCCTGCACACCGAAAGGAGGAACGCCGCATGACCAGCCCCAACCCGCCCGCGCCGCCCATTGACGGCGCGGCTCTGCTCGATGAGGTCGAAGCGTTCCACCGCCGCTTCAACATCTTCCCCACTGAAGCTGCCTACGTGGCTGTGACCCTGTGGGACGCGCACGCCCACCTGCTTGACTGCTTCGACTCGACTCCGCGCGTCGCCTTCCTGTCCCCTGAACCGGGGTCGGGCAAGTCCCGGGCCTTGGAGATCGTGGAAACTCTGGTGCCCAACAAGATGGCTGCGGTGGATGCCTCAACATCTGCGCTCTTCCGCGCTGTATCGGGCATCGAGGGCGAGCGCCCCACGATCATCTTCGACGAGATCGACACCGTATTCGGGCCCAAGGCCGGAGAGAACGAGCAACTCCGCGGCTTCCTCAACGCCGGACACCGCCGAGGGCGGCTCATGTACCGGTGCGTGGGTGATGGCGCCAACCAGACCGTCCAGGGCTTCCCGTCCTACGCGGCCGTGGCCATGGCCGGACTCGGCTCGTTGCCGGACACGATCCTGACGCGCTCGGTCATCATCCGTATGCGTAAGCGCGCTCCGAACGAGAAGGTGGAGCCCTACCGCGAGCGCATCAACGAGCGGGAAGGGCACGTCCTGCGGGATCGTCTCGCCGAATGGGCGGACACCGTGCGCGAACAAGTCGCTGGCGGGTGGCCTGCCATGCCCGAGGGCGTCACGGACCGGCCCGCCGATGTCTGGGAACCCTTGCTCGCCGTTGCCGATGCGGCCGGCGGCGCTTGGCCGGAGCGGGCTCGCATCTCCTGTGTGGAGTTGGTCCGCGCGGCTCAGGACAACAGCGAAACCTCCCTCGGGGTCCGCTTGTTGACCGACTTGCGCGACCAGGTGTTCAACGGTGCCGACCGTGCCCCCACGGCGGTCATCCTGGACCGACTCAACAACTTGGAAGACGCGCCCTGGGGTGATCTCAACGGCAGGCCCCTGGACTCCCGGCGGCTCTCGCGCATGCTCAAGGAGTACATGCGGGCGGACAACAAGCCGATTCAGGCCCGCAACATGCGGACCGCGTCCGGACTGCTCAAGGGCTACTACGCGGCTGACCTGCGGGATGCATGGATGAGGTACTGCCCACCGCCGCTTCCGCCCCTTCCGGCATCCGCTACATCCGCTACACCCGCCACGCCGGACGCTGAGCCGCTTCTGACCAGCGTCAACGCGTAGCAGACCGACCACCTACCAGCCGCTACATCGCCTCCCCGGGCCGCTACATCCGCTACACCCCGGGCGGGCGGTGTGGCGGCTCTATCCGCTACACGCTACGCATCCGCTACACGAAACAGGCCCCTGACCTGCGGTGTAGCGGATGTAGCGGATGTAGCGGACCTGCGGGAGGGATGGCGTACGCATCCGCGACAGGAGAGACGCCGTGGCCAAGCCGCGCGACGAAATGCTCACCATCTCGCAGGTGATCGACGAGATCGGAATCCCGCGAGCAACCTTCTACCGCTGGCGCGCCTGCAAGAAGGGTCCGAAGTCCATCAAACTCCCGAACGGCGCTGTACGGATTCGCCGTTCCGAACTCGATCGGTGGCTGACCTCGTTGGAGGAAGCTGCGTGACAAGCAACAACACGGGGGCCGATCGCGACAGCGGTTCGGCCCCCGAGACCTTCTCTTTCGACGTGCGCCTTTGGAATGTGTCAAAGGCGCAGAGCAAGACTCGCCCATACCAACTGCGTTGGATAGTCGGCGGAAAGGTCAGCAGTGCCACGTTTGCCACGGTCGCACTTGCCGACAGCCGTCGAAACGAACTCTGGGCAGCCATGCGTAGAGGGGAAGCGTTCCGGATCGAAGATGGGCTCCCCGAATCCGAAGTGAGAGCCGCCGAAGCAGCCGCGGCCGTCCGCAACGACCTCTCGTGGTTCGAGTTCGCCCGTGAATACATGGCGGTCCGGTGGCGCACCGCCGCAGCGAAGACCCGTGAAGGGCTCGCGGACAGCCTCGCCACCGTGGCTCTCGCCATGATGGAGGAGGACCCCAAGGCGCCGGCGTTGGAGGACGTTCGGCGCACGGTGCGGTGGGCCGTCGTACCGGCTCACAGGGATGATGAGCCGCCGGAGGACCTGGAAGCGGCGTACAAGTGGCTTGCTGCCCACGCACTTCCGCTCTCGGCTCTCACGGACTCCAAGGTCATCAGGGACGTTCACTACCGGCTGTCCTTCAAATTGGATGACACCCCCGCCGCAGCCGACACGTACAAGCGGAGACGTCGTGGCTTCAACACCGCGATGGAATACGCGATTCAAGAGGGGTATCTCGAAGCGAACCCCTTGAACGGGGTGAAGCGGTCCAAGTCCCAAGGTGGAGACGCAATTGACCCCCGGACCCTGGTGAACGACGCACAGGGCAGTCAGCTCCTCACCGCTGTCTCGTACGTGGGATCGGTGCATCGTAATCGCGGACGCCGGTTGGTCGCCTTCTTCGCGTGCATCTTGTACGCCGCTATGCGCCCGGCTGAAGTCGTCGGACTCCGGTTGAGCGACTGCTATCTCCCTGAGCCGCCCGCCTACGTCGTGAGCCTCGTTAAGGGGTTCAAGCAGCCCCGGGCGAAGTGGGGGACGCTGACGCTACGGGAGACACGGCCGATCTCGGGGAAGAAGTGGACCGACTCGGGGGAGCGCCACGACAAACGCGGGCTGAAGTCGCGGGACCCTGGTACGGATCGGCCGGTACCGATTCCGCCCGTGCTGGTGGCGATGCTCCTGACCCACGTGAAGGAGTTCGGCACAGCCGCGGACGGCCGGCTGTTCCCGAACGAGCGTGGGGGACTGCTCGGCACCTCCAGCTACTGGCGGGTGTGGCAGGAGGCCCGCCCGTTCGCTCTCACCCCGCAGAAGGTGGCGTCCCCGTTGGCCCGCAAGCCGTACGACCTACGAGCCACCTGCATCACGAACTGGCTCCGCGCCGGCCTCCCCGTGGCTGAGGTGGCTCGACGCGCGGGCAACTCGCCGGAGGTCATCCACCGACGCTACGCCGGCGTCATCGACGACAGCGAGGAGGTGAACAACAAGAGGATCGAGCAGGCGATGGGCTGGAGCGGCGAGGACGGCTCCGGGGTGTAGCGATGCTCTATCGCAGGTCTATCGCGACCACCGCGAACCAACGACAAAGAGCGGGAGTCAGTGAGACTGACTCCCGCTCTTTCATGTCGGCATCCGCCCAGGTCAGCGAGTGGTTTCTGCTGATCTTCGGCGAGTGCCCCCGGCAGGATTCGAACCTGCGCACACGGCTCCGGAGGCCGTTGCTCTATCCCCTGAGCTACGGGGGCGTGTCGGGCGCCTTGCTCGGCGGCGACGGGTAGAACACTACCAGCTCCCCCGGGGTGTTCATGAACGGGTTTCTGTGCGGGGGAGGTGCTCGCAGGGGGTGGAAGTGGGGAAAACCCGGACGCGGTGGCCGGTCCGGACCTACTCTCAAGTTGTGCCAGGCGCGTCGGGCCGGGTGCTTGTTGTGGACGACAACAAGGTCATCCGGCAGCTGATCAGGGTCAACCTTGAGCTGGAGGGCTTCGAGGTCGTGACCGCGGCCGATGGTGCCGAGTGTCTGGATGTCGTTCATCAGGTACGGCCCGATGTCGTCACCCTCGACGTCGTCATGCCGCGGCTGGACGGGCTGCGCACCGCCGCGCGCCTTCGTGCCGACGCCCGTACGCGTGACCTGCCCCTCGCCATCGTCAGCGCCTGTACACAGTACGAGGTGGACAGCGGCCTCGACGTCGGCGTCGACGCCTTCCTCGCCAAGCCCTTTGAGCCCACCGAACTCGTTTCCCTCGTACGCAAGTTGATCGAGCGGAAGCGGAGCGGGACGGGCCGGGAGGCCGGGGAGGCGGAAGCGGAGGATGACCGGTCGGTGTTCGGGGGCGTCTGCGGAGTGGGGGAGACCGGGCGGGCCGGCAGCTGAGTGAGTGGGTTCCCGCGGCCACGCAGCCACGCGGCCACCCCACCCGCGGCATCCCGCCCCGTCCCCGCCCCGTCCCCGCCCTGTCCCCGCCCCGTCCACATCCCGGAACTTCACCGAAACCAGTTCGCCTACCCACCCCCCTCCTCCCATACGCTTGTCCCGTGACCCCCGTCGAGCTCTCCCGTACCGTGCTGTGCGCGGTGCGTCGTGCTGTCGACGAGGGGGAGCTGAGCGTGGCCGTGCCCGAGAGGGCCGTCGTGACGGCGCCCGGGCCTGGTGGGTGCGGTGACTACGCCACGAACATCGCCCTCCAGCTCGCCCGCCCGGCAGGGCAGCCGCCCCGGCGCGTCGCCGAGATCCTTCGGCCGCATCTCGTCGGCGCGGACGGCGTCGCCGACGTCGTCGTCACGGGACCCGGCTTCATCAACTTCAGCCTCCGTGACACCGCGCCCGCCACCCTCGTGGAGGAGATTCTGCGGCGCGGGCCTCGGTACGGATTCGCCGACGGGCCGAGCGGGGATGCTGTTCGGCTGCACTGCCCCCATGACGTCCGGGCCGTCGTCGTCATGGACGCCGTCGCCCGCATCCTCCGCTCCCAGGGCGCCCTCGTCCGCACCAGCTGCGATGCCCCGGTCGAGCCGGAATGGGAGGCCCTGCTCGGTGTGCGCATCGACGCTCATCAAGAGCGGCGCACCCCCACCGACGTCACCGTACGACCGGTCCCCGCCCCCACCCCCACCAACCCCCTCCCCCTCGGCCGCGACGCCGCCCGCTGGGCGCTGCTCCACCCCGCCGCCCACGACCGGCCCCGCATCACCGACGAGCACCTCGTCCAGCGTGAGGGCAACCCCCTCTTCCGCGTCCGTTACGCCTACGCCCGCACCCGGGCCGTCAGCCGCAACGCCGCCGACCTGGGCTTCGGCGCGGAACCCGGACCCGTCTCCGACGCGCTCACCGGCCCCCTCGCCGACCACCCCCGCGTGCTCGCCCAAGCCGCGGCGCACCGCGCCCCCGACCGTCTCGCCCGGCACCTCGTCACCGTCGCCGATGCTGCCCTGGCCTTTCTGCCCGCCGTGCTGCCCCGCGGTGCGGAGAAACCCTCGGCCGCCCACCGTGCCCGGCTCGCGCTTGCCGAAGCCGCCGGGGCGGTGCTGGCCGGCGGCCTGTCCCTGCTCGGTATCGACGCACCCGAACATCTCTGAGGAAGCCCACAAGAGTCATGAGCCGTTCCGCACACCCCGCCGGGCCCCGTCACGCCGATGTCCTCCCCGAGGGCCACTACACCGCTCCGCCGACCGACCTCAACGCCCTCGACCCGAAGGTGTGGGCCCAGACCGTCACCCGCACCCCGGACGGCGTGGTCAGCGTCGGACAGATCCCCGTGACGCAGCTCGCCGAGGAGTTCGGCACCCCCGCCTACGTCGTCGACGAGGCCGACTTCCGTGCCCGGGCACGGGCGTGGCGCACCGCCTTCGGGACCGACGCCGACGTCTTCTACGCCGGCAAGGCCTTCCTCTCCCGCGCCATCGTCCGGTGGCTGCACGAGGAGGGGCTCAATCTGGATGTCTGTTCCGGTGGTGAGCTGGCCACGGCCCTGTCCGCCGGTATGCCCGCCGACCGCATCGCCTTCCACGGCAACAACAAGTCCACGGAGGAGATCCACCGCGCGATCACCGCCGGCGTCGGACGGATCGTGCTCGACTCCTTCCAGGAGATCGTCCGCGTCGCGCACATCGCCCGGTCCCTGGACAAGGTGCAGCGGGTCCAGATCCGTATCACCGTCGGCGTCGAGGCCCACACCCACGAGTTCATCGCCACCGCCCACGAGGACCAGAAGTTCGGTATTCCGCTCGCGGGCGGGCAGGCCGCGGAAGCGGTGCGACGGGCGCTTCAGCTCGACGGGATCGAGCTCATCGGCATCCACTCCCACATCGGGTCGCAGATCTTCGACATGTCCGGGTTCGAGGTCGCGGCCCACCGTGTGGTCGGGCTGCTCAAGGACATCCGCGACGAGCACGGCGTCGAGCTTCCCGAGATCGATCTCGGGGGAGGGCTCGGTATCGCCTACACCAGCGACGACGACCCCCGCGAGCCGCACGAGATCGCCAAGGCGCTCACCGAGATCGTCAGCCGCGAGTGCGAGGCCGCCAAGCTGCGGACCCCGCGCATCTCCGTCGAGCCCGGGCGCGCCATCGTCGGCCCGACCGCCTTCACGCTCTACGAGGTCGGCACCATCAAGCCCCTCGACGGGCTGCGCACCTACGTCTCGGTCGACGGCGGCATGTCGGACAACATCCGCACCGCGCTCTACGACGCCGAGTACAGCGTCTCCCTCGTCTCCCGGACCTCCGACGCCGGGCCGATGCTCGCGCGGGTGGTCGGCAAGCACTGCGAGAGCGGGGACATCGTGGTCCGGGACGCGTTCCTGCCGGCCGACCTGGCGCCGGGCGACCTCATCGCCGTACCGGCGACGGGTGCCTACTGCCGCTCCATGGCCAGCAACTACAACCATGTGCTCCGCCCGCCCGTCGTCGCCGTGAACGACGGTGAGGCGCGGGTGATCGTCCGCCGTGAGACGGAGGAGGACCTCCTGCGTCTCGACGTCGGCTGAGGGGTCGAGCAGAGGCCCGGAGAGGCGGGCGGAAGATCTCCTGTCTCCGGCCGCCGACATAATGAAATAGTCGTCTCACGATCCGGACCAGGGATAGAAACTCCGGTCCGGTGAGTGAGACTGGTCCAACCGTAGAACAACCGTAGACGGTGCGAAGGAAACGAGGTCGGATGATGCGTACGCGTCCGCTGAAGGTGGCGCTGCTGGGCTGTGGAGTGGTCGGCTCAGAGGTGGCGCGCATCATGACGACGCACGCCGACGACCTCGCCGCCAGGATCGGCGCCCCCGTGGAGCTCGCGGGCGTGGCCGTGCGGCGGCCCTCCAAGGTTCGCGAAGGCATCGACCCGAACCTCGTCACCACCGACGCCACCGCCCTCGTCAAACGCGGCGACATCGACGTCGTGGTCGAGGTCATCGGCGGGATCGAGCCCGCGCGCACCCTCATCACCACCGCCTTCGAGCACGGCGCCTCCGTCGTCTCCGCGAACAAGGCGCTCCTCGCCCAGGACGGCGCCGCCCTGCACGCCGCCGCCGAGGAGCACGGCAAGGACCTCTACTACGAGGCCGCCGTCGCCGGTGCCATCCCGCTGATCCGGCCCCTGCGCGAGTCCCTCGCCGGTGACAAGGTCAACCGGGTGCTCGGGATCGTGAACGGCACCACCAACTTCATCCTCGACAAGATGGACTCGACCGGCGCCGGATACCAGGAGGCCCTCGACGAGGCCACCGCCCTGGGGTACGCCGAGGCCGACCCGACCGCCGACGTCGAGGCGTTCGACGCCGCCGCCAAGGCCGCGATCCTGGCCGGGATCGCCTTCCACACGCGCGTGCGCCTCGACGACGTCTACCGCGAGGGCATGACCGAGGTGACGGCCGCCGACTTCGCTTCCGCGAAGGAGATGGGCTGCACCATCAAGCTGCTCGCCATCTGCGAGCGGGCCGAGGACGGCGCCTCCGTCACCGCGCGCGTACACCCCGCGATGATCCCGCTCAGCCACCCGCTGGCCTCCGTGCGGGGCGCGTACAACGCCGTGTTCGTCGAGTCCGACGCCGCCGGCCAGCTCATGTTCTACGGCCCCGGCGCCGGCGGTTCGCCCACCGCCTCCGCCGTCCTCGGCGACCTCGTCGCCGTCTGCCGCAACCGCCTCGCCGGCGCCACCGGCCCCGGCGAGTCCGCGTACGCCGCCCTGCCCGTCTCGCCCATGGGCGATGTCGTCACGCGCTATCACATCAGCCTCGACGTCGCCGACAAACCGGGTGTTCTCGCCCAGGTGGCGACCGTCTTCGCCGAGCACGGTGTCTCGATCGATACCGTTCGCCAGCAGGGCAAGGACGGCGAGGCCTCCCTCGTCGTCGTGACCCACCGTGCGTCCGACGCCGCCCTGAGCGGGACCGTCGAGGCGTTGCGCAAGCTCGACACCGTGCGCGGTGTCGCCAGCATCATGCGGGTTGAAGGAGAGTAACCAGCAATGACCCACCAGTGGCGCGGAATCATCGAGGAGTACCGGGACCGGCTGCCGGTATCCGACACCACGCAGGTCGTGACGCTGCGCGAGGGCGGCACGCCCCTCGTGCCCGCGCAGGTGCTCTCCGAGCGCACGGGCTGCGAGGTCCACCTGAAGGTGGAGGGCGCGAACCCGACCGGGTCCTTCAAGGACCGCGGCATGACCATGGCCATCACCCGGGCCAAGGAGGAGGGTGCGAAGGCCGTCATCTGCGCCTCCACCGGCAACACCTCCGCCTCCGCCGCCGCGTACGCGGTGCGCGCGGGTATGGTTTCGGCCGTTCTTGTGCCCCAGGGCAAGATCGCGCTGGGCAAGATGGGCCAGGCCCTCGTGCACGGCGCGAAGATCCTCCAGGTCGACGGCAACTTCGACGACTGCCTCGACCTCGCCCGCGCGCTGAGCGACAACTATCCTGTGGCGCTGGTCAATTCGGTCAATCCGGTGCGTATCGAGGGTCAGAAGACGGCCGCGTTCGAGATCGTGGACATGCTGGGCGACGCCCCCGACATCCACGTCCTGCCGGTCGGCAACGCGGGCAACATCACCGCGTACTGGAAGGGCTACAGGGAGTACGCCGCCGACGGTGTCTCGAAGCAGACCCCCCGTATGTGGGGCTTCCAGGC
Source organism: Streptomyces sp. NPDC079141 (assembly GCF_040686775.1). Lineage (NCBI taxonomy): Bacteria > Bacillati > Actinomycetota > Actinomycetes > Kitasatosporales > Streptomycetaceae > Streptomyces > Streptomyces sp. NPDC079141. Next base: position 110,169 of record NZ_JBFBLP010000014.1, on the reverse strand, counting down.
CTCCGGCAGCGCCCCGATCGTGCGCGGCGAGGTCGTCAAGGACCCGTCGACCATCGCCACCGCCATCCGCATCGGCAACCCCGCCTCCTGGCAGTACGCCCTCGCGGCCCGCGACGAGTCCGGCGGCCTCATCGACGAGGTGACGGACCGTGAGATCCTGCGCGCCTACCGGCTGTTGGCCGCTCAGGAGGGCGTCTTCGTGGAGCCGGCGTCGGCCGCCTCCGTCGCCGGTCTGCTCAAGGCCGCCGAGCAGGGCAAGGTCGACCCGGGCCAGACGATCGTGTGCACCGTCACCGGCAACGGCCTGAAGGACCCCGACTGGGCCGTCGCCGGAGCCCCGCAGCCCGTCACCGTCCCGGTCGACGCGGTGACGGCGGCCGAGAAGCTGGGCCTGGCCTGATCGCAGCGGCACAGGGGGTGCACGGGGGGCTTACGACACGCATCGTGCGCCTCCTGTGCGCCCTATGTCGCCACAGAACCTTCCTTCGATAGGCTGTACTGAACCCGCCCGCCGCATATGCCTCCGCATCCGGTGGGGCGCCGCGCCGTCTCCACGGCCCAAGGGTCCTCCACGTACGTATCGAATGTCTTCGACAATCACGCAGCTCAAGGAGAGTCATCGAGAGATGGCCGGTCCCGCCTTCCGCGCCGCCGCTGTACGTGTGCGCGTCCCCGCCACCAGCGCCAACCTCGGCCCGGGCTTCGACGCCCTCGGCCTGTCGCTGGGGCTCTACGACGACGTCGTCGTCCGGGTGGCCGACTCCGGGCTGCACATCGACATCGCGGGTGAGGGCAGCGAGACCCTCCCGCGGGACGAGAAGCACCTCCTCGTCCGCTCTCTGCGCACCGCGTTCGACCTGCTGGGCGGCCAGCCGCGCGGTCTGGAGATCGTCTGCGCCAACCGCATTCCGCACGGCCGCGGCCTCGGCTCCTCCTCGGCCGCCATCTGCGCCGGCATCGTCGCCGCGCGTGCCGTGACCATAGGCGGCGAGTCCAGACTCGACGACGCCGCCCTGCTGGAGCTGGCCACCGAGATCGAGGGCCACCCCGACAACGTGGCGCCGTGCCTGCTCGGCGGCTTCACGATCGCCTGGATGGAGGCCGGCGCCGCCCGGGCGATCCGGCTGGAGCCCGGCGATTCCATCGTTCCGGTGGTTTTCGTGCCCGGAAAGCCGCTCCTCACCGAGACCGCGCGCGGACTGCTCCCGCGCACCGTGCCGCACGTCGACGCGGCCACCAACGCGGGCCGCGCCGCACTGCTCGTCGAGGCCCTCACCCGGCGCCCCGAGCTGCTGCTGCCCGCCACCGAGGACCGACTGCACCAGGAGTACCGCGCCCCGGCCATGCCGGAGAGCGCCGCGCTGGTGGAGCGGCTGCGGGCCGACGGCGTCCCGGCGGTCATCTCGGGTGCAGGACCCACCGTGCTCGCGCTGGCCGACGAGGACAGCGCCGACAAGGTCGCCCATCTGGCAGGCGAGGGCTGGGCCGCGAACCGGCTTGAGCTCGACGCCCAGGGAGCGAGCGTGCTGCCGCTTGCGCCCTGACACACGGTTGCCGGATTTCGAGAGGGGGAATGTTTGTTGGATCCGGTAGTGTTAACCTCAAGTCTGCACCCGACCCCACCATGGCGAGGTGCTTCGTGTCCCCGTCCGGGACAGACATTCTTCCGGGAGCCTCCCAAGCCGCACTGTGTTCCGTACGACGTACGCGGGCAGTACCTCGTACGCGGGCACTGAGCGACTCGCCGGGCACGCTCCGGAACCGGTGTGACCAAGCCACGTGACACGAACACTCGATGTCACGGCTGTGGGAAGCGCCATCACCGATATTTCTTCCGCCGCTTTGGCGGACCACCGCCCCGGCACGGTCCATGACGAGGACCAATGCCGGACAGCACAACCGGTCGCCGAGCCAGACAGGCCGACGTCCGCTCCAGGGAAGGACCCTTCGTGAGCGACACCACCGATCTGATGGGCGCACGTGTCGAGGAGACCGCTGCCGCGCCCGCCACGGACGCCTCCGCGCCTGCCACCGGTGCCGGCTCCCGGCGGCGCCGCGGTACCGGCCTTGAGGGCATGGTGCTGGCCGAGCTGCAGCAGGTCGCATCCGGCCTCGGCATCAGGGGCACCGCGCGCATGCGCAAGAGCCAGCTGATCGAGGTCATCAAGGAGGCGCAGGCCGGAGGTGGTGCCGCGGCCCCCAAGGCCGACGCCGCCACCGAGACCAAGCCGAAGCGCCGGGCCACCTCCAAGGCCCGCACGGGCGAGGACGCCCCCGCCAAGAAGGCGGAGAAGGCCGAGGCTCCCGCCGAGAAGGCCGTGGCCCAGCAGCAGATCGAGATTCCCGGCCAGCCGGCCTCCGACGACGCCCCCGCTGAGCGCCGTCGCCGTCGTGCGACCGCCGAGGCCGGTGCCCCCGCGGCCGCCGCCCCGGAGACCGTCGCCGCCGAGGCGAAGAGCGAGCCGAAGGCCGAGACGCCCGCGCAGGGTGAAGCCGGTGAGGGCGGCGAGGGCCGCCGTCGCGACCGCCGTGAGCGTGGCCGGGACCGCGACCGCGGTGACCGTGGCGACCGCGGTGACCGCGGCGACCGTCGCAAGGGCGACGACCAGCAGGGCGGCCAGCGCGGCCAGCAGCAGAGCCAGCAGCAGGGCGGCGGTCGTCAGGACCGTGGCCAGCAGCAGGATGACGACGACTTCGAGGGCGGTCGCCGTGGCCGTCGCGGGCGTTACCGCGACCGTCGTGGCCGTCGTGGCCGTGACGAGATCGCCAGCGAGCCGCAGATCGCCGAGGACGACGTCCTGATCCCGGTCGCGGGCATCCTCGACATCCTCGACAACTACGCCTTCATCCGTACGTCCGGCTACCTGCCGGGTCCGAACGACGTGTACGTCTCCCTCGCCCAGGTCCGCAAGAACGGCCTGCGCAAGGGTGACCACATCACCGGTGCCGTGCGTCAGCCCAAGGAAGGCGAGCGCCGCGAGAAGTTCAACGCGCTGGTCCGCCTCGACTCCGTCAACGGCATGGCGCCCGAACACGGCCGCGGCCGCCCGGAGTTCAACAAGCTCACCCCGCTGTACCCGCAGGACCGCCTCCGCCTGGAGACGGACCCGGGCATCCTCACCACCCGCATCATCGACCTCGTCGCGCCGATCGGTAAGGGCCAGCGCGGTCTGATCGTGGCCCCGCCGAAGACCGGCAAGACCATGATCATGCAGGCGATCGCCAACGCGATCACGCACAACAACCCCGAGTGCCACCTGATGGTCGTCCTGGTCGACGAGCGTCCGGAAGAGGTCACCGACATGCAGCGGTCGGTCAAGGGCGAGGTCATCTCCTCGACCTTCGACCGCCCGGCCGAGGACCACACCACGGTCGCCGAGCTCGCCATCGAGCGTGCCAAGCGTCTGGTGGAGCTGGGCCACGACGTGGTCGTGCTGCTCGACTCGATCACGCGTCTGGGCCGTGCGTACAACCTCGCCGCGCCCGCCTCCGGCCGCATCCTGTCCGGTGGTGTCGACTCGACCGCCCTGTACCCCCCGAAGCGCTTCTTCGGTGCGGCCCGCAACATCGAGGACGGCGGCTCGCTGACCATCCTCGCCACCGCCCTGGTGGACACCGGGTCCCGCATGGACGAGGTGATCTTCGAGGAGTTCAAGGGCACCGGCAACGCCGAGCTCAAGCTCGACCGCAAGCTCGCCGACAAGCGCATCTTCCCGGCGGTGGACGTGGACGCGTCCGGTACCCGTAAGGAAGAGATCCTGCTCGGCAACGAGGAGCTGGCGGTCGTCTGGAAGCTGCGCCGGGTGCTGCACGCGCTCGACCAGCAGCAGGCCATCGAGCTGCTCCTCGACAAGATGAAGCAGACGAAGTCGAACGTCGAGTTCCTGATGCAGATCCAGAAGACGACGCCGACGCCGGGCAACGGCGACTAGTCGCTTCGCAGTTCCTCAGGCCGATCCCCGTCACAGCAGTGACGGGGATCGGCTTTTTGGCGCTGAGAGGAGTGGTGCATCAGGCACCTCACTCGACTCACGCATCACTGGGGGGACTTCCTTGCCCACGACCCGGTCCGGCAGTGGCCGTCACAGACGCCGGATACGTATCGCGCTGCCCGTCGCCGCCGCCGGCATCGCCGCGGCTGTCGGCGCCGCCCTGCTGACCTCGACCGCGGGCGCCGCCTCGGCGGAGCCGACTCCGCCCGCCGTGCCGAGCGCCGACTCGCCCACGCTCGCCGAGCTGGAGCAGCGCGTCCTGGGGGCCGCCGCTCATGACGACACCGCCGGAGTCTCGACCGCCAAGTCGTCGTACAGCAGCTCCTCCACGGTCGACGCGATGGTCATCGGCGGCACCACGACGACCATCACGAACGCGCCGTGGATGGCCCAGCTCTGGTACCAGGACGAGACGAACGGCGTCTACTTCTTCTGCGGCGGCGCCGTCGTCTCGCCGACGAAGATCCTCACCGCCGCGCACTGCGTCCAGGGCTACAACTGGAAGGCGTACGGCGCTGTCGTCACCGGCACCGCGCAGCTGCCCGACGGGGACCTGAACGGCGGCACCGCCACCGCGGTCCGGCGGCAGTGGAACCACACCGACTACAGCGCGCGGACGATCGACAACGACATCGCGGTCCTCACGTTGGCCAACCCGGTCACGGCGACCCCGATCCGGATGGCGACCGCCACCGACACCGCCTCCTACACCGCCGGCACCAGCGCCAAGGTCTACGGCTGGGGCCGCACCAGCTCCACCAGCCAGGACATCTCCGAGACCCTGAAGACGGCGACGCTGCCGATCCAGTCCGACGCCACCTGCGCCGGCTACTACGGCACCGACTTCGTCAAGGGCCACATGGTCTGCGCGGGCAACCCCGCCAGCGGCAGCGACTCCGGTACGACCTCCGCCTGCAACGGCGACTCCGGCGGCCCGCTCGTCGTCGACAACCGGATCGTGGGCGTCGTCTCCTGGGGCGTGCAGGACTGTGTCGCCAAGGGCGCGTACAGCGTCTTCAGCAAGGTGAAGACGTACGTCGGCGTGACCTACCCGCGCGTCGACGACACCAACCTGAGCCTCGACAACAAGGCCGACCTGTGGGTGCGCAACGCCTCCACCAAGATCGGCTACGAGAAGGACTCCACGGGCACCTCCTTCGGCACCCGCGAGTCCTGGGGCAACTGGGGCGCCTTCAACCTCGTACGGCAGACCGACCTCAACCGGGACGGCTACCAGGACCTGCTCGTGCGGCGTGGCTCCGACGGCGATGCGTTCTGGAAGCACTGGGTGCCCGCGAGCGGCTCCTGGGCGACGAGCAAGGTCGCCGACAACTGGGCGACCCGCACCCGCATCGTCGTCCCCGGCGATGTCACCGGCGACTACCGGCCCGACCTGCTGTCGGTGGACTCCGCCGGAAAGCTGTGGCTCTACCCGGGCAAGGGTGACGGCACCTTCGCGGCTCGTGTGCAGGTCGGCACGGGCACGGGCTGGAGCCAGTACAACGTCCTGATCGGGCACGGCGACTTCACCGGTGACGGCAAGGCCGACCTGATCGCCCGCAAGCGCAGCGATTCCTCCGTGTACCTCTACAAGGGCACCGGGAGCGCCTCGGCGCCGTTCTCCAGCCGTATCAAGGTGCGCACCTGGAGCGGCTACAACGCCTTCGACGCCGTCGGTGACATCACCGGCGACGGCCGGGCCGACCTGCTGGCCCGCACCCCGGGCGGCACGCTCTACCTGTACAAGGGCACCGGCAAGGCCACCAGCGAGATCTTTGCCACAAGGATTTCGGTCGGCACGGGCTACCAGCAGTACGACATCTGGGGCTGAAACCCCTGGTGAGGGGCGCAAGCCCCGCTGAGGCAACTACGCACTGTGCCCATCGCCCCCGGCGGTGGGCACAGCGCGTTGTGCAACCCTGTCCCCGGTTTCCCCGTCTGACCAGACGGAGCGACCATGGGGCGGTACGACGCGTAACGCCACGCCTGACCCTGAAAGCAGGGGGTAACCGACCGGACGAGAACCGAGGAGCCCATGTCCGCCGAGAGCACACCGGAGCCCGGCATACCGGGTGAGGACGGCACCAACGGCCCGCGCCACCGCGCCAAGGGCCGCCGCCGCAAGCCCCGCGACAAGCGCCGCAAGGGCCTGCTGATCATGGCCTGGACGGCCGCCGGAATCGTCGTCCTGGGCGGCACCGGAGCCGGCTACCTGTACTTCAAGCTCAACGGCAACATCGACAGCGTCGACATTGACCAGGCCCTCGGCACCGACCGGCCCGAGAAGGTCGACAACGGCTCGGAGAACATCCTCGTCCTCGGCTCCGACACCCGCTCCGGCAGCAACAAGGAGCTCGGCGGCGGCACCGACGACGGCAGCGCCCGTTCGGACACCGCGATGGTCGTGCACGTCTACGAGGGCCACAAGAAGGCCAGCGTGGTCTCCATCCCGCGCGACACCCTCATCGACCGCCCCGAGTGCACCGACACCGACGGCAACACGCACGACGCCGCCGACGACGTGATGTTCAACTCGGCGTACACCACAGGCGGCGCCGCCTGTGCGGTCAAGACCGTCGAGTCGATCAGCGGTATCCGCATGGACCACTACCTGGAGGTCGACTTCAGCGGCTTCCAGAAGCTCGTGGACGAGCTCGGCGGCGTCGAGGTCACCACCACCGAGGACATCAGCGACTCCGACAGCCATCTGAACCTGAAGGCCGGCACCCACCAGCTGACCGGCGAGCAGGCCCTCGGCCTGGTCCGCACCCGGCACGGCGTCGGCGACGGCTCCGACCTCGGCCGCATCCAGCTCCAGCAGGCGTTCATCAAGGCGCTGATCAACCAGGTCAAGGACGTCGGCCTGTTCACCAGCCCGAAGAAGCTCTACGACCTGGCCGACACCGCGACCAAGACCATCACCACCGACTCCGACCTCGGCTCGGTGAACTCCCTCATGTCCTTCGCCAACGGCCTGAAGGGCATCGACGCCAAGAACATGAAGATGGTCACGATGCCGGTCCAGTACGACCCGGCCAACCCCAACCGCGTGATCGTCGCCGAGCAGCAGGCGGAGCAGGTCTGGAAGGCCCTGAAGAACGACGAGGCGATCCCGAAGTCGGCCACGAAGGACACGGCGACGGGCGAGGCGAAGGGCGTCGTGACCGCCGGGGAATAGTTCACCCCCACCCCCCGTTTTGGGGGATGGCCCCAGTCCTGGCAGACTGGTACGTCGGCCCCGGTTCACGCCCCCGCAGCCCGCGGACGGCGACCCGGTGCCCTCCCGAAACTAGGAGACACCTTGAAGCGCGACATCCACCCCGAGTACGTCGAGACGCAGGTCAGCTGCACCTGTGGCGCGTCGTTCACCACCCGTAGCACGATCTCCAGCGGCACCATCCGCGCCGAGGTCTGCTCCGAGTGCCACCCGTTCTACACGGGCAAGCAGAAGATCCTCGACACCGGTGGCCGTGTGGCCCGCTTCGAGGCCCGCTTCGGCAAGGCTGCCGGCTCCAAGAAGTAGCGAGCCCCATTTCGCCGGTCCACGGCCGCGCCCCCTACCCGGGCGTGTCCGGGACCGGCGTTTTTGGTCGCCCGCCACTTCCCTTCGTACGCATTTCAGGAGCCCCAAGATGTTCGAGGCCGTCGAGGAACTCGTCGCCGAGCACGCCGACCTGGAGAAGAAGCTCGCCGACCCGTCGGTCCACTCCGACCAGGCCAACGCGCGCAAGCTGAACAAGCGCTACGCCGAGCTCACCCCCATCGTCGCCACGTTCCGCTCCTGGAAGCAGACGGGCGAGGACATGGAGACCGCGCGCGAACTGGCCGCCGACGACCCGGACTTCGCCGCCGAGGTCAAGGAGCTGGACCGGCAGCGCGAGGAGCTGACCGAGAAGCTGCGGCTGCTGCTCGTCCCGCGCGACCCCAGCGACGACAAGGACGTCATCCTGGAGATCAAGGCGGGCGCCGGCGGTGACGAGTCCGCGCTGTTCGCCGGTGACCTGCTGCGCATGTATCTGCGCTACGCCGAGCGCGTCGGCTGGAAGACCGAGATCATCGACGCCACCGAGTCCGAGCTGGGCGGCTACAAGGACGTCCAGGTCGCCGTGAAGACCAAGGGCGGCCAGGGCGCCACCGAGCCCGGCCAGGGCGTGTGGGCGCGGCTGAAGTACGAGGGCGGCGTGCACCGCGTGCAGCGTGTGCCGGCCACCGAGTCCCAGGGCCGTATCCACACCTCGGCGGCCGGTGTGCTGGTCACGCCCGAGGCGGAGGAGGTCGACGTGGAGATCAACCCCAACGACCTCCGCATCGACGTCTACCGCTCCTCCGGCCCCGGTGGGCAGTCCGTCAACACGACGGACTCCGCCGTGCGCATTACGCACATCCCCACCGGAGTGGTCGCTTCCTGCCAGAACGAGAAGAGCCAGCTGCAGAACAAGGAGCAGGCCTTGCGTATCCTGCGCTCCAGGCTGCTCGCAGCGGCGCAGGAGGAAGCGGAGAGGGAGGCCGCCGACGCCCGCCGCAGCCAGGTCCGCACCGTCGACCGCTCCGAGAAGATCCGTACGTACAACTTCCCGGAGAATCGCATCTCGGACCACCGCGTCGGCTTCAAGGCGTACAACCTGGACCAGGTCCTGGACGGCGAACTCGACGCGGTGATCCAGGCCTGCGTCGACGCGGACTCGGCCGCCAAGCTCGCAGCCGCGTAAGGCACGGAGTACTGAGTACCGGAGGACGAGCGTGAACCTGCTGCTTGCGGAGGTGGCACAGGCCGCCCAGCGGCTGGCCGACGCCGGCGTGCCCTCGCCGCGCAACGACGCGGAGGAGCTCGCCGCGTTCGTGCACGGCGTGAAGCGGGGCGCCCTGCACTCCGTGAAGGACGCGGACTTCGACGCCCGGTACTGGGAGGTCGTCGCGCGCCGTGAGCAGCGCGAGCCGCTCCAGCACATCACCGGGCGCGCCTTCTTCCGGTACCTGGAGCTCCAGGTCGGGCCGGGCGTCTTCGTGCCCCGGCCCGAGACGGAGTCCGTGGTGGGCTGGGCGATAGACGCCGTACGCGCCATGGATGTCGTGGAGCCCTGCATCGTCGACCTGTGCACCGGCTCCGGCGCCATCGCGCTCGCCCTCGCCCAGGAGGTGCCGCGCTCGCGGGTGCACGCCGTGGAGCTGTCCGAGGACGCCCTGGCGTGGACCCGGAAGAACGTGGAGGGGTCCAGGGTCGACCTGCGTCAGGGCAACGCCCTCGATGCCTTCCCCGACCTCGACGGCCAGGTCGACCTGGTCATCTCCAACCCGCCGTACATCCCGCTGACGGAATGGGAGTACGTCGCTCCCGAGGCGCGGGACTACGATCCCGAACTCGCCCTGTTCTCGGGGGAGGACGGCCTCGACCTCATCCGCGGCATCGAACGCACCGCGCACCGCCTGCTGCGCCCCGGCGGTGTCGTCGTCATCGAGCACGCCGACACCCAGGGCGGCCAGGTGCCGTGGATCTTCACCGAGGAGCGGGGCTGGGCCGACGCGGCCGACCATCCCGACCTCAACAACCGCCCCCGGTTCGCCACGGCCCGCAAGGCCCTGCCGTGAGCACCGCCCAGACCTTTCAGATGTACGTGTACGAGGAGGCCCGCTAGACATGGCTCGGCGATACGACACCAACGACGCGACCGACCGCACGACCGGTCTGCGCGAGGCCGCGTCCGCCGTCCGCCGTGGCGAGCTCGTGGTGCTGCCGACGGACACGGTCTACGGCATCGGCGCCGACGCGTTCACCAAGGAGGCCGTCGGCGATCTGCTGGAGGCCAAGGGCCGTGGCCGCAACATGCCCACGCCCGTCCTCATCGGCTCCCCGAACACGCTGCACGGTCTGGTCACCGACTTCTCCGAGCTGGCCTGGGAGCTGGTCGACGCGTTCTGGCCGGGCGCGCTCACTCTCGTCGCCAAGCACCAGCCGTCCCTCCAGTGGGACCTGGGGGACACCCGGGGCACGGTTGCCGTGCGCATGCCGCTGCACCCGGTGGCGCTGGAGCTGCTGACCGAGGTCGGCCCGATGGCGGTCTCCTCGGCGAACCTGACCGGGCACCCGGCGCCGGAGGACTGCGACGCGGCCCAGGCCATGCTCGGCGACTCCGTCTCCGTCTACCTGGACGGCGGCCCGACCCCCGGCAACGTCCCGTCGTCGATCGTCGACGTGACCGGCGAGGTCCCCGTCCTGCTGCGCGAGGGCGCGATCTCGGCGGACGAGCTCCGCAAGGTCGTACCCGACCTTGAGGTGGCGAATTGACAGCCCCTGACGCGGGGCGTGGCATAGGCAACGGGGAAGAGACCACCACCTTCGGTTTCCCGAGGGACACCTTCCGCATCCTCCACGTCAGCACCGGCAACGTGTGCCGCTCGCCGATCACCGAGCGGTTGACGCGGCATTTCGTGATGCAGCGGCTCGGCATCCTGGGCGGCGCGCTGATCGTGGAGAGCGCGGGCACCTGGGGCCATGAGGGCGCGCCCATGGAGGCCAACGCGGAGACGGTCCTCGCCGACTTCGGCGCCGACGCCTCCGGTTTCGTCGGCCGTGAACTCCTCGACGAGCACGTCATCCGCGCCGACCTGGTCCTGACCGCGACCCGCGACCACCGCGCCCAGGTTGTCTCGATGGGCCACTCGGCAGGCCTGCGCACGTTCACGCTGAAGGAGTTCACCCGCCTGGTGAACGCCATCGACCCCGCCACCCTGCCTCCGCTGGAGGAAGGCGTGGTGGAACGCGCCCGCGCCCTGGTGCGCGCCGCGGCGGCTCTACGCGGGTGGCTACTGGCCCCGACGGCCGAGGCGGACGAGGTGTACGACCCGTACGGGGCGCCCCTGCCGTTCTTCCGGTCCATCGGGGACGAGATACACGAGGCGCTGGACCCGGTCGTCACAGCCCTCACCGGTGTACCCGCAAGGACCTGACAACCGAGCGCCCCAGGGATCCCGGGCCTACATTGGACGTACGTCACCGTCCACGGCCGGAGTCCACCATGTCGGTCAGCCCTGCCCTTGAGGCCGATGTAGATGTCCTGCGCCGGCAGGATCCCGAGCTCGCGGAGATCCTGCTCGGGGAACGGGAGCGGCAGGCGACCACGCTCCAGATGATTGCCGCCGAGAACTTCACCTCGCCGGCCGTGCTGGCCGCGCTCGGCTCACCGCTCGCCAACAAGTACGCCGAGGGCTACCCGGGAGCCCGGCACCACGGCGGCTGCGAGATCGTCGACGTCGCCGAGCGCATCGCCGTGGACCGGGCGAAGGCGCTGTTCGGCGCCGAGCACGCCAACGTACAGGCGCACTCGGGCTCGTCGGCCGTCCTCGCCGCCTACGCCGCCCTGCTGCGCCCGGGCGACACCGTCCTGGCGCTCGGCCTGCCCTACGGCGGTCATCTCACGCACGGCTCGCCCGCCAACTTCTCCGGCCGCTGGTTCGACTTCGTGCCGTACGGGGTGGACGCCGAGACCGGACTGATCGACTACGACCAGGTGCGCACGCTCGCCCGCAACCACCGGCCCAAGGCCGTCGTGTGCGGCTCCATCGCCTACCCCCGCCACATCGACTACGCCTTCTTCCGCGAGGTCGCCGACGAGGTGGGCGCATATCTCATCGCGGACGCCGCCCATCCCATCGGGCTGGTCGCCGGGGGAGCGGCGCCGAGTCCGGTGCCGTATGCCGACATCGTGTGCGCCACCACCCACAAGGTGCTGCGCGGGCCGCGCGGCGGGATGATCCTGTGCGGCTCCACGCTGGCGGAACGGGTGGACCGGGCGGTCTTCCCCTTCACCCAGGGCGGGGCGCAGATGCACACCATCGCCGCCAAGGCGGTCGCGTTCGGCGAGGCGGCAACACCGGCGTTCGCCGCGTACGCCCATCAGGTGGTCGCCAATGCGAGGGTTCTCGCGGCGGGGCTCGCCGCCGAGGGGCTGGTGGTGACCACGGGCGGCACGGACACGCATCTGATCACCGCCGATCCGGCACCGCTCTGTCTCGACGGCCGCAGTGCCCGAGGGCGGCTGGCCGCCGCCGGGATCGTCCTGGACTGCTGTGCCCTGCCGCACGGTGACGGCAGGGGCCTGCGCCTGGGCACGGCGGCGCTGACCACACAGGGCATGGGCGAGGAGGAGATGGCCAGGATCGCCGCCATGACGGCCGGAGTGCTCCGGGGCGAGGCCGAGACCCAGAAAACACGTGAAGAAGTGCGGGAGCTGGCCGGGGGATTTCCGCCGTATCCCGGCTGAGCGGGGGTAGCCGCACCCGAGTGCACAGGCACACGTGCAACCATCGTCGCTACCCGGAAGTCCCCAACCATATGCGTCCCTCGCTAGGGTGTGGGGCTGAGATGGCCAGCGAGACCTGTGGGGAAGCCCGTGCGTGAATACCTGCTGACGCTCTGCATCACGGCCGCGGTGACGTATCTGCTGACAGGGCCGGTGCGTAAGTTCGCGATCGTGGCCGGAGCGATGCCGGAGATCCGGGCGCGGGACGTGCACCGCGAACCGACTCCGCGGCTCGGCGGCATCGCGATGTTCTTCGGCCTGTGCGCGGGCCTGCTGGTCGCCGACCACCTGACGAACCTCAGCACCGTCTTCGAGAACTCCAACGAGCCGAGGGCGCTGCTCTCGGGTGCCGCGCTGATCTGGCTGATCGGTGTGCTGGACGACAAGTTCGAGATCGACGCCCTGATCAAGCTGGGCGGCCAGATGATCGCCGCCGGCGTCATGGTCATGCAGGGTCTGACGATCCTGTGGCTGCCCATCCCGGGCTTCGGCTCGGTCGCGCTGACCCAGTGGCAGGGCACCCTGCTGACCGTCGCGCTGGTCGTCATCACCATCAACGCCGTGAACTTCGTCGACGGCCTCGACGGCCTCGCGGCGGGCATGGTGTGCATCGCGTCGGCCGCGTTCTTCCTCTACGCCTACCGGGTCTGGGTCTCGTACGGCATCGAGGCCGCCGCCCCGGCCACGCTGTTCTCGGCGATCCTGATGGGCATGTGCCTGGGCTTCCTGCCGCACAACATGCACCCCGCGCGGATCTTCATGGGCGACTCCGGCTCGATGCTGATCGGCCTGGTGCTGGCCGCCGGCGCCATCTCCATCACCGGACAGGTCGACCCGGACGCGCTGAAGCTGTTCGCGGGCTCCGAGAAGGCGGCCGTGCACCAGACGGTCCCGGTCTACATCCCGCTGCTGCTGCCGCTGACGATCATCGCGATCCCGGCCGCGGACCTGGTGCTGGCGATCGTGCGGCGTACGTGGCGCGGTCAGTCGCCGTTCGCGGCGGACCGGGGTCATCTGCACCACCGGCTGCTGGAGATCGGCCACTCGCACAGCCGGGCCGTCCTGATCATGTACTTCTGGTCGGCGCTGATCGCGTTCGGCGCCCTGGCCTACTCGGTGAACTCGGCGTCCATGTGGATCGTGCTGGGCATCGTGATCCTCAGCGCCATCGGCCTCGTACTGCTCCTGCTGCCCCGCTTCACGCCGCGCGCCCCGATGTGGGCCCAGCGGATCGTGCCGCCGCGGTACCGCCGCCGTACGCCCGTGGTGGAACCGGCGGCCGGCACCCCGCAGACCCCCGAGGGGGAGGCGGTGCCCACGGCCGTCGGGGTGTCGGGCGTCAACGGCGCGACCGCCATCGGCGCCCGATCGCATCTCCTGGACAGGCGTAAGGCCGGAACGTCGCGCTGACGCGGCAAGGTAAGAATCTGACTAGAGCATTGCCAAATCGTGGGGGAACGAACCGGCCCTATATCAGACAAAAGGGCGCGGTTCCTGCACAGACGCGCGGGGTCACTCTCATGTGTGATGCCGAGCACACCTGGCAGGTAAAGACCTCATCAAATAGTTTGTGATACCGTTCACGAGAACCCCCGGATAGAGCCGAAGGACCTCACTGCGACGGTCCGTTGGCGTGAGGTTCTCTCTCAGCCCGGGACTACGCTCGTCCATGACGACACCCTGCCCCCTGCGAAAGCGGAGTTGCCGCCATGCCGTCCAATGACGCCCGGAACCTTCTGCAGTGCGCTGTGCCCACAGCGGCTGCCGGTCTGGTGACCGTTGCCGTCAGCGGTGCGGTCGCCGGAGGCAAGGGAGCCCTCGGGGCGACTGTCGGCACGGTGCTCGCCATTCTCTTCATGGGGATCGGTCTGTACGTCCTTCAGTGGACGGCAAAAACGCTCCCGCAGTTGTTTCAGGCCATGGGGCTGATGCTCTATGTCGCCCAGCTCCTGCTCCTCCTGATCTTTGTTGCCCTCTTCAAGGACACCTCTCTCTTCAACGCGAAGGCGTTTGCGGTTTCGCTCGTCGTCGCGACCGTCGTGTGGATGGCTGCGCAGGCTCGTGCGCATATGAAGGCCAAGATCTTCTACATCGACCCGGACTCCGAGAAGAGTGAGAAGCCCGAGAAGTCGGGGCCGCCGTCGTGAGGGGTAGGGGCGGGATAAAGGCCACGAGCAACTCCTGCTATCGTCCGGTGCCAACTGCGGCATCGCGGGCGCGGGCATCTGAGCTGACGCCTGCTCGATCGCGAGGCTGGATGCCCCAGAGCCGCCCCCACATCCGTAACACCAGTCCGGTGCCGACCCGCGGCTTTGTGCCGCGCCGACACAACGAGGTTGCCGTACCCATGCGTCACGCCGAAGGAGCCCGCGGTGAGTGCTGACCAGACCCAGCTCGCCTTTGACTGGAGCTGTCGGATCATGTCCGACAACGGGTGTGGTTTTCCGGCTCCGGGCCTGCACTCGTTCCTCTTCGAGCCGATCGCCACGGTTGGCGGGTTCGAGTTCAACAAGGTGATGCTGCTCGCGCTCATCACCACCCTTCTTGTCACCAGCCTCTTCTGGGCTGCGTTCGGCAAGGCCAAGGTGGTTCCGGGCAAGCTGCAGATGGTCGGCGAGGCCGGTTACGACTTCGTGCGCCGCGGCATCGTCTACGAGACCCTCGGCAAGAAGGAGGGCGAGAAGTACGTCCCCCTGATGGTCTCGCTGTTCTTCTTCATCTGGATCATGAACATCTGGTCCGTGATTCCGCTGGCACAGTTCCCGGTGTCGTCGATCATCGCGTACCCGATCGTCCTCGCGGCCGTCGTCTACATCGTGTGGATGTCGCTGACGTTCAAGAAGCACGGCTTCGTCGGCGGTCTCAAGAACCTCACCGGCTACGACAAGTCGCTCGGCGCGGTGCTGCCGCTCGTGGTCGTCATCGAGTTCTTCTCGAACGTCCTGGTCCGGCCGTTCACGCACGCGGTGCGACTCTTCGCGAACATGTTCGCCGGCCACCTGATGCTGGTCATGTTCACCGTCGCCTCCTGGTACCTGCTGAACAGCTGGATGATCCCGGCGGCCGGTGTCTCGTTCGTGATGACCATCATCATGATCCTCTTCGAGCTTTTCGTGCAGGCGGTCCAGGCGTACGTCTTCGTGCTCCTTGCCTGCTCGTACATCCAGGGCGCTCTCGCCGAGCACCACTGAGCACCGCCCGCCCGTAAACCCCCAAGTCGTCCGGTGGCCAACCCCCACCGGTCCGCAAAGAGAAGGAAGTTACAGCATGTCCGCTGTGCAGCTTGCCGCTGAGGTCTCCGGTTCCCTCGGTTCCATCGGCTACGGTCTCGCCGCCATCGGCCCCGGCGTCGGCGTCGGCATCATCTTCGGTAACGGCACGCAGGCCCTCGCCCGCCAGCCCGAGGCTGCCGGTCTGATCCGCGCCAACCAGATCCTGGGCTTCGCCTTCTGTGAGGCGCTCGCCCTCATCGGCATCGTTATGCCGTTCGTGTTCGGTAAGTGATCAACCCTTACTGACACGAATCGACGAAAGGCACTGATGTGATCGCCAACCTGGTACAGCTGGCGGCCGAGGAAGAGCAGAGCCCGCTCGTTCCTCCGGGCCCCGAGCTGCTCGTCGGCACCATCGCCTTCGCCATCGTGTTCTTCTTCTTCTGGAAGAAGCTGCTCCCGAACATCAACAAGGTTCTGGAGGAGCGCCGCGCGGCGATCGAAGGCGGTATCGAAGAGGCCGAGGCCATGAAGGTCGAGGCCCAGAGCGTCCTTGAGCAGTACAAGGCACAGCTCGCCGAGGCCCGGCACGAAGCCGCGCGTCTGCGCCAGGAGGCGCAGGAGCAGGGCGCCGCGCTCATCGCCGAGATGCGTGCGGAGGGCCAGCGCCAGCGCGAGGAGATCGTCGCCGCGGGTCACTCCCAGATCGAGGCCGACCGCAAGGCTGCTTCCTCCGCGCTGCGTCAGGACGTCGGCAAGCTCGCCACCGACCTGGCCGGCAAGCTCGTCGGCGAGTCCCTTGAGGACCACGCCCGGCAGAGCCGCGTCATCGACCGCTTCCTCGACGAGCTTGAGGAGAAGGCCGAGGCGGCTCGATGACGATGCACGGAGCGAGCCGCGAGGCCCTGGCAGCCGCACGAGAGCGTCTCGACGCGCTGACGGACAACACGTCCGTGGACGCGGCGCAGCTCGCCGACGAGCTGGCGGCCGTGACCGCGCTGCTCGACCGCGAGGTGTCGCTGCGTCGGGTCCTCACCGACCCGGCGCAGGCCGGTGAGGCCAAGGCCGAGCTGGCCCAGCGCCTGCTCGGTGGCCAGGTCGGCGGCGAGGCCGTGGACCTGCTGGCCGGCATGGTCCGCTCCCGCTGGTCGCAGTCGCGCGACCTGGTCGACGCCCTTGAGGAGCTGGCGAACACCGCCGACCTCACCGCCGCGCAGCGTGCGGGCACGCTCGACAACGTCGAGGACGAGCTGTTCCGGTTCGGCCGGATCGTCTCTTCGAACACCGAGCTGCGCGCCGCGCTGACCAACCGCTCGGCGCCCACCTCGGCCAAGGGCGAGCTGCTGCGCAGCCTGCTCGGCGGCCGGGCGGATGCGGCCACCGAGCGTCTGGTGACGCGCCTTGTGAACGCGCCGCGTGGACGTAGCCTGGAGTCGGGACTGGAGTCCCTGTCCAAGCTCGCCGCCGACC
The DNA here is from genome assembly GCF_040686775.1 of Streptomyces sp. NPDC079141. Lineage (NCBI taxonomy): Bacteria > Bacillati > Actinomycetota > Actinomycetes > Kitasatosporales > Streptomycetaceae > Streptomyces > Streptomyces sp. NPDC079141. The sequence goes on along the minus strand of NZ_JBFBLP010000014.1, from coordinate 93,198 downwards.
GCCGGGACCGCATGGTCGCCGTCGTCACCTCGGCGGTGCCGCTGAGTGACGGCCAGAAGCAGCGCCTCGGCGCCGCACTGGCGAAGCTCTACGGCCGTCAGATGCATCTCAACCTCGACGTCGACTCCACGGTCGTCGGCGGGATCCGGGTGCAGGTCGGTGACGAGGTCATCAACGGCTCCCTCGCCGACCGCATCGAGGAAGCCGGCCGCCGCCTGGCGGGCTGAGCAGTAACTCAATACGTAGTACGTACTTTCGACGGCCCTGGTTGGGCCGTACAGAAGAATCCTGGGGGTCGCCCCCAGACCCCCAAAGTGAAACTTCGGGCCCAACAAGGAGAGCAGGGAACCCAGATGGCGGAGCTCACGATCCGGCCGGAGGAGATCCGGGACGCGCTGGAGAACTTCGTCCAGTCGTACAAGCCGGACGCGGCCTCGCGCGAGGAGGTCGGTACGGTCACCCTTGCCGGCGACGGCATCGCGAAGGTCGAGGGTCTTCCCTCGGCCATGGCCAACGAACTGCTGAAGTTCGAGGACGGCACCCTCGGCCTCGCCCTCAACCTTGAGGAGCGCGAGATCGGTGCCATCGTCCTCGGTGAGTTCAGCGGCATCGAGGAGGGTCAGCCGGTCACCCGTACCGGTGAGGTCCTCTCCGTGGCCGTCGGCGAGGGCTACCTCGGCCGTGTCGTCGACCCGCTCGGCAACCCGATCGACGGCCTCGGCGAGATCGAGACGTCCGGTCGTCGTGCGCTGGAGCTGCAGGCCCCCACGGTCATGCAGCGCAAGTCGGTGCACGAGCCGATGGAGACCGGCTACAAGGCCGTCGACGCGATGACCCCGATCGGCCGTGGCCAGCGTCAGCTGGTCATCGGTGACCGCCAGACCGGCAAGACCGCCCTGGCCGTCGACACGATCATCAACCAGCGTGACAACTGGCGCACCGGCGACCCGAACAAGCAGGTCCGCTGCATCTACGTCGCCATCGGTCAGAAGGGCTCCACCATCGCGTCGGTTCGCCGCTCGCTGGAGGAGAACGGCGCGCTGGAGTACACGACCATCGTCGCCGCCCCGGCGTCCGACCCGGCCGGCTTCAAGTACCTGGCGCCGTACACCGGCTCGGCCATCGGCCAGCAGTGGATGTACGAGGGCAAGCACGTCCTGATCATCTTCGACGACCTGTCGAAGCAGGCCGACGCCTACCGCGCCGTGTCGCTGCTGCTGCGCCGCCCGCCGGGCCGTGAGGCCTACCCGGGTGACGTCTTCTACCTGCACTCCCGTCTGCTGGAGCGCTGCGCCAAGCTCTCCGACGACATGGGCGCCGGCTCGATGACCGGTCTGCCGATCGTCGAGACCAAGGCCAACGACGTGTCGGCGTTCATCCCGACCAACGTCATCTCCATCACCGACGGCCAGTGCTTCCTGGAGTCGGACCTGTTCAACGCCGGTCAGCGCCCCGCGCTGAACGTCGGTATCTCCGTCTCCCGAGTCGGTGGTTCCGCGCAGCACAAGGCGATGAAGCAGGTTTCCGGTCGTCTCCGCGTGGACCTCGCCCAGTTCCGTGAGCTGGAGGCCTTCGCCGCCTTCGGTTCCGACCTGGACGCCGCGTCGAAGGCGCAGCTGGAGCGCGGTCAGCGCATGGTCGAGCTGCTGAAGCAGGCTCAGTACCAGCCGATGTCCACCGAGGACCAGGTCGTCTCCGTCTGGGCCGGCACCACCGGCAAGATGGACGATGTCCCGGTCGCCGACATCCGTCGCTTCGAGAAGGAGCTCCTGGAGTACCTGCACCGCAAGGAGCAGGGCCTCATGACCTCCATCCGCGAGGGCGGCAAGCTGTCGGACGACACCCTCACCGCTGTTGCCGACGCGATCGCCGACTTCAAGAAGCAGTTCGAGACCTCGGACGGCAAGCTTCTCGGCGAGGACGCCCCGGCCGCCGCCGGCAAGTGACGACGGAAGGGACCTGACTCATGGGAGCGCAGCTCCGGGTCTACAAGCGTCGCATCAAAACCGTCACCGCGACCAAGAAGATCACCAAGGCGATGGAGATGATCGCCGCCTCGCGCGTCGTCAAGGCGCAGCGCAAGGTGGCGGCCTCCACGCCGTACGCGACCGAGCTCACCCGCGCGGTCACGGCGGTCGGTACCGGCTCGAACACGAAGCACCCGCTGACCACGCAGGCCGAGACGGTCACGCGGTCCGCGGTGCTGCTCCTGACGAGCGACCGTGGTCTCGCCGGTGCCTTCAACTCCAACGCCATCAAGACGGCGGAGCAGCTCACCGAGCGCCTGGAGCGCGAGGGCAAGCAGGTCGACACGTACATCGTCGGCCGGCGTGGTCTGGCGCACTACAACTTCCGTGAGCGCAAGGTCTCGGAGTCGTGGACCGGGTTCACGGACGAGCCGACGTACGCGGACGCCAAGAAGGTCGCGGCGCCGCTGATCGAGGCCATCGAGAAGGACACGGCCGACGGTGGCGTGGACGAGCTCCACATCGTCTTCACCGAGTTCGTCTCGATGATGACGCAGACGGCGCTCGACGACCGTCTGCTGCCGCTGAGCCTCGACGAGGTCGCCAAGGAGGCCGCGCCCAAGGGCGAGATCCTCCCGCTGTACGACTTCGAGCCGTCGGCGGAGGACGTCCTCGACGCCCTTCTGCCGCGCTATGTGGAGAGCCGTATCTACAACGCGCTGCTCCAGTCGGCCGCCTCCAAGCACGCCGCCACCCGGCGCGCGATGAAGTCGGCGACCGACAACGCCGGAGAGCTCATCGAGAACCTCTCCCGGCTTGCCAACGCGGCCCGCCAGGCCGAAATCACCCAGGAAATCAGCGAGATCGTCGGTGGCTCCGCAGCCCTGGCCGACGCGAGCGCGGGGAGTGACAGGTAATGACGACGACAGTTGAGACGGCCGCTGCCACGGGCCGCGTCGCCCGGGTCATCGGCCCGGTCGTCGACGTGGAATTCCCCGTCGACGCGATGCCCGACATCTACAACGCCCTTCACGTCGAGGTGGCCGACCCGGCCAACGCCGGCGAGAAGAAGATCCTGACCCTGGAGGTCGCCCAGCACCTGGGTGACGGCCTGGTCCGGACGATTTCCATGCAGCCCACCGACGGTCTGGTCCGCCAGGCCCCGGTCACCGACACGGGCGCGGGCATCACCGTCCCGGTCGGCGACTTCACCAAGGGCAAGGTGTTCAACACCCTCGGTGAGGTGCTGAACGTCGACGAGTCCTACGACGGTGAGCGCTGGGCGATCCACCGCAAGGCCCCGAACTTCGACGAGCTTGAGTCGAAGACCGAGATGTTCGAGACCGGCGTCAAGGTCATCGACCTTCTCACCCCGTACGTCAAGGGTGGAAAGATCGGTCTGTTCGGTGGTGCCGGTGTCGGCAAGACGGTGCTCATCCAGGAGATGATCTACCGCGTCGCCAACAACCACGACGGTGTCTCCGTGTTCGCCGGTGTCGGTGAGCGCACCCGTGAGGGCAACGACCTCATCGAGGAGATGTCGGACAGCGGTGTTATCGACAAGACCGCGCTTGTCTTCGGTCAGATGGACGAGCCCCCGGGCACCCGTCTGCGCGTCGCGCTGGCCGGCCTCACCATGGCCGAGTACTTCCGTGACGTCCAGAAGCAGGACGTGCTGTTCTTCATCGACAACATCTTCCGCTTCACCCAGGCGGGCTCCGAGGTGTCGACCCTGCTCGGCCGTATGCCCTCCGCGGTGGGTTACCAGCCGAACCTGGCCGACGAGATGGGTCTCCTCCAGGAGCGCATCACCTCGACCCGTGGTCACTCGATCACCTCGATGCAGGCGATCTACGTCCCCGCGGACGACCTGACCGACCCGGCCCCGGCCACCACCTTCGCCCACCTCGACGCGACGACGGTTCTCTCCCGTCCGATCTCCGAGAAGGGCATCTACCCGGCCGTGGACCCGCTGGACTCCACGTCCCGCATCCTGGACCCGCGGTACATCGCGCAGGACCACTACGACGCCGCCATGCGCGTCAAGACGATCCTGCAGAAGTACAAGGACCTCCAGGACATCATCGCGATCCTCGGTATCGACGAGCTCGGCGAGGAGGACAAGCTCGTCGTCCACCGTGCCCGTCGCGTGGAGCGCTTCCTGTCCCAGAACACCCACGTCGCCAAGCAGTTCACCGGCGTCGACGGGTCGGACGTTCCGCTGGACGAGTCGATCGCGGCCTTCAACGCGATCTGCGACGGCGAGTACGACCACTTCCCGGAGCAGGCGTTCTTCATGTGCGGTGGCCTGGAGGACCTCAAGGCCAACGCCAAGGAGCTGGGCGTCTCCTGAACTCGCTGAGTTCGAAGTGAGCCCTGTGGCTCACGTCTGAGGGGGCGGGTGCGTCCCGCCCCCTCTTTTACGCCCACTAGACTTGTAACCAACACCCGGCAGACCCGCCGGGTGGTGACCCGAGGAGCCACCCTTGGCTGCTGAGCTGCACGTCGCGCTGGTCGCGGCCGACCGAGAGGTCTGGTCCGGCGAGGCCACCCTGGTCGTCGCGCGCACCACGTCCGGCGACATCGGCGTCATGCCCGGTCACCAGCCGCTGCTCGGTGTGCTGGAGTCGGGCCCGGTGACCATCCGTACGAGTGATGGTGGAACGGTCGTCGCCGCGGTGCACGGCGGTTTCATCTCGTTCGCGGACAACAAGCTGTCGCTGCTGGCCGAGATCGCCGAGCTTTCGGACGAGATCGATGTCCAGCGTGCGGAGCGGGCGCTGGAGCGCGCGAAGTCGGAGGCCGACGCCTCCGCCGAGCGCCGCGCCGACGTCCGACTGCGTGCCGCGGCGGCGCGCTGAAATCAGCGCCGATCGCGCGATGACGTAACTCAGCCGCGGCTGGTACCGGAGTGATCCGGTACCAGCCGCGGCTGAGGCAGATATGGATGTTTTTTCCGTTCCGTTACCTGAATTGAAGGTACCTAGGAGACGAGGAGGTCGGTGTCGATGGTCCTCGCTCTGACTGTGTGCGGAATCGTCGTGGCCGTAGTGGTGCTGGGGCTGTTCGTCTTCGGCCTGCGCAGAAGGCTCATCCAGCGCTCCGGCGGCACGTTCGACTGTTCTCTGCGCTGGGACACCCCGGAGAGAACGGACACCAGCGGAAAGGGCTGGGGCTACGGCGTCGCCCGCTACAACGGCGACCGCGTCGAGTGGTACCGCGTCTTCTCCTACGCCCCCCGCCCGCGCCGCGTCCTGGAGCGCGCGTCGATCGAGGTCGCGGGGCGCCGGCTGCCCGAGGGCGAGGAGGAGCTGGCGCTGCTCTCCGACGCCGTCATCCTCACCTGCCTGCACCGGGGCACGCGCCTGGAACTCGCCATGAGCGAAGACGCGCTGACCGGTTTCCTTGCGTGGCTTGAGGCAGCCCCGCCAGGCCAACGCGTCAACGTGGCCTGATCCCTACGCCCACTCGCACACCGGGTTGGCCGGTGGGGGTTCCGGTGCGACCGTCACCGTGACGTTGACCGGGCATGTGGCGAGAAGGGCGGCGGCCGTGGCCGTGGTGAACACCCCCGCGGACGCTGTTCTGGGCCCGCTGATCCGGACGGTCCCGCCGATCCTGGCGCGCTTGCCGATCCTGCGTTTCATTCGTCCCCCCGAATGAGTCATTCCGCTTGTCGTGCCGAGATACGAAGTGTTCCCGGTCGGCTCCCGGAACCCCATGGCCTTCCGGCCTGCCACACCGGGCCGACCGGCCCTCATCGGCGCACGCCGGGGGCGCGCGGGCACGGACGAACGCCGCGGACAGACCCGGGGGTCCGTCCGCGGCGCTGGTGTGCGGGGAGAACTGAGGTCAGTTCAGACCGCTGTTGATGGCGCTCACCAGCTCGCCATTGCTGGTGTCGCCGCTGAACTCCCAGAAGAACGCGCCGCCCAGGCCCTGGTTCTTGGCCCAGGTCATCTTGGTGCCGATGGTGGCGGGGGTGTCGTACGACCACCAGTTGCTGCCGCAGTGGGCGTACGCCGTGCCGCCGACGGTGCCGGTGGCCGGGCAGGAGTTCTTGAGGACCTTGTAGTCCTCGATGCCCGCTTCGTAGGTGCCGGTGGCCGGGCCGGTCGCCGTGCCGCCGGGGGCGGACTGGGTGACGCCGGTCCAGCCGCGGCCGTAGAAGCCGATGCCGAGCAGGAGCTTGGCGGCCGGGACGCCCTTGGCCTTGAGCTTGGCGATCGCGTCGGCGGAGTTGAAGCCCTCCTTCGGGATGCCGGAGTACGAGGTGAGCGGCGAGTGTGGGGCGGTGGGGCCGGTCTTGTCCCAGGCGCCGAAGTAGTCGTACGTCATGACGTTGTACCAGTCGACCGAGGCCGAGGCGCCGCCGTAGTCGGCCGCGTCGATCTTGCCGCCGGAGGAGGCGTCCGCCGTGATGGCGGCGGTGATCAGGTAGTTGCTGCCGAACTCCGAACGCAGGCCCTGCATCAGGTTCTTGAAGGCCGCGGCACCGGAGGTGTCACAGGTCAGACCGCAGGCGTTCGGGTACTCCCAGTCGATGTCGATGCCGTCGAACACATCGGCCCAGCGCGGGTCCTCGACGACCGCCTTGCAGGAGGCGGCGAAGGCGGCCGGGTTGGCCGCGGCCTGCGCGAAGCCGCCGGAGTAGGTCCAGCCGCCGAAGGAGTACAGCACCTTGATGTGCGGGTACTTGGCCTTCAGCTGGCGCAGCTGGTTGAAGTTGCCGCGCAGCGGCTGGTCCCAGGTGTCGGCGGTGCCGCTGACGGACTGGTCGGCGGTGTAGGCCTTGTCGTAGGCGGCGTAGGTGTCGTCGACGACGCACTTGCCGTCCTTGACGTTGCCGAACGCGTAGTTGATGTGCGTGATCTTCGACGCGGAGCCCGAGGACACCAGGTTCTTGACGTGGTAGTTGCGGCCGTAGACGCCCCACTCGGTGAAGTAGCCGAGCTTGACCTTGTCACCGGTCGGGGGCGGTTCCGTGGTGCCGCCGGTGGTGTGCACCGCGACCGCGCCGCTGACCGGGCCGGTCTGGTCGGCGGTGTCCCGGGCCTGGACGGTGTACGAGTAGTCGGTGCCGGCGGTCAGACCGGTGTCCGTGTACGTCGTGCCCGTCACGGTGGCGACCTTGGTGCCGCCGCGCAGGACGTCGTAGTTCTTGATGCCGTTGTCGTCGGTGGCGGCGGACCAGCTCAGCTTCACCGAGGTGTTGGTGATGTCCGAGGCGGTCGGGGTGCCGGGGGCGGACGGGGCCGCGTCGCCCGGGACCGTGGTGCCGCCGTCACAACTGCCGCCGTTCAGCTTGCAGTTGGAGGGGGAGCCGGAGCCGGTGCCGTTGAAGCCGAAGGAGACGGAGGCGCCGGGGGCGAGCGTGCCGTTCCAGGACTTGTTCTTGGCGGTCCAGTGGGTGCCGGAGGAGGTGACGTCGGCGTCCCAGGCGGAGGTGACGGAGGTGCCGGAGGGGAAGTCCCACTCGACGGTCCAGGAATTGATGGTTGTGGTGCCGGTGTTCTTCACCGTCCACTTGCCCTCGAAGCCGGTGCCCCAGTCCTGGGGCTTGGTGTAGGTGGCCGTGGCCTCGGTGGCCGCCTGGGCGGGGCTCGCGAGTGCGACCAGACCGGCGAAGGGGAGCAACAGGGTCGCGAACCCTGCCGCGGCTCTGTGTCTGAAGCGCATGCTGCGCCTCCCTGTCTGAAGGGGGTGGTGGGGCGTGACTGAGCCTTCACGCCCACGGTGCCGCGAGAATAGAAAGGTCTGGACCATAGGTCAATAGGTCCAGACCAGTTGGGCGGAGGGGTTCGCAGGTGCTCCCTAGATCCCCAACTCCTGTGCCAGCACCGCCGCTTGGACCCGGCTGCGCAGCTCCAGCTTCCCCAGCAGTCGGCTGACATGCGTCTTCACCGTTGCCTCCGCCATGTCGAGACGGCCGGCGATAGCGGCGTTCGACAACCCCTCGCCCAGGCACGACAGCACCTCGCGCTCGCGCCGGGTCAGCGCGTCGAGCACCGCCGGATCGGACTTCGGCTCCCGCACGGGCTTGGCGGCGAACTCGGCGATGAGGCGCCGGGTGACGGCCGGGGCGACGATCCCCTCGCCGCCCGCGACCGTCCGTACCGCCTGCAGCAGATCCCCGGCCTCCGTGTTCTTCAGCAGGAAGCCGGAGGCGCCCGCCCGTAGCGCCCCGAAGACGTACTCGTCGAGATCGAAGGTGGTCAGCACGAGCACGTCGGCGAGCCCCTCCTCGACCACCCTGCCGGTCGCCGACACCCCGTCCAGGCGCGGCATCTGTACGTCCATCAGCACCACGTCGGGCCTGAGCTCCCGGGCCAGCGCCACCGCCTGCTCCCCGTCCGCCGCCTCGCCGACCACCTCGATGTCGGGCGCGCTGCGCAGGATCAGGACAAGACCGGCGCGGACGGCGGACTGGTCCTCGGCGACCAGGACGCGGATCATTCGGGGTCTCCTTCGGTGAGGGGGAGGGTGGCATGTACGGTCCACAGGCCATCGCCGTGGCTCGCCGTGAACGTGCCGCCCAGCAGCGCGGCCCGCTCCCGCATCCCGACCAGACCGGCGCCGGAGCCGGGGGCCCGCGGGCCGTCCCGGTCGCCGTACGGGCTGGTGACCGCGACGCTGAGGGAACCGTCCTGCCGGGCCAGCGACACCGTGACCCGGCCGGGGCAGGCGTGCTTGAGGGCGTTGGTGAGGGACTCCTGCACGATCCGGTACGCGGCGAGCTCGACCGGGGCGGGCAGCGGGCCGTGGTCGGAGTCGAGGCTGACGTCGAGGCCGTTGGCGCGGGCACCCTCGACCAGGGAGCCGAGGCCGTCGAGGGTCGGGGAGGCGGCCGGTTCCAGGTCGCCGCTGCTGTCGCGCAGGATCCCGATCAGCCGCCGCATCTCGGCGAGCCCCTCCACGCTGTTCTCCCGGATCACCCCGAGGGCCTCCCGGGAGGTCTTCGGGTCGTCGAGGGAGAGCGCGGCGGTGGAGTGGATGGCGATGGCCGAGAGATGGTTGGCCACCATGTCGTGCAGCTCGCGGGCCATCCGGGCGCGCTCGGCGACGACCGCCTGGGCGCGGTCCTCCCCCATTGCCTTAAGGGCATGGGAGGTGCCCCCACGGCGAGCAGCGCGGTCTGTTCGGCGCGCAGCCGGGCCGTCTCGGCGGCGTCGCGGTGGTGGCGGACGAGGGCGCCGGTGATGGCGGGGCCGAAGGACACGATGGCCGCGCCGAGCCCGACGAGCAGCGCCTCGGGGCTGCGCCACCAGATCAGGAACGCGAGCGTCACACCGATGCTGATCAGGCCGGTGGTGACGGGGATGCGGCGGGCCGCGGCCGGAGTGCCGTACAGCACGGCCGAGTAGGCGAGATCCGTGAACATCATGATGGTCGCCGCGTTGCCCGGGGTGAACATGTCGAAGGTGAGCGCGAAGGTGCCCACCACCAGGGCGGTCTGCGGCCTGGTGCGGCGCAGCAGTTCGAGGCCGGCCATCACCGTCAGCGGGATCAGCCCCCAGCCGGCCGCCAGCACCCCGCTGCCCGAGGTGTGCAGGCCGAGCGCCCACATCGCGACCCCGCCGAGCAGCCCGGCGACGGCGACCACGACGTCGAAGCGGTGCGGGCGGGGGAGTCGTACGGCCATACCCCCATCCAACAGGGGCCGGGCGCCCGGCGCCTGATGCCCGGGAAGGGTCCCCGACTGCATCTTTCGATGTACGGCGGGTTCGTCAGCGCCGATGAGGAAACGGGCGCGGGCCGACGCGAGCCTGAAAGGGTGACCGATTCCCTGGTGAGGAGCGAGCCGTGATCGTCGGACTGATCGTCGCCTGCGAGGTGGCCTTCTGGGTGCTGCTGGCCGCGGGGCTGACCTTGCGCTACCCGCTGAGGATGCCCCGCGTCGGCCTCGCCCTGCTGCTGTGCGAGCCGCTGCTGGAACTGGTGCTGTTCACGGTCACCGCGATCGACCTCAAGAACGGTGCCGAGCCCGACTGGAAGCACGGCCTGGCCGCCGTCTACATCGGCTTCACCGTGGGCCTCGGCCACTCCACGATCCGATGGGCCGACGCCCGTTTCGCCCACCGCTTCGCGGGCGGCCCGCCACCGGCGCGGCCACCGAGGTACGGAACGGCCCGCGCCGTCCACGAGTGGAAGGTCGCGGGCCGCTGGATCCTCGCCGCGATGGTCGCCATGGCCCTGCTCCAGGCCGCGGTCTGGTACGTCGGCGGCGACGGCGGGACGGAGTCCCTGCGCGCCTGGCAGCAGCGCATGCTGTGGCTGATCGGCATCAACGTGGTCATAGCCGTCAGCTACACGCTGTTCCCCAAGCGTGAGCGCTAACGCTCCCCGCCCGGCACCCAGAGCACGTCCCCGACATCCTTGTTGGCCGTACGGGCCAGGATGAAGAGCAGGTCCGACAGCCGGTTGAGGTAGGTCGCGGTGAGCGGGTTCATGACCTCGCCGTGCACCTCCATCGCGGCCCACGTCGAGCGCTCCGCCCGCCGTACGACCGTGCAGGCCTGGTGGAGCAGGGCGGCGCCCGCCGTACCGCCCGGCAGGATGAACGAGCGCAGCTTCTCCAGCCGCTCGTTGAAGCGGTCGCAGTCCGCCTCCAGCTTGTCGATGTAGTACTGCTCGACCCGCAGGGGCGGGAACTCCGGGTTCTCCACCACCGGCGTCGACAGATCCGCGCCCACGTCGAACAGGTCGTTCTGGACGCGGGTCAGAACCTTGACGACCTCCTCGTCCAGGTTGCCCAGCGCGATCGCCGTCCCGATCACCGCGTTCGCCTCGTTGGCGTCCGCGTACGCGGAGATCCGCAGGTCCGTCTTGGCGACCCGGCTCATGTCGCCCAGGGCGGTGGTGCCCTTGTCGCCGGTCCTGGTGTAGATGCGTGTCAGATTGACCATGCGATCAGCGTAGACAGCGTGCGGCCGCTGAGCGAGAAGGGGCTCAACTACGCCGTACGGGGCGTGTTATGACCCCTGCCGGTGTGATGTCCGTCAGATGAGACGTGACGCGCATTACTTACCGGTCACACAGCCCCTCACGGACGCTAGGGTCCGCCGGAGAGGCAATCTCAACAGCGTGTAATGGGGAGTCGCACAGTGGCACGGAAGCTTGCCGTCATCGGCGCCGGCTTGATGGGTTCCGGCATCGCCCAGGTCTCCGCCCAGGCGGGCTGGGACGTCGTTCTGCGCGACGTCACCGACGAGGCGCTGAAGCGCGGCACCGACGGCATCAAGGCCTCGTACGACAAGTTCGTCAGCAAGGGGCGGATGGAGGCGCACGACGCCGACGCCGCCCTCGGACGCATCACGACGACCACCGACCTGGACGCCGTCGCCGACGCCGACATCGTCGTCGAGGCCGTCTTCGAGAAGCTGGAGGTCAAGCACGAGATCTTCCGCACGCTCGACAAGATCGTGCGCGACGACGCCGTGCTCGCCTCCAACACCTCCGCGATCCCGATCACCAAGATCGCGGCCGTGACCGAGCGCCCGGAGCGCGTCGTCGGCACGCACTTCTTCTCGCCGGTCCCGATGATGCAGCTGTGCGAGCTCGTGCGCGGCTACAAGACGAGCGACGAAACCCTCGCCACCGCGCGGGAGTTCGCCGAGTCCGTCGGCAAGACCTGCATCGTCGTCAACCGGGACGTGGCCGGGTTCGTGACGACCCGTCTCATCTCCGCCCTCGTCGTCGAGGCCGCCAAGCTCTACGAGTCGGGCGTCGCCACGGCCGAGGACATCGACCTCGCCTGCAAGCTGGGCTTCGGCCACGCCATGGGCCCGCTGGCCACGGCGGACCTCACGGGCGTCGACATCCTGCTGCACGCCACCAGCAACATCTACACCGAGTCCCAGGACGAGAAGTTCGCTCCGCCGGAGCTGATGCGCCGGATGGTTGACGCCGGTGACATCGGTCGCAAGAGCGGGCAGGGCTTCTACAAGCACTGAGGGCACTGAAACCGCACAGACCCCGGGAGTATCACTCCCGGGGGTGAATTCGGTATCGGTTCGCTTACAGACGGCAACCTCTGACTGCTTTTCACTGTCAGAGGTTGCATCACCGGACACCACACACGGAGCACGAGACGCACGCTTAGGGGAGCGCTATGCACATCAGGGGCGACCACGCCGAGCTGGTCGTCGGGGGCCGCCTCGACGTCCGCAGCGCGGCGGACGCCCGTACGGTCCTGCACTCGGCCGTCGACGACGGAGTCGGCGATCTCGTGCTCGACCTGTCCGAGCTGGACTCCTGGGACGCCACCGGACTGGGAGTGATCATGGGGGCGCACCGGCGCGCCGGCCGCTGCGGCCGACGACTGGTGCTGCGGGACGTACCGCCGCAGATGCAGCGCCTGCTGGTGGCCACCCGGCTGCACCGCATCCTCGCCATCGAGGGCGGCATCGGCGTGGAGTCGCTGCCGCGCGTGTGACACCGCAATTCGGGTGTGAACCGGGCGACAGGGGAGAGCCGGGCGGGCGTCGGCGAAACGCACGTCGCGCACAATCCTCACGAGACTGTGATGTCTCGGACGGCGCGGTACCCCGCCCTGTCGTAGATACTGTGCGAAGGTTTAGGGTTCGGTCGCCCGCTGCGTGACAACCCTTCGAGCGGGCCCGGACCAGAAGCGACAGCGCGGTGTGCAGCAGGCCGGGAGGGGCCGAAAACGGCACACGACGCTTTTGGGGGGCTTGAAACCTATGGACCCGAACAACCGGGGACCTGAGGAGTACGGCCAGGACGGTGGCGCGGACGCGCCACGTCAGCGCCCGCCCAGGGACCCCCTCACACCCGACTTCGGACAGCACGCGCCCGCACTGGCCCGCACCGTCCAGCTCGTCTCGGGCGACTTCCTGCTCACCGTCAACCCCGTCGACGGCAGCGAGATCGAGGCCTGCCCGCCCGGCGAACGGCCGACCCGGCCCGGCAAGCTCACCCCGGCCGCCCGCGCCGAGGTGGACCGCGCGGCCAAGCCGCCCGTCCCGCCCGGGCCCGGCGGCCCCACGCTGCCTCTGCTGGCCCGCCAGGACGAGCGCGAGCGACTGGTGCGCCTGCTCGCCCGCGGCCGCTCCGTACGCCTCACCGGCCCCGCGGGATCGGGCCGCACCAGCCTCCTCGACCTCGTCGCCGAGGACTGCGCGGACCTCGCCCCCGACGGCGTCGTCCGCCTCAACGGCTTCCACCGCACGGCGAACGACCTCCTGCACGACCTCTTCTACGCCGTCTACGACGCACCCCTGCACCGTCCGGAACGGGACGAGCTGCTCGCCTGCATCCGCGAGATCGGCGCGGTCGTGGTCATCGACGACATCGAGTTCGGCGGGCCCGCGCTCGACGAGCTGCTCGACGCCACGCCCGAGTGCGCCTTCCTGATCGGCGCCACCCCCGACGTGCCCGCCCCGTCCGCCGGCTCCGCGCTGGAGGAGGTCTTCCTCGGCGGCCTGGAGCGCGCCGCGGGACTGGACCTGCTGGAGCGTGCCGTCGGCCGCGCCCTCACCGAGGACGAGGCCAACTGGGCCGGCGACCTCTGGTTCGAGTCCGAGGGCCTGCCGCTGCGCTTCGTCCAGGCCGGCGCCCTGCTGCGCCAGCGCGACCAGCTGCGGGCCGGGGCCGGAGCCGTCGACGAGTTCGGCGTCTTCGAGGACGCCCTGCCGGTCGACGCGGCCGTCGACGCGCCCTTCGACCCCGACGATGTCGAGGAGATACCCCTGCCGGCCCTCGGTGAGGCGGCCGCGCCCGCCCCGCTGCTCGCCGCCCGGCTCACCGCCTCCGCCCGCGCCACCCTGCGCTTCGCCGTGGCGCTCGGCGGCGAGGTGCCCCACCAGGCCCATCTGCCCGCCCTCGTCGGCGACACCCACGCGGACGCCGCCCTCGGCGAGCTGGCCGCCTGCGGACTGGTCTCCCCGGTCGGCGCCCGCTACCGCCTCGCGGCCGGCGTGCAGACCCAGCTGGAGGCCGCCGGATACACCGACGACGTCGAGGACCGGACCCTGACCGCCGCCCAGCACTACGCCTGGTGGGCCGGCCATCCCTCGGTGACGCCGGAGCGCGTGTGCGCCGAGGCGGACGCCGTGCTCGCCGCCCTCACCGTCCTCGTGCCGGGCACCACGCCGCCCGCCGAGGACGAGGAGAGCGCCACGGTGGCGCTCGCCCGCACGGCGGCGCCGGCGTTCGCCGCGGGGCTGCACTGGAGCGCCTGGGAGCGGGCGCTCAGGTCCGGCGCCGAGGCCTCCCGGCTCGCCGGGGACGTCGGTGAACAGGCCTATTTCCACCACGAGTTGGGCATCCTCGCGCTCTGCGCCGGACAGCTCGACCGGGCCCGCGCCGAACTGGAGGCCTCCAACGGCCTGCGCGGCGCCCTCGCCGACAAGCGCGGCACCGTCGCCGGCCGCCGCGCGCTGGCGCTGGTCGCCGACCGTGCGGGGGACACCCCCGGCATCGGCATCGTGACCGGCGCCGGAGCGACCGCCGGCGAGGAGGTGCCGGCCGCGCGCCACGAGGAGTCGCAGTCCCCGCCCGGCGGCGTGCCGACGGCGTTCCCACGGCCCGCGGACACCTCGACCGTGGTGGTCAACCGAGCCGCGAGCGTCGGGCCGTCGCGCAAGGCGCGGGGCGGCCTCAAGGGGCTCGCCAAGCGCAACCTGGTGGCGGCCGGCGCGGGCGCGCTGCTGGTGGCCGTGCTCGGCACCGTGGTGACCCTCGGCGCCACCTCCGACAACGACGGCACTCCGCCGTCCGACCAGGTGGGCGTCAACCCGTCCGCCAGCCAGGGCTCCGGCGACGACAGCCTCGGCGCCGACCGGGCGGAGGACGGCGAGGGCTCCGGCGACACCGGCACGGCGACGAGCCGGCCGACGGATCCCGGACCGGACGGGACGCTCGGCACCTCCGACGACCCGACGCCGACGGACACGGCGGAACCGTCCGACGACCCGAGCGGCACGGGCGGCACGGGCGGCTCGGGCGGCGACCCGTCGGACTCCCCGTCGAAGCCGCCGAGCTCGTCGACCAAGCCGCCGACCTCGTCGAGGCCGCCCACGGAGACGTCCAGGCCGCCGACGGAGACCTCGAAGCCGCCGACGGAGACGCCGACCGAGACCCCGACGGAAACGCCCACGGACACGCCGACGGAGACCACCCCGAGCACCTCCGACTCGGCCAGCGGCCCGTCGGAGACCAGCAGCTCCGCCAGCGCCCCCACGACGACCGAGGAAGGCTCGCCCAGCAGCTCCGAGCAGGTCATCTGACGCCCGTTCCACACGAAGAGGGCCGGATCCGTTCACCGGACCCGGCCCTCTTCGCCGTAACAGCCGTGGGTCAGAACAGCCGCAGCTTGTCGTCCTCGATGCCGCGCAGGGCGTCGTAGTCGAGGACCGTGCAGCCGATGCCGCGGTCCGTCGCCAGCACGCGGGCCTGCGGCTTGATCTCCTGGGCCGCGAAGATGCCGCGGACCGGCGCGAGATGCGGGTCGCGGTTCAACAGCTCCAGATAGCGGGTGAGTTGCTCCACGCCGTCGATCTCGCCGCGCCGCTTGATCTCGACCGCCACGGTCTGGCCCTCGGCGTCCCGGCACAGGATGTCGACCGGTCCGATGGCCGTCATGTACTCGCGGCGGATCAACGTGTAACCCTCGCCGAGCGTTTCGATGCGGTCGGCGAGCAGCTCCTGAAGGTGTGCTTCCACGCCGTCCTTGATCAGGCCCGGATCGACGCCCAGTTCGTGCGAGGAATCGTGGAGGATCTCCTCCATCGTGATGATGAGCTTCTCGCCCGCCTTGTTGGTGACGGTCCAGATGTCCTTCTGCTCGCCGTCGCCCTCCTTCAGGGAACAGGGCGGCGACATCCAGTTCAGGGGCTTGTAGGCCCGGTCGTCCGCGTGAATGGAGACGCTGCCGTCCGCCTTCACGAGGATCAGGCGGGGGGCGGACGGGAGATGGGCGGTGAGCCGGCCCGCGTAGTCGACGGAGCATCGGGCAATGACGAGACGCATGGTCGGCAACGCTACTCGACGGGCACAGGTGGACGCGATTCGCCCTGGAAAACCACAGACGACCGATGTTCGGTTGTGGCCGATTGTGCGCCTACCGGGACTGCCCCATGTACGCATTCTTCTGGTGCCGTCACGGTCCGTTGCCTACCGTAGAGAACAGGAGGTCGCGGCGCGTGCACGCAGAGTGTCGGTGTCGTGAACTCCCTTCCCTGTCCGGCAACCCCTGTTGTTCGGGGGTGCGAGAGGAGAACTCATGTCGCTCGACGTCTCACCGGCCCTATTGGCACAGGCCGAGCGAGGCGAGGTCGACGAAGCCGCCTTCGTCGACTGCGTCCGGACCTCCCTGCCCTACGCATGGGAGATGATCAGCTCCCTGGTGGCTCAGCTGAAGGTCGACGGTGGAGAGTTCGCCGACAACCAGACGCCCCCGCCGGACGAGCAGGCGCGTGGTCAGCTGCTGCGTGCACTCGCGAGTGACGCTATACGCGGCGCACTGCAGCGGCACTTCGGTGTCCGGCTGGCGTTCCAGAACTGCCACCGCGTGGCGGTGTTCCCGCTCGACCCCTCGGTCGACGAGACGCTGGCCCGGTTCACCTCGGTGCGCAACCAGCTGCTGAACCAGTCCCCGGAGCTCAGGGACTGCTGAAGCCCGTGAGCCGCTTGCTTGCCGCTCCCTACGCGGGAGGTGCATGACCAGTGGGGCGGCAAGCCTCCGGCCGGGCAGGGCGGTTCAGCCGAGGTGCGGCAGCACTTCGGCACCGAGCCGCCGTACGTTCTCCTCCGTCGCCGCCAGTTCGCCCGAGCCCTCGACGAGCAGGGCGAAGCGGGTGATGCCGGTCCGCTCGCTGGTCGCCGCCAGCCGGTCGGCGCACAGCCGGGGCGTGCCCACCGGGTGCAGCCCGCAGAGCAGTTCGGTGTACGCCAGCGGGTCCCGCATCGCCCGATGGCGGCCGTCGACCGTCACATGGGCCTCCAGGCCCTGCCGCAGAAAGCCCGGCATCGCCTTCAGCAGGGTCTCCGCGGCCTCCGTGCGCCGGTCGGCGATCTGGCAGACGCCGGCCGACACATGGGCGGCCGTGCGGACCTCCTCCGCCGACCGCCCGGAGGCGCGGGCGTGCTCCCGCCACAGGGCGACCATCTCGGCCTTCTCCTCGTCGCCCACATGCATCCCCAGCAGCATCGGCAGCCCGCGCTCGGCGGCCAGCCGCACGCTCCTCGGGGACGTGCACGCGAGGACGACCTCGGGTCCGGCCGTCTCCGCCAGGCACTCCGAGGGCCTGGGGACGACGGGCACCTCGCGGAAGGAGAAGCGCTCCCCGTCGGCGGAGACCGACGGTTCGCGCAGCCAGCGCACCAGCAGATCGAGTGATTCCGGGAACCCCCGCTCGTACGCCTCCAGACCCGAGCCGAACACCTCCAGATCGACCCACGGACCGCCGCGCCCGACGCCCAGCGAGAACCGCCCGCCGCTCGTCACATGCAGCAGCGCGGCCTGCTCGCCGAGGGCCACCGGGTGGGCGGTCGGCAGCACACTGACCGCCGTACCGACCCGGATCCGGCGGGTGCGGCCGAGCAGTAACGCGGCCAGGGTGACCGCGGACGGGCAGGTGCCGTACGGCACGAAGTGGTGCTCGGCCAGCCAGACCGAGTCGAGCCCCGCCTCTTCCGCGACCTCGGCCGAGCGGACCGCGCGGTGCAGCGCCTCCCCCTGCCCCTGGCCCGGGAACTGGGCCGCCAACACGAAACTTCCAACGCGCATTGCTTTTCCTGCTTCCTTGGCTCCGACGCGGAGCTCCCCCACCCGGCATAACCGTCTGACACGTGCCGAGGACACGGCCTGACGGAGCAATTTGCGGATTGTCTGCAGAATGGGAGTCATCGGAAGGGGACTTGTGGCGATTGGTGCCCTACGCGTACCCCTGCCGGCGCCGCGTAGGCTGGACACGGCCCCTGCTTCCTGTATAGCCCCGTGAGGTGTCCCGTGTCCCCGCGTCGCAACCGACCCAAGGCCACCGGTGCGTCGGCCTCGTCCGGCCGGAGCGCCGAGGACGACCGGACCGGTCGCTACGGCGGCTGGCAGTCCTCGGAGCACTGGCAGGGCGAGGACTGGAACGTGCGGCACGTGGCGGGCGCGAGCGCGCAGGGCAAGTCGTACCGCTGCCCCGGCTGCGACCAGCTGATCCCGGACGGCGTCCCGCACGTCGTGGCCTGGCCCGACCACTCGGGCGTCGACGACCGCCGCCACTGGCACAAGGCCTGCTGGAACGCGAAGGACCGCCGCACCACGCGGGTGCAGCGGTCCCGGAACGCGCCGAAGTTCTAGACGTCTCGCTGTTGCAGCAGCGCGAACGCCCCGGCGAAGGCGGCGGCCGTCACGGCGGCGATGATCCACAGCGGGTCCCAGCCCGAGGGGCCGGTCTCGGTGAGGGAGTTGGCGTAGAAGACGCTCAGCTGGTTCGGGATCGAGTACTCGAACAGGGCCTGCTGGAGGTCCGCGAGCGACTCCGAGAACATGAACAGGGCGATGACCAGCGGGGCCAGCACCACACCGATCATGATGGTGATCGCGCCCGCCGAGTGCCGGATGATCGAGCCGACGACGAGCGAGAGCAGGCCGAGCAGCGCGATGTAGAGCGAGATGCCGACCGTGCCCTTCAGCCATTCCTCGCCGGTCGGCTCCTTGGCGCCGCTCAGCATGGACACGTCCACGAAGGCGACGAGCAGCGCCGACAGCAGCGTGACGGTGAACGCGACCGTGAAGAACACGATCGACTTCGCCGCCAGCACCCGCCCGCGGGACGGGCAGGCGGTCATCGTGGTCCGGATCATGCCGGTGCCGTACTCCGAGGCCGTGGTCAGCACGCCCAGCGTGATGATGCACATGGTGCCGAGCAGCAGCCCGAAGAAGCCGAACGACAGCGGGTTCTCGCTCGACAGGTCGGCGTCGGAGGCGTTGGCGGAGATCAGCGCCGCGGCGCCCAGACCGATGCCGACGACGAGCAGCACGAACACGCCGAGCGTCCACATCGTGGAGCGCACCGACTTGATCTTCGTCCACTCCGAGGCGAGCGCATGCCCCAGGTGCGTGCGCACGACCGGGATCGGCGAGGTGTAACCGGGGTAAGAAGCGCCGGGCGCCGCCTGCCAGTTCGGTGCGGCGGCCTGCGGCATCGGGGGCTGGGGCGTGCTCATCGGGCGTCCTCGGGCTTGGTCGTGTCGACGGCGGGGGCGGGTGCGGAAGCGGGGGCGGCAGGCTGGGCGTACGGGTTCGCCTCGGCGGCGGCAGGAGCGGCCGGGGCCGGAGGCGCGGCCGGAGCGGCGCCGGGCGCGGCCGGGGCGCCGTACGGGCCCTGCGGCGGCTGTCCCTGCGGCATCGTGAACGGCTGCCCGCCCTGCTGGGGCGGCGGCGGGGCGTACCAGCCGGGCTGGCCCTGCCCCGGCACCGGCATCGGCGGCTGCGCGCCGGGCGGCAGCGGCTGCTGGAGCCCCGCCTTCTGGTCGACCGTGGAGCGGTAGTCGACGGCGCCCTGCGTCATCCGCATGTACGCCTCCTCAAGGGAGGCCTGGTGCGGCGACAGCTCCCACAGGCGTACGTCCGAGTCGTGCGCGATGTCGCTGATGCGCGGCAGCGGCAGCCCCGTCACCCGCAGCGCGCCGTCCTGCTCGGGCAGCACGTGCCCGCCCGCCTCGGCCAGCGCCGTGGACAGCTTCTCGCGCAGCTGCGGCTCGGTGTCGGGCGTGCGCACCCGCGCGAAGCCGGCCGAGTTCGCCGCGATGAAGTCCTGCACGCTCATGTCGGCGAGCAGCTGGCCGCGCCCGATCACGATCAGGTGGTCGGCGGTCAGCGCCATCTCGCTCATCAGATGGGAGGAGACGAAGACCGTACGGCCCTCCGCGGCGAGCGATTTCATCAGGTTGCGCACCCAGAGGATGCCCTCGGGGTCGAGACCGTTGACCGGCTCGTCGAAGAGCAGCACCTGAGGGTCGCCGAGCAGCGCGGCGGCGATGCCGAGGCGCTGCCCCATGCCGAGGGAGAAGCCCTTGGAACGCCTGCGTGCCACGTCCTGGAGCCCGACGACACCCAGCACCTCGTCCACCCGGCGGGCCGGGATGCCGGACAGCTGGGCCAGGGACAGCAGATGGTTGCGGGCCGCGCGGCCGCCGTGCACAGCCTTGGCGTCCAGCAGCGCGCCCACCTGGCGGGGCGCGTTCGGCAGCTTGCGGTACGGGTAGCCGCCGATCGTCACCTGCCCCGCGCTCGGGTTGTCCAGGCCGAGGATCATCCGCATCGTCGTCGACTTGCCGGAGCCGTTGGGCCCCAGGAAGCCGGTCACGGAACCCGGCCGTACCTGGAAGGAAAGGTTGTACACAGCGGTCTTGTCGCCGTAGCGCTTGGTCAGGCCGACTGCCTCGATCATGCTCCGCACCCATCGAAAGGTTCAGGACAGCGGGGCACACGCCCCCGTAAGGGTTAGGAGGATATCCGGGCGCTGACGGTTCCCATCAAGACAAAGCAAAATCACCGATGGCTAGGCGTCCCTCTGCTTCAGCACCACATAGCCGCCCGCGAGCGCCGCGATCACCCACAACGCCATGATTCCGAGGCCGCCCCAGGGGCCGTACGGGGTGTCGTTGTCCACCGGCGTGACCACCTGCATGATCTTGCTGCCGGCCTGGTCGGGCAGATAGCGGCCGATCTTCTCGGTGGCCGAGACATTGCCGAGGATGTTGGAGACGAGGAAGAAGAACGGCATCAGGATGCCCAGCGACAGCATCGGCGAGCGCAGCATCGCGGCGACGCCCATCGAGAACATCGCGATGAGGGTCATGTAGAGGCCGCCGCCGATGACCGCGCGCAGTACACCCGGGTCCGAGATCGACGCCCTGTGCTCGCCCAGCATCGCCTGGCCCAGGAAGAAGGCCGCGAAGCTGGTGACCAGGCCGACCACCAGGGCCAGCGCGGCGGCCACCGCGATCTTGCTGAACAGGAACGTACCGCGCTGCGGCACGGCGGCCAGCGAGGTACGGATCATGCCGGTGCTGTACTCGTTCGACACCACCAGCACCCCGAACACGATCATCGCGAGCTGTCCGAGACTCGTCCCGGCGAAGCTGATGAAGGTCGGGTCGAAGGAGAGCCGGTCCTGCCGGCTCATGGAGTCGAACTCGTTCTTCGCCAGCGCCGAGATCAACATGCCCAGGGCGATGGTGACGACCACCGCGAGGGACAGCGTCCACACCGTCGACGCCACCGACCTGATCTTGGTCCACTCGGAACGGACGACCTGGGTCGTGGCCATGCTCAGTTCCCCTTCCAGCCGTCGCCCCACGGCTGCGGCTCTGGCGGTGCGTCGGTGTGCGCGTGGTACTCGACCGACTCCGCGGTCAGCTGCATGAACGCCTCCTCAAGGGAGGCCTGCTGGGGGCTCAGCTCGTGCAGCACGAGCTGGTGCTGCGCGGCCAGCTCACCGATGCGCTCGGACTTGCCGCCGTCGACCTCCAGCGTGCCGCTGCCCGTCTGTACGACCGTGATCCCGGCCCCGTGCAGGACGTCGAGCAGCCGCTCGCGCTGCGGGGTGCGGATACGGACGTAGGAGCGCGAGTTCTGCGCGATGAAGTCGGCCATGGAGGTGTCGGCGAGCAGCCGGCCCTGACCGATCACGACGAGATGGTCGGCGGTCAGCGCCATCTCGCTCATCAGGTGCGAGGACACGAAGACCGTACGGCCCTGCGCCGCGAGCGATTTCATCAGATTGCGGATCCAGTGGATGCCCTCGGGGTCGAGGCCGTTGACCGGCTCGTCGAACATCAGGATCCGCGGATCGCCGAGCAGCGCGCCCGCGATGCCGAGGCGCTGGCCCATGCCGAGCGAGAAGCCCTTGGCCTTCTTCCTTGCCACCGCCGTCAGGCCGACCGTGTCGAGCACCTCGTGCACCCGCTGCTTGGGGATGCCGTTGCTCTGCGCGAGACACAGCAGATGGTTGAAGGCGCTGCGCCCGCCGTGCACGGCCTTCGCGTCCAGCAGCGCCCCGATGTACGTCAGCGGGTCCTTCAGCCGGTCGTAGTGCTTGCCGTCGATCCGGACGTCACCGGCCGTCGGCCGGTCCAGGCCGAGCATCATCCGCATGGTGGTCGACTTGCCGGCCCCGTTGGGACCGAGGAACCCGGTCACGATGCCGGGTCTGACGGTGAAGGTGAGGTTGTTGACCGCCACCTTCTCGCCGTACCGCTTCGTCAGCCCCTCGACCTCGATCATGCGCCCACGCTAAAACGGGACAAAGCCCCCTGCCACCGGAGTGGCAGAGGGCTTTGCAGGTGTTCAGCGGCTGTACGCCCCGGCGTTACCGAGACTGCTGCGCCGGCACCCCACGGGAGATCGGCTCGTCCTCGGCCGGCGTGCCCGCGGCGGCCACGGCCGCACCGGTGAGGGTCGCCAGCATCTCGCGCACGTTCGTCAGCTGGGCGTTGATCGAGTCGCGGCGGTTGGTCAGCGCCGCGAGCTCGCGCTCGGATTCCGAACGGATGCGGTCGGCCTTGGCGTTGGCGTCGGCCACGATGTCCTCGGCCTGACGCTGCGCGGTCTCCACCGTCTGGCGGGCACGGCGCTCGGCGTCGGTGCGCAGCTTCTCGGCCTCCAGGCGGAGCTGCTCCGCGCGGTGCTCGATCTCCGCGAGGCGCTTCTCGGCCTTCTGCTGACGCGAGGCCAGGTCGCGCTCGGACTGCTCGCGGCGCTTGGCCAGGTTGGTCTCGAAGTCGGCGGCGGCCTGGGCGGCCTTGGCGCGGGTCTCCTCGAAGAGGGCGTCCGCCTCCTCGCGCTTGGACTGCGCGTCCTTCTGGGCCTCGGAACGCAGCTGAGCGGCGTCGCTCTTGGCCTTCTCGACGATCCGGACGCCCTCGTCCTCCGCCTTGGCCTTGCGCTCGGCCGCGAACGATTCTGCGTCGTTGCGGACCTGCTGGGCGGCCGACTCGGCGAGCTCGCGGTGCTGCTCGGCGGCGCGACGGGCCTCCTCGCGCAGATCCTTGGCCTCTTCCTCGGCGAGGCGGAGGATCTTCTCCACGCGCGCGCCGAGACCGGCGTACGACGGCTCCGCGTCGGTTACCTGGGCCTGGGCGTTCTGCGTTTCGAGGTGGAGCTCCTCGATGCGCTTTTCCAGAGCGGTGATGCGGGCGAGAGCGCTGTCACGGTCGGAGACGAGCTTGGAGATCCGTTCGTCCACCTGAGCGCGGTCGTACCCACGCCGCACAAGCTCGAAGCCGTAGGGGGAAGTGTCGCTCATGGGGTTCCTGTCGAATGAGACCGGTGAGGTGATAGGGGGAATCCTAGGGGCCGAAGCGGTGTGTCATCGAGCGGATACGTGTTTGATCTGGAGAATGACACCCCTTTTGAGTGGCTAACCTTGGGACGGCTTGCCAAAAACTCGGTCAAAGGCCCCAGACGGCACTGGAATCCGACCGGTCGGCTAGCCGTCCGACGCCTTGCCACCCGAACGAGGGGCTCCGACCGTGGCGCCCGCCTTGACGCCGCCGTCCTTGCCCGCCGACGGGGCCTCAAATGACTCCAACGCCTCCAGAACGTCCTGGACACGGGAGATCTCGGCGTTGATGTCCTCGCGCCGCCGGACCAGCACCTCCAGCTCGCGCTTGCCCTCCTCGACCGTGCGCTTCGCCTCACGGATCGCCTCGGCCTTGAGCTCCTCGGCCTCCTTGGTGAGCGAGGCCTTCTTCTGCTCGGCCTCCTTGAGCAGCCCCTCGGCCTTCTTCACCGCGGCGATACGGACCTTGCCGGCCTCGGAGTTGGCCTCCGAAAGGAGCTCCTTGGCCTTCGTCTGCGCCTTGGCCAGCTGCTCCTCGGCGGCCTTGATGAGCGCGTCGCAGCGGTCGCCGGTCGACTTCATCGTCTCCGCGGCCTCGCGGCGGGCCCGCTCGTGCAGGTCCTCGATCTCGCTGGTGATGCGGTCGCGCAGCTCCTCCGCGCGCTCCCTTATGGCGGTCGCGTCCCGGCGGGCGCCGACCAGCAGCTCGTCCGCGTCCGTACGGGCCTTCTCCACTCGGGAGTTGCCCTCGACCGTCGCCTCCGAGACCAGCCGGTCGGCCTCCTTGCGGGCCGCGCCGACCATCGTGTCGGCCTGGGACTCCGCGTCCGCGGTGGTCTTCAGCGCCTGCTTCTGCGCCTCGGTGAGCAGCTTGTCGGCCTCGGCCGTGGTCTCCGTGATGAGCGTGTCGACCTGCTCGGCCGCCTCCGAGCGCCGCTTGTTGGCGTCCTTGCGGGCCTCGTCGAGCGTACGCTCGGCCTCGTCGCGGGCGGCGGCGGTGACCCGCTCGGCCTCCGCCAGGGCATCGGACTTCACCCGCTCCGACTCGCTGCGGATCCGCTCGGCGTGCTGCTGCGCGGAGCCCACCGTCTCGGCGGCCTCGGCGCGCAGCCGCTCCGCGTCACCGGTGGCTTCCGAGAGCAGCTTGTCGGCCTTGGCGACCGCCTCGGCGCGCATCCGCTCGGCCTCGGCGACCGTTTCGGACCGCAGCCGGTCGGCTTCCGCGACCGTCTCCGACCGCAGTCGCTCGGCCTCGGCGACCGTCTCCGACCGCAGCCGGTCGGTCTCCGTGACCGTCTCCGTGGTGAGCCGCTCCGCCTCCGAACGCGCCTCGGTGATGAGGGTGTCCGCCTGCGTCGCCGCGTCCGACCGGATGCGGTTGGCGTCCTCGCGGGCGTCCGCCCGGGTGCGCGCCGCCGCCTGGTCGGCCTCGGCGATGGCGTCCGAGGCCTGCGTACGCACCCGCTGGGCGTGCTCGGACGCGTCCGAGCGCAGCCGCTCGGCCTCCGCGATCGCCTCCGACACCGTGCGCTCGGCCAGCGCCTTCGCGGCCTCCGTCTCCTCCGAGGCCTCGCGCCGGATCCGGCCGGCGTCCTCCGAAGCCCGCTCCCGCTCGGCATAGGCGTCGCCGCGGACCCGGTCGGCCTCCTCCTCGGCCTCGCGCCGGGTGCGGTCCGCCGCGTGCTCGGCGGCGCTGCGCAGCCCCTGGACCTCCTCCTGGGCCTGCTCGTGCAGCCCGGAGACCGAGTCGCGCACCTGCTGCGCGTGCTGCTCGGCGGCCGACACCATCTCGGTGGCGCGCCGGTCGGCCTCCTCGACCAGCCGGACCGCCTCGGTCTGTGCCTCCTCCACGCGCTTGCGTGCCGAGGCCAGCAGCTCCTCGCTCTGCTCGCGGGCCCGCTCGCGCTCCTGGTCGGCCTCCTGCCGGGCGGAGCCCAGGGTCTCCTCGGCCTCGCGCCGGCGCCGGACGGCCTCCTCCTGAGCGGCGGCCAGCGTCTCCGACGCCTCCGTCGCCAGCCGCTCCGCGGCGGCCTGCGCCTCGGCACGGACCCGGTCGGCGCTGTCCTGCGCCTCCGACTTCAGCCGCTCCGCCTCGGTCGCGGCCTCCGACCGCAGCCGTACGGCGACCGCCTCGCCCTCCGCGCGGGAGGCGGACGCGTCCGACGCGGCCTCGGTGCGCAGGCGCTCGGCCTCCGCCTCGGCCTGCTGCTGGAGCGTGCGGATCCGCTCGGCGGACTCCGCCCGCAGCCGCTCGGACTCCTCGGCGGCCTCGCGGCGGATCCGCGCGGCCTCCTCACGGGCGTCGGTCAGCGCCTGCTCGGCGGCGGCCAGCCGCTGCTCGGCCTCCGACTGGAGCCGGGTCAGCTCCTCGGCGGCCTCCGCACGGCGGGCCTCCATGGCCTGCTCGGTCTCCGCACGCAGCTCGCGCGCGGCCTGCTCGGCCTCGGCCGTGATGCCCTCGGCCTGCTCGACGACCTCGGCGCGGTGCCGCTCCGCCTCCTGGCGGGTGCGCTCCAGAGTCTCCTCGGCCTGCCGGCGCAGTGTGGTGGCGCGCTCGATGGCCTCGGTGCGGACCTTCTCGCTGTCCGCCGTCGCGGTCTGCCGCAGCTCGTCGGCGTCCGCCCGGGCCTTCGAGAGGAGTTCCTCGGCGGTCTTGGCCGCCTCCTCGATCTGCTGGACGGCCTCCTTGCGGGCCTCCGCGCGGATCTTCTCGCCCTCGGCGACCGCGTCGGCGCGCAGCTGCTCGGCCTCGCCGCGCAGCCGGCGCGCCTCCTCCTGCAGCTCGACCGTCTTGGCGCGGTACTCCTTGGTGTCGTCCTTCGCCGCACCCTTGAGCTGCTCGGAGATGTCGTGCGCCTCGGCCCGCAGCCGGTCCGCCTCGGCCTCCGCCTCCCGGCGGATCCGCTCGGCCTCCTCGGCGGCGGCCTTGGTGGTGTTCTGCGCGTCCTCCTGCGCCTTGTTGAGGACGTCCTCGGCGGTCTTGGCCGCCTTGGACAGCTGGGTCGCGCTCTCCTCGGCGGTGATCGTGCGGGCCTTCTCGGCGGCCTGCGCCAGCACCTTCTCGGCCTCGGCGCGGGCGTCCGCGACCAGCTGCTCGGCCTCGGCCTTGGTGGACTCGGCCTCCTTGGTGGCCTCGCTGACCAGCCGGGCGACCTGCTCCTTGGCCGTACGCGTGCGCTGCTCGTTGGCCGACTCGGCGCTCGACAGCGTCTTGGTGGCGGCCTCCTTGGCCTCGGCGAGCAGCTTCTCCGACTCGGACTGCGCCTTGCGCAGCGCCTCCTCGGCCTCGGTCATACGCTGCTCGGCGGAGCGGCTCAGCTCCTGCGCCTGGCGGCGGGCCGCGTCCGACTCGGTCACCGTGGAGCTGCGCAGCTGCTCGGCGTGGTCGGTGGCCTCCTGGGCCTGGTTGGAGGCGGCGTTCAGCAGCCGCTCGGCGTCGGTGCGGGCCCGGCGCAGCAGCTGCTCGGCCTCGGCGCGGGTGGCCTCGGCGTCGCTCTGCAGGCGCTGGCGGGCCTCCGCGGTCAGCCGCTCGGCCTCGGCCCGGGCCGCGGCCATGGCCTGCTCGGCCTCGGCACGGGACTCGTCGAGGAGCCGGCGGGCCTGGGACTCGCTGCGGGCACGCAGCTGCTCGGCCCAGGCGACGTTCTCGTTGACATGGCTCTCGACGGTCTGCCGGCGCTCGGCGAGCTCCTGGTCGAGCTGCTGGCGGCGGGTGACCGCCTCCTGGTGCAGCTCCGCCTGGAGCCGCGCGGCCTGCTCGGCGTGCTCCTGGAGGATGCGCTGGGTCTGCGCGCGGGCCTGGCTCAGCTCGCGCTCGGCGTCCTGCCTGAGCTGATCGGCCTGGATCTGCGCGTTCCGCAGCAGCTGTTCGGCCTGATAGCCGATGTCACCGCCGCCGAAGTCGGGCCTGGACATGATGGTGCGCCGCGCCTCGTGCAGCTTGGCGCGCAGCACCTCGACCTGGTAGCCGAGGTCCTCGGCGTGCTGGATCGCCTTTTCCCGCTCGGTCTTCAGCCGCTCCATCTCGGCCTCGAACCGAGAGAGGTGGTCGACGTCAGCCGCCGGCTCTCGCTCCTGGCGTTCGTAGCCCCGCACTGCGCGGTCCCATCCGTCCCCTGGTCGCAAGTCTCTCCATACGAGCTCCGTCCATCCGCCGAACGGGGCCCCCGGGGAATGGTGTCAGATCAACGGCGGAGCATGGGCTGCTGCCCCGACGCTCGTCCCCCGAAACCCGGACCCCGGCCCGCGATCGCGCGCCCGAGAGCGACGACCGACCCCAACCCTACCGGCCCATATGTACGAGGGTCAGTGCTCAGGTGACTCAACGGGCGCCGAAGTGACCAGTTCTGTCAGTACGCCATGGCAATCCTTGGGGTGCAGAAAGGTGATCCGTGACCCCATGGAACCGCGTCGCGGCTCCTCGTACAGGACGCGTACGCCCTTGCCCTTGATCTCCGCGGCCTCCCCGTCGACGTCCGCCGTGCCGAAGGCGATGTGGTGCACACCCTCGCCGTTCTTGGCCAGCCACTTGGCGACGGTGGAGTCCTCGCGGGTGGGTTCCAGCAGCTGGAGGTAGGAAGCCCCGCCGTCGGACGTATCGTTGATCTTGAGCATGGCCTCGCGTACGCCCTGCTCCTCGTTGACCTCGGAGTGGAACACCTCGAAGCCGTAGGTGGCCCGGTAGAACTCGACGGTCCTGTCGAGGTCGAAGCAGGCGATCCCGATGTGGTCGATTCGCGTCAGCATGCTGTTAGTGCAGCGCTCCGGAGGTGGTTACGCAACGTGCCAGCGATCACACCGACAGCCCGGTGACGGCACGGAGTGCCATCAGTACATTCGAAGTAAACCCTCGTTCACTCCTCGGCTGTGCAGGCTGGAAGGGGATCGCACGACATGTCTTCTGCAACTTCCGTGATCGTCGCGGGCGCTCGGACGCCCATGGGACGACTGCTCGGCTCGCTCAAGTCCTTCTCGGGGGCCGACCTCGGCGGCTTCGCGATCAAGGCCGCCCTCGACCGTGCGGGAATCGGCGGCGACCAGGTGCAGTACGTGATCATGGGCCAGGTCCTCCAGGCCGGGGCGGGGCAGATCCCGGCCCGCCAGGCCGCGGTCAAGGCCGGCATCCCGATGAGCGTCCCGGCGCTCACCATCAACAAGGTGTGTCTGTCCGGCCTCGACGCCATCGCGCTCGCCGACCAGCTCATCCGCGCGGGCGAGTTCGACGTGGTCGTCGCGGGCGGCCAGGAATCCATGACCAACGCCCCGCACCTGCTGCCCAAGTCCCGCGAGGGCTTCAAGTACGGCGCGGTGCAGATGATCGACGCCATGGCCCACGACGGTCTGACCGACTCCTTCGAGGGCATCGCCATGGGCGAGTCGACGGAGAAGCACAACACGCGCCTCGGCATCCAGCGCCCGGAGCAGGACGAGATCGCCGCCCTGTCCCACCAGCGCGCCGCCGCCGCCCAGAAGAACGGCATCTTCGAGGCCGAGATCACCCCGGTCGAGATCCCGCAGCGCAAGGGCGAGCCGGTCGTCTTCAGCAAGGACGAGGGCATCCGCGCCGAGACCACCGCCGAGTCCCTGGGCAAGCTGCGCCCGGCCTTCTCCAAGGACGGCACGATCACGGCGGGCACGTCCTCGCAGATCTCCGACGGCGCGGCCGCGGTCGTCGTGATGAGCAAGGCCAAGGCGCAGGAGCTGGGCCTGGAGTGGATCGCGGAGATCGGCGCCCACGGCAATGTGGCCGGCCCCGACAACAGCCTCCAGTCGCAGCCCTCCAACGCCATCCTGCACGCCCTGAAGAAGGAGGGCCTGGAGGTCTCCGACCTCGACCTGATCGAGATCAACGAGGCCTTCGCCGCCGTGGCGGTGCAGTCAATGAAGGACCTCGGGGTGTCCACGGAAAGGGTGAACGTCAACGGCGGCGCCATTGCCCTCGGCCACCCGATCGGCATGTCCGGCGCGCGTCTCGTCCTGCACCTCGCCCTGGAGCTGAAGCGGCGCGGCGGCGGTGTCGGCGCGGCCGCCCTGTGCGGTGGCGGCGGTCAGGGTGACGCGCTGATCGTGCGGGTACCCAAGGCCTGACCTGTCTTTCTCTACGAGAACGGAGCTGTGATGCAGGACGTCTCCACACTGGTGGCCCAGGCCAGGGAAGGCCGGCCGCGGGCCGTGGCCCGGCTGATCTCCCTGGTGGAGGGGGCGTCTCCGCAGCTCAGGGAGGTCATGGCGACGCTCGCCCCGCTCACGGGCAACGCGTACGTCGTAGGACTGACCGGCTCGCCGGGTGTCGGCAAGTCGACATCCACCTCGGCCCTGGTCACGGCCTACCGCAAGCAGGGCAGGCGGGTCGGCGTCCTTGCCGTCGACCCGTCCTCGCCCTTCTCCGGCGGTGCGCTGCTGGGCGACCGGGTCCGGATGTCGGAGCACGCCTCCGACCCCGGGGTCTACATCCGCTCGATGGCGACGCGCGGCCACCTCGGCGGCCTCGCCTGGGCGGCCCCGCAGGCCATCCGCGTGCTGGACGCGGCCGGCTGCGACGTGATCCTGGTCGAGACGGTCGGCGTCGGCCAGTCCGAGGTGGAGATCGCCTCGCAGGCGGACACGAGTGTGGTGCTGCTGGCGCCCGGCATGGGCGACGGCATCCAGGCGGCCAAGGCCGGAATCCTGGAGATCGGCGACGTGTACGTCGTCAACAAGGCGGACCGTGACGGCGCCGACGCCACGGCCCGCGAGCTGAACCACATGCTGGGCCTCGGTGAGTCCCGCGGCCCCGGCGACTGGCGCCCGCCCATCGTGAAGACGGTCGCCGCGCGCAGCGAGGGCATCGACGAGGTGGTCGAGGCGCTGGAGAAGCACCGGGCCTGGATGGAGGAGCGGGGCGTCCTCACCGAGCGCCGCCGCGCCCGCGCCGCCCGCGAGGTGGAGACGATCGCGGTCACCGCCCTGCGCGAACGCATCGGCGACCTGCACGGCGACCGGCGCCTGAGCACGCTCGCGGAGCGGATCGTGGCGGGCGAGCTGGACCCGTACCGCGCGGCGGACGAACTGGTGGAGGGGCTCACGCGGGGCTGACGCCCGGCCGGCCGAGTCAGTCGTCGTCGCCGTCGTCCTGGGTGACCTTGCCCGTGCGGGCGTCGACCGTCCACTCGCCCTTGGCGGTGTCCACGCTCCACACCGTGGTGCGGTCGTCGTCGTCCAGGTCGACGTCGGTCACCGTGCCGTTCGAGGTGACGGCCTGGGCGGCCTCGCGGGCGTCCACGCTCGTGCCCTTCAGGGCGGCGCGCGCCTCGCGGACGTCGTCATCGTCGTCGCGGTCGGTCTCCGTGCCGAGGACCTTGCCCGTCGTCGGGTCCACGTGGACCGTGTACGAGGTGGTGCCCTGGCCGAGGATGTCGACCTCCCAGCCGCGGAAGCCGTGGTCCCCGTCGTCGTCACCGTCGTCGTCCCGGTCGTCGAGGTCGGCGGAGACGGCCGTGCCCGGCTGGGACTTCAGGGCGGCCTCGATCGCCTGGGCGGCGGTCACCTTCGCGGTGCGCGTCTCGCTGACGTCGTCGCGGTCGTCCTTGCCGTCGTCGCGGTCGTCGTCGTGCACCGTGGTCGTCGTCGGGGCCGTCGTCCGCGCGTCGTCGTCGCCGTCCGCGAAGGCGACCGCGGTGCCACCGCCCACCAGGGCGGCCGCGGCGACGGTGGCGATGACGAGGTTGCGCTTCATGAGGTCCTCCAGGGAGTTCGGCGAGCGATCCGCTCGATCGCTCTCGACGTCCTCCACGCTGCTGCACCGCACCTGAAGCCACGCTGAACCCACCTGAAGATCACTTCAGCAACGCTCTGCCACCCTGTCTGCATGCGCCTGCTGATCGTCGAGGACGAGAAACGCCTCGCCCTGTCCCTCGCCAGGGGCCTCACGGCCGAGGGCTACGCCGTGGACGTCGTCCACGACGGCCTGGAGGGACTGCACCGGGCGAGCGAGTCACCGTACGACCTGCTGATCCTCGACATCATGCTGCCCGGCATGAACGGCTACCGCGTCTGCTCCGCCCTCCGCGCCGCCGGCCACGACGTACCGATCCTGATGCTCACCGCCAAGGACGGCGAGTACGACGAGGCCGAGGGCCTGGACACCGGCGCCGACGACTATCTGACCAAGCCGTTCTCGTACGTCGTTCTCGTCGCCCGGATCAAGGCGCTGCTGCGGCGCCGCGGCACCGGCGGCGGCTCGCCCGTGCTCACCCTCGGCGACCTGCGCGTCGACACCGGCGCCCGCCAGGTCTTCCGGGACGGCGCCGAAATCCCGCTCACCACCAAGGAGTTCGCGGTCCTGGAGCAACTCGCGCTGCGCGCCGGTCAGGTGGTGTCCAAGGCGGACATCCTCGACCACGTCTGGGACTTCGCCTACGACGGCGACCCGAACATCGTCGAGGTGTACATCAGCACCCTGCGCCGCAAGCTCGGCGCCGGTCTGATCCACACCGTCCGCGGCGCCGGATACCGGCTGGAGGCCGGGAGATGAGACGGCTGTTCGGCTCGGTCCGGGCCCGGGCCACTCTGGGCGCGGCCCTCGTCGTCGCCGTGGCGCTGGTCGCGGCCGGGGCCGCCGTCCTGCTGTCCCTGCGCGCCAATCTGATCGACCAGGCGGGGACGCAGGCGGAACGCACCGCGCGCACCGTGGCCGCCGAACTCGCCGCCGGGAAGGGCTACTCCGAGCTGTCGTCGCTGGACGACGAGGAGGAGCCGGTCCAGGTAGTCGACGACAGCGGCACACTCGTCGCGGCCACCGAGGACCTGGAGCGGATCAGCGGCACGGGCACCACCGAGGTGAAGCCTCGGACACCGGCGGGAGGTACGGGCGGCACGGGCGGCACGGGCGACTCCGACGACGACTCCGATGACGACGCGGACGACGAGACCTCCCTCGAACCCGGTGAGATCGCCGACCGGGCCACCCTCACCGACGGCTCCGCCACCGTCGACGGCCAGTCGCGCGACTACCGCTTCGCCGCCCTGGAGGTGGAGGTCTCCGACAAGGGCACGCTCACCGTGTACGCGGGCGCCTCCCTGGACGCCGAGCACCGGGCCGTGCAGACCGCGCAGACGGCCATGCTCATCGGGTTCCCGCTGCTGCTGGGCGTCGTGGCGGCGGTGACCTGGCTGGTCACCCGGCGAGCGCTGCGCCCGGTGGAGGGGATCCGGGCCGAGATGGCCGCCATCACCGCCTCCGAGGACCTGGCCCGCCGAGTGCCGGTGCCGGACACCCACGACGAGGTCGCCCGGCTGGCCCGCACCACGAACGAGACGCTCTGCGCCCTGCAGACCTCGGTGGAACGTCAGCGCCGCTTCGTCGCCGACGCCTCGCACGAGCTGCGCAGCCCGATCGCCTCCCTGCGCACCCAGCTGGAAGTGGCCGCCGCGCACCCGGAGTTGCTCGATCTGGACGGCGCGGTCGAGGACACCGTAAGGCTCCAGCAGCTCGCCGCCGACCTGCTGCTGCTCGCCCGGCTCGACGCGGGGGAGCGGCCCGGGGACACGCGCGTGGACCTGGCCGCGCTGGCCCGGGAGGAGGCCGGGGGCCGGTCAGGGGTGACGGTCACGGCCGAGCGTCCGGTGGAAGTGACCGGGTCCCGGGGGCAGTTGGGGCGGGTGCTCGCCAATCTGCTGAACAACGGGCAGCGGCACGCCCGTTCGGCGGTCACGGTGACCGTGCGCCGGGCGGACGGCTGGGCCGTCGCGCAGGTCGCCGACGACGGGGACGGGGTGCCGGAGGCCGACCGGGAGCGGATCTTCGAGCGGTTCGTACGGCTGGACGAGGCCCGCAGCCGCGACGACGGCGGTGCCGGACTCGGCCTCGCCATCGCCCGCGACGTGGCCGAACGGCACGGCGGCACGCTTACGGTGCGCTCAGCACCGGCAGGCGGAGCGCTGTTCGAACTCCGCCTGCCAGTTGCCTAGGGGCGCCCGCGCTGCCCCCGCAGGTGCTCCGCGATCGGCTTGAGGGCCTTGTCGAGCTCCGCCATCGCCTCGGGCGACAGCAGGTCGATGAAGTGCCTGCGCACAGACGCCACATGATGCGGCGCGACCTTCTTCATCGTCTCCATGCCGTGCTCGGTGAGGACGGCGTAGAG
The DNA here is from genome assembly GCF_040686775.1 of Streptomyces sp. NPDC079141. Lineage (NCBI taxonomy): Bacteria > Bacillati > Actinomycetota > Actinomycetes > Kitasatosporales > Streptomycetaceae > Streptomyces > Streptomyces sp. NPDC079141. The sequence goes on along the minus strand of NZ_JBFBLP010000014.1, from coordinate 59,805 downwards.
CCCGCGGCGGTCGGACTCGCAGTTCTCGCGCCGGACCAGGTTCGCGTTCTCCATCCGCGTGATCTGGTGGGAGAGGCGGCTTTTGGACTGGAGGGTGGCGGACGCGAGGTCGCTCATCCGCATCCGTACGTCCTCCGACTCGGAGAGGTTCACCAGGATCTCGTAGTCGTTCATAGTCAGGCCGAACGGCTGCAGGTCCTTTTCGAGCTGGTACGTCAACAGCCTGTTGACCTCCAGGTGGGTGCGCCAGGCGCACTGCTCCGCATCGGTCAGCCAGCGCGTGGCCGTCTCGGTCTCCATGAATGAAGTCTACCTAAAAAGTTGAAAGGCGAACTACTGAGGGTGGTGTGACTGTGCGCACGCGTTCGAACTCGTCACACTCCGCAGACTACCGCTCACAGCCCGAAGCGACGCTGGAGGTCCCCCAGCTGTCCGGGAAGACGCGGTGCGCCGGTTTGCGGTGAGCCACCTGTGGAACCTCCGCTTCCGGGCACCCCCGCCTGGTGCGGCACCGCCCCTGTCGCCTGCTCGGCCATGAGGGCCTCGGAGGACTGCAGAAGCACGGTGCCGGCACCGACGAACTCGAACTGGTGCTCCTCTCCGGAGGCCCCGCCGAGGCCCGTCATCGCACGTAGACCGCCCATGAGGCCGGTCATGTAGCCATGGTCGTAGTGATGGCAGGGCGACGGGCAGTCGGCCCAGCCGACGAGTGCCTGCGGGTCCACCCGGATCGGAGGTTCCATGAACACCACCGGCCCGTTAGATGCGGCCACGAACTTTCCGGTTCCGATCAGCGTCAGAAATCCCGGCACGATCGACTGCTTCAGCGAAAGACTTGGCTGAAAAGCGAGCAGGTTGCCCGAGCGAATGGTCAGATTGCCGTCTTCGAGGTCGTACGAATTGACATCGAAGGCCCGGTCGGCGAGGAGCATCTTGCCCGAGCCCTCCGCCACGACCCAGTCCGAGGCGTGCAGTGGCGAATGAAAGGACGTACGGACAAGCCGGTCGAGTCGGCCGTGCCCGATGCCGTTGAAGTCGATCGAGCCGTAGTAGGCGATCATCTTCCCCTTCTGCAGGAACCACTGGCTCCCCTTGAGCTCGACGCAGAAGGTGTAACTGTTGACGTTCTCGTCTACGGGCAGCGTCGCGGGGTCGTGGACAACGGGACCCGCACCCGGGTAGGCGCTCACAGCTTCTCCTCCGACGCCTGGACGTACACCGCTCCTTGGCCGCTGAGCTCCAGCTGGAAGGCCTCACCGGAGCCACGGCCCACCATGTCGCGCCAGCCCAGCGCGGTGGACAGCTTGTTGCGCACGTCGCCGTGGTGGGCGACGTACGCCTGGGGATCGACATGGACCGGCCGCTGCGGGCTGATGGGGAGCTCGATCACCCCGCCGTGGGCCATCACGGCCACCGAGCCGTGCCCCTTGAGGGTGGTGGTGAACAGCCCCTGACCCGTGACCTGTCCCCGCACCATCCCCATGACGCCGCCCTGCGACCCCATGAACATCGTGCCCTGCTCCAGCGTGCCCTCGAAGGCCAGCAGACGGTCCGCCTCGACGTAGAGGGTGTCGCCGGTGAGGTTGATGACCTGGACGTGGTGCCCGCCGTGCCCGAACAGCACCGTGCCGCTGCCCTCGACGCTCATCAGGGGCGTCGCCTCGCCCGCCACCCGCCGCCCGATCATCGACGCGAGCCCGCCCTGCCCGCCCTGCATGTTGGGCGTGAAGGACACCTCGCCCTTGTACGCCAGCATGGCGCCGCGCTGACTGAACAGCCGCTGCCCGGGCAGCACGGTCGCCTCGACCATTTTCGAATTGATCTCGCGGAAGCCCATGTCACACGTCCCCCGCGATCGTGTTCCGCTCGCTCGGCTGGACGTACACCAGACCGTCCCCCTCGAACCGCATCTGGAAGGCCTCGCCGCCGCCCTCACCCATCAGCGTGCGGAACGTCACACCCGACTGGAAGGACTGCCGCAGATTCCCCTGGTGCGCGATGTACGCCCCCGGATCCACGGTCAGCGGATACTGCGCGCTGACCCGCAGCACCACCGCCGGCCCGTCCGAGGTGATCGCCGCCTGCCCGTGCCCCTCCACCGTCGTGGTGAACAGGCCGTTGCCCTGCGAGGCCCCGCGCAGGCCGGTGAAGCTCGTCCCCGTCCTGAGCCCGCCGTCCGTCGCGAGCAGATTGCTCGACTCCACGTACAGCTTGTCCCCCTGGAGACCGACGAGGTTGATCTCGGAGGCCCGGTCGGCGAACCAGCAGGTCCCGTGCCCCTTCACCTCCATCACCGTCATCTGCTCGCCGGTGATCCGCCGGGTCACCATGCCCCGGATGCCCTCACCGCCGCCGCTCAGCTTCTTGAACGCCATCTGTCCGTCGTACGCGACCATCGAGCCGTTCTTCGCCTTCACGGCGTCCCCGGTCATCTCGACGGCCAGCACCTTGCTGCCTTGAAGTCGGAACATCGCCACGCAGCGAAGGTAGCCCGCGGGGGCCGCCGCGGACAGAGCCCGTGGGTGGAGATCGCCCCTGAACGTCCCCCTAGGGTGTTGCGCTCGTCACGGCGCGGGCAGCCGTATGACCGCCGTCCCCCGGGTGAGGTCCACCGAGGACCTGGGCGGCGCCCCGTCCTCCTCGTCGTCGCGCATCACCAGCGCGCTCTGCCGTTCCTTCAGCTCGTTCTGCTTGCCCGGGGAGAGCGCGGCATGCAGCTGCTCGAACCCGGTCGCGGAGACCTGGCCCTGGCGCGCCGAGTTCCGCCAGGGCAGCACTCCGGCCCGGCCGGCCCGCAGCAGCAGCTGATCGACGAAGGCCAGCACGGTGAGCAGCACCACGAGCCCCGGCAGGGTCATGAAGAAGACGAACTGCACCGGCGCACCCCTCCGAGAGCCGTCGACGGACCCCAAGCCTGCGCCCGCTCAGCCGTTTGCCACAATGGGTGAACGTTTGTGCTTGCGTTCACAAACCGCCAGGCACTCGCCGTATCTCCCACCGAAGGTGACCCGTGGACCTCAAGACAGCATCCGCCCTCCGCCGCCTCCGCCTGATCTCCGTGCCGGAGGGCATCTCGTGGATCATTCTCGCGGCCTGCACGATCATCAAGTACACGGTCGCGTCCGGCTTCGACGCGGCGCCGGTGATGGGGCCCATCCATGGCGTGCTGTTCATCCTGTACGTGATCTTCTGGCTGGATGCCTGGAACCGCACCAAGTGGAACGGCGGGACGGCCGCGATGTACTTCGCCTACTCGATCATCCCCGGCGGCGGCTTCATGGCCGAGCGCCGACTGCGCCGTGAGGCCGAGGACGCGGTGATCGCCGCCCGTGCCCGTGGTGAAGGGATCGTGAACGCATGATCGTCGCCTTCTCCGTGACGCCGCTCGGGGTCGGCGAGGACGTGGGGGAGTACGTCGCCGATGCCGTCCGAGTCGTCCGTGAGTCGGGGCTGCCCAACCGCACCGACGCGATGTTCACCTCGGTCGAAGGCGAGTGGGACGAGGTCATGGACGTCGTGAAGCGAGCAGTGGCGGCCGTGGAGGCACGCGCCCCGCGTGTGTCCCTCGTCCTCAAGGCGGACATCCGCCCCGGAGTGACGGACGGACTGACCTCGAAGGTGGAGACGGTGGAGCGGCACCTGGCCGCCGAGTAGCCACCGGCATACGCGAAACCCCGGCCCCGCGCGGGCCGGGGTTTTCTTGTACCCGCTGTTTGAGCGGTCGCTCAAAACGATGTACCTTCCTCCTCAAACAACTTGAGCGATCGCTCAAACTCCAAGCTGACCTGGGGGAATCACATGGGTCACAACGGGCTCTATATAGAGGCGCGCATCCGCGCCGACCTCGACGATCTCTGGACGCGCACCCAGCAGCCGTCCCAGCACCAGCGCTGGGACGTCCGCTTCACCGAGATCGACTACCTCCCGCGCGCGGAGGGCGAACCACAGCGCTTCCGCTACGCCACACGCGTGCTGCCGCTCCTGACCATCGCCGGCACGGGCGTCTCGGCGGGCGAGAAGGAACGCCCCGACGGCACCCGCACCTCCGCGCTGCGCTTCTCCTCCCCGCACCCCCTGTCCCTCCTCGCCGAGGGCAGCGGCTACTGGCGCTACGTCCCCGACGGCGACGGGATCCGCTTCCTCACCGGCTACGACTACCGCCCGCGCTGGGGTGCCTTCGGCGCAGTCGCGGACCGCCTGCTCTTCCGCCCCCTCATGGGCTGGGCGACCGCCTGGTCCTTCGACCGCCTGCGCCTGTGGCTGGAGCGCGGCATCACCCCCGAGCGGGCCCGCCTGAACTGGCTGACGGAGCTGGCGGTGCGCGCGCTGGTCATCGCGGTCTGCTGCACGGGCCTGGGCCTCGAATCGACCCTGCGCCTGCTGGGGCCCTACGCCGCGCCGCTGGCGTACCTCTGCCCCCTCCTGCTCACCGTCGCGGTCTGCGCAGCGCTCTTCAAGACGCCGCTGTCCTGCACCCCGGCCGCCCGCAGGTGTCTGCGCCGGCCGCCCACGCGCGTGTGTGCGCCACGCCTTCTGCGCACCCTGGAGAACCCCCGATGACCTCGATCTTCCGCACGGCGATGGGCCCGGAATTCGACCGCCTGCACCCGCAGCTCCAACGCCGCTTCTCCGTGGGCCTGGCGAGCGGGGAGGCGTGCACCGGGCAGGGCGTCATGGACCGCATCTGGCACGGCCGGGCGTTCGTGAAGCCGTTCCTGTCCCTCGGCGCCACGCGCAACATCCTCGTCCCGCGCGAGGGTCGCAGGGTGCCCTTCGTCATCGAGAACGTGCCGTACGTCGACACCTACGGCCGTGAGACGGTGACCTTCGTGCGCACCTTCGACCTGCCCGGCCGGGCCCGCCGCTTCGACGCCCAGATGGTTCTCGGCCCTCGCGGCGACCGCATCCTCGACTACCTGGGCACCCACCAGCACCTCGCGAGCGACCTGCACTTCCACGCCGAGCCCGACGGCTCGCTCCTGATCCGCTCGGGCGAACACCGTTTCCGGGAGGGGGCGGTTGACATACGCGTACCCGAACTCATCGGTGCCACCGCGCAAGTGCGCGAGTCCTACGACGACTCGACGGACCGATTCCGTATCCAAGTCCGCGTGGTGAACCGCTACTTCGGACCCCTCTTCGGTTACGAGGGGACCTTCCGCGCCACCTACACCGACATCCGGGCCTGCGGTGTACGGCCGGGGCTGCGTCCCGTGCGCGAGGAGGCGCGCGCGTGAGTCCGGAGACGGCGAAGTCCCTGGAGACGAAGACGAAGCTTCTCGAAGGGGCGTTGCGGACGCTCACCGAGCAGGGGATCGCGAAGACGTCGGCGCGTACGGTGGCGGCGGCCGCGGGGGTCAATCAGGCGCTGGTCTTCTACCACTTCGGTTCTGTGGACGAACTGCTGGCCGCGGCGTGCCGGTACGGTGCCGAACAGCGGGTGTCCCGCTACCGTTCCCGCTTCGCGGAGATCACCTCGCTCTCCGAACTGCTCGCCCTCGGGCGAGAGATGCACGAGGAGGAACGGGCGTCCGGGTACGTCTCCCTCCTCGGCCAGCTGCTCGCCGGCGCCCAGACCCACGCGAGCCTCGGGCCCGCGACGGCGGCCGGGCTCGACCTCTGGATCGTCGAGATCGAGAACGTCCTGACCCGAGTGCTTGCGCGGGCGCCGTTCGGGGAGTTCGTCGATCCGGTGGGGCTGGCGCGGGCGGTGGCGGCGTCGTTCGTGGGGATCGAGCTGTACGAAGGGGTTTCTGCAGAGGGGGCGGGCTCGGCGCTGGACGCCCTCGAACAACTCGGCTCCCTGGTAGCGGCGTTGGAGACCCTCGGGCCGGTGGCCCAGCGGGCGGTGCGCCACCACTTGCGGCGACGGGGCGCGTCCGCGGGGTGAGACGTCGCGCGCGACTCCACAAACCTTTTTCTCGCCCCCGCCGCCCCTACCCGTCCCACCTCCAGGGGCTGCCGCCCCTTCGACCCCGCCCAGGGGGCTCCGCCCCCTGACCCCCCGCGGGGCTCCGCCCCTGCACCCCACCGGGGCGCCGCCCCAGGAAACCCTCGGGGGCTCCGCCCCCTGAACCCCCTCGGGGCTCCGCCCCTGAACCCCCAGCAGGGCTTCGCCCCTGCACCCCACCAGGGGCTCCGCCCCTGGACCCCGTCGGCCTGAACGGCCTCGTCCTCAAACGCCGGACGGGCTGGAAGTACCGACCGACGCCCAGATGCGCCCCGTCTGGGGCTGCGCCCCTGCGGGTGGGTGGGGGTTCGGGATGGTTGCGGGCTTGTCCTTGAACGCCGGACGGGCCGGAGGATGCGCTCCGGCGCCCAGATGCGCCCCGTCTGGGGCTGCGCCTCTGGCGGGTGGGTGGGGGTTCGCGATGGTTGCGGACTCGGCCTCGAACGCCGGGCGGGTTGGGGGATGCGGGCCGGTGCCCAGATGCACCGCCGTTGAGGGCTGCGCCCCTGCGGGTGGGTGGGGGTTCGGGATGGTTGCGGACTCGCGCTCGTACACCGGACAGGCCAGTGCACCGACCGGCGCTGAGATGTACCGGCCATGGGGCCGTGTCCCCTGTGGGCGGGTGGAAGTTCCCACGCGTCGGACGGACCGGACGGACCGGACGGTGTGGACGGTGTGGACGGACCGGACGGTGTGGACCGGCGTCGGGAGGTGCCCCTGCGGCGGGTCGGGCTGCGGGCGGCGTGCCCGGAGTCGCCTACGGCGGGAAGGGGACGGGGTGGGGGGTGTCCGCCCGCAGAGGCCGGCGTTCGCGTACGGGACTGCATCAGCAGGCGGCACCGCCGGTCCGAGGACGGACACCCCCCACCCCGGCCCCGACCCACGACCCGACCGAAGGCGCTACGCGCACCCCCGCCGGACCCGCACATGCGCCGCAGGCATCCACCCCCTGCCCCCCACCCCCAACCCCCACCCACCCACCTGGACGCCCCCAGTTCGACACGCCCGTAAATCTCCACTTTTGTATGGGTATCGGTCTTGATCGCCGATGACTCCTCAATCACTGGAGGGCGCTGTGCGGCCGGAGGGCTACGACTACGACACCCACAGCCGACTCGCCGGACCGCTCACGGAGGCGGTCGGCCCGTCGTACCGGGTGCAGTACACCTCGCTGCTCTCCCGCGAGCCCCACCGAATACGCGCCATCCTGCTGATGAGCCTCGCACCGGTGCTCACCGGCATCCTCCTGGTCTACCTCGTCTGGCCCACCCACTGGGTGGAGCGCGAGGGCGGCGACGCCTGGATGGTCCACCTCGACATCGTCATGCTCATAGCCATCGGGCTCATCGAGCTCTTCATGGTCGTCAACGTCGCCTCCGTCGCCCACGCCACCCTCGTAGCCCGCGACCCCACACCCGTCACCCCACAACCCGGCACCCGCGTCGCCTTCCTCACGACATACGTCCCGGGCAAGGAACCCCTGGACATGGTCCGCGCCACCCTCGAAGGCGCGACACGGATCCACCACACCGGCCCCCTCGACATCTGGCTCCTCGATGAGGGCGACGACGAGCAGGCCAAGGCGCTCTGTACGGAGCTCGGCGTCCGTCACTTCACCCGGCACGGCGTCCCGGAGTGGAACCGCCCCAAGGGCGCCCACAAGGCCCGTACCAAGCACGGGAACTACAACGCGTGGATCGCGATGCACGGCGACGAGTACGAGTTCTTCGCGTCCGTCGACACCGACCACGTCCCGCTCCCCAACTTCCTGGAGCGGATGATGGGTTACTTCCGCGACCCGGACGTCGCCTTCGTCGTGGGACCGCAGGTCTACGGCAACTACCACAACCCCGTCACCAAGGCCGCCGAGTCCCAGCAGTTCCTCTTCCACGCGCTCATCCAGCGCGCCGGCAACCGCTACCGCGCCCCCATGTTCGTCGGCACCAACAACGTCGTACGCATCGCGGCCGTCAAACAGATCGGCGGCCTGTACGACTCCATCACCGAGGACATGGCCACCGGCTTCGAGCTCCACCGTCGCCGCAACCCCAGGACCGGCACGCACTGGCGCTCCGTCTACACCCCGGACGTGCTGGCCGTCGGCGAAGGCCCGGCTTCCTGGACGGACTTCTTCACGCAGCAGATGCGCTGGTCACGAGGGACGTACGAGACGCTCTTCAAGCAGTACTGGAAGGCACCCTTCACCATGCCTCCCGGCCGGCTGTTCTCGTACAGCCTCATGCTCTTCTACTACCCGATGACCGCGGTCAACTGGTTCCTCGGCATCCTCAGTTGCGTCCTCTTCCTCTGGTTCGGCGCCTCCGGCACCCAGGTCTCCGCCTCCGTCTGGCTGATGCTCTACAGCGACGCGGCAGCCCTCCAGATCGGGCTGTACCTCTGGAACAGACGGCACAACGTCTCGCCCCACGAGCCTCAGGGCTCGGGCGGCCTGGCCGGCATGGCGATGTCCGCGCTCTCCGCGCCGATCTACCTCAAGTCCTTCGGCGAGGCCGTCGTCCGCCTCCCCAGCCGCTTCGTCGTCACGCCGAAGGGCGACGACACCAGCCCCGACCGCCTGCTCACCTTCCGCATCCACCTGTGCTGGGCGGCACTCCTCGCGACCTCCCTGGCCGCCTCGGTGGTCCTCGACCACACGCACGTGGCCATGCGCACGTGGGCGGTGCTGGCCACAGTGATCTCCCTGGCGCCGGTCGCCGTGTGGGCCACCACGCTGCTCAAGGAACGCAGAGCGCGCCAGGCGCTGCACCCGGCCGCGGCCACCGCCGCCCGCTCCGTCGACGGCACGGAGCCCGCCCTCGCCACCAGCGGCGCGACCGCCCCCGTCTCCGGCACCCCGACAGGAGGCAACTAGCCCATGGCCTACCAGCCCTCGCAGAAGACCAAGAAGACCGTCCTCGGCATCGGCGGCATCGCGATCCTGGCCGGCCTCAACGCCCCGGCCGCGCTGGACTTCGTGGGCGAGCAGTACCACGACTACAAGATCGCCCAGCCCGGTTACAAGGCGCAGTACGGCTCCTGGACCCAGGTGGACATCCCGGAGGAGTACCGCACCAACGCCATCCACGCGGCCCTCCTGCGCACCGGCAAGGTCCTGATCGTCGCCGGGTCGGGCAACGAGCAGAAGAAGTTCGACAAGGGGTCCTTCGACACGATCCTGTGGGATCCGAAGGCCAACACCTTCAAGAAGATCCCCACCCCCGACGACTTCTTCTGCTCCGGCCACGCCCAACTCCCCGACGGACGCCTGCTCGTGGCCGGCGGCACCGCCCGCTACGAGCTCCTGGACGGCGAGGTGGACCGGGCCGGCGGCGGTATGCGGGTGAAGAACGAGAACCCCGACAAGCCGGTCCGGCTCAAGAAGGGCACCCGTTTCCGCTCGCCCGCCGGAGTCGAGTACGTCACGCGGTTCGACGTCACCGTCCCGAAGGCCAAGCGCTCCTTCAAGGTGACGTACAACAGGGCCGGTGTGATGCAGCCCTGGCAGACGAAGGTGACGGCCAGCGAGGCCCGGGTCTTCGTCGAGGCCGTCGAGAAGGGACCGCTGTCGGTCACCGACGAGCAGGCGCAGTACGAGATCGTCGGCCTGACCGGGAAGGAGGCGGACAACACCTACGGTCTGTCGGAGAAGATCACCCTCGACAAGCAGGACTTCCAGGGGATCCGCGCCGCCTACGAGTTCGACCCCGTGGCGGAGAAGTACATCCCGGTCGACCCGATGGACAAGGCCCGCTGGTACCCGACCCTGGTCGGCCTCGACGACGGCCGGATCCTCGCTGTCTCCGGACTCGACGACGTGGGCGTGGTCGACCCGGGCGACAACGAGATCTACGACCCGAAGACCAAGAAGTGGACGCCGGGCCCGAAGCGGTACTTCCCGACCTACCCGGCCCTGTTCCTCACCAAGGGCGGCAAGCTCTTCTACCCGGCCTCGAACGCCGGTTACGGCCCCGCCGACAAGGGCCGGGAGCCGGGTCTGTGGGATCTGGAGACCAACACCTTCGAGAAGGTGCCCGGCCTGCGCGACCCCGACGAGACCGAGACCTCGGCGTCGCTGCTCCTGCCCCCGGCCCAGGACCAGAAGGTGATGATCCTCGGCGGCGGAGGCGTCGGCGAGTCCAAGAAGTCCACCCCGCGCACGGCCGTCGTGGACCTGAAGAAGGACAGCCCCGTCTTCCAGGACGGCCCCAACCTCCCCCAGGGCACGCGCTATCTCAACAGCGTGATCATGCCGGACGACACCGTCTTCACCTCCAACGGCTCCGAGGACTACCGCGGCCGCAGCGCCAGCAACATCCTCAAGGCGCAGTTCTACGTCCCGAAGGAGAACGCCTTCCGGGAGGCGGCCGCGCCCGAGGTGGGCCGCAACTACCACTCCGAGGCGCTGCTGCTGCCCGACGGCCGGGTCGCCACCTTCGGCTCCGACCCGCTCTTCGACGACCAGCAGAACACCAAGCTGGGCCACTTCGAGCAGCGGATGGAGGTCTTCACCCCGCCGGCCCTGCACAAGAACGGCGCCGACCGGCCCGTACTCCAGGACGGTCCGCAGGAGCTCGACGAGGACCACCGGGCGACCTTCCGCACCGGCGACCCGGAACGGATCACGAGCGCCCGGCTGATGCGGCCCAGTGCGGTGACGCACACGACGGACGTGGAGCAGCGCTCCATCGCACTCGGCCTGACCAAGAGCCGGAACTCGGTCACGGTCGACGTGCCGAAGGATCCGACGCTGGTGCCGCCGGGCTGGTACATGCTGTTCGTGACGGACGCGGAGGGCACTCCGTCGGAGGCGAAGTGGATTCAGGTCAAGTGACGGTTCAGGCCTTGGAGTTCCGCGCCAGCGTCAGCGCGTACTCCGGCCACCACTGCCCGGCGTCGGGTCCGCCCTCGCAGGTCCCGTCGGACTCGCCGGGCCGCTTGACCCAGAGGTAGGCGTCGACGGCGGGCTCGCCGGTCTCCGTCGTGGGCGGGGTGCCCAGGGCCCGTCCCGGCGGGTTGCACCAGACGCCCGGCAGCGGGCCGTTGCCGTTGCGGCTGGTGTCGATGACGAAGTGCTTGCCGCCGAGTTCGCCGGAGAGCTTCAGGCCGTACTGCCTGGTGTCGTCGTCGGTCTGGAAGTTGGAGACGTTGAGGGCGAAGCCGTCGGCCTCGGCGATCCCGGCGCGCTGGAGCGGTTCGACCAGCTTCCAGGGCTCCTTGATCCAGGACGGGTTGCCCGCGTCGAGGTACACCTTGGTGTTCGGCTGCTGCTTGAGCCGGCGGATCGCCTCGCCCAGCAGCTGCTCGCGCTCGGCGTGGTACTCGCCGGGCGTGCAGCCGTCCACGACGTGCGCGACCGCGTCGGGCTCCAGCACCACCAGGGCCCGGCTCTCCCCGAGCGCGTCGGCGAACTTCCCGATCCACTGCCGGTAGGCGTCCGCGTCCGCGGCCCCGCCCGCCGAGTGCTGGCCGCAGTCCCGGTGCGGGATGTTGTACGCCACGAACAGCGCCGTACGCCCCTCGGCCGAGGCCGCGGCGGTCGCCCTGCGGACCCCGGGTCCCGGGTCGATCTCGCCCGCCGGCCACAGCGCGGCCGGCCGGTCGGCGATCCGGCGGAGCAGCTCGGCGTCCTGCGTACGGCCCTCCCGCTTCCACAGCTCGATCTGCTGTGCGGCCGGACTGTTCGGATCGACCCAGAAGGGAGAGGCGGGCGCCGGGCTCGACTTCCTGGAGGCGGCACCGGCGACGGAGGCCTCGTCGACGTCGGACGCGGACGTGCAGCCCGCCGCGAGCCCGAGCACCGTGACAGCCGTGAGGGTGCGGATCAGCGGGGACATGCTGCTCCCTTGCGTAGGTGACAGTCCGTCACCAATCGTTCCATAACGGTCGAATTTGTCACGGAATAGACATGGATCAGTCGCCCCCGGAGGTCAGCGCGATCCCCAGCGGCGTCCGCTCGTACAGCACCTGATGGCCGTAGCGCCGCGCGACGAGCAGTCCCGTATCCCTCAGCGTCGTCAGATGCGCCGACACCGACGAGGGCGCGAGGCCAAGGCGGTGGGCGAGGGCGGAGGTCGTGGCCGGGTCGTCCAGCGCGGCGAGCACGGCCGCCCGGCCCCGGCCCAGCAGCCGTACGAGCGCCTCGGAAGCGCGGTCCGCGGGCTCGGTCCACAGGCCGCCGAGGCCCCGGGCCGGGTAGACGACGGTGGGCTGCCAGGGTGGCTCGAAGCCGCTGATCACATCCGGCCAGGAGAAGACGCTCGGCATCAGGACCAGGCCCTGCCCGCCGAGGTCGCGCACATGCTCACCGCCCGACTCCATGGTCAGGGTGCGCCCGTTCCAGGCGAGCCGCCGGTCCAGTTCGGGCAGGAGCGCGCCCAGGCCCACCTCGGCCAGGCGCCGGGAGTGGAAGGCGACATCGGCCTCCAGCAGGGCGCGCAGCCGGGGCCAGTCCGGTGCGACCAGGGCGCGCCAGGCGGCCTCCAGCAGGTCGGCCAGTTCCTGGATGCTGCGGGCGGGATCGGCGAGCAGTGCCCGGCCCTCGGGGGAGTCCAGGGCGCCCGGGGTGTCGGCGAGCGCCCGCGCCATGTCCTCGCGTGCCGCGTCCGGGTCGGCCGAGCGCACCGCCGCGATCTCCTGCTCGAAGCCGGCCGCGGGGCCGATCGGAGGCGGGCCGAGAAAGTCCGGGGAGTGCCCGCGCCGGGGCATGAGCAGCCAGAGCGGGGCAAGGTCCAGCGCGCGGGCCGCCTCCTGGATACGGCGGAGCCAGTGCGGGTGATAGCCGTGCCGGTCGGGGCGGCGCAGCGTGCGCACCGCCTCCTGGGTCTCCCAGAGCGGGGACACCGCGAAACGGCACCGGAGGAGGTCGTCGTCGCCGAAGCGCAGTTGGAACGGCACGGCTCTCCCCGAGTCGGAACATTCGGCTGTGGCCGAAACTCTACGGCGGCCTGCACCCGCGCGTGCAGGCTGCGCGCATGCCAGAACAGACGAGCAATCCCGCACCCGAGGCCCTCCAGGAGCCCACCGGCTACCGTCGCGCCTTCGCCGTACGGGAGTTCCGTGCCGTCTTCACGGCCCACGCGCTCTCCCTGCTCGGCACCGTCGTAGGCGAGATCGCGCTCACCGTGCTCGTGTACGGGCTCACCGGCTCGCCCCTGCTGAGCGCGCTGACGTTCGCGCTGGGCTTCCTGCCGTATCTGCTCGGCGGGACGCTGCTGTCCGGGATCGCCGACCGGTATCCGGCGCGCCGCGTGCTGGTGCTGTGCGACCTGGTGTGCGCGGGGTGCGCGGCGCTCATGGCGGCGCCCGGTACCTCCGTCGCCGTGCTGCTCGCCCTGCGTTGTGTGATCGCCGTCGTCTCGCCGGTGTTCAGCGGCACCCGGACCGCCACGCTCACCGAGATCCTCGGCGACGGCGACCTCTTCGTGCTCGGGCGCTCGCTGCTGAGGATGGTCTCGCAGAGCGCCGTGCTGGTGGGCTTCGGTCTCGGCGGCGTCCTGCTCACGGTCGTGTCACCGCGGGGCGCCCTGGCCGTCACGGTCGGCACGTTCCTGTGCTCCGCGCTGCTGCTGCGGTTCGGCACCCGGCGCAGGGCCGCCACCGCCGCGGGCGGCCCGCTCGTGCGGTACTCGCTGGCGGGCGCCCGCCAGGTGCTCGGCGACCGCAGGATCCGCTCATTGCTGCTGCTTCTGTGGGTGCCGCCGATGTTCATGGTCGCGCCCGAGGTGCTGGCCGCCGCGTACGCCGACGAGATCGGCATGGGCACGGCCGGGGTCGGGCTCCTGATGGGCGCGATGCCGGTCGGCACGATCGTCGGCGAGGTGTACGCCGGGTCCGCCCTCTCGCCCGCCGCCCGCTCCCGGATTGTGCTCCCGCTCGCCGCCGGCGCTCTGCTGCCGCTGCTGCTCTTCCCGCTCGACCCCGGCCTCGGCTGGATCCTGGCGGCACTGCTGGGCACCGGGCTGGCGGGGGCGTACACCCTGGGTCTGGACCGCTGGTTCGTGGACTCGGTGCCGCAGGAGCTGCGCGGCCGGGCGATGACCGTGCACACCGCGGGCATCATGACCATCCAGGGCATCGGCATGGCGCTGGCCGGGGCGGCGGCCGAGTTCTGGCCGGTCGCGACGGTGGTGGGCGGGGCCGGTGCGCTCGGCACGGGGTGCTGCCTGTGCCTGGTCCTGGAGGTCCGGCGGACGTCTCGCGAACCTCGCCCGAACCTCTCCCGGACCGATGGGCGAGACGGGGCTGACCAGCATGTGACCGGCCGGTAAGGTCTAGAACTGTGCCGAAGCCCCTCAGTCTTCCCTTCGATCCCATCGCCCGCGCCGACGAACTCTGGAAGCAGCGCTGGGGAAGCGTGCCGTCGATGGCAGCGATCACCTCGATCATGCGCGCCCAGCAGATCCTGCTCGCCGAGGTCGACGCGGTGGTCAAGCCCTACGGGCTGACGTTCGCCCGCTACGAGGCGCTGGTGCTGCTCAACTTCTCCAAGGCCGGCGAGCTGCCGATGTCGAAGATCGGCGAGCGGCTGATGGTGCACCCCACGTCGGTGACGAACACCGTCGACCGGCTGGTGAAGTCGGGCCTGGTGGACAAGCGCCCCAACCCCAACGACGGGCGCGGCACACTCGCCTCCATCACGGAGAAGGGCCGCGAGGTGGTCGAGGCGGCCACCCGCGACCTGATGGCGATGGACTTCGGGCTCGGCGTGTACGACGCCGAGGAGTGCGCGGAGATCTTCGCGATGCTGCGCCCGCTGCGGGTCGCCGCCGACGACTTCCACGAGGACTGACCCGGCGGAAGATCGCCCCGAGCGCGCCGTTACGCTCGTAGCCATGAAGAAGTCCGTGCTGACCCGCTACCGGGTCATGGCCTACGTCACCGGCGTGCTGCTGGTCCTGCTGACCCTGGGCGTGATCGGCAAGTACCTGCTCGATATGGACGGCGCCGACGGCTTCACCCGCGTCGTGGGCATCGCGCACGGCTGGCTCTACGTGCTCTACCTCGTCTTCGCCTTCGACCTGGGCTCCAAGGCGAAGTGGCCGGTCGCCAAGCAGCTGTGGGTGCTGCTGGCCGGGACCATCCCGACGGCCGCCTTCTTCGTCGAGCGCAAGGTCAGCCACGAGCTGGAGGCCAAGGTCACCGACGGCGCGGAAGCCGTCGCCAAGGCCTAGCCGCACTCGGCTGTCACCGCCGTACGACTCGATCGTGCGGCGGTTTTCGCCGGAGGATTACTAGGACGTCCAAGTTAACGGCCGTGAACCGTCGACATTTACTAGGACGTCCAAGTAAATTTGAAGGTATGGACGCTGACGCCATCGAGGAAGGCCGCCGTCGCTGGCAGGCCCGGTACGACGCCGCGCGCAAGCGCGACGCTGACTTCACCACGCTCTCCGGGGACCCCGTTGAGCCGGTGTACGGTCCCCGTCCGGGGGACACCTATGACGGCTTCGAGCGGATCGGCTGGCCCGGGGAGTACCCCTACACGCGCGGGCTGTACCCGACCGGCTACCGCGGGCGGACGTGGACCATCCGGCAGTTCGCCGGGTTCGGCAACGCCGAGCAGACCAACGAGCGCTACAAGATGATCCTCGCCAACGGCGGCGGGGGCCTGTCCGTCGCCTTCGACATGCCGACCCTCATGGGCCGCGACTCCGACGACCCCCGCTCGCTCGGCGAGGTCGGGCACTGCGGGGTGGCCATCGACTCGGCGGCCGACATGGAGGTCCTCTTCAAGGACATCCCGCTGGGCGACGTCACCACCTCGATGACGATCAGCGGCCCGGCGGTCCCCGTCTTCTGCATGTACCTGGTGGCGGCCGAACGCCAGGGCGTGGACCCGTCCGTCCTCAACGGCACGCTCCAGACGGACATCTTCAAGGAGTACATCGCCCAGAAGGAGTGGCTCTTCCAGCCCGAGCCGCACCTGCGCCTCATCGGCGACCTCATGGAGCACTGCGCGGCGGGCATCCCCGCGTACAAGCCGCTGTCCGTCTCCGGCTACCACATCCGCGAGGCCGGGGCGACGGCCGCGCAGGAGCTGGCGTACACGCTCGCGGACGGCTTCGGCTACGTCGAACTCGGCCTCTCGCGCGGCCTGGACGTGGACGTCTTCGCGCCGGGCCTGTCCTTCTTCTTCGACGCGCACGTCGATTTCTTCGAGGAGATCGCCAAGTTCCGCGCGGCGCGCCGGATCTGGGCCCGCTGGATGCGCGAGGTCTACGGCGCCAAGACCGACAAGGCGCAGTGGCTCCGCTTCCACACCCAGACGGCCGGTGTCTCGCTGACCGCGCAGCAGCCGTACAACAACGTGGTGCGTACGGCGGTGGAGGCGCTGGCGGCGGTCCTCGGCGGCACCAACTCCCTCCACACCAACGCGCTGGACGAGACCCTCGCGCTGCCCAGCGAGCAGGCCGCGGAGATCGCACTGCGCACCCAGCAGGTCCTCATGGAGGAGACCGGCGTCGCCAACGTCGCCGACCCGCTGGGCGGTGCGTGGTACGTCGAGCAGCTCACGGACCGTATCGAGGCCGACGCCGAGAAGATCTTCGACCAGATCAAGGAGCGGGGTCTGCGGGCGCATCCGGACGGGCGCCACCCCATCGGTCCGATCACCTCCGGGATCCTCCGCGGCATCGAGGACGGCTGGTTCACCGGCGAGATCGCGGAATCCGCCTTCCGCTACCAGCAGTCGCTGGAGAAGGGTGACAAGAGGGTGGTGGGCGTCAACGTCCACACCGGGTCCGTCACCGGGGACCTGGAGATTCTGCGGGTCAGCCATGAGGTGGAGCGGGAGCAGGTCCGCGTGCTCGGCGGGCGTAAGTCCGGCCGGGACGAGGCGGCGGTCCGTTCGACCCTGGACGCGATGCTCGCCGCCGCGCGCGACGGTTCCAACATGATCGAGCCCATGCTGAACGCGGTGCGCGCCGAGGCGACGCTGGGCGAAATCTGCGGGGTGCTGCGGGACGAGTGGGGGGTGTACACGGAGCCGGCGGGCTTCTGAGCGCACCGCTCGCCGAGGTGACCGCGGGGGTGGGGCGCGCAGCGCCCCGAAGGGGCGCGGGGAACTGCGCGATCAGCCACCCACCACCCGCAGCCCGCGACGCACCTCACCCCGCAGACGCGGCCGCCGCCAGTCCAGCCACCAGCACCCGCGTAAAGCTCCGCACCCACTCCTCGTTAGCCGGTTCCGCGCTGACGAGGGTGCGGTGCACCACCGCACCGGCGACGACGTCGAAGATGAGGTCGGCCGTGCGGGCGGCTTCGGCGGGGTCGGTCTCGGGAGGGAGTTCTCCGCGGCTCTGCGCCCGGTACCTGCCCTCCACCACCAACCGCTTCTGGCGGTCCACGATCGACGCGCGGATCCGCTCGCGCAGCGCGTCGTCGCGGGTCGACTCCGCGACCACCGCCATCAGGCCGCTCTTCGCCTCGGGGCGGGCGAGGATCGCCGCGAACTGGAGCACCACGCCCTCGATGTCCGCGGCGAGCGTCCCGCGGTCGGGGAGCTTGAGTTCGTCGAAGAGTTCGGCCACCGCGTCGACGACCAGTTCGTTCTTGCCTGCCCAGCGGCGGTAGATCGTCGTCTTCGCAACCCCCGCCCGCGCCGCCACGTCTCCCAGGGTGAGCTTGGACCAGCCCAGCTCCACCAGCGCCTCCCGGGTCGCCGCGAGGATCGCGGCGTCCGCCGCGGCGCTGCGGGGGCGCCCTGTGGCGCGTGGGGCGGGAGTGCGGCTCTGCATCCCAAGACGATAACCACCGGGTCGTTGACCTGACTCCGTGAGGGAGATCACCGACCCCGGGTGTTCCCAAGGCACTCAGTGCCATTACGCTACGACTCGTAGCGAAACCACTGGCGTGGGGTGGGGACCCGACGCAGAACGACGCAGAACGGCAATCGCTTTTCACTCGTGCGCGAGAACGGGGGAGGATAGACGCATGCAGCCACGGAACATGTCCATGAGCGGAGTCGTCGACCTCGCCGCGGTGAAGGCGGCCCAGGAGGCCAAGGCGAAGGCGGAGCAGGCGCGCGCCGAAACGGCCCGGCAGGGCGGGGGAGGGGCCGTGTCGCCCGCCGACCTCGTCATCGATGTCGACGAGGCCGGTTTTGAACAGGATGTACTTCAGCGGTCCACCGAGGTCCCGGTCGTCATCGACTTCTGGGCCGAGTGGTGCGAGCCCTGCAAGCAGCTGAGCCCCGTCCTGGAGCGGCTCGCCGTCGAGTACAACGGGCGCTTCCTCCTTGCCAGGATCGACGTCGACGCCAACCAGATGCTGATGCAGCAGTTCGGGGTGCAGGGCATCCCGGCCGTCTTCGCCGTCGTGGCGGGCCAGGCCCTGCCGCTCTTCCAGGGTGCCGCCGGTGAGGCGCAGATCCGCGAGACCCTGGACCAGCTGGTGGCCGTGGCCGAGCAGCGCTTCGGGCTGACCGGTCTGACCGTCGACCCGGAGGCCGAGCCCGGTGCCGCCCAGACGGCCCCCGCCGCTCCGGCCGGGCCCTACGACGCGCTGCTGGAGGCGGCCGTCCAGGCGCTGGACGCGGGTGACCTCGGCGGTGCCGTCCAGGCGTACAAGAACGTACTGAGCGACGACCCGGGCAACACCGAGGCCAAACTGGGCCTCGCGCAGGCCGAGTTGCTCCAGCGGGTGCAGGACGTCGATCCGCAGCAGGTGCGCAAGGACGCCGCCGAGAAGCCGGCCGATGTGCAGGCGCAGATCACGGCCGCCGACCTGGACCTGGTGGGCGGGCATGTCGAGGACGCCTTCGGGCGGCTCATCGACACGGTGCGGCGCACCGCGGGCGACGACCGCGACGCCGTACGGCTGCGGCTGCTGGAGCTGTTCGAGGTGGTCGGCGCCGAGGATCCGCGGGTGGCGGCGGCGCGCAGGGCTCTTGCGCGCGCCCTGTTCTGACCGGGGCACGAGCCCCGTTCTGACCAGTCGCTAAACGCCCGGGCGTGTGTTGCCCGAGTGAAAAGACGGCCGACGGAGTGCCAGTGCGGCCGCGCTTTACCAAATCTTGGTAATCGCGGCCGCTGTTACTGCAAGTAAGTCGAGGGCGTTGTTCTGTCGGATTCTGTCCGATCATTCCCTCCTTTGTCCCCCCGCTTGACACCACCCTGTGTCGTCGTCCGAGACCGACGGGTCGTTGTTCGGTTATCCGGCCGTTACTAGCGAGTAACGAACCCCCTTGTGCGGGCGGCGAGAATGCACCACGATCGGCGACGCTCGGTCCATTCCCGTACGACCCGACAGCCGGTCGGGCCACGGGAGTCCAGGGTCCCCACCGAGCAGAGCCGGCGGCAGTGGCGCCGGCTCTCGGACAGGGGGGTCTTCGCCCACCCGGCGAAGCCTGTCCAGCAAGGTTGTGCGTGATGCGTGTCAGGCGCGACCAGTGGTTGTCGCTCGGGGGTGATCGCCGGTGATTCGGGCGCGGTTCGCGCCGCCGAGCGCAGGCGCTCTCCTTCCCGAGGACGTAGCACTTCTCCCATCCCTGCCCGGCTGAGCCGTCATGTTCGACAGGGGCAGTCAGGGTCAGGAGATGTACGTCCGAGAAGGAGGAAATATGGAGTCCCAGGTGCGTGGCGGGACCAGATGGAAGCGGTTCGCCGTCGTGATGGTGCCCAGCGTGGCCGCCACGGCCGCGATAGGTGTCGCCCTTGCGCAGGGCGCTCTCGCCGCGTCGTTCAGCGTGTCGGGCCAGTCGTTCAAGGTGACGACCAAGCAGCTCGACGGTACGGGCTTCGTCCAGTACGGCGCCCTTGACGAGGGCTACACGCTCACCGGCAAGAAGACGGTTCACCCCGTCGCGGTCTCGGGCTTCAAGTCCGCGACCATCAACAGCCTGTGCCAGTCGGTCGTCACCCCTGACATCCCGCTGCTCGGGAGCGTCAGCCTGATCCTGCGGGCCGGCGAAGACCCGAACAAGCCGGTCGAGGCCGAGAACCTGTACATCGACGTGGCCGAGCTTGAGGCCGACGCGACGTTCAAGGGCATCGACATCGGTGTGGCCGCCAAGGACGCCGCCAAGGGTCCGGGCATGAAGGGCGGCAAGGAGCAGGCCAACCCGTTCGGGTTCGCTCAGCAGGCCGACTCGGTCGTGCTGAAGGACGTGAAGCAGACGGCGTGGGCGACCACCGCCGGAACCTTCAAGCTCAGCGGTCTGAAGATGTCGCTGTCGACGGGTGTCAAGGAGTGCTACTAAGCACTCACTGACGGGCGGGGGAGCCGGTGGCGCCCCCGCCCGTCACACACTCCGGGCGATCTTCACGCGCCCGGCACAAGCACTGCAACTCACCACCACAGCAACGCCGTAGCAGGGAGCTGTTTTCCATGAGCGCCGAGACTCCTGCCGTACCCGGCCGCGACGAGCACTACCTCCGGGTCTTCAGGCGGAACTTCCGCGCCTGGCGGGGCCAGAGGCCGTTCTGGGCGGGTCTGTTCGTCATGCTCGGCGGACTCCCCATCGCCTACTTCCCGTACGCGAGCCTCCAGATCGGCCACCTGACGCTGGCGATGGCCACGACCGCGGGTGCCGGATCCCTGATCATCGGCGTGCTGCTGGTCGTACTCGGCATCAGCCTCTGGTTCCAGAAGCATGTGCGCACCTTCGCGGGTGTGGCGGCGATCCTGCTGGCGCTGGTGTCCATCCCCGTGTCCAACCTCGGCGGCTTCCTGATCGGCTTCCTGTTCGCCCTCATCGGCGGCGCGATGGCCGTCTCGTGGGCGCCCGGTGCGCCGCCGCAGCCGCAGCCGGTCCAGGAGGACACGGTCACGGAGGGCGACGCGCCCGAGGGCGTGGTTCCGGCACCGCCGGCCACCACCACCCTGGAGAAGAACGACGCGCCCGAGGGCGCGATCCCCGCTCCGCGGGACGCGGTGGACGAGCCCAACGATCTGTCAGGAACGAGCCCGGTGAACGGGGCGAACGGGAGGCACAGTGCCGGCTGACGAGGTGACCCACGGGACTGACGTGGACGCGTCCCGTGCGAGAACCGGGCCGCGCCATGCGGCACCCAAGAAGCCGCTGTTCACCAGGTTCCACATGCCGGCCGGCAAGGCGATAGCCCTGGCGGCCATGCCGACCGCGGTCCTCATGGGGATGGGGTTCACTCCGACGCTCGCCAACGCGGAGGACCAGCCCGCGTCCAAGAGCCTGACGGCCGACGAGTACAAGGAGTGCGTGGCCGCCCTGGAGGGCGAGTCCGCGTCCCCGTCCCCGTCGCCGTCCGCGAGCGAGAGCGAGTCCGCGGGCACGGACGAGACGGCGGAGCCGACTCCGTCGCCGTCGGCCAGCGCGGACGGCGGCTCCTCGGACGACGGTTCCTCTTCGTCGGATTCAGGTTCCGACGACGAGGCCGAGGCCGAGCCCACGCCCTCCGCGACCAAGACCCCCGAGGCCCAGTCCGGTGGCGACACCGCGACGGCCTCCCCGTCGCCGTCGCCCTCCGAGTCGGACGGCAACCTGCTGGAGGACATCGGCGACGCCATCACCGGCATCTTCACCCCGGGCGACGACGGCACGGCGAGCGCGAGCCCGTCGCCGTCGGCCACCCCGTCGGCGTCCGAGTCGCCGAGCGCGGACGAGCCGGATGCGTCCGACCCCGTGCAGGAGACGGCCGACAAGGTCACCGACACGGTCGAGGACACCGTGAAGGACACCACCGAGACGGCCGAGGACGCCACCGAGGCGGTCGAGGAAGCGGCTCAGGAGGCGGCCGAGGAGGCCACCGCCACGCCGAGCCCGTCGGCGAGCTCCACCACCGACCCCGAGGACTGCCCGGTCGCCACGGACGAGAAGGGCGGCGTCGACAACACCGTGCCGCTGCCCGACGACCCGTGGCAGCTGAACGCCAGCTCGCTGCTGCTGAAGGGTGCCAAGTACGAGGGCATCGTCAAGGTGAAGACGGCCAGCGGCACCACCAAAGAGGTCCTGAAGTACGTCATCTCCGACGGCACCGACATCGGCGACCTGCACCAGACGGTGAAGGACGCGCAGTCGGGCAAGACGTACCACGTGCAGGCGGCCGAGGGCTCGACGTCGACGATCCGCGACGGCGACACGGTGATGTACACCGAGAGCATCTCCGGCAATCTGCTGGGGCTGATCCCGGTGACGTTCAGCCCGGAGAGCCCGCCGCCGCTGGACATCCCGCTCATCTACTTCACCAAGGTGAAGGTCGTGCAGGCAGGTCAGTTCGGCGGGACCCTGCACGTGCCCGGGCTGCATCAGTTCACGACCGACTGAGCGGCCGTACAAGCCCGTTCGGGAGCCGCAAAGGCTGAGGGCGCCCCCTGTTGTCCAGGGGGCGCCCTCAGTGCCGTACAAGGCCCTTTGCGGGGCCGTCAGTTGGTGTCGCCGCCGCCGAGGTGGTGGACGCGCACCATGTTGGTGGTGCCGGGGACGCCGGGGGGCGAGCCGGCCGTGATGATGAGGACGTCGCCCTCGTTGAAGCGGTTGAGCTTGATCACTTCCTGGTCCACCAGGTCGACCATCTCGTCGGTGCTGTTCACGAACGGCACGACATGCGACTCCACGCCCCAGCTGAGCGCCAGCTGGTTGCGGGTGCCCTCGTCGGTGGTGAAGGCGAGGATCGGCTGGGCGGCGCGGTAGCGGCACAGCCGGCGGGCGGTGTCACCGGACTTGGTGAAGGCGACCAGGCCCTTGCCGCCGAGGAAGTCGGCGATCTCGCAGGCCGCGCGGGCCACCGAACCACCCTGCGTGCGCGGCTTCTTGCCCGGGACGAGGGGCTGCAGGCCCTTGGACAGCAGCTCCTGCTCGGCCGCCTGGACGATCTTCGACATCGTCTTGACGGTCTCGATCGGGTACGCGCCGACGGAGGACTCCGCCGACAGCATGACCGCGTCGGCGCCGTCCAGGATCGCGTTGGCCACGTCGGAGGCCTCGGCGCGGGTCGGACGGGAGTTGGTGATCATCGACTCCATCATCTGGGTCGCCACGATCACCGGCTTGGCGTTGCGGCGGCACAGCTCGATGAGCCGCTTCTGCACCATGGGGACCTTTTCGAGCGGGTACTCGACGGCCAGGTCGCCACGCGCGACCATCACACCGTCGAACGCCATCACGACGTCCTCCATGTTGTTCACCGCCTGCGGCTTCTCCACCTTGGCGATGACCGGGACGCGGCGGCCGACCTCGTCCATGACCTTGTGCACGTCCTGGACGTCGCCCGCGTCCCGGACGAAGGACAGGGCGACCAGGTCGCAGCCCATGCGCAGCGCGAACCGCAGGTCCTCGACGTCCTTCTCGGACAGTGCGGGGACGTTGACGGCCGCGCCGGGCAGGTTGATGCCCTTGTGGTCGGAGACGACACCGCCCTCGATGACGATCGTCTTGACCCGGGGGCCCTCGACGTCCAGGACCTTCAGCTCGACGTTGCCGTCGTTGATGAGGATCTGGTCGCCGCGCGAGACGTCGCCCGGCAGGCCCTTGTAGGTGGTGCCGCAGATGTGCTTGTCACCCGGGACGTCCTCGGTGGTGATGACGAACTCGTCACCGCGTTCCAGCTCCACCGGACCCTCGGCGAAGGTCTCCAGACGGATCTTGGGGCCCTGGAGGTCGGCGAGCACGCCGATGGCGCGGCCGGTCTCCTTGGCGGCGGCACGGACGCGGTCGTACCGCCCCTGGTGCTCTGCGTGCGTGCCGTGGCTGAAGTTGAAGCGGGCCACGTTCATGCCCGCCTCGATCAGCGCGACGAGCTGTTCATGGGAGTCGACCGCGGGGCCGAGAGTACAGACGATTTTCGAACGGCGCATGGGGCGATCCTATCGGTTTGTTTCGGCGCGGAATATTCCGTCTGGCGGAAAATACAAAGGGGCGGGATGCCGCTCAGGTGAGATTCCGTGAGCCATTTACAAGCGCGTACGTCTGTGTAGCAATCTCCAGTTCCTCGTCGGTCGGTACGACGGCCACGGCCACCCGTGCGTCCTCCGGCGAGATCAGCCGCGGCTCGTCACCGCGCACGGCGTTCAGCTCGCCGTCCACCACCAGGCCCAGCTCCTCCAGGCCCGCCACCGCAGCTTCCCGCACCGGACTCGCGTTTTCCCCGACTCCCGCTGTGAAGGCCACCGCGTCCACCCGTCCGAGGACGGCGTAATAGGCGCCGATGTACTTCTTCAGCCGGTGAATGTAGATGTCGAAGGCGAGTTGCGCCTGTTCGTCACCCTCGTCGACCCTGCGGCGGATCTCCCGCATGTCGTTGTCACCGCACAGGCCGATCAGCCCGCTCTTCTTGTTGAGAAGAGTGTCGATCTCGTCCGTGGACATTCCGCCAACGCGCATCAAATGGAAGATGACGGCGGGATCCATGTCTCCGGAGCGCGTACCCATCACCAGCCCCTCCAGCGGCGTCAGCCCCATGGAGGTGTCCACACACCGGCCGCCGCGCACGGCGGAGGCCGAGGCGCCGTTGCCCAGGTGCAGCACGATGACGTTCACCTCTTCTGGCGCCTTGCCCAGCAGCTTCGCCGTCGCCCGGGAGACGTACGCGTGCGACGTGCCGTGGAAGCCGTAGCGGCGGATGCGGTGCTGGTCGGCGGTCTTCACGTCGATCGCGTAGCGGGCGGCCGACTCCGGCATCGTCGTGTGGAACGCGGTGTCGAAGACGGCGACCTGCGGCAGGTCCGGCCTGAGGGCCTGCGCGGTGCGGATGCCGGTGAGGTTGGCCGGGTTGTGCAGCGGGGCCACCGGGATCAGCCGCTCGATCTCGGCGAGCACGGCGTCGTCGATCACGGTCGGCTCGGTGAAGTGCTTGCCGCCGTGCACCACCCGGTGCCCGATCGCCGCCAGCTCCGGCGAGTCGAGACCGAGGCCGTCCTTGGCCAGCTCCGCCGACACGGCCTTCAGCGCGGCGTCGTGGTCGGCGATCGGGCCGGTCCACTCCCGGGCCTCGCCGCCCGCCGGGGTGTGCTTGAGCCGGGAGGACTCCTCACCGATCCGCTCGACGAGCCCCACCGCGAGCCGGCTGTGGTCGCTCATGTCGAGCAGCTGGTACTTCACCGACGAGGAGCCGGAGTTCAGGACTAGAACGCGGGTGCCGCGGGACGAGCTCACTGCTGGGACGCCTTCTCGATGGGGGACTGGGCCTGGATCGCCGTGATGGCGACGGTGTTGACGATGTCCTGCACCAGCGCACCGCGGGACAGGTCGTTGACGGGCTTGCGCAGACCCTGCAGCACCGGGCCGACGGCGATGGCGCCGGCCGAACGCTGCACGGCCTTGTAGGTGTTGTTGCCCGTATTGAGGTCCGGAAAGATCAGAACCGTTGCCTGCCCGGCGACATCCGATCCCGGCAGCTTGGTGGCGGCCACCGACGGCTCCACGGCGGCGTCGTACTGGATCGGCCCCTCGATCTTCAGATCGGGCCTGCGCAGCCGCACCAGCTCGGTCGCCTCGCGCACCTTGTCGACGTCGGCGCCGGAGCCGGACGTACCTGTCGAGTACGACAGCATCGCGATCCGCGCCTCCACGCCGAACTGCTCGGCGGTGGCGGCCGACTGGATGGCGATGTCGGCCAGCTGCTCGGCGTTCGGGTCCGGGTTCACCGCGCAGTCGCCGTAGACGAGGACCTTGTCGGCGAGGCACATGAAGAAGACCGAGCTGACGATCTTCGTGTCCGCCTTGGTCTTGATGATCTCGAAGCCGGGGCGGATGGTCGCGGCCGTCGAGTGCACCGACCCCGACACCATGCCGTCGGCCAGGCCCTCCTGGACCATCAGCGTGCCGAAGTAGTTCACGTCGGAGACGACGTCGTAGGCCAGCTCGACGGTGACGCCCTTGTGGGCGCGGAGCTGGGCGTACTTCTCGGCGAAGGAGTCGCGCAGCTCGCTGGTGGCCGGGTCGATCAGCTGGGTCTCGCCCAGGTCGATGCCGAGGTCGGCGGCCTTCTTGCGGATCTGGTCCTCCGGGCCCAGCAGGGTCAGCTCGCACACCCCGCGGCGCAGCAGCACCTCGGCGGCGTGCAGCACGCGCGGCTCGGTGCCCTCGGGGAGCACCACGCGGCGCAGGTCGGAGCGGGCCTGCTCCAGCAGCTTGTGCTCGAACATCATCGGCGTCACGCGGTCGCTGCTCGGGGCGCTCACCCGCTTGAGCAGGTCGCCGGTGTCGGCGTACCGCTCGAACAGGCCGAGCGCGGTCTCCGCCTTGCGCGGGGTGGCCGCGTTCAGCTTGCCCTCCATGGCGAAGAGGTGCTCGGCGGTCGGGAAGCTGTAGCCGGGCACCGAGATCACCGGGGTGCCGGGGGCGAGCCGGGCGGCGAGGGTGAGGATCTCGTCGCCGGGCCGCTCGTCCAGCGTGAGCAGCACGCCGGCGATCGGCGGGGTGCCGGCGCTGTGCGCGGCCAGCGCGCCCACCACCAGGTCCGCGCGGTCGCCCGGGGTGACGACCATGCAGCCCGGGGACAGGGCCTTGATGAAGTTCGGCAGCATCGCACCGCCGAAGACGAAGTCGAGCGCGTCGCGGGCCAGCCCCGAGTCGTCGCCGAGGAGCACCTTCGCGCCGAGGGAGTGGGCGATCTGCGAGACCGTCGGCGCGGACAGGGCGGGCTCGTCGGGCAGGACGTAACAGGGCACCGGCAGCCGGTTGGCGAGCCGTTCGGCGATCTCGTCGCGGTCCTCCCGCGCCACCCGGTTGGTCACCATGGCGAGTACGTCGCAGCCGAGTCCGTCGTAGGCCCGGTAGGCGTTGCGGGTCTCGGCGCGCACGGCCTCGGCGGTCTGCTTGCGGCCGCCGACGACGGGTATGACGGAGGCCCCGAACTCGTTCGCCAGCCGCGCGTTGAGGGAGAGCTCGTCGGGGAGCTGGGTGTCGGCGAAGTCGGTGCCGAGGACGAGGACCACGTCGTAGTCGCGCGCGACCAGATGGAACCGGTCGACGAGGGTGGACACGAGCTCGTCGGTGCCCTGCTCGGCCTGGAGCGCGGACGCCTCGTGGTAGTCCATGCCGTAGACCGTCGCCGGGTCCTGCGCCAGCCGGTAGCGGGCGCGCAGCAGCTCGAAGAGGCGGTCGGGGCCGTCGTGGACGAGGGGACGGAAGACGCCGACCCGGTCGACCTGCCGGGTCAGCAGCTCCATGACCCCCAGTTCCACGACCTGGCGGCCGTCACCGCGATCGATACCGGTCACGTACACGCTGCGCGTCACGCGTGGTCTCCCCTTCACCTTCGATGTCATAAAAATCGCCCACCGAGGTGAGCAGAACCCTCTTGACAATACCTCTGTCGATAGATAAGGCGCCCGTCAGGATCGAAGGCTGGAACGGGCGGATGGGGACGGACCAGGCGGAAGCGACAGTGTCCTGCGGGACGTGAAACAATCGGAATGGCTCACCGGTATCAACAGCGAGCAGGAGACACAGCACGATGCGCATCGGAGTTCTCACCGCAGGCGGCGACTGCCCCGGCCTGAACGCAGTGATCCGGTCGGTCGTGCACCGGGCGCTCACCCAGTACGGCGACGAGGTCATCGGCTTCGAGGACGGATACGCGGGTCTGCTCGACGGTCACTACCGCACCCTCGACCTGGACGCGGTGAGCGGCATCCTGGCCCGCGGCGGCACGATCCTCGGCTCCTCCCGCCTGGAGCGCGACCGGCTGCGCGAGGCCTGCGAGAACGCCCCCGACATCGCCCGCGACTTCGGCATCGACGCGCTCATCCCGATCGGCGGCGAGGGCACCCTGACGGCGGCCCGCATGCTGTCGGACGCCGGTCTGCCGGTGGTCGGCGTCCCGAAGACGATCGACAACGACATCTCCTCCACGGACCGCACCTTCGGCTTCGACACGGCCGTCGGCGTCGCCACGGAGGCGATGGACCGCCTGAAGACGACGGCCGAGTCGCACCAGCGGGTGATGGTGGTCGAGGTCATGGGCCGCCACGCGGGCTGGATCGCGCTGGAGTCCGGCATGGCCGCCGGCGCGCACGGCATCTGCCTGCCCGAGCGCCCGTTCGACCCCGCCGACCTGGTCAAGATGGTCGAGGAACGCTTCGCGCGCGGCAAGAAGTTCGCCGTCATCTGCGTCGCCGAGGGTGCCCACCCCGCCGAGGGCAGCATGGACTACGGCAAGGGCGAGATCGACCAGTTCGGCCACGAGCGCTTCCAGGGCATCGGCACGGCCCTCGCCTTCGAACTGGAGCGGCGCCTCGGCAAGGAGTCCAAGCCGGTCATCCTCGGCCACGTCCAGCGCGGCGGCGTCCCCACCGCCTACGACCGCGTCCTCGCCACCCGCTTCGGCTGGCACGCGGTGGAGGCCGCGCACCGGGGCGAGTTCGGCAGGATGACCGCGCTGCGCGGCACCGACATCGTGATGGTGCCGCTGGCCCAGGCGGTCACCGAGCTGAAGACGGTCCCGAAGGACCGCATGGACGAGGCGGAGTCGGTCTTCTAGACCGCGCTGCGTGGACCCGCTCAGACCCCACCTGGGGAACGGTCACTGACCCGGGTCCAGAAGTGCTCCACGATCCGCTCCAGGAACTCCCGCCCCGACGCGCTGGATCCGCTGTCGCCGCTCCCGCCCCAGCTCAGGGTGGCGACCATCTGACCGTGGTAGTCGGCGTGCAGATCCTGGAGGGCGTCCTCCAGGATCCGCCGCTCCAGCGGGAGGAACTTGCCGATCGGGCGGACGTACGCCTGCCAGCGCGTCGTCACCGCGCTGCGCAGCAGATCGGCGAGCTTGTCGTCCCGCCCGGTGACGGTGACGAAGTCGGGCAGGGCGAGCCCGAGGAGATCGGCGAGGGCGGCGGACTGGCGGTCGGTGCCGCGCCAGTCGTCGCTCTCCTCCATCCGCAGATAGACGTGGAGCTCGTGCCCCACGGCACGGGCGACGTCCTCGGGCGCGAGCCCGCGGGACATGCGGTGCTCACGCAGCGTCCGCGGCCGGCCGAGCAGCTCGCCGGGCGAGCACCACAGGACGCCCGCGAGAGCGGTGAGTTCGGGGTTGGAGGGGGAGAACACCCCGCGTTCCCAGGCGGTGACGAGGTCCGGGGTGACATAGGGGAGTCCGTACGACACGCGCATGCCGTAGGCGACATGTTCGGGGCCCATGTTCAGGGCGGCACGGAGCCGGCGGGCGGCGGGGGCGTTGAACGGCGGTGTCGGCGGGGTGGGGGGCTGGTTCGGTTGAGCTGGGGGTCGGCGCACGGCCCTCAAGCTAAGGGTGCGGGAGTGCGGTGACTACGGTCTGTTCGGCCAGGATTACGGATTGTAGGAACGTACGGATCCGGCCGCGGAGGCGGGGTGGCCGAAGATCGCCTGTCGGTGGGGCGGGAGTGGTGAGGAGTATGGCGCCGGGGTGATCGCGTGGACACCCCGGAGGGTGGTGTGCCGATGAACGGCAAGCTCGGCGGGCATATTCGCGAGCGGCTTCTGGCTCCGAACTTCTGGCATCTCGCGACGGTGGGTCCGGACGGGGCTCCCCACGTCTCGCCCATGTGGGCGGACATCGAAGGGGAGTACGTCATGGTCAACACGTCGATCGGGCGGATCAAGGTGGACAACCTGCGGCGCAATCCGTTCGTTTCGCTGTCCCACCACGACCCGGAGAACCCCTACGACCGGGCGGAGATCCGGGGGCGGGTCGTGCGGTTCGTGGAGGGGGAGCCGGCGGAGCGGGCGATGGACCGGCTGGCGAAGAAGTACATCGGGGAGGAGCGCTACCCGTGGCTGCTGCCCGGGGAGCGGCGGGTGATGTTGTTGATCGAGGCGGACCGGGTGCGGAGAGTGGTGGGGGTGGAGGCGTTTCGGGCGGGGGTGCTGCCGCAGGGCGATTAGCCCAGCTGCTCGGCCCGGGCGCGGGCGTCGTCGGCCTCGGCCGGGGCGTTGGCGCGGGCGTAGGCATCGGCGGCCTGCAGGAAGAGCGTCCGGGCCTCGGCGGTGCGGTGGGTCAGCTTGTGGTTGAGAGCCAGGTTGAAGAGGGTGGCGCCCGTCGCGTACCAGTCCTCGAACTCCCGGTGGGTCTCCAGCGCCTTGCGGTAGGCCTCGACCGCCTCCTCCATCCGGCCGGCATCGTCCAGGGCGAAGCCGAGGTTGTTCCACGCCATACCCTCGCGGTGGCGGTCACGGGCGGCCTGGTACAGGTCGCGGGCCCGGCTGTGGGCGTCGATGGCGTCCTCCACCATGTCCTGCTTGATCAGCGCGAGGCCGAGGTTCGTCCAGGCGTCGGCCTCGCCGCGCTGGTCCCCGGAGGCGTGGTGGGCGTCCCGGGCGAGGGTGAGGGCCTCGATGGCCTCCTCGATCCGGCCGGCGTCCCGCAGGGCGTTACCGAGATTGTGCGAGGCGATGGCCTCGCCCCGGCGGTCGATCCTGGCCCGGTACAGATCGCGGGAGCGGGTGTGCGCCTCGATGGCCTCCTCCACCCGGTCCGCCTCCCGCAGGGCGCTGCCCAGGGCGGTCCATGAGACGGCCTCGGCGCCGCGTTCCCCGGCCTGGTGCGCGGCCTCCTGCGCGGTGCGGGCCACGGTGATGGCGTCGTCGAAGTACCGGCGCCAACGCAGATACACATCCAGGCAGTTGGCCAGGAAGACCGCCTGGTACGCGTACCGCTTCTCGCCCGCCGCCCACTGCACGGCGGTCACCAGCCCCGCCCGCTCCGCGTCCAGCCACGCCAGTGCGTGGGCCCGGTCCGTGAACAGCTCCGGTTCCTCCACCCCCGGACGCCATTCCAGCCGGTTGTCCGCCCTTACGGTGCAGTGCATGTAGAACTCCAGCAGCCGAACCCGCGCCGCCTCCCCCTCCTCCCGGAGCAGCGCGTCCTCCGCCACCACGCCCGCCCCGAACGCCCGCACCAGGTCGTGCAGTCGCCAGCGCACACCTCTCGGTGCCTTCACGGCCGTGACGAGACCGGTGGCGGTCAGGTCCTCCAGCAGGCTCGCGGTGAGATCCAGGTCCAGGCCGGTGAGCGCGGCCACGGCCTCCGTGCTCGCGTCGGCGCCCGGGGCGAGGGCGAGCAGCCGCAGCAGCCGGGCGCGGTCCGGCGGCAGCCGGCGGTACGACGTCTCCAGGACCGGGCGGAGGCTGAGGGAACGGCCGTACAGGTCCGTGCCCCGGCTGCCGTGGTCGAGGACGGTCAGCGCGTCTCCGACCCTCCTGATCTCGGCCACCAGGGTGGCGATGTCACGGTTGCGGCGTCTGCGCAGCATCGCGGCGGCGATCTGGAGGGCGAGGGGCAAGTGGCCGCAGAGAGCGGTCAGTTCGCGGACGGCCTCCGGCTCGCGGGACGGGCGGTCGTCGCGCGGGTCGTTGCTGAGGGCGGTGGTCACCAGGGCGATCGAGTCGGCCTCGGAGAGGGTCTCCAGGTCGACGGTGTGCAGCGGGAGCGAGTCGGGGCGGTCGCGGGACGTGATCAGGACACCGTGATGGCCGGTGCCGGGGAGGAGGGGAAGGAACTGGGACGGGTCCGAGGCGTTGTCGAGGATCAGGAGGGTGCGCGGCTGGTGCTGGGAGAGCCGGCTCCGGTAGGCGTCGTACTGGCGTGCCGTGGACGTCGGCAGATCCGTGCCGCGTACGTCGAGAGCGTCGAGGAGCGCCAGTACCGCCTGGTCCGCGGTGACCGGATTGTCGTCGTACCCCCGCAGATCGACGAAGAGCATCCCGCCCGGGAACCAGCCCTGCGCACACGCCTGGTGCGCGGCCTCGATCGCCAGTGCCGTCTTGCCGATGCCACCCATGCCGGTGACGGCGGAGATGAGGAGCGGGGGCGCGGTCGGGGCGTCGGGGGTGGGGGTGAGGTGGGCGAGCAGATGGGACAGGTCTGCCGATCGTCCGGTGAAGCCGAGGGGGCGGGGCGGGAGGGTGGTCGAGGCGGTGGGCACGGGGCCGTGGTGCTGGAGCGGCTTCTCCTTGGGTTCCCATTCGTGGAGTACGGCCACCGCCGCCTCCGCCGCCCGGGCGGCAGCCTCCGGCTGGGAGCCCCGTGCGTCCGCCGCCGACTTCCCCGCGTCCGCCCTGTCGCTGATGCCCCGGATGATCAACGCGCCCGCCCCGCCCGCGAGATGGGCCGCGTGCGCCACGCCGGAGGCCTCCATCTCGATGGCGACCGCGTCGTTGAAGCGCTGCCGGAGGCGGTGGGCGAGAGGGGAGTCGGCGTCGGCGAGGAGGACTTCACCGGCGGCGATGGGCTTGAAGTGGATGTGGGGCTTGCCGCGCAGGGCGTGCCGGGCGGCCGATTCCAGGTCGTGCGGGGCCTGCCAGGTCTCCGTGCGATCGAGGAAGCCGTCGGGGGTCTCCTTGCCGCCGTGGATGGCGTACACCTTGGTGGCGACGACGACGTCGCCGATCCCGATGTCCTCCTTCAGGCCGCCCGCCACGCCGACGAAGAGGACCGCCTGCGGGGTCAGCCAGGTCATCGCGCGCTCGGTGAGCGCGGCGGCCCCGCGTGTTCCCTCGCCCATCTCAAGGAGCGCGATCTGCCAGGGGGTTCCGGGCAGCCGGCCCACCTCTGCCCGGGTGCCGTACTCGGGGTGCACGCGCTTCTCGATGTCCGTGAGGTGGGCACGGACCGCCATGTATTCGAGGGGGAGGGCGGTGAGCACGGCGATGGTGGGCACCTGCTCAAGGTACTGCGAAGTCCCCTGATCAGAGGGGGAGTTGGGGGTCACCCCTTGACCGCCCCGCCCAGCGCGAACCCCCCGCCCAGCCGCCGGGCCACCAGCACGTACAGCAGAATCACCGGCGTCGAGTAGATGACCGAGAACGCCGCCAGCTGCCCGTACACCACCGATCCCCGGTTCCCGAAGAACTCATTGATGCTCACCGCCGCCGGCATCTGGTCCGGTGTCAGCAGCAGCATGAACGGGACGAAGAAGTTCCCCCACATCATCACGAACGAGAAGACGGTCACGACCGCGACTCCCGGGCCCATCAGGGGGAGCACGATCCGGATGAGTGACTGGAGGGAGTTCGCCCCGTCCGTCCAGGCCGCCTCCTCCAGTTCCTTCGGTACGCCGTCCATGAAGTTCTTCATCAGCCAGATGGCGAAGGGGAGTTGGGAGGCGGCGAAGAAGAAGATCGTGCCCCGCATGGTGTCGATCAGGTTGACCTGGACGAACAGGGCGTACACCGGGACCATGACCGCCGTGATCGGCAGGCAGGTCGCGAACAGGATCGTCAGGAGGAAGGGGCGATTGAGGCGGGAGCGGAACCTCGACAGCGGGTACGCCGCCAGTGCCGCGCACGCCACCGTCAACGCGGTCCCGCCTCCGCACAGCAGCAGGCTGTTGAGGAGCGGCGTGAAGGTGATCTCGTCCGTCAGGACCGCGTCGAAGTTGTCCAGCGTCACGCCGTCCGGCACCTTCACCGTCAGGTCCGCGCGCGGGTCGAGGGAGGAGAGGACCACCCAGGCCAGCGGGAGCACGAAGGCCGCCGCGACGGCCAGCAGACCCGCGTCGGCGGCCAGGCGGCGAGTCGTTCTTCGGGACCGCAAGGGCGCTACACCTCCGTCCGCAGCAGCCGCAGGTAGACCACCGAGAACAGCGAACCCACCACCAGCAACAACAGCGCCACCGCCGTGCCGTAGCCGATCATGCTCTTCTGGAACGCCTCCTCGTACATGAACAGGGGGAGCGTCTGGCTCCTGCCGCCCGGCCCGCCCCTCGTCATCACCCAGATCAGCCCGAAGACGGACAGGGTCTGGAGGGTGATGAGCATCAGGTTCGTGCCGATGGAGCGGCGGATCATCGGCAGCGTGATGTGCCACATGCGGCGCCAGCCGCTCGCGCCGTCGACCTCCGCCGCCTCGGTGATCTCCTTGGGGATCTCGTTCAGGGCGGCCGAGTAGACCAGCATCGAGAACGCCGTGCCCCGCCAGACGTTCGCGAACGACACCGCCAGGATCGGGAGGGTGAACAGCCAGTTCTGGGAGGGGAGATGGAGCCAGTCCAGGATGGCGTTCAGGGTGCCTTCGCGGCGGAAGAAGGCGTAGAGGAGGAACCCGGCGACGACCTCCGGGAGCACCCAGGCCGCGATCACGACGGCGCCCGTCAGTGTGCGCACCGGCTTCGACGCGCGCTGCATCAGGGAGGCGAGCGCCAGGCCCAGCGTGTTCTGGCCGATCAGCGCCGATACGACCGTGAAGACGAGCGTGAGCCATACGGCGTTCAGGAACGCCTCGTCCCCGAACGCCGTACGGAAGTTCTCGAACCCGACGAACGACTCCTCGGCCTGGCCGGTGAGCTGGAGGTCGGTGAAGGCGATCCAGGCGCAGTAGGCGATCGGGCCGGCGAGGAAGAGGAGCAGGAGGACGACGGCGGGGGAGAGGGTGAGGAAGCGGGTGGTCGTCCTCCGCATGGTCCTCGTGCTCCTCATGCGCGGGGGCTCACTTCTCGATCACCTGGTCGTCGGTCGCCGTCCGCAGCTCCTCGTCGTAGTTCTTCGCCGCGTCCTCGACCGACACGTCCCCCGTCGTCACGCCCTCCATCGCCTCCTGGACGGCCGTGGAGACCTTCGGGTACGCCGGGAACGCGGGCCGGTAGTGCGTGCTGGCCACCAGGTCCGTGAAGAACTTGATGCCGGGCTGGGCGTCGGCGTAGGCGGGGTCGTCGGCGACATCGCTGCGGACCGCGATGCCGGAGTTGGCGACGTACCACTTCTGGGCGTTGGCCTTCGTCTGCATCACCTCGATGAAGTCGAAGGCGAGGCCGGGGTTGGCCGCCTTGTCCGGGATCGCCCACGTCCAGCCGCCGGACATGCTCACCTTGCCGGGGGCCTGGCCGTGCTGGGTGGGCATCGCGGCGAGGCCCAACTCGTCCGACCACTCGGGCCATTCGTGACCGCTGCCCTCCAGCCAGTCCTGCGGGAGCCAGGAGCCGTCGAGGTTGATGCCCAGCTTGCCGTTCGGCAGCAGGTCGCCGCGGACGATGGTCTGGATGTTGGGGTCGAGAGCGGTGGAGATGTCCGGGCCGAGCTCTTCCTTGTAGACGGTCTCTACGAAGGTCAGGGCGTCCTTGAAGCCCTGGCTGCCCGCGATCCATTTCTTGGACTGCTCGTCGTAGAGCCGGTCTTCGGTGCCGTAGAGCAGCATCTCGAAGCCCTGCATGGTGGCGGCCTCGCCCGCGGGCTTGCCGGTGTAGACGTTGAGGGGGGTGACGTCGGGGACCTTCTCCTTGATCGTGCGGGCCGCTTCGAGGACGTCGTCCCAGGTCTTCGGCTGCCAGGTGGTGGGCAGGCCGGCCTTGGCGAAGATGCCCTTGTCGTACCAGAGTCCGCGGGTGTCGGTGCCGTCCGGAACGCCGTACGTCCTGCCGTCCTCGCCCTTCGCCGCCGCCTTCGCCGTGTCGATGAACTCGTTCCAGTCCGGCCACTTGGCGAGGTACCCGTCGAGGGGCTTCAAGTAGCCGCTGGTGATGTCGGAGTTGATGAGGAAGGTGTCCTCGTAGACCAGGTCCGGGGCGGTCTTCGCGGAGCGGAGCATCTGCTGGAGCTTGGTGTAGTACTCCGAGTCCGGGGCCTTGATGGGGATGAACTCGACCTTCTTGCCGGGGTACTTCTTCTCGAACTGCTTCTTGATGTCCGCGAGGAAGGTGTCCATCACCTTGATGTTGTTGTCCGTGGACTGCTTGAAGGAGACCTTCAGGGTGTCCGGGTCGCTTCCGGAGTCGTCGCCGCAGGCGGTGAGGGTCGCGGCTGCGGCGAGGGCGGTGGTGAGAAGTAACGCGGCGGTGCGGCGCACAGGCATGACGGCATGACCTCCAGCGGGCTCACTTCGTTGTGGCGCGGGGATGGCTGCCGTGTGAACGTAGGTGGGGTGGTCTAGTCAGGTCAATGCGTCTGCGGCGGATTGGGCGGTGGCGGCTTTGTCGGGGGCGTTGGCCCGGGTGTAGGCGTCGGCGGCCTCAAGGTAGTAGGCGCGGGCTTCGGCGAGTCGGTGAGCGCGCGAGTGGGCGATGGCCAGGGCATCGAGGGTCTGGCCCGTCCCGTACCAGTCCTCGAACTGGCGGCAGATCTCCAGGTCCATGGAGTACGCCTTGATCGCGTCCTCGATCCGGCCCGTTGCCAGCATCACATTGCCGAGGTTGTGGAGCGCCTTGCCCCTGCGGTGGTGGTCTCCGGTGGCCCGGTACAGGTCGAGGGCCCGGGTGTGGGCCTCGATGGCCTCCTCCGTCCGGCCGACCGCCTTCAGGGCGCTGCCGAGGTTGTTCCAGGCGTCGGCCTCGCCTCCGGGCGCTGCCACGGTCCGGTACAGGTCGCGGGAGCGGGTGTGGGCCTCGATGGCCTCCTCCGTCCGGCCGGTCTCCCCCAGGGACCAGCCCAGGTTGTTCCACGCGTCGGCCTCGCCTTCGAGGTCTCCCATGGCCTGGTACAGGTCGCGGGAGCGGGTGTGGGCCTCGATCGCCTCCTCCGCCCGCCCGACCTCGTCCAAGGCCATGCCCAGGTCGGTCAGGGCGCGGGTCTCGGAGTGGAGATCCTCGGCGCGGCAGGCGGCCTCCCGGGCAGTACCGGCAACGGTGATCGCGTCGTCGAAGTACCGTCGCCACTCCAGGTACTCCGCCAGCGACAGGGCCAGCCTCATCGCCCAGTGCGCGTACCGCCCTTCGCCCGCCCACTGCACGGCGGCCACCAGCCCCGCCCGCTCCCGGTCCAGCCAGGCCAGTGCCTGTGGCCGGTCCGCGAAGCGCTCCGGCTCCGCCATTCCGGGCAGCCAGAGCAACCGGGTGTTGGCCGCATACGCCCACCGCCAGAAGAAGACCAGCAGCCGCTCCCGTGCCTCCTCCCCCTCCTCCCGCAGTTCCGCGTCCCTCGCCACCACACCCGCCCCGAACGCCCGCACCAGGTCGTGCACCCGCCATCGCCCGCCCGACTGCACTGGGGACACCAGCGACGCGGCGGCCATGTCCTCCAGCAGTCCTGTCACCGCCCCCTCGTCGCGGTCGGCCAGCGCCGCCATGGCCTCGGTGCCGCTGTCCGTGCCCGGAGCGAGGCACAGCAGCCGCAGCAGGCGTGCCTGTTCCGGCGCCAGCCGGCGGTACGACGTCTCCAGTACCGGCCTCAGGACGAGGGAACGGCCGTACAGATCGGTGCCGGGGCTGCCGTTGTCGAGGACGGCGGTCGGGTCCCCGGCGTCTCTGATCTCTCTCACCAGTACGGCGACGGGGCGATGCCGCCGTCTGCGCAGCATCGCCGCCGCGATCTGGAGCGCGAGCGGCAAGTGGCCGCACAGGTCGGCCAGTTCACGCAGCGCCGACGGCTCCCTCGCCGGTCGGTCGTCCCGCTCGTCCGCGTCGTGCAGCGCCCGGGTCACCAGGGCCACGGAGTCGTCCGGACGCAGCGTCTCCAGGTCGATCAGCCGTACCGGCAAGGAGTCCGGACGGTCCCGGGAAGTGATCAGTACCCGGTGACGGTCGGTACCGGGCAGCAGCTCCAGGAACTGCGCCGGATCCGAGGCGTTGTCGAGGATCAGCAGCGTCCGCTCCTGCCGTTCGGCGAGCAGTGCGCGATAGGCGTCGTACTGCTGCGTCGCCGTCGGTGGCAGATCGGCACCCCGTACGCCCAAGGCGTCCAGCAGCGCCAGTACCGCCTGGTCCGCGGTCACCGGATTGTCGTCGTACCCCCGCAGGTCCACGAACAGCGTGTCGCCGGGGAACCAGCCCCTCGCGCTCGCCCGGTGCGCGGCCTCGATCGCCAGTGCCGTCTTCCCGATGCCGCCCATGCCGGTCACCGCGAAGATGAGCACCGCCTGTCCGTCCGCCCCCGGCGCGAGCTGCCCCAGCAGCCGCTCCAGCTCGGCCGACCTGCCGGTGAAGCCCAGCGGGCGCGGTGGGAGTGTCGCCGTCGCCCGCGGCACCGGACCGTGAACGGTCCCTCTATTGCCCGATCTGCTTTCCGACGACCGGCCCGTGGAAGACCCCGCCCCGGAAGTCGATGTGGTCGCCCCCGTAATGGGGCCCCTCCTCGGAGTCGGCGGAACCTCCGGAACCCCGGGGCCGGTGCTTGCGCAGCACCCCCACCGCCACAGCCGCCGCCTGCGCGGCCGCGCGCTCCTGCGAACCCCCCTTGTCCGCCTTCGACTTCCCAGGGTTCGCCCGGTCGCTGATCCCGCGAATCACCAGCGCGTCCAACTGCCCGCTCAGATGCGCCGCATGCGCCGCCCCCGCCCCCTCCATCTCGATCGCGTTGGCGTCGTTGTAGTTCCGCCCGATGAACTCGGCGAACGCCGACCTGTCGTCGGTCAGCACCACATCCCCGCAGGCAATCGGCTTCAGGTGCCCCCGGACATCCCCCTGCCCCCGCAACGCCGACCGCGCCGCCTGCAGCAGCCGGTTCGACCCGTGCCAGACCTCGGGCCGCGCCTGAAAGCCCTCCGGCGTCACCTTCCCGCCCTGCACGGCGTACACCTTCGTCCCCACCACGACGTCACCGATCGCGACATCGTCCTTCAGGGCACCCGCCACCCCCACGAAGAGCACGGCCTCGGGGCGCAGCCAGGCGATGATCTGCGTGGTGAGCGCGGAGGAGTTCAGGGCGCCCTCGCCCAACTCGGCGACGGCCAGCGTCCATTCAGTGCCGGCGAGCCGCCCGCGCTCCACCCGCATGCCGTCGTCGTGGACCAACTCCTCCGGAGCCTCAAGGTACGCACGGACGGCGTCGTACTCGACAGCCAGCGCGGTAAGCACGACAACAGTCGGTGAAGTCTGCGGCACGCATTTAAGGTACTGCCAAGCATCACCACCGGGGGAAGGAAAGCGCATGGCGGAGCAGGACGTCACCCTCGGTCAACTCCTCCTCGCCGAGTACCAGACCGTCAAGGACGAGCAGAAGACCCGCATCGGCTTCCGCGACAACCTCCTCTACGTCACCCTCACCGTCGTCGCCGTCGTGATCGCCGCGGCCGCGCAGGCCGAGCAGTCGGCGATGCTGCTCGCGATTCCGCCGGTGTGCGTGGTCCTCGGCTGGACCTACCTCGTCAACGACGAGAAGATCTCCGCGATCGGCCGGTACATACGTCAGGACCTCGGGCCCCGGCTCGGTCAACTCGCCCAGGCGGAGGGGGCGTTCGCGTGGGAGACCGCGCATCGCACCGACGGCCGCCGCCACACCCGTAAAGCACTCCAGTGCGCCGTGGACCTGCTGGCGTTCTGTGTCGTCCCGCTCGCCGGACTCGCCGTCTACTGGGGCGCCGGGCAGACGTCTGCCGGGCTCCTCGTCGTCTCGGTCGTCGAAGCCCTCGCCCTCACCGGACTCGCCTCCCAAGTCGTTCTCTACGCACGGCCGTTCACGTAGAGCGGCGCACCCACCGGTACTGCAGCTCCGGCCGCCCCACCGTCCCGTACTGCGGACTCCGCGCCGCCCGCCCGGCATCGACGAGATGCTCCAGATACCGCCGGGCCGTGATCCGCGAGATGCCCACCGCTTCGGCGAGGCCGGCTGCGGTCAGTCCCTCCCCGCAGTCCCGCAGGGCCACCGTCACCCGTTCCAGCGTCGGCGCGCTCAGGCCCTTCGGCAGGGCCGCCGGACCCGGTGCGCGCAGGGTCGCCAGGGCCCGGTCGACCTCGTCCTGGCCGCTCGCCTCGCCGACGGCCGCGTGGAACTCGGCGTAGCGCACCAGACGGTCCCGCAGGGTGGCGAAGGTGAACGGCTTGAGGACGTACTGGACCACGCCCAGCGAGACGCCCTCCCGCACCACCGCCAGATCCCGTGCCGACGTTACCGCTATCACGTCCGCGTGGTGGCCCAACGCCCGCAGTGAGCGGGCGAGTTGGAGGCCGTGCACATCCGGCAGGTGGAGGTCCAGCAGGAGCAGGTCGACCGGCGTACGGTCCAGCGCGCGGCGCGCCTCCGCGCCGGTGTGCGCCTTGCCGACCGCCGTGAAGCCGGGGACGCGGTTGACGTACATGACGTGCGCGTCGGCGGCGACGGGGTCGTCCTCCACGACCAGGACACGGATCTGCTGTTCGGTGGTCATACGTCGCCTCCAGAGACTGCGCCCCCAGAAACTACGCCTTCACCTGTCCGTACGGCCCCCGCCCCCAGCGGCAACCGCACCTCGAATTCCGCCCCGCCCCCGGCCGCCGCCGCGACCGTCAGCGAGCCCTCGTGCCGGCTCACCGCCTGCCGCACCAGCGCCAGCCCCAGCCCGCGCCCGCCGGGCCCCGCCGGCTTCGTCGAGAAGCCCCGCTCGAACACCGTCTCGGCGTGCGCGGGGTCCACTCCCTCCCCGGTGTCCGACACCCGCAGCACCAGCGCCCCGTCCTCCGTGTACGCCGTCACCGTCACCCGCGCCGGCACACCGCCCTGCGCCGCGTCCACGGCGTTGTCGATCAGGTTGCCGAGGATCGTCACCAGGTCCCGCGCGGGCAGCGACGACGGCAGGAGGCCGTCGTCCAGGCGGCTGTCCTCCGACACCACCAGCTCCACGCCCCGCTCGTTCGCTTGGGCGGTCTTGCCCAGCAGAAGGGCCGCCAGCACCGGTTCGCTCACCGCGGCCACCACCTGGTCGGTCAGCGCCTGGGCCAGTTCCAGTTCGGCGGTGGCGAAGTCGACGGCCTCCTCGGCCCGGCCCAGCTCGATCAGCGAGACGACCGTGTGGAGGCGGTTGGCCGCCTCGTGCGCCTGTGAGCGCAGCGCCTGAGTGAAACCCCGTTCGGAGTCCAACTCGCCCATCAGCGACTGGAGTTCGGTTACGTCGCGCAAGGTCACGACGGTGCCGCGGCGCTCTCCGCCGGACACCGGCGAGGTGTTCACCACCAGCACCCGGTCCGCCGTCAGATGCACCTCGTCCACCCGCGGCTCCGAGGCCAGCAGCGCGCCGGTCAGCGACGGTGGCAGCCCGAGGTCGGCGACGGACTGGCCGACGACCTCCTCCGAGACGCCCAGCAGTTCACGGCCGCCGTCGTTGACCAGCGCCACGCGGAACTGGCCGTCGAGCATCAGCAGCCCCTCGCGCACGGCGTGCAGCGCGGCCTGGTGGTAGTCGTGCATCCGGCTGAGCTCGGCCGCGTTCATGCCGTGGGTGTGCCGGCGCAGCCGGGCGTTGACGACGTACGTGCCGACCGCGCCCAGCGCGAGCGCGCCGCCCGCGACCCCGATGAGGGCCGTCAGCTGGCCCTCCACCCGCTTGCTGATCTCCTCGACCCTGATGCCCGCGCTGACCAGGCCGACGATCTCCCCGCCGTCCCGGACCGGTGTGACGGCGCGGACCGACGGGCCGAGGGTGCCGGTGTAGGTCTCGGTGAAGGTCTCGCCCCGCAGCGCGGCCTCGATGTGGCCGCGGAAGTGCTGGCCGATCTCCTCCGGCCGGGGGTGGGTCCAGCGGATGCCCTGCGGGTTCATGATCGTGACGAAGTCGACCCCGGTGTCCCGCTGCACCCGCTGCGCGTACGGCTGGAGCCGGGCCGTGGGGTCGGAGGTGCGGATCGCCTCCCGCACGGACGGGGCGTCCGCCACCGAGCGGGCCACTGCCAGCGCCTGACGGCCGGCCGCTTCCTCGGCCTGGCTGCGGTCGCTGACGTAGGTGAACAGCGCGTATCCGGCCACGAGCACCGCTATCAGCACGGCCTGCATGGCGAACAGCTGGCCGGCCAGGCTGCGGGGTCGGGGGACGGGGAAGCGCATGTCGTCAGTGTGCCTCTCCGGTTAAGCATGAACTAAATGAACGGAAGGGTGACCGCCCTCACAGGGCGGGAGATAGTCACGGCATTCCTCAATCCCCCGGACGTGAGCCGCACGCCGGTGATGCCGACGAAGACGTCAAGGAGGGCAGCCGTGGCCGCCAGCACCCCCGAAACGGCACCCGCAGTCAAACGAGACCGCACCCACTACCTCTACATCGCGGTGATCGTCGCGGTCGCCCTCGGCATCGCCGTCGGTCTGGCCGCGCCGGACTTCGCCGTCGAGCTGAAGCCGATCGGTACCGGCTTCGTGAACCTGATCAAGATGATGATCTCGCCGATCATCTTCTGCACGATCGTGCTGGGCATCGGCTCGGTGCGCAAGGCCGCCAAGGTCGGTGCCGTCGGCGGTATCGCCCTGGCCTACTTCACGGTGATGTCGCTGGTGGCCCTGGGCATCGGCCTGGTCGTCGGCAACATCCTGGAGCCCGGCACCGGCCTCGCGGTCACCGACGCGGTCAAGGACGTCGGCCACGCACAGGTCGACGCGGAGGCCAAGGACACCACCGAGTTCCTGCTCGGCATCATCCCGACCACGATCGTCTCCGCATTCACCGGCGGCGAGGTCCTCCAGACCCTGCTCGTCGCGCTGCTCACCGGCTTCGCGCTCCAGGCCATGGGCCCGGCCGGGCAGCCGATCCTGCGCGGTGTGGAGCACATCCAGCGGCTGGTCTTCCGCATCCTCGCCATGGTGATGTGGGCCGCCCCGATCGGCGCCTTCGGTGCCATCGCCGCCGTCACCGGTTCGGCCGGTCTGGACGCGCTCAAGAGCCTGGCCGTGCTGATGCTCGGCTTCTACACCACGTGCTTCCTGTTCGTCTTCATCGTGCTCGCCGCGCTGCTGAGGGTCGTCGCGGGCCTGAACATCTTCACGTTCTTCAAGTACCTGGGCCGTGAGTTCCTGCTGATCCTGTCGACGTCGTCGTCGGAGTCCGCGCTGCCGCGGCTCATCGCGAAGATGGAGCACCTCGGTGTCAGCAAGCCGGTGGTCGGCATCACGGTTCCGACCGGCTACTCCTTCAACCTCGACGGCACCATGATCTACATGACCATGGCCTCCCTGTTCATCGCGGACGCCATGGGGACGCCGATGTCGATCGGCGAGCAGATCCCGCTGCTGCTGTTCCTGCTGGTCGCGTCCAAGGGCGCGGCGGGTGTCACGGGCGCGGGCCTGGCCACCCTGGCGGGCGGACTCCAGTCCCACAAGCCCGCGCTGGTGGACGGCATCGGTCTGATCGTCGGCATCGACCGGTTCATGAGCGAGGCGCGTGCGCTGACGAACTTCGCCGGCAACGCGGTCGCGACGGTCCTGATCGGTACGTGGACGAAGGAGATCGACCGGGGCCGGGTGGACCAGGTGCTGGCCGGACAGCTTCCGTTCGACGAGAAGACGCTGCTGGACGACGGCGCGGAGGACGGCGCGGAGGACGCGGTTCCCGTGGACGTTCCGGAGCAGGGCGGCGAGAAGGAACTCGCGAAGGCGTAGGCAGCCCTCCCCACAACCCCGAGCGGTCAGGCACTCCCCCCGTTGGCCTGACCGCTCGGCTCTTTTCTGTGCTCCGGCCAAGGGCTCACGCCCTTGGCCGCTCGGCTCATTTCCCGCTCCGGCCAAGGGCTCACGCCCACGGGTCGGTGATCTCCCGCAGCAGGGTGAGCGCCTCGCGCAGCTGCTTCATACGGCGCTTGCCGAGGTGCTCCTCCCACTCCCGCTCCGCCTCGGCGACCACGGCGTCGGCGACCACCTTGGCGGCCTGGGCCTTCTCCGCCGTGCACACCAGCCGGGCCCGCCTGTCGGTCGGGTCCGGCTTACGTGTCACATAGCCGGCCTTCTCCAGCTGGTCGACGAGGAAGCCGGCCGTCTGTTTGGTGACCTGGGCCTGCTCGGCGAGCTCGGTGAGCCGGGTGCCGTTGGGCCCGATGCGCTGCATGACCCGGGCCTGGGCGGGCGTGAAGTCGTCGAAACCGGCCTCGGCGAGCGCGGCGAAGACACGATTCTCCAGGGCCCGGTAAGGGAGAAACAGGAGCACGCCCGTATTGAGCTCGCTCTCCGCGACCATGACCGCGCCTCCGTCCTTCCTTCGCCTTGACATTGGTCAGAGCCTCTGACTACTTTGGTCAGAGAAGCTTACCACTTGAGTGGGTGGTGATTCCCGTGGGCGTGGGCGTGGTGCTGGGGACCGACGAGCGCTGGCAGATCGTCGACCGGGAGCGGGCGAGCCTGGCCGACCTCCTGGAGGGGCTGACCCCGGAGGAATGGGAGACGCCGACGCGCTGCGGCGACTGGCGGGTGCGTGACGTGGCCGCCCACCTCACCCTCGCGGCCCGCATCACCTACGCCGGCTGCCTGCGCGACTTCGCCCGGGCCCGGGGCAACGTCGACCGGATGATCCACGACACGGCGGTCCGGGAGGCGGAGCGCCCCGTGGCGGACATCGTCGCCAACCTCCGCTCGACCATCGGCTCCCGCCGCCTGGCGCCTACGACCACGCCCCGCGAACCGCTGCTAGACATCCTCGTCCACGGCCAGGACATCGCCCTCGCCCTCGGCCGCCGGCGCGCAATGCCCCCGGCCGCCGCCCGAGACGCCGCCGACCGCGTCTGGACGATGCGCTTCCCGCCCCGCCCCTGGCCACTCCCGCACGCCCGCATCATCGCCACCGACATCGACTGGACCCGCGGCAAGGGCGAGGAGGTCCGCGCCCCGATCGCCGACCTCCTCCTCCTCATGACCGGCCGCCGGGACGCTGCGCGGGCGGGGACGGGGACGGGGGAGTAGCGGACCCTCGGGGGACGGGGGAACGAGGCGGCGGGCACGCCCAGAGCCCGCCGCCTCGCGCCGCTGCCAGCGCCCCGAAAGGGGCGCGGGGAACTGCGCGACCAGCCCCCACGCACCCGCAGTTTCGCGCCGGCCGGGGGTGGGTCGCGCAGCCCGGCGCCAACGGGGTGCCGCCTCTCTTTGGCAGCGGGGCCGCCCCAGGCGGCACTCATGCCCGCAGGCTCAGCGGCTTCATCGGCACCGCCTGCCCGGGTGGGCGCCGCCCCAGGCGGCACGCATGCCCGCAGACTGACGGCACCCTTTTCGGTGCCGGTCGGTATATCCAGCCCGTCCGGCGTTTGAGGACGAGGCCGTTCAGGCCGGCGGGGTCCAGGGGCGGAGCCCCTGGTGGGGTGCAGGGGGCGAAGCCCCGCGGGGGTTCAGGAGGCGGAGCCCCCTGGTGGGGTCGAAGGGGCGGCAGCCCCTGGGGATGGGACGGGTAAGGGCGGCGGGGGCGAGGGAAATCCTTTGACCCGTCAGCCTCGTTCGACCCACCCTGGACACCCCGGTGTGAAACGGTCCGTTCGGGCATACGGAGGTCACGGCATGGGCGAATCGACGGAACCGAT
The DNA here is from genome assembly GCF_040686775.1 of Streptomyces sp. NPDC079141. Taxonomy (NCBI): domain Bacteria; kingdom Bacillati; phylum Actinomycetota; class Actinomycetes; order Kitasatosporales; family Streptomycetaceae; genus Streptomyces; species Streptomyces sp. NPDC079141. Next base: position 14,864 of record NZ_JBFBLP010000014.1, on the reverse strand, counting down.
CGACCTCGAACGCGTCAGCGAACTCTTCTACGACTTCCTCACCGCCGTCGCCCACCCCCACCGCCCCGACCACAACGACCCCACCCGCAACCTCAGCAACCGCCTCCGCAAACACCTCGGCGCCACCCCCACCGACCGCCCCGTGGTCAAGGCCGCCTACGCCCCCTACGACCTCCCCAACGTCCACCTCGCCCTGGAACGCTGGTTCGCCACCCCCACCCGCACCCACGAACTCATCGGCCTCCGCGGCTCCCAGCACCACGGCGACCTCACCCTCGGCGACATCCTCGAAGCCGCCGACCGCTACGACCGTTTCACCATCGGTGCCGTCGACTACGCCCACCTCCCGGTCTCCCCGGACGAGGAACTGGCCTGCGTCTCCTGCGGCTTCTACCTCGGCACCGAGGCCGACGAACGATTCGCGGTCCTGCTCCGCGGCCCCCAGGACGAGTACGGCCGCAACAAGGTCGAGATCGAAGTCCTCGCCACCAACACCGAGTTCGCCGACCGCTTCCTCGCCGAGATCGACGCACTCGTGCGCGAGCGCAACATCTTCCGCGGCCAGGTCCTCTCCTTCGAGGGCTCGGAGTTCGGCCACGGCCTCGGCCCCTTCCGCTTCCACCGCCGCCCCGACCTCACCCGCGACGACATCGTCCTCCCGGCCGGCCTCCTGGAGCGCGTGGAACGCCAGGTCGTCGGCGTGGCCCGGCGCCGCGAGCAGCTGCGCGCCGCGGGCCAGCACCTGCGCCGCGGACTCCTCCTCTACGGTCCGCCCGGCACCGGAAAGACCCACACGATCCGCTATCTCCTCTCCCACCTCCCGCAGTTCACGGTCGTGATCCTGGCCGGCACGAGCATCCAGGCCATCGGCCCGGCCTGCGCCCTGGCCCGGATGCTCCAGCCCGCGCTGGTCGTCCTGGAGGACTGCGACCTGATCGCCGAGGCCCGGGACTACGGCGGCGGCGAGCAGCCCCTGCTCTTCCAGGTGCTGAACGAGATGGACGGCCTCGGCGACGACGCCGACGTCGCCTTCCTGCTCACCACCAACCGGGCCGACCTGCTGGAGCCGGCCCTCGTCCAGCGCCCCGGCCGAGTCGACCTGGCCGTGGAGATCCCGCTCCCGGACGCGGAGGGCCGCGCCCGCCTCCTCGGTCTGTACGGCTCCGGCCTCGGCCTCGGCGAGGACGTCGCCGCGGAGGTGGTGACCCGTACCGAGGGCACGACCGCCTCCTTCACCAAGGAACTGGTCCGTCGCGCCGTACTGATCGCCGCCGAGCGCGAGTCCGAACGGACCCGGCCGGCGGACGTCCGCGCCGCCCTCGACGAACTCCTCTCCGACCACGACCGCCTGACCCGCAGGCTGCTCGGGGTGCAGGGCGAGAACGAGGCCGAAGAAGAAGCGACGGAGGCGGAAACAGAGACCGAGACCGCGGCAGCGTCAGCCCCCTGACCCCCAGGCCCTGAGCCCCAGCCCTCGCATGGTGATAGCGTCTAGCAAAACCTCGACACTATAGCCACGCAGCCCGGAGGCCACCGTGCCCGAGCCTGATCCCAGAACCCCCCGGGAGCGCTACCGCGCCCAGGTACGGGAAGAGATCAAGAAGCTCGCGTGGGAGCAGATCGGCAGCGCAGGCGCGTCCGCGATCTCGCTCAATGCCATCGCCAAGCAGATGGGCATGAGCGGACCCGCGCTGTACCGGTACTTCGCCAACCGGGACGAGCTGATCACCGCGCTGATCAGGGACGCGTACCGGAGTCTCGCGGACGTCTTCCGTGCGCGCGCCGCGGCGGGAGCGGACCTCGCGGAACTGGCCCGTACGATGCGCCGCTGGGCGCTGGACGACCCGCACCGCTATCTGCTCGTCTTCGGGACGCCCGTGCCGGGCTATCAGGCACCCGAGGACACCACCCGGATCGCCTCCGAGGTCATGGCCGTCCTGCTCGACGCCTTCGCCGCCGTCGAAGCCCTCGAACCTCCGGCCGACCCCGCGGCGGAAGCCCTCGACGCGCACCTCGCCGAACACCGGGACTGGGCCGGTGACCATCCGGCGTCCGCGGCGGCGCTCCGTCGCTCTCTCACCTTCTGGACCCGCCTGCACGGCGTGCTGTCCCTCGAACTCGCCGGGCACTTCACCGGCATGGGCTTCGACGCCGCCGAGCTCTACGCCGCCGAGACGGCAGCCCTCACGAGCCCCTGAGCGCGTCCGCAGCCCCGTCCGCGGCCGCGTCCAGCCGTGTCATCTCCTCCGCGCTCAGCTCCAGTTCCGCCGCCCCCGCCGAGTCCCGGATCGTCTCCGGCCGACTCGCCCCAGGGATCGGGATCACCGAGGGCGACCGCTCCAACAGCCAGGCCAGGCCCACCTGTTGTGCGCTGACGCCCCGCTCCCGCGCCACGTCGTGGAACGCCTCCAGGCGGCCCGCCGCGCCGCCCTCCATCCTCGACGGCCCGTCCAGGGAGCTGCGCGAGAGTCCGCCCAGCGGGCTCCACGGCAGGAACGCCAGCCCCAGTTCCGTGCACAGCCGCAGCTCGGCCTCGCTGTCCCGGACGGCCGGCGAGTACCGGTTCTGCACCGAGACCAGCCGGTCGCCCAGGATCGCGTGGGCCGCACGGATCTGTGTCACGTCCGTGTTGGAGACGCCAGCCAGCCGGATCTTGCCCTCGTCGAGCAGCTCGCGCAGTGCGCCCACCGACTCCTCGAAGGGCACGGCGGGGTCGGGCTTGTGAAGTTGGTAGAGGCCGATGGCCTCGACGCCGAGCCGCTTCAACGACCCCTCCGCGGCCGACTTCAGATGACCGGGGCCGCCCGTCACCGTCCAGCTGCCGTCCGCGGGCCGGCCCCGCCCGCCCTTGGTGGCGACCAGGACATCGGCCGTGTCGCCGCCGTAGGCCGCGAGGGCGCGGGCGACCAGGAGCTCGTTGTGACCCGGCCCGTCACCGGGCAGATGGTAGGAGTCCGCCGTGTCCAGCAGCGTCACCCCCGCGTCCAGCGCCGCGTGCACGGTGGCCAGGGCGCGTGTCTCCTCCGGCCGCCCCTCGATGGACAGGGGCATGGCGCCGAGCCCGATCGCGCTCACGCGCAGGCCGCCAAGTGTGCGGTACCGCATGTCAGTTGTCCTTCCCCAGCGTCTCGGCGACGGCCTTCGGCAGCCACTGCCGTACGTCGCCGAAGGTGAACCCGAGCCGGGTGGCCCGGGCGTTGTCCATGCCGTAGGAGCGGGCGAAGGACAGCGGGGAGACGGCGCCGACCTCGACCGGCCGCAGGACGGTCCGTCCGCCGGGGATCTGTGCCGCTACCGCCTCGCACAGCTCGGCCGTGGTCAGCAGCCCGTGGGAGGCGGCGTTGACCGGCCCGGTGAAGTCCGCGCCCGCCGTCCAGGCCAGGAAGTCGGCGATCTCCTCGACGTGGATGTAGGTGGCGGGCCGGTTCACCGCCGGGACGGCGATCGGGGTGCCCGAGCGGATGCGGTCGGCGTAGTGCGCGAGCCGTCCGGTGAAGTCGTCGTCCCCGCCCAGCACATGGGCGACGCGCACGGCCACGTACGGGAACGCCGGGTCCGCGGCCAGCACGGCCTCCGCCTGCCGCTTGCCCTCGCCGTAGTGCGCTTCGAGGAACTCCGGTTCGTCCCAGGGGAGTTCGAGATCGACGGCGACCGAGCGGGGATCGACGGCCGCCTCCCCGACCGGCGCGGGGGAGTCCTCGTACTCGTACACCTCCACCGTCGACGTCAGCACATACCGCCGCACGCGCCCCGCGAACACCCGGCGGGCCACGGCCGCCTGGCGCGGGGTGTAGCAGACCTGGTCGACGACGACGTCGAAGGTGCGTGAACCGAGAGCCTCCCGCAGGGAGTTCTCGTCGTCCCGGTCGGCGACGAGATGAAGGGCTCCGGCGGGCGGCGCGGCCGAGCCCCGATTGAGGACCGTGACCCGGTCCCCGGCGGCCAGCAGCCGGCCGATCAGCCGCTTTCCGAAATAGCGGTTACCGCCGATGACCAGTACCTCTCGCGCCTTTTCCATGACCATAATTCTCCCGGCGTACATCCACGTCCTGAAGGGGGAACCATGGGAGTTCGGGCCATCACGCCAAAAGAACCACGACGTTCGCGCGGCACCGCCGACGAAACGTCGGTGGCCTTCGACGCGCTGGACCGGCAGATCCTCCAGCTCCTCCAGACCGACGGCCGGATCAAACTCAGCGAGCTGGGCCGCCGTGTCCGCCTGAGCCCCGCGGCGGTCACCGAACGGGTGCGCCGCCTGGAGACGGCGGGCGTGATCAGCGGCTACGGCGCCCAGGTCGTCCCGGCCCGGCTCGGCTACGGCATCCAGGCCTTCGTCCGGGTCAACCCGCACGGCGGCTACAACCTGAAGCACCCGAGGACCCTGGAGCTGATGGAGCGCCCCGAGATCACCGAGGTGCACCACGTGGTCGGCGAGGACTGCTGGATCCTCAAGGTCGCCGTCCATGACACCGTCCACCTGGAGGAGGTCCTCGAAGAGGTCTCCGCCCTCGGCCGCACGACGACGTCGATCGTGCTCACCTCCCCGGTGGAGCGCAAACCGCTGTTGCCCTGACGCCGACGTCAAGGATTACGGTCGGGGCATGCGAATCGGCGAGCTGGCCGAGCGGGCCGGGACGACGACCCGGACGCTCAGGTACTACGAGTCGCGGGGGCTGCTGCCCGCGCGGCGCAGTGGCAACGGGTACCGGACCTACGACGAGAGCGACCTGAAGCTGCTGCGGCAGATCAGGACGCTCCAGGACTTCGGGTTCGACCTGGAGGAGACCCGGCCCTTCGTGGAGTGTCTGCGGGCCGGCCATCCCGAGGGCGACGAATGCCCGGCCTCGCTCGCGGTCTACCGGCGCAAGCTGGACGAACTCGACGCGCTGATCGGCGACTTGCAGGCCGTACGGGCGCAGATCGGCGTACGGCTGGCGGCGATGACGGAAGCGGAACCACCGATGTGCGAACTGGGAGGGCGGGAGTTGTGATCAGGGCAGCGGGTGTGGCCGAGGTGACGGACGCGGACTTCGATACGGAGGTGATCGGCGCGGAACTGCCCGTGCTGGTGGAGTTCACCGCCGACTGGTGCCCGCCGTGCCGGCAGATGGGGCCGGTGCTCGCCGCCCTCGCGGCGGAGGAGGGCGAGCGGCTCAAGGTGGTCCAGCTGGACGTGGACACCAACCCGGACACGACGAACGCGTACAAGGTGCTGTCGATGCCGACCTTCATGGTCTTCCGCGGCGGTGAGCCGGTGAAGTCGATGGTGGGGGCGCGACCGAAGCGCAGGCTCCTGGAGGAGCTGTCCGACGTGCTGTAACCCCGGCCGTACACGAAGAAATCCCCCGAGCAATTGCGCTCGGGGGATTTCTTTGCGTATATTCAATGATTCGCGACTTCAAGGGAATTGAGTCGCAAAGAAGTTCAGTGGGCACAGTATATCCGGGCGGGAGTGGAATTGTCAAACAGCGAATTTCCGGACGATGAAATGCGCGGCGAGCAGGAATTCATCGACGGCCTGTATGCGCGCGTGGACGCCCTGCGCGGTGACACCGAGACCTCCGTCCAGGACGCGCTCGCCCAGGGCAACACGCCCATGCAGGCCCGGCTGGAACGGGACATCCTCGTCGCCGAACGCTCCGGGCTGCTGGCCGCCCTGAACGCGGTCGACGGCTCCCTCTGCTTCGGCCGGATCGACCTGTCCACGGGCATCACCCATCACATCGGCCGCATCGGCCTGCGCACCGAGGACGAGCAGCGCACGCCGATCCTCATCGACTGGCGGGCCGACGTCGCCCGCCCCTTCTACCTGGCCACCGGCCACACCCCGATGGGCCTGCGCCGGCGCCGGCACATCAGCACCGACAGCCGTACGGTGACCGCGCTGCACGACGAGATCCTCGACCTCGGGGACCAGGAGCGGACCGGCCACGAGGACCCGAGCGGTGACGCCGTGCTGCTCGCCGCGCTGGGCTCCGCGCGCACCGGCCGGATGGGCGACATCGTGCAGACCATCCAGGCCGAGCAGGACGAGATCATCCGCGCCCCGCACCGCGGCGTCCTGGTGGTCGAGGGCGGTCCGGGCACCGGAAAGACGGCGGTCGCCCTGCACCGAGCCGCCTACCTCCTCTACGAACACCGGGAACTGCTCGCCAAGCGTGCCGTCCTGATCGTCGGCCCCAACCCCGCCTTCCTCGGCTACATCGGCGAGGTGCTGCCCTCGCTGGGCGAGACGGGCGTGCTGCTGGCGACGGTCGGGGAACTGTTCCCCGGCGTGAAGGCCACGGCGGGCGACACGCGTGAGGCGGCCGCCGTGAAGGGCCGTGCCGACATGGCCGACGTGCTCGCCGCCGTCGTACGCGACTGGCAGTCGCTGCCCGATCCGGTGATCGCGATCGAGCACGACCGCGAGATCCTGATGCTCGACGACGGCCTGGTGAAGGTGGCCCGCGAGCGCGCCCGCGCGGCGAAGCTCCCGCACAACGTGGCGCGCGAGCACTTCGAGGGCCACATCCTCAACACACTCACCGACATGGTCGCCGAACGCATCGGCACGGACCCCTACGACGGGACGAACCTCCTCGACCCGAGCGACATCACCCAGATCCGCGACGAGCTGGCCGAGAACCCCGAAGTCTGGTCGGCGATCGACCAGTTGTGGCCGCTGCTCACTCCGGAGCGGCTGGTCGCGGACTTCCTCGCCGACCCCGTGGGCTACCTCCCCGACGAGGACGCGGCCGCCATCCGGCGTCCGACGACCCGGGCGTGGACGGTGGCCGACGTGCCGCTGCTCGACGAGGCGGCCGAACTGCTGGGCGAGGACGACCGGGTGGCGCGGCTGCGGGCGGAACGCGAGCGGGAGACGCAGATCGCGTACGCGCAGGGCGTGCTGGACGTGTCGTACGCCTCGCGCACCTACGAGTTCGAGGACAAGGAGGACGGCGATCCCGATGCCTCGGAGGTGCTGTCCGCGCACGACATCATCGACGCGGAGCGCTTCGCGGAGCGGCACGAGGAGGACGATCACCGCAGTGCCGCGGAACGGGCGGCCGCCGACCGGACCTGGGCGTTCGGGCACATCATCGTGGACGAGGCGCAGGAGTTGTCGCCGATGGCGTGGCGGTTGCTGATGCGGCGCTGTCCGACGCGGTCGATGACGCTGGTCGGCGATCCCGCGCAGACCGCGGAGGCGGCGGGGGTCGGGTCCTGGGAGGGGATCCTGGCGCCGTATGTGGAGGACCGCTGGGAGCACACGCGGTTGGGCGTCAACTACCGCACTCCCGCAGAGATCATGGACCTTGCGGCGGCGGTCGTCCGGGCCGAGCGGCCCGACTTCTCGCCGCCGAGTTCGGTGCGGTCGACGGGGGTGCGGCCGTGGATCCGGGCGACCGATGATCTGCCGGGGGCGGTGGCGAAGGCGGTGGGGGAACTGACGCCGGCGGAGGGGCGGTTGGCGGTGATCGCTCCGCGCGAGCTCCATCGACGTCTTGCGTCCCGCCTCGACGGCGTCACGGCGGGTGCCGAACCTGACCTGACGCGGTCCGTGGTCCTGCTGGACCCCCGTCAGGCGAAGGGCCTGGAGTTCGACTCCGTCCTGGTCGTCGAACCGGGCCGCTACGGCACGAGCGACCTGTACGTCGCCCTGACCCGCGCGACCCAGCGACTGGGGGTGCTGCACACGGGCCGCTTGCCGCGGGGCTTGACGACGGAGTCCGGCTGACGGTCGGGCTGGTTTTCGCCCCCGCCGCCCCTACCCGTTCCCGTCCCCTGGGGGCTGCCGCCCCCAGACCCCCGCTTCGGCCTGAACGGCCTCGTCCTCAAACGCCGGACGGGCTGAGTAGTCAGCCCCTCCGGCGTTTGAGGAGCGGGGGTCCAGGGGGCAGCGCCCCCTGGGATGGGACGGGTAAGGGCGGCGGGGGCGAGAAAAGCTAGGCCGGGCGGAGCCATAGCGTTGCCAGGGGTGGGAGTGTCAGGTGGATGCTGGCGCCGCGGCCGTGCCAAGGCAGTGGCTCCGGCTTGATTGCGTCGGGGTTGGTGACGTCGCTGCCGCCGTAGCGGGCGGCGTCGGTGTTCAAGGTCTCGTGCCAGGCGGGGATGTCGTCCGGGACGCCGAGACGGTAGTCGTGGCGGACCACGGGGGAGAGGTTCGACACCGCCAACAGCGGGGCGCCCTCCTCGTCGTAGCGGAGGAACGCGAAGACGTTGTCGTCGGCCGCGTCCCCGACCACCCACTGGAAGCCCGCAGGGTCGGTATCGAGCTGCCACAGCGCCGGAGTCACCCGGTACACCGTGTTCAGGTCACGGACCAGGTCCCGGACACCGCGGTGGTCGGCCTCGGCGCCGTAGGCCGGGTCGAGGAGCCACCAGTCCGGGCCGTGCGCCTCCGACCACTCCGCCCCCTGGGCGAACTCCTGCCCCATGAACAGCAGTTGCTTGCCGGGGTGCGCCCACATGAAGCCCAGATACGCGCGGTGGTTGGCGCGCTGCTGCCACCAGTCGCCCGGCATCTTCGACACCAGAGCCCGCTTGCCGTGGACGACCTCGTCGTGGGAGATCGGCAGCACGTAGTTCTCGCTGTACGCGTACACCATCGAGAACGTCATCTCGTTGTGGTGGTACTTGCGGTGGACCGGTTCGTGGGTCATGTAGTCGAGCGAGTCGTGCATCCAGCCCATGTTCCACTTCAGGCCGAAGCCCAGGCCCCCGCTGTCGGTGGGCTGGGTCACCCCGTCCCACGCCGTGGACTCCTCCGCGATCGTCACGACGCCCGGCGAACGCCGGTACACCGTGGCGTTCATCTCCTGGAGGAACGCCACCGCGTCCAGGTTCTCCCGCCCGCCGTGCACGTTCGGAATCCACTGCCCGGGCTCGCGCGAGTAGTCGAGGTAGAGCATCGAGGCGACCGCGTCCACCCGCAGCCCGTCGATGTGGAACTCCTCGCACCAGTAAATGGCGTTGGCCACCAGGAAGTTGCGGACCTCGCGCCGGCCGAAGTCGAACTCCAGCGTCCCCCAGTCGGGATGCGCGGACTTCAGCGGATCCTCGTGCTCGTACAGCGGACGCCCGTCGAACTCGGCCAGCGCCCAGTCGTCGCGCGGGAAGTGCGCGGGGACCCAGTCCATCAGGACCCCGATCCCGGCCTGGTGCAACGCGTCGATCAGGTACTTGAAGTCGTCGGGCGTACCGAGCCGCGCCGTGGGCGCGTAGAAGCCGGTGACCTGGTAGCCCCAGGAGCCGCCGAAGGGATGCTCGGCGACCGGCATCAGCTCGACGTGCGTGAAGCCCAGGTCCTTCACGTATGCGGGGAGCTGCTCGGCGAGTTGACGGTAGGTCAGGCCGGGGCGCCAGGAGGCCAGATGGATCTCGTAGACGGAGAACGGCCCCTCGTGCGCCGGTATCCTCCCGCGCCGTTCCAGCCACTCCGCGTCGCCCCACTCGTAGTGCGAGGCGTGCACGATCGACGACGTGTTCGGCGGAGCCTCGGTGCGGCGGGCCAGCGGATCCGCGCGCAGGGTCCGGGAACCGTCGGGGCGGGTGATCTCGAACTTGTACAGCTCGCCCTCGCCGATGCCCGGCACGAACAGCTCCCAGACCCCGGAGGAGCCGAGCGAACGCATCGGATACCCCGTGCCGTCCCAGAAGTTGAAGGTCCCGGCCAGCTGCACCCCGCGCGCGTTCGGCGCCCACACGGTGAACCGGGTCCCCGGCACCCCCTGGTGCGTCATCGGCTCGGCGCCGAGCGCCGTCCACAGCTGTTCGTGCCGGCCCTCGCCGATCAGATGCAGGTCGAGGTCGCCCAGCGCGGGCAGGAAGCGGTACGGATCCTCGGTGTCCTGCTCGGCGCCCTCGTACGCGACGAGGAGCCGGTACTCCGGCACACCCTGCAGCGGCAGCAGCCCCGAGAAGAAGCCCTCGCCGTCGTCGTGCAGTTCGGCCCGCAGCTCCCCGGCGAGGACGGTCACCGAGCGGGCGTACGGCCGGAAGGCGCGGAAGGCGACCCCGCCGGGCACCGGGTGGGCGCCGAGCACGCCGTGCGGGTCGTGATGGGTCCCGGCGAGCAGCCGGTCACGGTCACCGCCGTCCACGGCGGGGGAGACGGCCGGCTCGGCCGAGGGCTCCGGAACCGCGACCTTCTTGACGGGGGTCTTCTTCGCCGCGACCTTCTTGGCCGCGGTCTTCCGGGGCGCCGCCTTCTTCGCCGCGGTCTTCTTCGTCGTCGTCTTCTTCGCGGCAGCCTTCTTCGTCGTCTTCTTCGCCGCCGCCTTCTTCACGCTCTCCGTGGCCTTCTCGGCCGACTTCGCCGCCTTCTTCGCGACGCTCTTCTTCTGCGCGGCCGCCTTCTTCGCGACGCTCTTCTCCTCGGCCGTCTCCTCGGCCGACTTCTTCGGAGCGGGACCGCTGGACGGGGGACGGGGGGTCACGAGTGGGGCCTCCTGGACGAGGGTGACGAGGGTGGGGTGAGGGTGGTCGGCTCGCCGGCGTCCGCGGCGAGCCGGCGGACCGCCGACAGCGGCACCGGGAGCCAGTCGGGGCGGTGGCGGGCCTCGTAGACGACCTCGTAGATCGCCTTGTCCGTTTCGCAGGCCCGCAGCAGCACGGGGTCGGTACGCGGATCCACGCCGCTGATCTCCGCGTACCCGGAGCAGTACGCGGCCCGGCAGGCGTCGGCCCAGCCCGGCACCGGCAGGTCGGCGGAGTGGGCCGCGTAGTCGAAGGAGCGGAGCATTCCGGCGATGTCCCGCACGGTCGGCTGCGGCATGCGCCGTTCGGCCAGCGGCTTGGCGGGCTCGCCCTCGAAGTCGATCAGCCACCACTGTCCGGCGGGCGAGCGCAGGCACTGGCCCAGGTGCAGATCGCCGTGGACGCGCTGGGCGGTCCAGGTGCGGCCCTCCGCCGCGAGGCCGGCCAGCGCGTCGAAGGCGGAGTGCAGCCCGGGCGCGTACGGCCGTAGCGCGGGCACCGCCTGGGTGGCCGCCTCCAGCCGTTCCACCATGCCCTCGACCATCAGCTCCAGCTGGGCACGGCCGAGGGTGACCGTGGGCAGCGCCCGGGCCAGCGCCGTGTGCACCTCGGCGGTGGCCCGCCCGAGCGCCCTCGCCTCGGCGGCGAAGTCCTCGCCCTTGGCCAGTTCCCGCAGCGCCAGCTCCCAGCCGTCCGCCGCGCCCTGCACGAACGGCTGGAGCACACCCAGCACATACGGCTCCCCTTCAAGTTCCGCCTGCATCCACGCCGTCGGCGGAGGCACCCGGGGGCAGCCCTCGCGGGCCAGCGCCAGCGGAAGCTCCAGGTCGGGGTTGATGCCGGGCACGATCCGGCGAAGCAGCTTCAGGATGAACGTATCTCCGTAGACGACGGAGGAGTTGGACTGCTCGGAGGTGACCACGCGCGGTACGAGTCCCGGGCGGATCTCCTGGTTCCGTTCCCGTTCGAAACGCAGCCCGCCGATGCGGGCCTGGGTGCGCAGGGCCTCCAGGAGCACTTCGGCGGGCCGGGGGTCGTACAGGGCCTCGTACACCGTGCGTCCGGTGAGCGGGCCCTGGTCCACATGACCGATCAGCGCGGGCGCGAGATGGGGCGGCAGCGCCTCGCGCGCGCCTATGAGGAGCTGGTAGCAGTCGCCGGGCGCGGGCGACTGATGGGCCTGCACCAGCAGGTGGTACAGGCCCAGCCGTCCGTCGGACGGCAGCAGTTCGGTGGCCGCGACCAGCGAGAACCCGGTGACGGGACGCCCCTTGCCGGCGAACCAGCGCTGCCGCGGCAGCCACTCCCGCAGCAAAGGGTCCAGCGAGGCGAGCAGGCCGGGACTGGTCGCAGCGGTACGGGTGACGGCTTCCGACATGACGTCGCGTCCTTTCCCCGGGTGGTCGGGGTGTTAGTGATGCGTGCCCCCGGCGGGACGGGAGAAACCGCCCCGACCGGGCTTCCCTCAGCGGAGCGTCACGCGCCCTCTTTGCGCAGCCTGAACCAGTAGAAGCCGTGCCCCGCCAAGGTCAGCAAGTACGGCAGTTCGCCGATGGCCGGGAATCGCACCCCGCCGAACAGCTCGACCGGGTGCCGCCCGTTGAACCTGCGCAGGTCCAGCTCGGTGGGCTGCGCGAAGCGGGAGAAGTTGTTGACGCACAGGACGAGGTCGTCCTCGTACTCGCGCAGGAACGCGATCACCGCCGGGTTCGACGACTGGAGTTCCGTGTACGAGCCGAGGCCGAACGCGGGGTTCTGCTTGCGGATCTCGATCATGCGACGGGTCCAGTGCAGCAGCGACGACGGCGACGACATCGATGCCTCGACGTTCGTGACCTGGTAGCCGTAGACCGGGTCCATGATCGTGGGCAGATACAGCCGGCCCGGGTCGCACGACGAGAAGCCCGCGTTTCTGTCCGGCGTCCACTGCATGGGGGTGCGGACGGCGTCGCGGTCGCCGAGCCAGATGTTGTCGCCCATGCCGATCTCGTCGCCGTAGTAGAGGATCGGCGAGCCGGGCAGGGCGAGCAGGAGCGCGGTGAAGAGTTCGATCTGGTTGCGGTCGTTGTCGAGGAGCGGGGCCAGTCGGCGGCGGATGCCGATGTTGGCGCGCATCCGCGGGTCCTTGGCGTACTCCGCGTACATGTAGTCGCGCTCTTCGTCGGTGACCATCTCCAGGGTCAGCTCGTCGTGGTTGCGCAGGAAGACGCCCCACTGGCAGCTGGAGGGGATCGCCGGGGTCTTCGCCAGGATCTCGGACACCGGGTAGCGGGACTCGCGGCGCACCGCCATGAAGATGCGCGGCATGACCGGGAAGTGGAAGGCCATGTGGCATTCGTCGCCGCCGGAGGCGTAGTCGCCGAAGTAGTCGACGACGTCCTCCGGCCACTGGTTGGCCTCCGCCAGCAGCACCGTGTCCGGGTAGTGGGCGTCGATCTCCTTGCGTACCCGCTTGAGGAACTCATGGGTTGCCGGAAGGTTTTCGCAGTTGGTTCCTTCGGCCGCGTAGAGGTACGGCACGGCGTCCAGGCGGAAGCCGTCGATGCCCAGGTCCAGCCAGAACCTCAGCGCGGAGATCATCTCCTCCTGCACGGCCGGGTTCTCGTAGTTGAGGTCCGGCTGGTGGGAGAAGAAGCGGTGGAAGAAGTACTGCTTGCGGACCGGGTCGAAGGTCCAGTTGGAGGCCTCGGTGTCGACGAAGATGATGCGCGCGTCGGCGTACTGCTTGTCGTCGTCGGCCCACATGTAGTAGTCGCCGTAGGGCCCGTCCGGGTCCTTCCTGGACTCCTGGAACCACGGGTGCTGGTCGCTGGTGTGGTTCATCACGAAGTCGATGATCACGCGCATACCGCGCTGGTGGGCGGCGTCCACGAACTCGACGAAGTCGGCGAGGTCACCGAACTCGGGCAGTACGGAGGTGTAGTCGGCGACGTCGTAACCGCCGTCCCGCAGCGGGGACTTGAAGAACGGCGGCAGCCACAGGCAGTCCACGCCCAGCCACTGGAGATAGTCCAGCTTGGCGGTCAGGCCCTTGAGGTCGCCGACGCCGTCGCCGTTGCTGTCCTGGAAGGAGCGGACCAGGACCTCGTAGAAGACCGCGCGTTTGAACCAATCCGGGTCCCGGTCCTTGGCGGGGGTGTCCTCGAAGGTGTCCGGAACGGGCTCGTTGACGATCATTTTGTGGGTGACCCTCCGATCTGCGGGGTGGACGGTCGCAGCACCGTGAAGACGTGCGCGGGCCGATGACCCGGTTCGAGGCGCACATAGTTGGTCCTGCCCCAGTGATAGGTCTCGCCGGTGAGCTCGTCACGCACCGGCACCGACTCGTGCCAGTCCAGGCCGAGTTGCGGCATGTCCAACGAGACCGTCGCCTCCTGGGTGTGGTGGGGGTCGAGGTTGACGACCACCAGAACCGTGTTCGACCCCGAACGCTTCGAGTACGCGATCACCGCTTCCTGGTCGGCATGGTGGAAGTGGAGACTACGCACCTGCTGTAGGGCGGGGCTCGCGTTCCGGACGGCGTTCAGCTTGGTGATCAGTGGAGCGATGGTGTCGGCGGTGTCCCAGTCGCGTGGCCTGAGTTGGTACTTCTCGGAGTGGAGGTATTCCTCGCTGCCCTCGCGCAGGGGGGTGTTCTCGCACAGTTCGTAACCGCTGTAGACGCCCCAGGTGGGGGAGAGGGTGGCGGCGAGGACGGCGCGGAGTTCGAAGGCGGGGCGGCCGCCGTGCTGGAGGAAGGCGTGCAGGATGTCGGGGGTGTTGACGAAGAAGTTCGGCCGCATGTAGCTCGCCGCCTCACCGGCCAGTTCGGTGAGGTACTCGGTGAGTTCCTGCTTGGTGTTGCGCCAGGTGAAGTAGGTGTAGGACTGCTGGAAGCCGATCTGGGCCAGGGTGTGCATCATCGCCGGCCGGGTGAACGCCTCCGCCAGGAAGATCACGTCGGGGTCGGTGGCGTTGATGTCCGCGATCACCCGTTCCCAGAAGAGGACCGGTTTGGTGTGCGGGTTGTCCACCCGGAAGATCCGCACGCCCAGGCCCATCCACAGCCGCAGCACCCGCAGCGTCTCGGTGATCAGGCCGTCCAGGTCGGCGTCGAAGGCGATGGGGTAGATGTCCTGGTACTTCTTCGGCGGGTTCTCCGCATACGCGATGGTGCCGTCGGGGCGGTGGTGGAACCACTCCGGGTGCTTCTGTACCCAGGGGTGGTCCGGGGAGCACTGCAGCGCGAAGTCGAGGGCCACCTCCATGCCCAGCTCGCCGGCCCGGGCGACGAACCGGGCGAAGTCCTCGATGGTGCCAAGGCCGGGATGGACGGCGTCGTGGCCGCCCTCGGGGGAGCCGATCGCCCAGGGCACGCCGACGTCCTCGGGTGCGGCGGACAGGGTGTTGTCGGGGCCCTTGCG
>NZ_JBFBLP010000013.1:0-268797 GCF_040686775.1 Streptomyces sp. NPDC079141 | reverse complement strand
CCCCTCCCACCCCCCCCCAGGGGGCTCCGCCCCCTGGACCCCCGCTCCTCAAACGCCGGAGGGGCTGAATTCAGCCCCTCCGGCGTGGGGTCTGGGGGCGGCAGCCCCCAGGGGACGGGAATGGGTAGGGGCGGCGGGGGCGAAAACCACACCCGCCGCCACCCAAGTCAGCCGCCCAGCTCCTGGTGTCGCGTCCGCAGGGTCGTCGTGCCCTTCTCCGTGAGGGAGCCGAACAACCGCAGGCGGGAGATTCCGCCGTCGGGGTAGATGTCCACGCGCGCGTGGGTGCCCACCGCCGGTGTCGGGAGGACGAAGCGGTGGTTGGTGTCGGGCTGGAGGCGGGTGCGCGGCAGGACTTCGCGCCAGTCGCCGTCCTCGCCGTCCTTCACCGACACCGACGCCCACCCCGCGCTGTTGCCCTTCAGATACGCCGTGTCGATCTCGATCGCACGGATCTGGGACTGGGCCGCCAGGCGGTAACGGATCCAGTCGTTGCCCTGGTCCCGGCGGCGACGCGTCTCCCAGCCGTCGTCCATCTTCCGGGAGCGCCCCGGCTGGATCGTGTTCGTCGCGGGAGAGTAGAAGAGGTTGGAGGCGTCCTCGACCTGACCGCCGTTCTCCAGTGCGACCACGTCGAAAGCCCCCAGCACCGCCAGCCACTCGGGATCCGGGACCACCTCGCCGTACACCCGCAGCCGCGCAATGCCCCCGTCGGGGTGCTGGTTGACCCGTAGATGCGTGAAGCGCTGTTCGGCGGAGACCTCGAAGCCGTTCGCCGCGTGACCGCCCACCGGCGTGCGCGGAACCAGCGTCGTCCACTTCACGTCGTCGCCCAGCAGCTCCTCCGGCGACGGGGAGCCCGGCACCGACGTGCCCTCGACCGACACGGCCTGCGGGTAGTTGCCACGGAAGTGGGCCGTGTCCACGACGATGCCGCGGATCACGCCGGGCGCGCCGAGGCGGACCAGCGCCCAGTCGTGGTCCTCGGCCGTCGGCCACGGGTGCCCGGCCGAGGCACCGCGCCGGCGCCGCGTCTCCCAGCCGTCCATGATCTTGCCCTTGTGCCCGAAGTGCTCGGGGTCGAATTCGGCACGCTCGGGTACGAGCAGGTTCTCCCGCTGGGCGAAGAACTCGTCGTTGGCGGCGATCACCCCGGCGCCGAGCTGCCGGTCGGCGAGGTTGGCGTACTGGGTGAAGGGGAAGTCGGCGGTGCGGTAGTCCGCGTAGGGGTCGCCCCCTGCGTAGGGGTTCGCGTCGCCGGTGAAGCTCTCGATCGCCGTCACGAAGGTTCCTTTCGGGTGTCGTCGGCCGCTGCGGGTGCGGGGGAATCAGGGGGTACGGGTGAGCAGTTGGCCCTTCGGCCCGGTGAACTCGCCGTCGGCCACGATGCGTTCGCCACGCAGCCAGGTGGACTTCACGACGCCGTACAGGGTCTTGCCCGCGTACGCGGTGACCCGGTTGCGGTGCTGGAGCTCAGCCGGGTCGACAGTGAACGTCTCGTCGGGCGCGAGGACGGCGAAGTCGGCGTCGCGGCCCACCTCGATGGCGCCCTTGCGCCCGTCGAGGCCCACCAGTTCGGCCGTACGCGAGGACATCCAGCGGACCACGTCCTCCAGCCCGTGACCGCGCCGCCGCGCCTCCGTCCACACCGCCGCCAGGCTCAGCTGGAGGCCGGAGATCCCGCCCCACGCCGTCGCGAAGTCGTCGGTCTTGAGGTCGGCCGTGGACGGCGAGTGGTCGGTGACCACGCAGTCGATGGTGCCGTCGGCGAGTGCCTGCCACAGGAGGTCCTGGTTGGCGGACTCGCGGATCGGCGGGCAGCACTTGAACTCGCTGGCGCCGTCCGGGACTTCCTCGGCGGTCAGCGTCAGATAGTGCGGGCAGGTCTCGACGGTGATCCGCACGCCTTCCCGCTTGGCCTCGGCGATCAGCGGCAGCGCGTCGCTCGACGACAGGTGCAGCACATGCACGCGCGCGTCGAGCCGCTTGGCCTGGGCGATGAGCTGGGCGATCGCCGTGTCCTCGGCGTCGCGCGGGCGGGAGGCCAGGAAGTCGGCGTACTTCGGGCCGCCCTGCTGGGGGGCGGCGTCGAGGTGGTGCGGGTCCTCGGCGTGCACGATCAGCAGGCCGCCGAAGGAGGCGATCTCGGCGAGGGACTGGGCGAGCCGGTCCTGGTCCAGGTGCGGGAACTCGTCCACGCCGGACGGGGACAGGAACGCCTTGAAGCCGAAGACGCCGGCCTCGTGCAGCGGGCGCAGGTCCTTGACGTTGTCGGGCAGCGCGCCGCCCCAGAAGCCGACGTCGATGTGCGCCTTGTCGGCGGCGACGTCCTTCTTGGTACGGAGGTTGTCGACCGTCGTGGTCGGCGGGAGGGAGTTCAGCGGCATGTCGACGAGCGTGGTGATGCCGCCGGCCGCCGCGGCGCGCGTGGCGGTCCAGAAGCCCTCCCACTCGGTGCGGCCGGGGTCGTTGACGTGCACATGGGTGTCGACCAGGCCGGGCAGCAGGACGTGGTCGCCGAAGTCCTCCACACGGGCGCCTTCGACGGCGGCGTCGTACGGCAGTACGGCCGAGATCTTCCCGGCGGAGACCGCGACCGAGGCGGCCCGCGTCCCTTCCGGAGTGATGACCCGCGTCGAGCGCAGCACCAGTTCTACGTCGGACACCCGAACCCCTCTCTCTGCCGCCGTTTACTTCCGGGTAACGGGGTTAACTTCCACGTTACGGAATTCAACGTTCTGTTGAAGGAGTCTTCACTCCCGCCCCCGCGCCGTCAAGGGCACACTTCTTCTGGGTACCCTCCCCGCATCCACTCTGGACGTTTCCACAAAGCGGAATTAGAATTCCGACAGGCAGAACGTAGCTACGCACAAGCGGGGAGTCAACCGACTGCCGGGTAGGCTTCTGCCCTTCCCGCCAGCTCCGAAAGGAACGCGCCGTGCCGACGTCCAGCGCCAGCACCACCGACTCCGCCAAGTCCTCCGCCGGCGGAGGCGTTCAGTCACTGGAGCGCGCCTTCGACCTGCTGGAGCGGATGGCGGACGCCGGCGGCGAGGTCGGCCTGAGCGAGCTGTCCGCGAGCAGCGGGCTGCCGCTGCCCACCATCCACCGTCTGATGCGCACGCTGGTGGCCTGCGGATACGTCCGCCAGCAGCCCAACCGGCGCTACGCCCTCGGCCCGCGTCTGATCCGCCTCGGCGAGTCCGCGTCCCGGCTGCTCGGCACCTGGGCCCGCCCGTATCTGGCGCGCCTGGTCGAGGAGACCGGCGAGACGGCGAACATGGCGCTGCTGGACGGCGACGAGATCGTGTACGTGGCGCAGGTGCCGTCCAAGCACTCCATGCGTATGTTCACCGAGGTCGGCCGCCGCGTCCTGCCGCACTCCACGGGCGTCGGCAAGGCCCTGCTGGCCAACACCCCGGACGACGAGGTGCGCGCCCTGCTCGGCCGTACCGGTATGCCGGCCGCGACGGAGAAGACGATCACGACGGCGGACGGCTTCCTCGCGGCCCTGGTTGACGTACGCCGCCTCGGCTACGCGGTCGACGACAACGAGCAGGAGATCGGCGTGCGCTGCCTGGCGGTGTCGGTGCCGAACTCGCCCACGGCGGCGGCCATTTCGATCTCGGGCCCGGCCGGCCGGGTCACGGAGACGGCGACGGAACGGATCGTGCCGGTGCTCCAGCAGGTGGCCGTGGAGCTGTCGGAGGCGCTGGCCAGCTCGGGACACTGACCGGGCCGAACCCGCCCTCAGCGCTGCCGCGGCTCCCCGAACAGCTCCACCGCGTCCCGCACCTGGGCCAGCCCCCGCGACAGCGCGCTCACCGATCCGATCGCGCCCGCGATCAGCAGTAACGACCGGCGCAGCCGGGGAATCTCCGGCGCCCCGCCGATCGTCATCGCGGCCAGCGCCGCGAGTTCGTCCTCGGCGATACCGCGGTCGGGGAACTCGGCCGGGTGCGCGGCGAGTTCGCGGCGCAACCGGGACACCGCGGTCCGCAGTTCCGCCACCCTCGGGTCCTCGTCACTGCCGGTCACCGGCCTCTGCCCCAAGCTCCGCAACACAGCTCTCCCCCCGCGCACGCCGTTGTGCGCGTCCACGTCGTGCTCCCGCTTCGCGCCCCGTGGCGTTGGTCGGGCGCCGGGGGACGCGGGCCAGTAAACGCCACCCGATACGGGGCGCGCCACCGTACGGACCGAAATTCAGCCCTGTGAAACCGTGCCGCCGCCATGGCGTCAGGTATGCAGGACGCATGACTCAGAACGGACAGCAGATCGTCGGGGTGCTCCTGGCCGCCGGCGGCGGGCGACGGCTCGGCGGGCGGCCCAAGGCACTGCTGGAACACCGGGGACGGCCGCTGGTGGAGTACGCCGTGTCCGTGCTGCGCGCGGCCGGGTGCCCCCGGGTCCATGTGGTCCTGGGGGCGCGGGCCGACGCCGTACGGGAGCGGGCGGAGCTCGGCGACTGCGTCCTCGTGGACAACCCCGAGTGGGAGCAGGGCATGGGCACCTCGCTACGGGCCGGGCTCGACTCGCTCACCGGGACGGGCGCCGGGGCCGCGCTCGTCTCGCTCGTCGACCAGCCCGGCATCGGGCCCGAGGCGGTGGCCCGGGTGCTCGCCGCGTACGAGGACGAGCGCTCCCTGGTCTCGGCCGCCTACGAGGGGGTACGCGGCCATCCCGTGCTGTTCGGCTCGGCGCACTGGGCGGGGATCGCGGCGACCGCGACCGGAGACCGAGGCGCCCGCGCTTATCTGAAGGAACACGCGCGCGACCTCACCCTCGTCGAGTGCGGGGACGTGGCTCAGCCCTACGACATCGACAGCCCCGAGGACCTGGTCCACCTTGAGTGAGCAAGGTGGCACTGAGCGACACCTTGCCTCGACTCAGAGAATCTCGACATCAACAAACCATTGAAGTTCCACGATGAGGAAACTACTATCCACTGATCAGAAGCGTCCGACCGCACAGCGGGCGCTCACCGTCCTATTGGTGCCCATAGGCACCCGGTGCCACAGCACACGCAGCTCGCTGAAGGAAGTGACAGCTCATGTCCGCACCAGCGCCGTCCTCGCTGGCCATCGTCGACGCCGAGCCCCTGCCCCGGCAGGAGGAGGTCCTCACCGAAGCGGCCCTCGCCTTCGTGGCCGAGCTGCACCGCCGGTTCACGCCCCGGCGTGACGAACTCCTCGCCCGCCGTGCGGAGCGCCGCGCCGAGATCGCCCGCACCTCCACGCTCGACTTCCTCCCGGAGACCGCCGCGATCCGCGCGGACGACTCCTGGAAGGTGGCCCCCTCCCCCGCGGCCCTGAACGACCGCCGCGTCGAGATCACCGGCCCCACCGACCGCAAGATGACCATCAACGCCCTCAACTCGGGCGCCAAGGTGTGGCTCGCCGACTTCGAGGACGCCTCCGCCCCGACCTGGGAGAACGTCGTCCTCGGCCAGATCAACCTGATCGACGCCTACACCCGCAACATCGACTTCACCGACCCCAAGTCCGGCAAGTCCTATGCCCTCAAGGCCAACGACGAGCTCGCCACCGTCGTCATGCGCCCCCGCGGCTGGCACCTCGGCGAGCGCCACCTCCAGGTCGACGGGCAGCCCGTGCCCGGCGCCTTCGTCGACTTCGGCCTGTACTTCTTCCACAACGCCCAGCGTCTGCTCGACCTCGGCAAGGGCCCGTACTTCTACCTCCCGAAGACCGAGTCGCACCTGGAGGCCCGCCTCTGGAACGACGTGTTCGTCTTCGCCCAGGACTACGTCGGCATCCCCCAGGGCACCGTCCGCGCCACCGTCCTCATCGAGACGATCACGGCCGCGTACGAGATGGAGGAGATCCTCTACGAACTCCGCGACCACGCCTCCGGGTTGAACGCCGGCCGCTGGGACTACCTGTTCTCCATCGTGAAGAACTTCCGCGACGGCGGACAGAAGTTCGTCCTGCCGGACCGCAACGCGGTCACGATGACGGCCCCGTTCATGCGCGCGTACACCGAACTCCTCGTGCGCACCTGCCACAAGCGCGGCGCGCACGCGATCGGCGGCATGGCGGCCTTCATCCCCTCGCGTCGCGACGAGGAGGTCAACAAGGTCGCCTTCGAGAAGGTCAAGGCCGACAAGGACCGTGAGGCGAACGACGGTTTCGACGGCTCCTGGGTCGCCCACCCCGACCTGGTCCCGATCGCCATGGCCTCCTTCGACGCCGTCCTCGGCGAGAAGCCCAACCAGAAGGACCGCCTGCGCGAGGACGTCCACGTCGAGGCGGCCGACCTGATCGCCGTCGACTCCCTGGACGCCAAGCCGACGTACCACGGCCTGGTCAACGCCGTCCAGGTCGGCATCCGTTACATCGAGGCCTGGCTGCGCGGCCTCGGCGCGGTCGCCATCTTCAACCTCATGGAGGACGCGGCCACCGCCGAGATCTCCCGCTCCCAGATCTGGCAGTGGATCAACGCGGGCGTCGAGTTCGAGAACGGTGAGAAGGCCACCCCGGAGCTGGCCCGCAAGGTCGCCGCCGAGGAGCTCCAGAACATCAAGAGCGAACTCGGCGAGGCCGCCTTCGCCGCCGGTCACTGGCAGCAGGCCCACGACCTGCTGCTGGAGGTCTCGCTGGACGAGAACTACGCGGACTTCCTGACGCTGCCGGCGTACGAGCAGCTGGAGGGCTAGGCCCTCACTTGTCCGAGTGGCCCAGGGACCTCCCCGGGGCCACTCGGTCGCGTACGGCCTGCTTCACCGCCGTCGGCTCGGGGAAGCCCTGGTCGCGGCGGTCCCAGACCACCTCGTCGTCGACCCGGACGACGAAGACGCCGCCCTTGCCCGGCTTGAGGGCCAGCTCGGTCAGCTCCGCCTCGAAGGTGGTGAGCAGCTCCTGTGCCAGCCAGGCCGCGCGGGGAAGCCAGCGGCACTGGGTGCAGTACTCGATCTCGACGCGGCCACTCATCCGAGGTGCACCGACCAATCCTGTTCCGCGGCCGGCTTGCCGTGCAGGTCGGGGACCCGCTTCAGCCACTGGGGCCGGCCTTCCTGTGTCCGCGCCGCCCGAAGGGCCTCCTCGGCGGCGAGTTCCTCCCGGGTGGGAAAGTCGGTGGGCAGCCAGGCCGCGGAGGCCCGCACGCGCGCGTGGAGGTGATCCACGTACGCCTCGCGCGCCTCGTCCGGTGTGGCGAAGTCCGTGAGCCAGGCGTCGGGCACGCAGGCCGCGACCGAGCGCAGCAGTTCGCGCGTCACCTTGGGGGCCAGCTCCGCGTCCGCGGCCCGCACGTCGGGGCCGTAGTGGCCGAGGGCGTGGTGACGGAAGTCGTAGGCCTTCTCGGGGTCCGCGCCGTCCCAGCGGTGGTGGAAGACGAGGGCCGCGCCGTGGTCGATCAGCCACAGGCGGGGCGGGGCCGTGCCGAACGTCGGCCAGACCATCAGGTTGGAGCTGTGGACCGTACGGTCGACGTTCGTGGTCAGGGCGTCGAGCCAGACGATCCGGCCCGCCTCCAGCGGATCCACGGGGAAGACCTTGGCGATCTCCGGGGTGAAGTCCTTCGCGCCCGGCAGATAGTCCATGCCGAGGTTGAGGCCGTGGCTGGCGGCGTGCAGCTCCCGGACCTCCTGGTGCGGTTCGGTGTCGGCGATCGTCGGGTCGAAGTGGACCAGGACCAGCTCGGGGAAGCGCAGGCCGAGCGCTCGGGCCAGCTCGCCCACGATCACCTCGGCGACCAACGCCCTGTGGCCCTGCGCGGAGCCGGTGAACTTCACGACGTATGTGCCCAGGTCGTCGGCCTCGACGACTCCGGGCACGGAGCCGCCGGACCGCAGGGGGGTCACGTATCGCACACCAGTCACTTCACGCAGCACACCGGCCAGCCTAAAGCAGGTCAGCCACGGACCAGGGGGTTCGGCAGCGGCAGGTAGCGGGCGGCGGCACCGTCCGCGCCGGTCCAGCGCAGCAGGAGGTTCGTCTTGCCGGGGAGAGTGGGGGCGGTGAGGAGGGCGGCGGCCTCGGGGAGGCCGTGGCGGGCCAGTTCGCGGCGTACGGCGGGCCAGGGGTCGAGGCCGGGCCGGAGTTCGGCGAGCGCCGCGGCCACCTCCCACAGATGGTTCACCACCAGGCAGTACACCAGCCGCTCCCAGCCCGCGGCCCGATCGACGTCCGCCAGCAGCTTCACACCCTCGGCGTCCCGGAACAGCGCCCGCACGGGCATGCCGTCGGCGTCGAAGGCGACCAGCGTGTTCTGCAGATGCGCCTCGACGACGACGCCGTGCTCGGCGAAGGCCGTCAGGGCGGGCGGTACGACGGTGGCCAGGTACGCCTCCCACCAGGCCGCCGGGTCCGCCGCAGCGGCGAGCGGGCTGCCTGCGAAGCCCTCCACCAGGCCCGCGGCGAGCAGTGGGGTCGCGCCGGGCGGGACGTGCCCGCGCAGTCCGTCCCGGACCAGGACGGCGAGTTCCTCGAAGGCGAAGCCGGCGGTGCGGTAGCCGCGGTCGCTGAGCCAGGCCGCGGGACCGGCGGCGAAGGCGGCGTCGGCCGCCGCGTCGGTGCGGCGCAGCTTCAGCAGGTCGTGGCGCCACAGCCGGCGGATGTCGTTGGTGATGCGCACATCGAGGCTGAACTTCAGGAACAGATCGCGCTCGGGCGCGTACAGCGTGCGGATCGCGGCCGTCGGCCAGGCGTCGAAGCCGGTCGTGCCGAGCCGGACCAGCCGGCCGTCGGCGAAGGCGGGCGCAAGGTCCACCAGGCCGAGCTGCCAGGGGTGGGCGGGCAGCAGCCGGTAGCCGGGCGGCGCCGCGCCGAGGCTGTCCAGGGCCGAGGTGTCGCCCTCCTCGACGACCGTGTCCTCGCGCACGCCGAGCAGCACCAGCGGGAAGCGGGCGTACGCCTCGGGCGCGTACGGCAGCCAGCCGGCGACCGGGCCGCCGCCGCGCGCCTTGGGGGCGGGGTGGTAGGGATGGCCGGTGAGGAGGGCCTGCTCGGAGCGCAGGTACGGGTCCTCGGGGGGCATCGCACGCGCGCGTGCGGTGAGCAGCGCGGCGACCGCGTCCCGGCTGTCGATCATCTCGGTGGGCAGTTCGTGGTTGGTCAGGCCGGTGTGGCGACGCAGTTCCTCGACGACGAGTTTGACCAGTTCGGGGTGGCCGACGCGGCGCCAGCCGCCGTCCGTGTGCACCTCGGGGTCGGCCGGGCGCCGCTCGCCGCGTACGCGCAGCAGACGGCCGCTGGGCAGCCGGTGTTCCCCCGCCGTGGTGAGCGGCTGTGCCACCTCCCGCAGCAGGCAGTTGAGCAGCGGCACTGCCGCGTACGCGTCGGCGCGGTCCGCGACGGGGTCGGGCGCCGCGGCGTCGGCATCGGCGGGCGGGGGCATGAGGTCCACGCGTTTCACTCGTTCTCTACAGGCCGTTCGGGCGGAGACGATCAGTATGTCTGTTGTCGCCCGCCCGCCCTGACGCCCTACTCGTACCCGAGGAGCCCGACCGTGCACCGTTCCCCCACCGCAGAGACCGAGGTCGCCGCCGAGCTGGCCGAAGTGCGCCCCGGTCTCGCGTCCCGGTACGCGGCCGAGCTGCCCGGCGCCCGCGCGGCGGTGCTGACCCGGCTGTGGCGGGCGCTCGCCCATGAGCCGCTGCCGTGGGTCGCCGCCCGCGAGGACGGCCGGGACGGTCTCACCCTGCGGCTTTCCGACGGCCGCCGCCTGCACGGGCCGCACGCCGACCCGTACGCGACCGCCGCGTACGTCACCGCCGTCCATCTCGACGACTCGGCGTACGACGATCCGGCGCGGCTGCTGACCGGCCTCGGGGTGCCGCACGGCACGGCCTTCGCCGCCGAACTCGGGCACAGCGTGGCCTCGTTGGCGCTGTCCCGGGCCGGTCAGCCGGACCGCTCGAAAGAGTGGCCCGGGCAGGACTGGGAGTGGGAGCAGCGGGTGGTCGACGGCCATCCGTACCACCCCAACTGCCGTTCCCGGCCCGGCTTCACGGTGGCCGAGCAGTTCGCGTACGGTCCCGAGCACCGGCCGGTGGTGGAGCTGGGGCTGTGGCCGGTGCCGGCGGACGAGTGCCTGCTGACCGGCGACTGGCCGGACGAACTGCGGGACGGCGAACGGCTGTTGCTGCCGATACATCCGTGGCAGGCGACTCACGTCCTCAAGCGCCCGTGCGAGCGGACGCTGGGCGGCGCGCATCCGCTGATGTCCCTGCGCACCCTCGCCCTGCCCGGCGGGCCGCACGTCAAGACCGCGCTGAGCGCGCGGCTGACGTCCTCGGTGCGGGACATCTCGGTGTACTCGATCGGCCTGTCGGCGAGGCTGTCGGCGTTCGCGGAGTCGCTGGCCGGGCGCACGGACGGACTGCTGCACTTCACCCGCACGCTGGGCGCGGCCACCGCAAACTCCCCCGATCTGGCGGCCGTACTGCGCGAGTCGCCGCAGGAGTACGCGGGCGAGGGAGAGCGTGTGGTGCCGGTGGCCGCGCTCACCACCACCGAACTGCCCTCCTCCCCGGCCTGGCTGGCCCGGTTCGCGCGGCTCGCGCTCACCGTCGGCCTCGGGCTGCTGGAGCTGGGCGTGGCCCTGGAGGCGCACGGCCAGAACCTGCTCGTCGTGCTGTCCGCCGACGGCACCCCGCTGCGCCTGGTCTACCGCGATCTCGCCGACATCCGGATCAGCCCGGCCCGGCTGGCCCGGCACGGCATCCCGCTGCCCGAGCTGACCGGACGGATCGTCACGGACGACGAAGCCACCCTGCGGCGCAAGCTGTTCGGGTCCTTGGTGGCGGGCGCGCTCGCGGGTACGGCGGGGTCGGCGGCGGCGCTTCGGGAGGCACTGGAGACGGCCGTACGGGATCTCCCGCGCACCACGGACCTGCCCGCGCTGCGCGAGGAGACGCTGCCCGCGAAGGCGCTCACGCTGATGCGGCTGTCGCCGGGAACGCCCGGGGACCAGTGGGCGCGGCTGCCCAACCCCCTGCGGTGACCGGCCGTTTTGGAGCGGGACACCTCTGATCAATAGGATCCGCCGATGATCACAAGAACACGGTTGGCGGCGGGGGCCTGCGCCCTGCTCGCCGCACTGACGGCCGGGCTGGCGTTCCCGGCCGGAGCGGCCGCCGGCGAACCCACGGGCGAGGACGCGCCGAAGGTGAACCTCGTCCTCGACGTCAGCGGCTCCATGCGGGCGCGGGACATCGACGGCGGGTCCCGGATGGCCGCGGCGAAGCAGGCGTTCAACGAGGTGCTCGACGCGACACCGGAGGAGGTCCAGCTCGGCATCCGGACGCTCGGCGCGAACTACGCGGGCGACAACCAGAAGACGGGCTGCAAGGACACCGCGCAGCTCTACCCGGTCGGCCCGCTGGACCGTACCGAGGCGAAGACCGCGGTGGCCACCCTGGTGCCCACCGGCTGGACGCCGATCGGCCCGGCGCTGCTGAAGGCGGCCGACGACCTCGACGGCGGCACCGGCTCCAAGCGGATCGTGCTGATCAGCGACGGCGAGGACACCTGCGCCCCGCTCGACCCGTGCGAGGTCGCCCGGGAGATCGCCGCCAAGGGCATCGGGCTGACCATCGACACCCTCGGCCTGGTCCCGAACACCAAGATGCGGCAGCAGCTCAGCTGTATCGCGGAGGCGACCGGCGGGACGTTCACCTCGGTCGAGCACACCGAGGAACTCACCGACAAGGTCAACCAGTTGGTGGACCGGGCGGCCGACCCGGTGGTGACGCCGGTGGCGGTCGACGGCGCCACGCAGTGCGCGCAGGCGCCGGAGCTGAAGTCCGGCCTGTACACCGACCGCGAGGAGTTCGGCCAGCAGCGCTGGTACCGGGTCGACGTCGAGCCCGGCCAGGAGCTGCGCGCCTCGGTGAGCGTGGCGGCCGACCGCGCGGTGAACCCCTCCTACGGGGTGCTGCTGCGGGCGGTCACCGTGCACGGCCGGGAGATCGTGCGCGGCGAGGCGGCGGGCAACGGCCGTACGGACGTGGTCTCGACGGGTGTGCGCTACCCGAAGGCCTCCTCGGACGACGAGGAGGCCCCGGCCGAGTCCGTGTGCCTCCAGGTCACGCACTCCTACTCCGCGGCCTCCGGCGTGAAGACCACGCCGGGTCTGCCGCTGGAGCTGACGATCGACGTCGTGGACGGCCCGTCGGGGTCGAGCGACGTTGCCTCGTTCGGTCTCGGGCGCGGCTGGTGGCTGCTCGCCGCGCTGATCCTCACCGGCTTCCTCGCCGGTCTCATCTGGGGCTGGGTGTCGCGCTGGCGGGTCGCGGTCTGGAGGACCAACTGATGCGGATCACACGTACGTTGAGCACGGCACTGCTGATGCTCGGGCTGGCGGCGGCGCCGGCCGCGGCGGACGGCGAGGAGAAGGAGGCCGTTCCCACGCAGGCGGGCACCTCCTTCCGTACGGCCACGGAGATCGAGCAGGGCGGGCTCGCCACGGCGAGCGCCTCGGCCGGCGACTACCTGTACTGGTCGTTCCCCGCGGACGCCGGACAGCGCCCCACCGTCACGGCGAAGGTGAAGCTGCCCGAGACGCATGCCGCCGAGACCTGGCAGATCGACGTCTACGACGGACTGCGGCGCCGCCAGGCCTGCCAGTACGGCGCGCAGACCCGCACCGCCGCCGCCGACGCCGGCTCCGTGGAGCTGGCCTGCGTGCTGCGCACGGTCCGCGCCTGGTCGGAGCCGTGGGCGAACGACCCGCTGCCGGGCACGTACTACGTCCGGCTGACGGTGCTCGACCTGACCACCGGCGACCTGGGCCTGCCGGTCGACGCGGAGATCCGGGTCGACTCCAAGCACATCGGCGGCCCGGCCGCGGTGGACGGCTCGCTGGCCGAGCCGCTGGTGCCGGGCATCGCGATGAAGTCCGAGGAGGAGTCCGCGGAGGAGGACGACTCCGCGGTGCTGTCGGCCATCGAGCCGGAGGACGGCTGGGCGTCCGGCTGGTGGTCCGACCGCTGGGTGTGGACCGCGATCGGCGGCGCGCTGGCCGCACTGGCGGGCGTGGGCGGGTATGCGCTGACGCGCGGCTCCGGGCGGCCGCCCGGGGTCTGATCCCCTGAGTGATGACAAGGCCCGTCGCGCTTCGGCGCGGCGGGCCTTCGGCTGTCCCTCGGCTATCCCTCGCGCAGGGCCTTGGCGAGCGTCCCCTCGCCGGTGACTGCAATACGCCCGTCCCGGACCGCGTCGGCCACGCTCAACTCCCCCCGCGCCACGGCCGTACAGGTGTCGGTGTCCAGCGCCAGCCGCGCGTCGGGCTCGCCCGGCGCGGGCCCGTCGCCGTACACCGGCCCCTCCTCGGCCCCGACGTGGAGATGGAACTCCCCCTCCTCCAGCCGCACTTCGACGAGCCCCTCGCCCTCCAGCGCCCTGAGCAGGGGCAGTGCGAACCAGTGGGCGCGTACGGCGTCCGTGGGCCGCCGCTCCCCCAGGTCCGCCTCGCCCCAGGAACCCAGCGCCTGGAGGACCGGCAGCAACTCCCGGCCGCGCGGGGAGAGTTCGTAGACGTAGGCCGCGCCGGGCGGGGGCAGGCGGCGCCTCGTCGCCAGACCGTCACGTTCCATGTCCTTCAGCCGCGAGGCGAGTACGTCCGTGCTCACGCCGGGCAGGTCCGCGTGCAGGTCGGTGTAGCGGCGCGGGCCGGAGAGCAGCTCCCGGACGATCAGCAGGGTCCAGCGGTCGCCGACGACGTCGAGCGCGCGGGCGGCGGAACAGTACTGGTCGTAGCTTCGGCGAGGTGACATGCGACGCAGTGTAGACATGTTGTTGGACTTTCCAAGCGAGGACTTGGTAAAACCAAGTAACACCAGACACTGGAGGGGCGCATGGAGTTCCGGCAGTCCAACAAGCTCAGCGAGGTCTGTTACGAGATCCGCGGCCCGGTGATCGAGCACGCGGACGCGCTGGAGAAGGCAGGCCACAGCGTGCTGCGCCTGAACACCGGCAACCCCGCGCTGTTCGGCTTCGAGGCGCCGGAGGAGATCCTCCAGGACATGATCCGGATGCTCCCCCAGGCGCACGGCTACACCGACTCCCGGGGCATCCTCTCCGCCCGCCGGGCCGTCGCCGGGCGCTACCAGAACCTGGGCCTGGAGGTCGACGTCGACGACGTCTTCCTCGGCAACGGCATCTCCGAGCTGATCTCGATGGCCGTGACCGCGCTGGTCGAGGACGGCGACGAAATCCTCATCCCGGCCCCCGACTTCCCGCTCTGGACGGCCGTGACCACCCTCGCGGGCGGCAAGGCGGTGCACTACCTCTGCGACGAACAGGCCGACTGGTACCCGGACCTGGACGACATGGCGTCGAAGATCACCGACCGCACCAAGGCCGTCGTGATCATCAACCCGAACAACCCCACCGGCGCGGTGTACCCCAAGGAGATCCTCGAAGGCATCCTCGACCTCGCCCGTCGGCACGGCCTGATGGTCTTCGCCGACGAGATCTACGACCAGATCCTGTACGACGACGCCGTGCACCACTCGGTCGCCGCGCTCGCCCCCGACCTGGTGGTCCTCACCTTCTGCGGCCTGTCGAAGACGTACCGGGTGGCGGGCTTCCGCTCGGGCTGGCTGGTCGTCACGGGCCCCAAGCAGCACGCCAGGAACTACCTGGAGGGCCTGACCATGCTGGCCTCCATGCGCCTGTGCGCCAACGCGCCCGCGCAGTACGCCATCCAGGCCGCGCTGGGCGGCCGCCAGTCCATCAACGAGCTGACCGCCCCGGGCGGCCGCCTGCACGAACAGCGCACCGTGGCCTGGGAGAAGCTCAACGAGATCCCCGGCGTGTCCTGCGTGAAGCCGAAGGGCTCGCTGTACGCCTTCCCGCGCCTGGACCCCAAGGTCCACAAGATCCACGACGACGAGAAGTTCGTCCTCGACCTCCTCCTGCGCGAGAAGATCCAGGTGGTCCAGGGCACCGGCTTCAACTGGCCCACCCCCGACCACTTCCGCATCCTCACACTGCCGCACGCGGAGGACCTGGAGGCGGCCATCGGGCGGATCGGGCGGTTCCTCAGCGGGTATCGGCAGTAGCGCGCGGGTAGGCCGTCGGCCATGAGCGATCGCCCCCTGCTGCTCCTGGACGTCGACGGCCCCCTCAACCCGTTCCGGGCCGTCTACGCCCGGCACCGCGGCTATGTGACGCACCGGCTGCGCCCGGCGAGCTGGTCGGCCCGGCAGGTCCCGGGGTCGCGGCGGCTGCGCCGGGGGCTTCGGGTGCGGCTGCATCCGGGGCACGGGGCGCGGCTGGTCGCGCTGCCGTACGAACTGGCGTGGGCGACCACCTGGATGCACGAGGCCAACGAGATGATCGCGCCGGCGATCGGGCTGCCCCGCGAGCTGCCGGTCATCGAGTTCACGGACCTGTTCGCCACGGACCCCGACGGGCTGTACTGGAAGACGCGGCAGGTCGTGGCGTGGGCGGCGGGGCGGCCGTTCGTCTGGGTCGACGACATGGTCACCGATCTCGACGTACGCCATGTGGCCGAGCACCACGACGGGCCGGCGCTGCTGCTGCGGATCGATCCGCGCCGGGGGCTGCGGGAGCCGGAGTTCGCGCGGCTGGAGGCCTGGGCCCATAGCCTGTGAGGCATGGGTGATCTTCTGCTGGTGCGGCACGGTGAGACCGAGTGGTCCAGGTCCGGACGGCACACCGGCTCGACGGACGTCCCGCTGACCGAGCACGGCCGGGAGGAGGCGCGGCGGCTCGTGCCGCTGGTGCGGTCCCATCGGATCGGGGCCGCGTTCGTCAGCCCCCTGCAACGCGCGCGTGAGACGGCCGAGCTCATCGGGCTCCAGGACATGCGCGTCGAACCGGACCTGCGGGAGTGGGACTACGGCGGGTACGAGGGCGTCACGACCGTGGAGATCCAGCGCACCCGGCCCGGCTGGTTCCTCTTCACGGACGGCGTCGCTCCGGGGCCACCGGCCCACCCCGGCGAGACCCCGGACCAGGTCGGCGAGCGCGCCGACCGGGCCCTGGCCAAGGTCGACGCCGCCCTCGCCAACACCGAGGGCTGCGTGGTGCTGGTGGCGCACGGCCACTTCCTGCGGGTCCTGACCGCCCGAAGGCTGGGGCTGCCCCCGGCCGACGGCGCACTGTTCCAGCTGGCGACGGGGACGGTGTGCCGGCTGAGCACCGAGCACGGGCGGCACGTGATCGCCGGGTGGAATGTCAGACCCGGGTCGTAGCCTTCGAAGCAGTGGGACATCCGCCCATCGCCCGGAGGGAGCACGCCGTGACACGACCGCCGACTGCCGCACAGCGGCGTGTGATCGATGCCGCCGATCCGGTCACCGGGCGGCTGCGGGGCGGTACGGAGACGCAGCTCGCGGCGCTGGTGAAGCGGGGGCTCGTGTTCCGGCATCCGCGGCCGCCGCACGACCACTTCCTGACTCCGGCCGGGCATCGGATACGGGAGACGGTCCCCGAGGAGGCCAAGGCCGAGCCCGCCGTCGACACCGGGGTGTTCGCCGCCCGGATCGGTGGTGAGGAGGAGCCTCCCCAGCCCGGCCCGGCCCGGGTGCGTGAGGTGCACAGTGCCTGGCAGGGGCTGCTGGAGCTGCGCCGGATGACCAACCCGGACGGTGCCACGGACCGGCCCTGCGGCTGGGAGCGCGCGCATCTGGTGCAGGCCGCCGCGCTCGCCCTGGAGGCCGCGGGCCACCGTCCGGCCGGGCCGGACGGCGACGGCTACCGGGTGCGCGCGACCCCGCAGCCGGAGGCGGTCGCCGTGTACCAGCCGGACGCCGAGGGGCTCAGCGGCTGCGCGCGGACCCTGGAGAAGGCGGGCTGGCAGACCGGCGAGCACACCGACGCCCGTACCCGCGCCCGGTATCTGCTGGCTTCCCCGCGGCGGACGTGAGCGGCATGCCAGGATCAGGATCAGTGCACAGCACATCGATGACGAGAAAGAGGTAGTTCGTGAGCGAGCCGTTCTCCGTCCGGATCACCGTCCGCGGATACGAGACCGACGTACAGGGTCACCTCAACCAGAGCGTGTACATCAACTACGCCGAGCACGCCCGCTGGGCACTGCTGGAGGCGGCGGGGATCAGCCAGACGGGCCTGATATCCAAGGGCGTCGGCCCCGTCGCCCTGGAGACGACCATCCGCTACAAGCGGGAGCTCCTGGCCGGCGACGAGGTCGATGTGTCGTGCGCCTTCGAGTGGGGCGGCGGCAAGACGTTCCGGATCGAGCAGACCGTCACCAAGGCGGACGGCACCGTGGCGGCCGAACTCTCCGCGGTCGGTGGGCTGCTGGACCTGACGGCGCGCCGGATGGTGGCGAACCCGCAGGACTACTTCAAGGAGCTGGCGACCGACCCGAGCCTGTTCGGACTCTGAGCCTGCGCCTCCCGGGGCAGGCTCACCGTCACCGTCAGCCCCCCGCCCTCCCGGGGCAGCGCGGACACCTCCCCGTGGTGGGCGTGGGCGATGGCCCGCACGATCGACAGGCCGAGCCCCGCCCCCTTCGCGGTGACCACCCGGTCGGCCCCGAGGCGACGGAACGGCTCGAAGAGAGAGGGCACCTCGTACGGCGGCACCGCCGGCCCGGTGTTGCTGACCTCCAGCTCCACCCGGTCCGCGTCCCGCGCGCGGCTGACCACCCGGACCCAGCCGCCCGCGCCGGAGTTGTGGCGCACTCCGTTCTCCACGAGGTTGTGCACCAGCCGCTCCAGCAGCAGCGCGTCACCGAGCGTGGGCGCCTCGGCGGACTCGTCGTGGACGACGATCCCGGCCCGGCCGGCCTCCGCCGCGCCCTGGTCCACCACATGGGCCACCACATCGGCGAGGTCCACGGGCAGCCGTTCGGCGATCTCGTGCTCCGACCGCGCCAGCAGCAGAAGGCCGCTGATGAGCCGTTCGTGACGGGTGTTGATCTCCAGCAGGTGCTCGCCGAGCTGCCGCACGTCCGGCGACGCGGCAGGCCGGTGCATGGCCACCTCGACGAGGGCGCGGCCCAGCGTCAGGGGCGTGCGCAGTTCGTGCGAGGCGTTGGCGACGAAGCGGCGCTGGCCGTCGAAGGAGCGGTCGAGGCGTTCCACCATCGTGTCGAAGGTGTCGGCGAGGTCCTTGACCTCGTCGTCGGGGCCGCCCAGCGCGATGCGCTCGTGCAGCCCGCGGTCGGCCGCCGGGGCGCCCGCGATCCGGCGCGCGGTGTCGGTGACCCGGTGCAGCGGCGCCAGGACGCGACCGGCGAGCACCCAGCCGAGTGCGGCGGCCGCACACCCCGCGACACCGAGCGCGATACCGCCCTGGGTGAGCAGGGAGGTGGTGGCCTCGTCCCGCCAGTGGTCGCGCTGGTCCTCCATCCACTTCTCCAGGTCGGCGCCGGGAGGCGGGGTGGACAGACCCGGGCCGGCGCCGACCACGGTGCGGCTCTCGCGCGGGGCCTCGCTCGGGGTGGTGGCGGGCTGTCCGGTCGGGCCCGTCCGGGACACCACCTTCGTATTCGCGCCGCCCAGTTGCTGGCCGAGCAGCGCGTATGTGACGCCCAACAGCACGATCCCGCCGACCATGAACAGGCCGCCGTAGGTGAGGGTGAGGCGCGCCCGCAGGGTCGTCCGGCGGGGCAGCAGGCGGAGGCGGGCGCGGCTCATGGGATGCGGTACCCGACGCCGGTCACGGTCTCCACCACCGGTGGATCGCCCAGTTTGCGGCGGAGTTTGAGGACGGCGAGCCGCACCGCGCCGGTGAACGGGTCGGCGTTCTCGTCCCAGGCCTTCTCCAGCAGCTGTTCCGCCGAGACGGCCGCCCCGTCGGCCCGCAGCAGCTCCGCCAGCACCGCGAACTCCTTCTTGGACAGCGGCACATAGCGGCTGCCCCGGAAGACCTCGCCGCGGGCCGGGTCGAGAGTGAGACCGGCCCGGCGCAGCACGGGCGGCGCCGCGGGCCGGGAGCGGCGGCCGAGCGCCAGGACGCGGGCGGCGAGTTCGGGGAAGGCGAAGGGTTTGACGAGGTAGTCGTCGGCGCCGAGGGCGAGACCCCGCACCCGGTCGGTGACGTCGGCGGCCGCGGTCAGCATCAGGACGCGGGCGGCGGACGTCGAGGCCACGAGTTCGCGGCAGACGTCGTCGCCGTGCACGATCGGCAGGTCGCGGTCGAGGACGACCACGTCGTAGTCGACGACGCCGACCCGTTCGAGGGCCGCGGCGCCGTCGTATGCGAGGTCGACCGCATGGGCTTGACCGCGCAGCCACTCGGCGACGGCATCGGCCAGCATCGGTTCGTCCTCGACCACCAGGACCCGCATCCAGGTCACCCTTCTGTCGGCGCTGCGGGAAAGGGTGCCGAAGGGCGCGTTTCCTGGGCGTAAGAACGGGCCGCCCGAGGAGTGGAAACGGTGGGGAAACAGCCCGCCCGGTTCGCTTCGTGCCGGACATCCCGACACGAGGAGAAGACATGATGCGGATGCGGACCGGTGGCGCCGGGGCGGCGCTGCTGCTGACGCTGGCCCTTGCCGTCGCGGGCTGCGGCTCCGGCGACGACGGCACCGACGTGGCCGCCGACGCCGCGGCGAAGGCGAACGCCGAGAACGAGATGGCCGTGAAGTTCGCCGAGTGCCTGCGCGAGCACGGGGTGAACGTGGAGGACCCCGGCGAGGGCGGAGGCATCCACATCACGGGCCGGACGCCGAAGGCGAAGGTCGACGCGGCCATGGAGGCCTGCCGCGAGTACAGCCCGATGCAGCAGGGGGGGAGCGTGGATCCGCAGGCCGAGGAGCGGATGCGGAAGATGGCGCAGTGCATGCGCGACAACGGCGTCGAGGACTTCCCCGACCCGGAGCCGGGCCGGGGCATCCAGCTCGACCGGGGCGTCGCGGAGGACCCCGACTTCGAGGCGGCGCAGAAGGAGTGCGACAAGTACGCGCCCTCGGGCAGCACCCGGTCCACGGAGACCGGCGGCGATGACTGAGGCGACGACCATGACGAACGAGGAGACGCTCACCGGGAAACCGGACCCCGCGGCCGAACCGCGCCGCCCCCGCCGTACCCGGCGCCTGCTGGCGGCACTCGGTGTGCTCGCCGCCGTCGGAGGGGCCGCGGCGGCCGGAGCCGGTCTCCAGGACGGCGCCTCCGGTGAGGAGAAGGACGGCCGGGTTCCGCCCGCCACCGCGGAGGTGACTCGGCAGACGCTCCAGGACAGCCGTACCGAGGACGGCGAGCTGGGCTACGGCACGTCCACGACCGCGACCGGGCGCGCCCCGGGCACGGTCACCTGGTTGCCGGACGCCGACGAGCGGATCACCCGGGGCGAGGCCCTGTACCGCGTGGACGACGAACCGGTGGTGCTGATGTACGGCGCGGTCCCGGCGTACCGGGAGCTGCGGCCGGGCGTCGAGGGACGGGACGTCGAGCAGCTGGAGCGCAACCTCAAGGCCCTGGGCCACGACGGCTTCACGGTCGACGACGTCTACACGGAGGCCACCGCCGACGCCGTACGGCAGTGGCAGGAGGACCTCGGGCTGGCGGAGACCGGCACGGTGACGCCGGACCGGGTGGTGTTCGCGCCGGCCGCCGTCCGGGTGGACGCCCTGGACACGGAGGAGGGCGCCGCCACGGCCCCGGGGCAGAAGGTGCTGTCGTACACGGCCACCGCCCAGGCCGTCACCGTCGAACTCGACACCGCCGACCGGCGGTTGGCCGAGCCGGGGGCGAAGGTGGCCGTGGAGCTGCCGGACGGCACCCGGGTGGACGGCAGGGTCTCCGAGGTCACCACCGAGGTCGATCCGGGCAACGGCGCCGACGAGACGCCCACGACCAGGGTGAAGGTACTGGTCGCCCTGGACGGGGCGAAGGCGCAGAAGGCGGCGGCGTCCTATGTGCTGGCGTCGGTGGACGTGTCGTTCACGGCCGGGGAGCGCAAGGACGTGCTGACGGTTCCGGTCTCGGCGCTGGTGGCGCTGGAGCAGGGCAGGTTCGGCGTGGAGGTGGTCCGCAAGGACGGCAGCACGGCGTATGTCCCGGTGGAGACGGGCCTGTTCGCGAACGGACGGGTGGAGATCAGCGGTGCCGGCATCACGGCGGGTACGACGGTGGGGATGCCCGGATGATCGAGCTGACCGAGGTCACCAAGGTCTATCCGGGCGGGGTCACCGCGCTCGGCGGGGTGTCGCTGACGGTGGCGCGCGGCGAACTGGTCGCCGTGGTCGGCCCGTCGGGGTCCGGCAAGTCGACGATGCTGCACATGCTCGGCACCCTCGACCGGCCCACCTCGGGGCGGGTGCGGATCGACGGGCACGACGCCGGCTCCCTGTCGGACGCGCGGCTTTCGGCGCTGCGGGCGCGGCGGATCGGGTTTGTGTTCCAGCAGTTCCATCTGGCGGCGGGGGCGTCCGCGTTGCGGAACGTGGCCGACGGGCTGCTGTACTCCGGGCTGCGGCCCGCGCAGCGGCGGGCCCGGGCGGCGGCGGCGCTGCGCCGGGTGGGCCTCGGCCACCGGATGCACCACGCGCCGCACGAGCTGTCCGGCGGCGAGCGGCAGCGGGTCGCGGTGGCCCGTGCGGTGGCCGGCGAGCCGCCGCTGCTGCTGGCGGACGAGCCGACGGGTGCGCTGGACTCGGCGTCCGGGGCGGGCGTGATGACGCTGCTGCGGGAGCTGAACGCGGCCGGTACGACGGTGGTGATCATCACGCACGACCAGGAGATCGCGGCGTCCCTGCCACGCCAGGTGCGGATGCGGGACGGCCGGCTCGTGGAGGACTCTCATGTCATGTCGGGAGCGGGCCGATGACCACCACGATCCAGTCGGCCGAGGTGCTGCGCCCGGCACGGCTGCGTCCCGCCGATGTCGTCCGGGTGGGCGCGGTGGGGCTGCGGACCCGCCCGCTGCGGGCGTTCCTGTCGGCGCTGGGCATCGCGATCGGGATCGCCGCGATGGTGGCCGTCGTCGGGATCTCCTCGTCCTCGCGTGCCGATCTGGACCGGGCGCTGGCGGCGCTGGGCACCAATCTGCTCACGGTCTCCCCCGGCAGCACCCTCACCGGCGGGCAGGCCCAACTCCCCTCCACCGCCGAGCGGATGGTCGCCGGGATCGACGGGGTGGAGTCGGTGTCGGCGGTCGGCAAGCTGCCGGACGCGAAGGTGTACCGCAGCGACCGGATACCCGAGGTGCAGACGAACGGTCTCGCGACCTACGCGGCCCGCACCTCGCTGCGTTCCGCCGTCGGGGCCGAACTGGCGGACGGCGCCTGGCTGAACGCGGCGACCGCCCGCTATCCGGCCGTGGTGCTCGGCGCAGCGGCCGCCGACCGGCTGGGGGTCTCGCACGCGGGCGAGGAGACGCGGGTGCTGATCGGGGGCCGCTGGTTCACGGTCGTCGGGATCCTCGAACGGGCGCCGCTGGCACCGGAGTTGGACACGGCGGCGCTGGTCGGCTGGCCGGTGGCCGAGCGGGTGCTGGGCTTCGACGGGCACTCCACGACCGTGTACACCCGCTCGCAGGAGGCGAGCGTGGAGAAGGTGCGTGAGCTGCTCGGGGCCACCGCCAACCCCGAGGCACCGAGCGAGGTCGAGGTGTCACGGCCCTCGGACGCGCTGGCGGCCCAGCGCGCCGCGGGCGAGGCCTTCACCGGGCTGCTGCTCGGGCTGGGGGCGGTGGCGCTGCTGGTCGGCGGGGTGGGCGTGGCCAACACGATGGTGATCTCGGTGCTGGAGCGCCGGGCCGAGATCGGGCTGCGCCGCTCGCTGGGAGCGACGCGCGGGCAGATCCGGGGCCAGTTCCTCGCCGAGTCCCTGCTGTTGTCGGCGCTCGGCGGGGCGGGCGGGGCCGTGCTCGGCCTGGCCGTGACCGCCGGGTACGCCCTGTACCAGGGCTGGCCGACGGCCGTACCGGCCTGGGCCCTGGTGGGCGGGGTGGCGGCCACGCTGGTGATCGGCGGACTGGCCGGGCTCTACCCGGCGATCCGGGCGGCCCGGCTGTCACCGACGGAGGCGCTGGCGACTCCGTGAGCGGTGCGGGCGGTCTGCGCGTCGACGAGTTCCGGCTCGTGTGCGATGTCGTGGGCCGCCCGCGCCTCGGCGGTGCCGCGGACCGCTAAGCGCTCCGCTGGAGCTGCGGTGACGGGTCGACGTTCGGCTGCGGCGCCGTCGTGGCCGGTCGCGCAGTTCCCCGCGCCCCTGGAGGGCATTGCCGAACCGCAGTGGACTTCACCAGGTCCGCTCAGGCCCGCCAGATCGTCACATCCGTCAGCAGGAAGCTGATGCCGGGGGTGTCCCACATGGCCGTCGACTTCTCCTGGACCACCATCAGGGCGATGTCCCCCGAGTCGTGCTTGATGCAGATCTCGCTGCCCTTCGCCACCGCGGCCAGGGAGAGTTCGTGGCTGTCGGCGCCGCTGAGCTGGAGGCGGCAGGAGTCGAGGCTGCCACCCTCGTCGACGAGCTGCAGGGTGAACACGCTGGTGTCGCTCTCCAGCCGGCAGCCGACGGTCTTGCAGACGAACGTGATGTCCTTCGTGGGGTTGTCGATCTCGTGCGGATCCCCGAAATCCATGGGGATGTCCTCGTTCAGCATCACCAGCGGGTACGCCTCGGGGCCCGGCTTCGCGGTCGCGGACGGGGCCGACAACTCCGCCGCGCCGCCTTCGGTACCGGCTGCCGAAGAGGACGACGAGGATGTCGTCGAGGAATCCGACGGCGTCGAGGACGCGGCCGTGTTCCGGTCGCCGTCCTTCGCGTCCGCCGACTGTCTCGCCGTCCACACCAGCCCCGCCACCACCAGCGCCCCCGCCGTCACCGCCGCGGCCGTCGTCAGCGCCGTACGACGCCCGCGCGGTCGCCGCTGCGGCGGCTGCGGTCGGGTCGCGATCAACGGCAGCGTGTGGACGGGGGTGGGGTCGGGAACCGGGCCCGGGACCACGACCTCCGGCCCGGTGACCTCACGCCAGACGGCCGGTCCCCCGGTGCCCGCGCCCAGCCGCTGCCGGCACCAGTCGACGATCTCCGCCAGCCCTGCCCGCTCCGCCGGATCGGCGGCCAGGCAGCGCTCCATCAGCGGACGGAGCTGCTCGGGCAGCCGGGACAGGTCGGGCTCGTCGTGGACGATCCGGTACAGCACGCCGACCGCGGAGCCCTCGCCGTACAGGGGCTCGCCGAGGGCCGCGTAGGCCGCGGTCTGGCCCAGGGCGAAGACGTCGGTCGCCGTCGTGATCTCGCCCGCGGAGGCCTGCTCGGGGGCCATGAAATGGGGTGTGCCGACGGTGGAGCCCGTGGCGGTGTGCGAGGTGATGCCGGAGGCCAGCGAGATACCGAAGTCGATCACGCGGGGGCCGTCGGCCGCCAGCAGGACGTTCGACGGCTTGAGGTCGCGGTGCACGATGCCCGCGTCGTGGACGGCCTGGAGCGCCTCGGCGACCCCGGCCACCAGCCACAGCACCGCGGGCACCGGCAGCGGTCCGCGCCGGGCGACGGCGTCCGCCAGGGACGGGCCGGGCACGTACAGCGTGGCCAGCCAGGGCGGTACGCCCTCCACGTCGGCGTCGATCAGTTCGGCGGTGTACGCGCCGCGGACCCGGCGCGCCGCCTCCACCTCGCGGCGGAACCGGCGGCGGAAGGCCGGGTCCTCGGCCAGTTCCGGCCGTACGACCTTGATGGCCACCGGTCGGCCGCCCTGCGTGTGGGACAGATAGACCCGGCCCATGCCGCCGGCGCCGAGCCGTGCGGCGAGGCGGTAGCCGGCCACTACGGGCGGATCGTCCACCTGAAGCGGCTGGAACGCCTCGGTCGCGTGGTTCATCGGCCCGCCTCCCCCTAATCCCCTGAACCTCTGGCCAACGATGAGTCGGCCGAGGCAGAAGCCTAAGCGGAATTCCAGGTGCGAGAAGCCCCGGCCACCTGGGATGCTCCTCGTCCATGGCCGTCAGACGTATCAGACCCAGCCTCTACATCTCCGTCGACATCGAGGCCGACGGCCCGATCCCGGGCCCGTACTCCCTTCTCAGCCTCGGCGCCGCGGTCGCCGGGCGGCAGGACGCCGACGGGTTCACACCGCACGCCCCGGAGCGGCAGACCTTCTACTGCGAACTCCGGCCCATCAGCGAGGACTTCGTGCCGGAGGCGCTCGCGGTCAGTGGGCTCGACCGTGAGCGCCTCGGCAGGGAGGGCCTCGACCCGGCGGTCGCGCTCGCCCGGTTCAGCCGTTGGGTGCGGGAGGTGAGCGGCGACGCGCAGCCGGTGATGTGTGGCTATCCGGCGTCGTACGACTGGACCTTTCTGTACTGGTATCTGATCCGGTTCACCGGGGCCAGTCCGTTCGGGCACTCCGGGTGCCTCGACATGAAGACCCTCTACGCGACCAAGGCCGGCCTGCCGCTGCGCTCGGTCGGCAAGCGCACGATGCCGCGTGAGCTGCTTCCGCGGCGCCCGCACACACACCACGCCCTGGACGACGCGATCGAACAGGCCGAGCTGTTCGCCAACCTCATGGCGTGGCCGGGGCCGGCTTCGTCACCCCGCTGATCTCCTCGCCCGCCTCCATCGGGTGCGTCACGTCCTGGGCGTCGCGATCCCGGCCCAGGTGGTTGAAGACGAGGTTCAGCAGGACCGCCACCACGCAGCCCGTGGAGATGCCGGAGTCCAGGACGATCCGGGCCGTCTCCGGGAAGGCGTGGTAGAACTCCGGGGCGGAGATCGGGATGATGCCGACGGCCAGCGAGACGGCCAGGATCAGGACGTTGTTGTCCTTGTCCAGGCCGGCCCGGACCAGGGTCTGGATGCCGCTGGCCGCGACCGAGCCGAACAGGACCACACCCGCGCCGCCGAGCACCGGGCGCGGTACGACGGCGATCAGCGAGGCGGCCATCGGGCACAGGCCCATCAGGACGAGGAAGCCGCCACCGGTGGCGACGACATAGCGGCTGCGGATCTTCGTCATCGCGACCAGGCCGATGTTCTGGGCGAAGGCGCTGCACATGAAGCCGTTGAAGAGCGGGCTGATCGCCGAGCCGAGCGTGTCCGCGCGCAGGCCCGCCGCGATCGTCTTCTCGTCCGCCGGGCGGTCCACTATCTCGCCCAACGCCAGCATGTCCGCGGTCGATTCGGTCATCGAGACCACCATCACGACGACCATCGAGACGATCGCGGCGATCTGGAACTGCGGTGCGCCGAAGTGGAACGGGGTCGGGAAGCCGATGACGTCCGCGTCGGCGACGGGCCCGAAGTCCGTGACGCCGAAGGGGATGGCGACGAGGG
The DNA here is from genome assembly GCF_040686775.1 of Streptomyces sp. NPDC079141. NCBI lineage: Bacteria > Bacillati > Actinomycetota > Actinomycetes > Kitasatosporales > Streptomycetaceae > Streptomyces > Streptomyces sp. NPDC079141. The sequence continues at coordinate 242,612 of NZ_JBFBLP010000013.1, read as the reverse complement.
TGCCCGCGACGAGGCCGAGCAGCACGGCGATCTGCTTGACGAAGCCTCGGGTGAAGCGGCGCAGCAGGAGGACGATCACGAGGGTCGCCGCGGCCAGGCCCAGGTTGGTGCCCGAACCGTAGTCGTCGCCCGCGGGGTTGGGGCCTTGTGCCCAGCCGAATGCCACCGGCAGGAGCGAGACACCGATCAGCGTGATCACCGTGCCGGTGACCACCGGCGGGAAGAAGCGGACCATCTTGCTGAAGAACGGGGCCGCTATGAACCCCAGGACGCCCGCGACGATCACCGCGCCGAAGATGATCGGCAGTGCGTCGGACTTGTCGTCGGTGGAGGCGACGATGGCGGTCATCGGGGCGACGCCGGCGAAGGTGACGCCGTTGACGAACGGCAGGCGGGCGCCGATGTTCCAGATGCCGAGGGTCTGGAGGAAGGTGGCGAGGCCCGCGGTGAACAGGCAGGCGCCGGTGAGGAAGGTCAGTTCGGTTGCGGTCAGGCCAATGGCCGCGCCGACGATCAGGGGTGGGGCGACGACGCCCGCGTACATGGCGGCCACATGCTGCAGGCCGGTGGTCGCCATTTTGAGGGCGGGGAGTTTTTCGTCGACGGGGTGGGCGGACACGGGCGGCTCCTCCGGTCGGTTAACAGCACGTCGGCTCTGACGTGGGTTTCAAGGAGGTGATGCGCGGTCGTGCGGGACCGTTTGGGGAGGGGACGGTAGACCGTTCCGGGGCGCACACGTCCGCGCACGCCCCGGAGACGGCCGCCATGGACCCCGCTCGGGTCCACGGCCACCGGTCGAGAGCCGTCCCTCTCGGCCGGAGATCTTCAACTGGTCAGCTCTGGGCGGCGATCCGCGCCAGGCGCTGGGCCTGCTCCCGGGTGGAGCGGGCGATGGCGTCCTCGTCGACGTGGAGCAGTCGGTTGTCCTCCACGATCTGCTTGCCGTTGACGAAGGAGGCGGTGACCGGGGCGGCCGCGCCGAAGACCAGCGCGGTCACCGGGTCGGCGATCGAGGCGTGGGCCAGGGTGTCCAGCTTCCACAGCACCAGGTCGGCGAGCTTGCCCGGCTCCAGGGAGCCGATCTCGGCGGCGCGGCCGAGGACCTGGGCGCCGCCGTAGGTGCCCAGGCGCAGCGCCTGGCGGGCGTTCAGGGCCGCTTCCCGGTGTGCGCCGAGGCGGTTGATGAGGAGCGCGTTGCGCAGCTCGGTGTGGAGTTCGCCGGACTCGTTGGACGCGGTGCCGTCGACGCCGAGGCCCACGGGCACGCCGGCGGCGAGCATGTCGGGGACACGGGCGATGCCGGCCGCGAGGCGGGCGTTCGACGAGGGGCAGTGGGCGACGCCGGTCTTCGTGCGGGCGAAGGCGGCGATGTCGGAGTCGTTCATGTGGACGCAGTGCGCCATCCACACGTCCTCGCCGAGCCAGCCGGTGGACTCGAAGTAGTCGGTCGGGCCCATGCCGAACAGCTCGTGGCAGAACTTCTCCTCCTCGACCGTCTCCGAGCCGTGGGTGTGCAGCCGTACGCCGAGGCTGCGCGCCAACTCGGCGCCCTGGCGCAGGAGTTCGGTGGAGACGGAGAAGGGGGAGCAGGGCGCGACGGCGACCTGGGTCATCGCGTCGAAGGAGGCGTCGTGGTGCTCCTTGACGGTGGCCTCGGTGGCGGCGAGGGCGCCGTCCAGGGTCTCGACGGCGAAGTCCGGGGGCAGGCCGCCGTCCTTCTCGCTGCGGTCCATGGAGCCGCGGGCGAGGGTGAAGCGGACGCCCATCTCGCGGGCGGCGCGGATGATCGAGCCGGACAGGTCGCCGGAGCCGTGCGGGAAGACGTAGTGGTGGTCCATCGCGGTGGTGACACCGCCGCGGGCCATCATGCCCAGGGAGCCCTGTGCGGCCGAGTACGTCATCTGCTCGTCGATGCGCGCCCAGGTCGGGTACAGCGCGACGAGCCAGTTGAAGAGGTTGTGGTCGGTGGCCAGACCGCGGGTGATCCACTGGTAGAAGTGGTGGTGCGTGTTGACCAGGCCGGGTGTCACGAGGTGGCCGGTGGCGTCGATGCGGCGTACCACGTTCTCCAGGCCCTCGGGGGCCTTGCCCGCGCCGAGCGACTCGATGCGGTTGCCGGCGATGACGACATGACCGTTCGCGTGCTCGGTGTCGTTCGCGTCGACCGTCGCGATCGAACAGTTCTCGATGACGATGCGCTCGACTGCTGCCATGATTCGTCCTTTTCGCTCTGTGGAGAGGGCACGGCAGGACCCTGGGAGATTTGAGTACCGCGGCCGACGACGAAGTCGGCCGGCCGCGGGTGCCGATATGGGGAATTACTACAGGTTCGTGAGGTCCACCGGGATCTTCGGCTCGCAGCCGTCCCGCAGGATGGTCGCCTCGATCAGGCCGTAGGGCCGGTCGGCGGCGAAGTAGACCTCATTGTCGTTCTTCAGCCCGAACGGCTCCAGGTCCACCAGGAAGTGGTGCTTGTTCGGGAGGGAGAAGCGGACCTCGTCGATCTCGCTGCGGTTGTTGATGATGCGCGAACCCATCTGGTACAGGGTCTGCTGGAGCGAGAGCGAGTACGTCTCGGCGAAGGCCTGGAGCATGTGCTTCTTCGTCTGCTCGTAGGACTTCTCCCAGTTGGGCATCTTCTGCTCGTCGTCGGTCCAGTTGAACCGCCAGCGGCCGGAGACCTGGGTCGCGAGGATCCGGTCGTACGCCTCCTGGAGCGTCGTGTACTTGTCCTTGACGTAGCCCCAGAACTCGGAGTTGGTCGAGTTCATCACGACGAGGTCCTTGAGGCCGGAGATGACCTCCCACGACGAACCGTCGTAGGTGATCTGGGTGACCCGCGTCTCCTGGCCCTTGCGGACGAAGGAGTGCTTGACCTCGTCCGCGCCGATGAACTGGGAGTTGGCGTCGGAGGCCTCGATCCGCTCCCAGCTGTACTCCTCGATGCGGATACGGGCCTGGTGGATCGGCTCCTGCGAGGTCACGAAGTGCCGGGCCAGGTGGATGCCGAACTGCTCGGCGGACTCGATGCCGTGTTCCTTGGCGAACGCGTACACCGTGTTCTTGGTGGTGTCGGTCGGCAGGACGTGGGCGTTGGAGCCGGAGTAGTGGACCTCGTCCATGTCGCCGCTCAGCGCCACGGATACGTTCAGGTCCTTGATGTGGTGGGTGGCGCCGTCCCGCGTGATCTTTACGACTCGGTTCTCGGCCTTGCCGTACTGGTTCTGTCCCAGGATCGTGGGCATGTGTCTGCTAGCTCCCTCGGTATACGGAGTAGCCGAACGGGTTGAGCAGCAGCGGTACGTGGTAGTGCTCGCCCGGCACGACGGCGAACGTGATCGCCACCTCCGGGAAGAACACGGCCGGTCCGCTGTCCCGATTCGCGGGGGCGTCCTGCTGCGCATCGGCTTGCTTCTTCTCGAAATACGTCTCGACGGCGAAGTCGAGCCGTACGTGGGTGGTCCCCTCCGGCAGGGCCGGGAGGTCCTTGCACCGGCCGTCCGCGTCGGTCGCGGAGCCGCCGAGCGCCTGCCAGTCCGCGCCCCGGCCGCTGCGGGCCGAGAGCTCGATGGCGACGCCCTCGGCGGGGCGGCCGACGCTGGTGTCCAGGATGTGCGTGGACACGGAAGCGGTGGTGCTGGTGCTCATGGTGTCAGGCTTCCTCTTCGACGAGTCGGGCCAGGCGGATACGGTTGATCTTGCCCAGCTCGGTGCGGACGATCTCGCGTTCCTGCTCCGGCGAGTTGCCGATCCGTTCCTTGACGGCGTCACGCATCTGCTCGCCGGTCCGGCCGGTGGCGCAGATGAGGAAGACGTGGCCGAACTTGTCCTGGTAGGCCAGGTTCAGTTCGAGCATCTCCGCCTTGAGGTCCTCCGAGGCGCCGGCCATGCCGCGCTGTTCGCGGGCCGAGGTCGGGTCGCCGGGCTTGGGACGGCCGATCGGCGGGTGGCCGGCCATCGCCTCTTCGAGGTCCACGGTGGTCAGCTCGGCCATGGCGGCGTCACTGGCGGTATAGAGGGCCTCGACGGTGGGGTAGGGGCGGGCTGCGAGGAGCCGCTCGCCCCACGCCCGGGAGGCACACGCCTCGTGGAGCGCGACGAGCGCCGCGTGCTCCTCCAGGGCGTTGAACCGGACCAGGCCCGGCGTGGATGTGGACGTCACGGGAGCCTCCGTGGCCTTGTGCTGAACGGGCTGCGGATAGCTAACGCCCTCCGCGAGACCACGTCAACACTTTGTTGAAAATTCCGGGTAACGAAACCCTGCGGCTGCCCCGCGAAACCCGGCGCCCCCTGACTCCTCAGGCCTCCTTGTCGCGGTTCAGGTAGTTGTAGACGGTGAAGCGGCTGACGCCGAGGGCGCCCGCCACGGTCTCCACCCCGTGCCGCACGGAGAAGGCGCCGCGCGCCTCAAGTATCCGTACGACCTCCTGCTTGGACTTGCGGTCCAGCTCGGCCAGCGGCTTGCCCCGCTTGCGCTCCATGGCGGCCAGGATGTGGTCGAGGGAGTCCGCGAGCTGCGGCAGGCGGACGGCGACGACGTCGGAGCCCTCCCAGGCGAGCACGACGTCGTCGGGACCGGCCTCGTCGGGCGGGACGATCTCGCCGCCGATGGCGTCGACCAGCGGCTTGACGGCCGCGATGAAGGAATGGCCTCCGGTACCGGTCACGCCTCGCCCTCCCCGATCACGTTGACCTGGAGGGAGACCCGGGTCGCGCCGGCCTCCAGGGCCTTGCGCAGCAGGGCGTCCACGGCGGTGAGCACGGCGTCGGCCCCGCCCTCCGCGGTGTTGCCGAACGGACCGACGTCCACCGCGTCCAGCTCCGCCGCCTCGACGACCTCACGGGCCACCAGCGCGTGCGCGGGGGCCTCGTCGAGGTCGAAGGGCTCGGTCGTGAATTCCACTCTCAGTCGCACGCGCCCAACCTACGCGCCGCACGGAGGTTCCGGCAGCCCCGGTTTCTACGGCCGCCCTGCCGGGAGCGCGGCCCGGCTCTCCGGTTGCGGCAGTCGGGCGGACGGGCGGGCGTCGGCCATGCGTCGCTCCGGGCCGCGGCGCCGTAGGACGAGGTACGCGCAGAACGCGGCCGGGCCGAAGAAGATCTGCGCGGGCACGATCTGCGGGAGGTGGCCGGTGAGCGCCTCGACGGTGACGGGGGTCAGCGTCGGGGCGAGCGCGCCGAACACGGCGACGAGCCCGAGGGCCGTGGTCAGCCCCTGGCGTCCGTACGCCTTGTAGGCCACGGTGGTGAACAGCGCGTACACCAGCAGGTCGCCCATGCCGACGACGGCGCCGTAGTCGCCGACGCGGAGCCCCGCCGAGGGGGCGAAGGCGTAGCCCTGCACCGCGTCGAACAGCTTCTGGGTGAGGGGTACGACGGTGGCGAAGAACAGGTCGTAGACGGCGAGCGCCAGCGCGAAGCGGGAGACGTGGCGCAGTTTGAGGCCGCCCTGGGCGTTGAGGTTGGCGGCGCCGACGGCCATCAGCATGATGACGGTGCTGTTCACGATCCAGTACGGCAGCGCGTGGCCGGGGTCGTCCTCGGCGCTGCGCGCGGCAAGCCAGTCGGCGGTCAGCAGGCCGACGATGAGCGCCCAGCGCAGCGATCCCCGGCGGACGACCGGTCCGTATCCGACGGCGAGGCCGCCGGCCAGGGTCAGTCCCAGGACGAACGGCAGCAGCCAGCCCGGCAGGGAGAGATACAGGAAGGGCAAGGCGACGACGAAGCCCATCATGACGAACATGTCGTTGCCGTTGAACACGCCCACGGGCGGCCGGGACACGGTGATCCGCCGGAAGTAGGCGACCGAGGCGAGGGAGACGCCCAGCGCGACGGCGAGGGTGACGAGGACGAAGAAGGCGCTCTGTGCGGCGGTCATGCGGACCGCCCGGCGGAGGCGAAGCTGTTCTCGACCAGGTCGCAGCGGTAGCGCCGCAGCTCGTGTCCTTCTCCGGGTACGACGTCGACGGTGGCGTCCAGGCCGGCCTCGGCGAAGTGGGATGCGATGTCGCCCGCCTCCGGTACGGAGGCGGCGGCCACCTGGACGTGCAGCCGTCCGTCCACGACGTCGGCGCGGTGGCGTACGGGCCAGTGCGCGCCGGGCAGCGCGTCGAGGACCTCGATGATCTCGCGCGGGGTCACCGGGCCGTCCTGGGTGCGCAGCACATGGTCCGCCTTTCCGAGAATCTGCGAGGTCGCCGGCACGTTCGCCATCTCGCAGGTGAGGGGCGTGTCGGGCAGCCGCCGTACCAGGTCGCGGGTGTCGTAGCGGAAGAGCGGCATGCACTCGCGGTACGGGAAGAAGGGGGTGGCGACGATGGTGCCGAGCGCTCCGGGCGCGGCCGGTGCCCCGGTGTCGAGGTCGCACACCTCGACGAGGCCGACGCCCGCGTCGATGTGCAGGTGGCGCTCCCGGCAGATCGCGCCCGCCACGGGGGTCACCTCGGTCATGCCGTAGCCGTCGTGGACGGGGGCGCCGAAGGTCTTCTCGGCGGCGTCGGCGAGGGCGGGCGAGAGCACTTCGCTGCCGACGTTGATGCGGCGCAGCCGGAAGTCGGCGGGGCCGAGTCCCTGTTCGCGGGCGAGGTGGACGAGCTGCCCCAGGTAGCTGGGGTAGGTGACCATCAGGGTCGGCGCCGACGCGCCGGTGCCGGCCATGAGGTCCAGCGTCTCGGCCGGGGGCACCAGGCCCACCATGCGGATCGCGGCCCCAGCAAGGCGGGCGACCTGCATCTCGGCGTACGCCGTGCCGGTGGCCCGGGAGCTGATGTTGAACTGGACCAGGTCGGTGGTGCGGACGGTGCCGCGCACCACCTGGGAGAGGGCGACGAGCGCGGGCCAGAGGCGTTCCTCGTAGCGGGAGTACCAGACCTCGGTGGGCCGGCCGGTCGTCCCGGTGGTCCGGGAGGCGAGGAAGGGTTCGCCGCACAGGAAGTCGCGGGGCCGCTCGACCAGGTCGGCCTTGGTGGTGACCGGTACGGCGGTGACGTTCTCGACGGTCAGCGCGGCCGGGTCGACGCCCGCTGCCGCGAAGTGGTCGGCGTAGAAACGGGACTTGGCCGCGAGGCGTTTCGCGGTGCGCCGCAGGGCCTTGTTCGTGAGGTCGGCGCGCATCTGCGGGTCGGCGGCGGCGCCGCGCAGCAGTTGCTCGACGTCCTCACCGGGTGAGCCGAACTCGGCGAGTGTCGCGAGCGCGTCGGCGACGAGTCCTTCGACGGACTTCACGTTGATCGGACGGCCGAGCACCATGGCCAGCGCCATCCTGAACTGCCGTATCCCCGCGTCGAGCATGGTTCCTCCCCCGCCTGTCCCCGCCCCGAGCGATGCCGGGGTGGGCAGCCGTGACCGCCCACCCCGTCCCTGTGTCAGCTGGGGCAGTTGACGAACAGCACCGCGGCCAGGGAACCCATGACGTGCTTCGTGTGCTTGAGCGTGGAAACGATCGTGGACATACGAAAACCCCCTTGCATCGTTCACAGTTGGACCTCCGCCGATCGGTGGAGGCAGGCCGATCTTCAAATGGCGCAATGTCTTCTGTCAAGGATCAGCCGGACAATCAAGCTTCCGCCGTCAAACATCGAACTGCCTTGTTTTTCCTGCGAGTTCGCGTCACGACAGGAAGCGGAACCAAGCCATGACCACCCGCGCCGACACCGCTCCCCGACCGCCCCGGACCGCGCCCTGCGTCCCCTCCGGCCGTCGTAGTCCAATCCCGGACCATCGCGATCATCTGGCTTGTTGCCGCGTCTTCCGCTTCCGGGAGACAGCCGGCCCAGGAGCGCTTCCACGCCTCGTCGGCGACGACCGGTTCACCCGCCCACCGGTCGGCGCCACTCCAACCGGAACCGGAACCCGGCCCGTCGCCCGGCGAGGCAACGGGTCGGTCACCCCGAGCAAAGCTTTGGCTTCTGCTTGTGGCCAAGTGCCGCGACGGACCCGGCCCTGCCCGCCGTAGAGCAGTCGACAGGCAGTCCGCAGGGAGGGGTCGCGCAGTGGCAGGGCACAAGATGATCAGAGGGGCCAGGGGTACGGCGGCTGCGGTCGTCGCGATGGCCGCGCTCACCGCGTCACAGGCACCGGGGGCGGTGCCGGTGCGGGCCGCAGTACCCGCCGGGGCGGCCGTGGGGCGCGGGCCGAGCGTGACCGGGGACGCAACGTTCCGGACGGATCTGCCTCCGCTTCGGGCGCGGAAGGCCGGGTCGGCGGCGGCGGGCGGCGCGGTGCCGGCGAGCGTGTTCGCCGCCTACCGGGGGGCCGAGGCGCGGCTCGCCGGCTCCGCGCCCGGCTGCCGGCTGCGGTGGCAGCTGCTGGCCGCCATCGGCCAGGTGGAATCCGGGCAGGCGGGCGGCGGCCGGGTGGACGCGCAAGGCAGAACGCTGACGCCGATCCGCGGCCCCCGGCTGGACGGCGTCCGCTTCGCGCTCATCCGGGACACCGACAGCGGCGCGTACGACGGGGACACGGCGTACGACCGCGCGGTCGGGCCGATGCAGTTCATCCCCTCGACCTGGGCGTCCTGGGGCGCGGACGGCAACGGCGACGGGCGATCCGACCCGCACAACGTGTACGACGCCGCGCTCGCCGCCGGCCGCTACCTTTGCGCGGGCGGCCGCGACCTGTCCGTGCCGGGCGACCTGGACGCGGCGATCCTCGGCTACAACCACTCCAGGGTGTATCTGCGGACGGTACGGGCGTGGTTCGCGTACTTCCTGGAGGGGCATCGGGTGGTGCCGGACGCCGTGACGGCGGGCGGCGCGGGCCCGGAACCCGGGCCGTCGTCCCGGCCGGTGCGGCAGGAGCCGGCGTCCACGCCCAGTGCGCGCCCGACAAGAAGGGCATCGCCCACGCCGTCCCCGTCCTCATCCACGCCACAGCCGACGCGCAGCGCCCCGCCCACGTCCGCCCAGCCCCTGGTCCCCCTGCCCGACACCGCCGACGTGCTGCCCAGTACGCCCCCGCTGCCCGGCAACGATGAGAACTCGATGCTCACCGCCCCCTCCACAACCGCGGCTACCGGACGGTAATCTCGCCCCCCGCCGGGCGCACGTGACCGGCGGGTGAGCGCGAAGGGGCCCTCATGGCGATGGACATGCCCGCGGAGATACAGGCTGCCCACGACCGGTGGGAACGCATGTGGAGCCACCGGGAGCAGCTGCTCAAGGTGGCCCGCCGCAGGTCGATGTCCATGGAGGACGCCGAGGACGCCGTGCACGAGGCAATGCTGCGCGCCGCCGAGCGCCCCGACCTGGACGACGAGCGGCTGGCCGCCTGGCTGACGACGGTGACGATCCGGCTGTGCGTGGACCGATACCGGCAGGTCAACCGCGAGGCCGAGGTCCGCACCAGCCCGACCCTGGTCGCCCCCGGCCCGGTGCCCGTCGAGGAGGCGGTGTGCGACCGGGCCGAGGCCAGGTGGCTGGCGGTGCGCAGCGGCGAGCTGCCCGCGCGCCAGGCGGAGGCGCTGCGGCTGAAGTCCGAGGACCTGGACGTCGGCCAGGTCGCCGTGCGCATGGGCCTGAGCTACCGGACGGTCGAGTCGCTGTTGGCCCGGGCCCGTCGCACCCTGCGCAACTCGCTGGCCGGCACGCTCGGGCTCCTGGCGTTCCTGTGGGGCCGGGCCAGGCCGCGCGGGGCCTCGCAGGCGCAGGCCGTGGCCCTGGCGTCCACGGCGGCGACGCTGGCGGTGGCCGGGTTCGTCCTGCCGTACGCCCACGACGGGTCCGGGCAGGGTACGACCCCCCGGACCTCCGTCTCCCCGGTCCCGGAGGCATGGCAGCGGCCGGACACCGAGGGCCGGGCGGCATCCCCGGACCCACGCGGTCGTACGGCCGCCCCGGCGCCCGGCGCCACGCAGGCCCCCCGGACCCCGGCCGACCGCCCGCTGCTGCCGCTGGCGGTGCCGCCCGTACCGGAGGTTCCTGAGGTTCCGCTCGCCTCGGGTCCGGAACTCCCCACGCCCGAGGTCCCCGCGGTGCCGGACCTGCCTGACCTGCCCGGCGTCCCCACGGCCCCGGACGTACGGGACCTTCCGCTCACCGTGCCGAGCCTTCCGACGGCGCCGACCGCTTCCGACGCCCCCACGGCTCCGCTGCCGTAATCCCGTCCGCAACCAGTCCCCGCCCGGCCCGACAACGCCCCGGACCTCCGCCCATCCTCCGGTCCGCAAAAAAAAGTCGCCCCCGCCGCGACGGACGCCCCTCCCCTCCCCGTAGAGCAGATGTCAGAGCTGCTCCAGGGGCTGAAGGGTGGACCGGATGGGTGTCGAGATCTGTGTGGAGGGGCTGACCAAGTCCTTCGGGCACCAGGTCATCTGGCAGGACGTCTCGCTGACGCTGCCCGCCGGGGAGGTCTCGGTCATGCTCGGCCCCTCGGGCACGGGCAAGTCGGTGTTCCTCAAGACCCTCGTCGGCCTGCTGAAGCCGGAGCGCGGCTCGATCACGATCCAGGGCCGGGACATCACGAAGCTGCGCGAGCACGACCTGTACGAGGTGCGGAAGCTGTTCGGCGTGCTGTTCCAGGACGGCGCGCTGTTCGGCTCGATGAACCTGTACGACAACATCGCCTTCCCGCTGCGCGAGCACACCCGTAAGTCCGAGAGCGAGATCCGGCGCATCGTGCTGGAGAAGATGGACATGGTCGGGCTGATCGGCGCCGAGGGGAAGCTGCCCGGCGAGATCTCCGGCGGGATGCGGAAGCGGGCGGGGCTGGCCCGGGCCCTCGTGCTCGACCCGGAGATCATCCTCTTCGACGAACCGGACTCGGGCCTGGACCCGGTCCGCGTCGCCTACCTCAACCAGCTCATCGTCGACCTCAACGCACAGATCGACGCCACCTTCCTGATCGTCACCCACGACATCGCCTCGGCCCGCCAAGTGCCGGACAACATCGGGCTGTTGTTCCGCCGCGAGCTGGTGATGTTCGGGCCGCGCGAGGAACTCCTGAGCAGCGACGAGCCCGTCGTACGGCAGTTCCTGAACGGCCGGATGCAGGGGCCGATCGGCATGGCGGAGGAGAAGGACGCCGCCCAGGTCGAGCAGGAGCTGGCCCAGATCGGCGAGACCGGCGGCCCTCAGCAGCTCACTCCCCGGCTGCTGCCCGGCCCCGGCATCTCCCGGCCGCCCCGCTGGCAGGCCATCGCGGAGCGGGAGAAGGCGGTGGCCGGCGCATGAGCCTCAACCCCGTGGGCGCCCTGCGCCATTCCGGCAGCCTCTTCGCGATGGCCCTGGACGTCGTCCGGACGCTGCCCCGACGGCCGTTCCAGGTGCGGGAGTTCATCCAGCAGGCGTGGTTCATCGCCAGTGTCACGATCCTGCCGACCGCCCTTGTCTCCATCCCCTTCGGGGCCGTCATCGCCCTCCAGATCGGCAGCCTGACCCGGCAGCTCGGCGCCCAGTCGTTCTCCGGCGCGGCCTCCGTGCTCGCGGTGCTGCGCGAGGCCTCGCCCATCGTCACGGCGCTGCTGATCGCGGGCGCCGGCGGCACGGCGATCTGCGCGGACCTCGGGGCGCGGAAGATCCGCGAGGAGATCGACGCGATGCAGGTGCTGGGCATCGACCCGATCCACCGTCTGGTCGTGCCCCGGGTGCTGGCCTCGATGGTGGTGGCGGTGCTGCTCAACGGCCTGGTGTCGGTGGTCGGGGTGGCGGGCGGCTACTTCTTCAACGTCGTTCTCCAGGACGGCACTCCGGGCGCCTATCTCGCCTCCTTCACCACGCTCGCCCAGCTGTCCGACCTGTGGGCGGCCGAGATCAAGGCGCTGGTGTTCGGCGCCGTCTCCGCGATCGTCGCCTCGTACAAGGGACTGACCGCGAAGGGCGGCCCGAAGGGTGTGGGCGACGCGGTGAACCAGTCGGTGGTGATCACCTTCATGTTGCTGTTCGTGACCAACTTCGTGATGACCGCGGTGTATTTCCAGGTCGTCCCGCCGAGGGGCTGAGGCATGGCACTCCTGAAGAGCCTGGAAGAGCTGGGCTCCCAACTCGCCTTCTACGGCCGCTCGCTGGCCTGGACCGGCCGCACCGTGCGCCGCTACAAGAAGGAGATCCTGCGGCTGCTGGCCGAGGTCAGCTTCGGCCGGGGCGCGCTCGCCGTGGTGGGCGGCACGGTCGGCGTGATCGCCTTCCTGTCGTTCTTCACCGGCACGGAGGTGGGCCTCCAGGGCTACGCCGCGCTCAACCAGCTCGGCACGTCCAACTTCGTGGCGTTCCTGTCGGCGTACTTCAACACCCGGGAGATCGCCCCGCTGGTGGCCGGGCTCGCGCTGTCGGCGACGGTCGGCGCGGGGTTCACCGCGCAGCTCGGTGCGATGCGGATCAGCGAGGAGACCGACGCGCTCGAAGTCATGGGCGTGCCCTCGCTGCCGTTCCTGGTGACGACGCGGATGATCGCCGGTTTCGTCGCCGTGATCCCGCTGTACGTGGTCGGGCTGCTGTCCTCGTACTTCGCCGCCCGCACCATCACCACCGGCTACTACGGGCAGTCGGCGGGCACCTACGACCACTACTTCCAGCAGTACCTGCCCCCGGTCGACGTGCTGTGGTCCTTCGGCAAGGTGCTCGTCTTCGCCGTCGTGATCATCCTCGTGCACTGCTTCCACGGCTACTACGCGAGCGGCGGCCCGGCGGGCGTCGGCGTCGCGGTGGGACGGGCCGTGCGGACCTCAATCGTGGCGATCAACGTTCTCGACTTCTTCCTGTCGTTGGCGATCTGGGGCGCCAACACGACCGTACGGATAGCGGGGTGAGCCGGATGAGGGTGCTGAGGCTGCGGTTGTACGGCGTGGTGTTCCTCGCCGTGCTCGCGCTGCTGCTGTCGCTGTCCGTGGCGGTCTACCGGCAGGCGTTCACGCCGGTCGTGCGGATCACGCTGGAGGCCGACAGCCTGGGCAGCCAGCTCGACCGGCGGGCCGACGTCAAGCTGCGCGGGCTGCTGGTCGGCGAGGTGCGCGGGGTGCGCGCGGACGGCACGAAGGCGACGCTCGACATCGCGCTGAAGCCGGAGCACGTCGCGTACATCCCGGCCGACGTGCACGCACGGCTGCTGCCCAAGACGCTGTTCGGCGAGAAGTACGTCGACCTGGTCGTGCCGTCCGGCTCGTCCGCGCGGCCGATCCGCGCCGGGGACGTGATCACCCAGGACCGCACCCGCGTCGGCATCGAGCTCCAGCAGCTGATGAACGACCTGCTGCCGCTGCTGCGGACCGTCCGGCCCGGCGAACTCAACGCCACGCTCTCCGCGTTCGCCACCGCCCTCGAAGGGCGTGGCGACCGGATCGGCGACAACCTCACGCGCGTGGAGGCCTATCTGCGCGAGCTCAACCCGCATCTGCCGTCTCTGAAGGCGGACATCGCGCGGTTCGCCGACGTCGCCGAGATGTACGGCGACGCGGCACCCGACCTGCTGCGGATCCTGCGCAACACCGTGACCACCAGCCGCACCCTTGTGGAGAAGAAGGAACAGTTGGCCGCAGTCCTCGCCTCGACCACGACCACCGCCCGCACGGCGGACGACTTCCTCGCCGCGAACGGCGACCGCCTGATCACCCTGGGCCGGGTCTCGCGCCCCACGCTGGAGCTGTTCGCCCGCTACTCCCCCGAGTACCCGTGCCTGCTGGAAGGCCTGGTCCGGCAGGAGAAGGCCTCCGAGGAGGCGTTCCGGGGCGGGAAGATGCGCATCACCCTCGAAGTCGTACGACACCGCCCGGCCTACGAGCCCGGTGAGGAGCCCCGCTACGGCGAGCGGTCGGGGCCGAACTGCCGGGGCCTGCCCCACCCGAGCGTGCCCGCACCGCACACCGAGCTCGACGACGGGACGTCGGACGTGTCCGGCACCCGGGCCGAGCAGCGTGCCGTCGGCTCGCTGGTGGCGCCCGTGCTGGGCGTGCCCGCCGACGAGGTGCCGCCGGTGGCGACGCTGCTGTTCGGGCCGCTGGCACGCGGGACGGCGGTGAGTGTGGCATGAGGCAGACCGCCGCTCCCCTCATCAAGTTCTGTCTCTTCGCGCTGGTGACGATCCTGGCGACGGCCCTGCTGGCCGCCACGATCGTGAACCTCTCCTTCACGCCGACCGACACCTACCGCGCGGTGTTCAGCGATGTCACCGGCCTTCAGGAGGGCGACGACATCCGGGTGGCCGGGGTGCGCGTCGGCGAGGTCGAGGGCATCCGGATCAAGGACCGGACCCGGGCCGAGGTCACCTTCACCGTGACCGAGGAACGCCCGCTGCTGACCGGCACCGGCGCGGTCATCCGCTACCGCAACCTCGTCGGGCAGCGGTACGTCGCCCTGACCGAGGGCGCGGGCGACGGCACCCGGCTGCGGCCCGGCGCCACGATCCCGCTGTCGCGGACGCGGCCCGCGCTGGACCTCAACGCGCTGCTGAACGGCTTCAAGCCGCTGTTCGCCGCGCTCAGCCCCAAGGACGTCAACCAGCTCGCCACCGAGATCATCAAGACGTTCCAGGGCGAGGGCGGCACGGTCAACAGCCTGCTGACGCACACGGCGTCCCTCACCACCACCCTGGCCGGCCGGGACGAGCTGATCGGCTCCGTGATCGACAACCTCAACACCGTGCTGGGGACGCTCGACAAGCGCGGCGCCCGGTTCTCCGGACTGCTGAAGCAGCTGCGCCGGGTGGTCTCGGGGCTGTCCGCCGACCGCAGGCCCATCGGGGAGTCGCTGGTGAACATCGGCGACCTGACGGAGGCGACCTCGGGGCTGCTCGCGGACGCCCGCCCGCCGCTCAAGGACGACATCGCCGAGCTGACCGAGCTCACCGGAACGCTGAACAGGAACGAGAAGACCGTGGAGGGCGTGCTGAAGCGGCTGCCGGACAAACTGACCGAGCTGACCGGGACGGCGTCCTACGGCTCCTGGTTCAACTTCTACCTCTGCGACTTCGACGGCCGGATCGTGCTGCCGAGGAGCCAGGAAACCATCACTCCCGAGCTGCACGTCGCGAGGGCGAGGTGCGCCGGATGATCCGCCTGCCACGCAGGAAGCGCCGGGCGCCGCTGGTCAAGGTGCGCATCGACCCGCCGAGGCTGCCCCGCCTGGCTCCCTTCCGTGACCGCAACCCGGTGGTCATCGGCGCCGCCGGTCTGACCGCCCTCGCGCTGCTGACCGTGGCCGCGTTCAACGCCGACTCCCTGCCGGTGATCGGCGGCGGCGACACGTACAGCGCCGCCTTCGCGGAGGCGGGCGGCCTCAAGCCCGGCGACGAGGTGCGGATCGCCGGGGTCAAGGTCGGCAAGGTCGAGGAGGTCGACCTGGACGGCGACCACGTCAAGGTCACCTTCAAGATCAAGGGCGATCCGGAGTTCGGCACCGCCACCGGGGCCTCGATCCGGGTGAAGACGATCCTGGGCGCCAAGTACCTGGCGCTGCACCCCAAGGGGTCGGGGCAGTTGGAGCCCGGCAGCGAGATCCCGCTGACGCGGACGGTCCCGGCGTACGACGTGGTGCAGGCGTTCAGCGATCTGACCACGACGACCGAGGAGGTGGACACCGAGCGGCTGGGAACGGCCCTGGACACCATCTCCGTCACCTTCCAGGACTCCCCCGCCGAGGTGCGGGCGTCCGTCAAGGGCCTGTCGAAGATCTCCCGGACGGTCGCCTCGCGCGACAAGGCGCTGCGCGAGCTCCTCGACCATGCCGACGGGGTGACCGGCGTCCTGGCCGAGCGCTCCGAGGACTTCACCGCCCTGGTCGAGGACGGCGATCTGCTGTTCAAGGAGATCAGCAAGCGGCGCAAGGCGATTCACCGGCTGCTGAAGTCCTCCGCCGCGCTCGGTGTCGAGCTCTCCGGCCTGGTCGAGGACAACGACAAGGAGATCGGCCCCGCGCTCAAGGGCCTGAACGGCGTGGTCGAGATGCTCGAACGCAACCAGTCGAGTCTGGACCGCAGCGTCCGGCTGCTCGCGCCCTACGTCCGGGTCTTCACCAACACCCTCGGCAACGGCCGCTGGTTCGACTCCTACGTGCAGAACCTGGTGGCCGCCCCGGTGGTGCCGAGGACGGGAGGTTCACGATGAAGAGGCGTCTGGCGCTGGTGGTCGCCCTCGCCCTGGTCGCGGCGGCCGCGTTCGTGCTGTGGCCCCGCGCGGAGAAGGTGCGGGTCACCGCCTACTTCCCGAGCACGGTCGGCATCTACCCCGGCTCGGACGTCCGTGTCCTCGGGGTCCGCATCGGCGAGGTCGAGGAGATCACGCCGGAGGGCGGCCGGGTGCGGGTGGAGCTGGTGTACGACGAGGGGCGGAAGGTACCGGCCGACGCCCAGGCCGCGATCATCAACTCCTCGGTGGTCAGCGACCGTTACGTGCAGCTGCTGCCGGTGTACCGCGAGGGTCCGGTGCTGCGGGACGGCGCCGTCATCCCCGAGTCGCGCACGGCCGTGCCGGTCGAGCTGGACCGGATCTTCGACAGCCTGCACACCACGGCCGAGGCGCTCGGCCCCGAGGGCGCCAACAAGGACGGCTCGCTGTCTCGGCTGCTGGGGGTGAGCGCGGACAACCTTCAGGGCCAGGGCGGCAACATCCACCAGACCGTGAAGGACCTCTCGCAGGCGGTCACCACGCTGTCCGACGGCCGCGGCGACCTGTTCGGCACCGTGCGGAACCTCCAGGTGTTCACGGCGGCGCTGGCGGCGGACGACCAGAGCGTGCGGTCGTTCAACAAGAGCCTCGCCGAGGTGGCGGAGCTCCTCGCCGGTGAGCGTGAGGACCTCGCGGCGGCGCTGCGCAACCTCGGCACGGCGCTCGGCGACGTGTCCGCGTTCGTGAAGAAGAACAAGAAGGCGCTGACCTCGAACGTGAAGGGCCTGAGCAAGGTGACCAAGGTGCTCGTCACCCAACGTGCCGCGCTGGAAGAGCTGTTGGAGGTCGCTCCGACCGGTCTGTCGAACCTCCAGAACGCCTACAACGCCTCCTCGGGGACCCTCGACACGCGCAACAACCCGCAGGGCCCGCAGGATCCGGCCGCGCTGCTGTGCTCCGTGCTGCGCACGACCGGCGACGAGGGCGGTGAGAACCCGGACTGCGCGGAGCTGGAGGAGCTCTTCGCCGCGCTGCCCGAGGTACCGGGCGAGCCCATGGCTTCGGGCACGGTCGACCGGACCCTGGGCGGAATCCTGGAGGGCAGGGCATGAGCGGGCCGCGCAAGGGCCGTGCCCTCGCCTGGGCGGCGGCCGGTTCGCTGCTGCTGTCCGGCTGCGAGTTCAACGGCTGGCACGACGTGGAGCTGCCCGGGGGCGCCGCTTCCGACGGCCGCGCGTACCGCGTCACCGTCGAGTTCCGCGATGTCCTCGACCTGGTGCCGCAGTCGGCCGTCAAGGTCGACAACGTGACGGTGGGCGCGGTCGAGGAGGTGGAGCTGGCGGGCTGGCACGCGCGCGTACGGCTGCGGGTCGCCGACTCGGTGAAGCTGCCCGCCAACGCGGTCGCCGAGCTGCGCCAGACCAGCATGCTCGGCGAGAAGTACGTGGCGCTGTCCGCCCCGCCCGGCACCGACCCCGTGGGCCGCCTCCGCGACGGCGACCGCATCCCGCTCGGCCGCAGCGGCCGGAACCCGGAGATCGAGGAGGTGCTGTCCGCCCTGTCCGCGCTGCTCAACGGCGGCGGGGTGGCCCAGCTCAAGACGATCACCGTGGAGCTGAACAAGGCGCTCGCCGGCCGAGAGAACCGGGTCAAGTCCCTGCTCAAGGAGTTGAACACGTTCCTCGGCGGCCTGGACGACCAGCGCGCGGACATCGTGCGCGCGCTCAAGGCCGTCGACCGGCTCGCGGGGCGGCTCGGGAAGGAGAAGAAGACGATCGCCAAGGC
Organism: Streptomyces sp. NPDC079141; assembly: GCF_040686775.1. Taxonomy (NCBI): domain Bacteria; kingdom Bacillati; phylum Actinomycetota; class Actinomycetes; order Kitasatosporales; family Streptomycetaceae; genus Streptomyces; species Streptomyces sp. NPDC079141. Next base: position 224,797 of record NZ_JBFBLP010000013.1, on the reverse strand, counting down.
CGTGGAGACGATGCCGCCCGCGCTCAAGGTGCTCGCGGACCAGCGCCGCGACCTGACCCGGATGCTCACCGCCCTGTCGAAGCTGGGCAGCACCGGCGCGAAGGTGGTCAGGGCGTCGCACGACAACACGGTCGCCAACCTCAAGCAGCTGCGGCCGATCCTGCGACAGCTGAACAAGGCGGGCGACGACCTGCCCAACTCCCTTGAACTGCTGACCACTTACCCCTTCCCGCGCAATGTGGTGGACGCGATCGAGGGTGACTACGTCAACCTGGCCGTCACGGCGGACCTGGATCTGTCGAGCCTCTACGGCAACCTGTCGGAGGAGGAGCCGGGTGACGGTGACACTCCGGACGCACCGGAGCTGCCGGACGCGCCGGATCTCCCGGACCTCCCCAACACCCCCGAACTCCCCGGCCTGCCGAGCGTGCCGACGCCCACCCCCTCCGCCCCGGCCACCGGCGACCTCCTGTGCCCGCCGGTGTGCACCGCCGCCCACGGCACCGGCCGAGGCCTGCCACCGGGGATCGACCTCGCGCTCGCGGAGCTGATGCTGAAGGGGATACAGCCGTGATCACACGTACGGTCAAGGCGCAGCTGATCGCCTTCGCCACCGTCACCGCCGTCGGGGTGTCCTACGTCGGCGCCGAGTACACGGGCCTGGTCGACAGCGTGCTGGACCGCGGCTACACCGTGCGGGCCGACTTCGCCGACTCCGGGGGCATCTTCACCGGCGCCGAGGTCACCTACCGCGGGGTGCCGGTGGGCCGGGTCGGCGCGCTGCGGCTGACCGGTGCCGGCGGGGTCTCGGTCGCGCTCGACATCGAGGACGGCGCACCGCGCATCCCGGCGGACACGCTGGCCGTGGTGGCGAACCGCTCGGCGGTGGGCGAGCAGTACGTCGACCTCCAGCCGCGCGGTTCGGGCGGGCCGTACCTGCTCCAGGGCAGCACGATTCCGCGCCGCAGTACGCGTGTGCCGCTGCCCACCACGGATCTGGTCCGCAGCCTGGACCGGCTGGTGAACTCCGTCGGCAAGGACGATCTGCGGGTCACCGTCGACGAGTTGGGCAAGGCGTTCTCCGGTACGGGTCCGCATCTGAGCCGGCTGGTCGACGCGGGCAACGCGCTCGTGGAGTCCGCGTCCGAGTCGCTGCCCGAGACGATCGCGCTGATCGAGGACTCCCGGACCGTGCTCAGGACACAGGCCGACCAGGGCTCGTCCGTCAAGGCGTTCTCCCGCGATCTCGCCCTGTTCACCGAGGAGTTGCGCAAGAGCGACGGTGACCTGCGCAGGCTCGTCGGCAACGCGCGCCCCGCGGCGGTCGAGCTCAACTCGCTGCTGAAGTCGGTCGAGCCGCGCCTGTCGGTGCTGCTGGCCAACCTGATCAGCGGCGGCCGGGTCACGCTCGCCCGGCTGCCCGGCGTGGAGCAGGCCCTGGTCACCTTCCCGCTGACGGTGTCGGGCAGTTACACCGTCGTACCCGGCGACGGCACCACCCACTTCGGTCTGGTGGTGAACGCCGACGACCCGCCGCCCTGCACCCAGGGGTACGGCACGGCGCGGCGCGACCCGGCGGACACCAGCACACGCGAGGCGAACACCGACGCGCGCTGCACGCTGCCGCGCGGCAGCCAGTCCTCGGTGCGGGGTGCGCAGAACGCGCCCGGCCCGGGCGGCACGGCGTACGTCACGGCGTACGACCCGGAGACCGGTACCACCACCGGCCCGGACGGAAGGACCGTCGAGATCGGCTCGACGGGCGGCCAGCAGGCCGTGTTCGGAAAGGAGTCGTGGCAATGGCTGCTCGTCGGCCCCATGGCCTGAGGCATTCCAGGGCGGTGGCGGCGGCACTCGTCGCGGCGACCGTCCTCACCACCGCGTCGGCGCTCTGGCTGGGCCTCGCGCTCGCCGGACAGCGCGAGGCGGAGCAGCGGCGCCAGGACATCCTCGCCGCCGCCCGCCGCTCGGCGCTGAACTTCACCTCGCTCGACTACCGGCACTACGGCCGGGACAGCGCCCATGTGCTCAAGGGCGCCACCGGCGACTTCAGGAAGGAGTTCGCCGCGCAGACCGAGCAGCTGACCAAGCTCGTCGCCGAGAACAAGTCGGTCTCCGAGGGTCAGGTCCTGGAGGCGGGCATCGTCCGCTCCGACGAGCGCTCGGCCCGTGTGCTGGTGGTCGCCGACAGCGAGGTGACCAACACCGCGGTGCCCCGGGGCGAGGCGCGCACCTACCGGCTGCAGCTCGACCTGGTGCACCGCGACGGCCGCTGGCTGACCTCGGACGTCGAGTTCGTCGGCTGACCCGCACCACCCACGAGGAGTACGACCATGGCGAACCCGACCACCCGGACCCTGAACGCGGCCGCCCGCGCGGCGGCGAAGCGTGCGGAGCGCGGAAAAGGCACCGACGACGTGCTCTCCGGGCGCACCGTCGTCGTCGAGGCGCCGAAGGACGGCTGGCAGGACCCGCCCGAGCCGTCCCCGGAGGCCTACGAGGAACCCGCACCTCAGGGGCGGGGTGCCTCCCGCCGCCGGACGCTGCTCACCGCGGCCCTCTGCGCGCTGCTCGTGACCGGCCTGGTCGCGGCCGGTGTACTGGGGTGGCAGTACGGGCAGGCGCGACAGGCGCAGAACGCGCGCGGTGAGGCGATGGCCGCCGCGCGGAAGGCGGCGCCGGTCGTGCTGTCGTACGACCACCGGCATCTGGAGCGGGACTTCGCCCGCGCCCGCGCGCTGCTGACCGGGAAGTTCCGGGACGAGTACCGCAGGACCACGACCGGCGTGGTCGGGCCGACCGCGAAGAAGTACCGCGGGGTGGTGAGGGCGACCGTGGCCACGGCCTCCGTCGTGTCGGCCTCCCCGGACCGGGTCGTGGTGCTGCTCTTCGTCAACCAGGCCACCGAGAGCACTCAGGTCTCCGGCTCGCGGCTGGATCTGAACCGGGTGCGGATGACGATGGCCGACACCTCCGAGGGCTGGAAGGTGAGCGCCGTGGACGCACTCTGATCAGCCCATTCGGCCTGCCCCCGCGCGTGATGCGCGGGGGCATTTTTGTGCGCGCGGCTCTTGACAGCGCTCCCCACCCACAGGCAGTCTTCCATTAAGCAGAAACGAACTTCCGCAATACGGAATAGCCACAGAGCACTGAAGGGAGCGCCGGACCCCATGGGATTCGCAGAGCAGCGCTTCAACGTCAACCTGTCGATCCTCTTCACGGAACTCCCGCTCCTGGAGCGCCCCGCGGCCGCCGCCGCGGCCGGCTTCACCGCGGTCGAGCTGTGGTGGCCCTGGATCGACTCCCCGACCCCCGAGCGGTCCGAGCTCGACGCCCTGAAGAAGGCCATCGAGGACGCGGGCGTCCAGCTCACCGGCCTGAACTTCTACGCCGGTCAGCTGCCGGGCCCGGACCGCGGCGCCCTGTCGGTACCCGGCGAGGAGTCGGAGCGGTTCCGCGCCAACATCGACGTGGCCGCCGACTTCGCCGAGTCGCTGGGCTGCAAGGCCCTCAACGCCCTGTACGGCAACCGCGTCGACGGCGTGGACCCGGCCGAGCAGGACGCGCTGGCGCTGGAGAACCTCGTGCTCGCGGCGCGGGCCGCCGACCGGATCGGCGCGATCCTGCTGATCGAGGCCCTGAACAAGCCCGAGTCGCCGCTGTACCCGCTGGTCTCGGCCCCGGCCGCCGTCGGGATCGTCGACAAGGTCAACGACGCGACCGGCCTCGGCAACGCCAAGTTCCTGATGGACCTCTACCACCTGTCCATGAACGGCGAGGACCTCCCGTCGGTGATCGAGGAGTACGCGGCGAAGACCGGCCACGTCCAGATCGCCGACAACCCGGGCCGCGGCGCCCCGGGCACCGGCTCCCTCCCGCTGGAGGACCTTCTCGACCAGCTGAAGAAGGCCGGTTACGACGGCTGGGTCGGCCTGGAGTACAAGCCGGGCGACCGCCCCAGCGCCCAGGCGTTCGACTGGCTGTCCCGCTGACCCTTTTGCACTGAGAGGCACCCTTATGAGCAACGCACTCCCCAAGATCGCCTGGATCGGCCTCGGCATCATGGGCTCCCCCATGTCCGAGAACCTCATCAAGGCGGGCTACGACGTCACCGGCTTCACCCTGGAGCAGGACAAGCTGGACCGCCTGGCCGCGGCCGGCGGCGCGGCCGCCGGTTCGATCGCCGAGGCCGTGCAGGACGCCGACGTCGTCATCACGATGGTGCCCGCCTCCCCGCAGGTCGAGGCCATCGCCTACGGCCCGGACGGCATCCTGGAGAACGCGAAGTCCGGCGCCCTGCTGATCGACATGTCCTCGATCACCCCGCAGACCTCGGTCGACCTCGCGAAGGCCGCCAAGGACAAGGGCGTCCGCGTGCTGGACGCCCCGGTGTCGGGTGGCGAGGCCGGCGCGATCGAGGCCGTACTGTCGATCATGGTCGGCGGCGAGCAGGCCGACTTCGACATCGCGAAGCCGATCCTGGAGGCCCTCGGCAAGACCATCGTGCTGTGCGGTCCGCACGGCTCGGGTCAGACCGTGAAGGCCGCCAACCAGCTGATCGTCGCCGTGAACATCCAGGCGTGCGCCGAGGCCGTGGTCTTCCTGGAGAAGTCCGGCGTGGACCTGAAGGCCGCCCTGGACGTCCTCAACGGCGGTCTGGCGGGCTCGACCGTGCTGACCCGCAAGAAGGACAACTTCCTGCAGCGCGACTTCAAGCCGGGCTTCCGTATCGACCTGCACCACAAGGACATGGGCATCGTCACCGACGCCGCCCGCAATGTCGGTGCCGCCCTGCCCGTCGGCGCCGTGGTCGCCCAGCTCGTCGCGTCCCTGCGTGCGCAGGGCGACGGGGGCCTGGACCACTCCGCGCTGCTGCGCGCGGTCGAGCGCCTCTCCGGCGCGCAGCTCTGAGACCTCCGGGCGGCGCCGCCGCTGACACCTGTCCTGTCGCGCCCAGGCGGTGGCGCCGCCCGGAATCAACTTCAACAAACTGTTGACGCTCAGTCCGCCCACTTCTAGGCTCCACAAAGCGGAAACAGGTTTCCGCTGACACCCGCACGGAAGGTCCACGATGTCGAAGCGCGTGCTCACCACCGAGTCCGGCGCCCCGGTCGCCGACAACCAGAACTCCGCCTCCGCCGGCGTCGGCGGCCCGCTCCTCCTCCAGGACCAGCACCTCCTGGAGAAGCTCGCCCGGTTCAACCGTGAGCGCATCCCGGAGCGCGTGGTGCACGCCCGCGGTTCCGGCGCGTACGGCTACTTCGAGGTGACCGACGACGTCACCGGCTTCACCCACGCCGACTTCCTCAACACCATCGGCAAGCGCACCGAGGTGTTCCTGCGGTTCTCGACGGTGGCCGACAGCCTCGGCGGCGCGGACGCGGTCCGTGACCCGCGCGGCTTCGCCGTCAAGTTCTACACCGAGGAGGGCAATTACGACCTCGTCGGCAACAACACCCCGGTGTTCTTCATCAAGGACCCGATCAAGTTCCCCGACTTCATCCACTCGCAGAAGCGCGACCCGTTCACCGGCAAGCAGGAGCCCGACAACGTCTGGGACTTCTGGGCGCACGCCCCCGAGGCCACGCACCAGGTGACCTGGCTGATGGGCGACCGCGGCATCCCGGCCTCGTACCGCCACATGAACGGCTACGGCTCGCACACCTACCAGTGGACGAACGCCGAGGGCGAGGCCTTCTTCGTCAAGTACCACTTCAAGACGAACCAGGGCATCCGCTGCCTGAGCAGCGAGCAGGCCGCGGAGACGGCGGGCAAGGACCCCAACTCCCACCAGACGGACCTGCTCCAGGCCATCGAGCGGGGCGTGAACCCGTCCTGGACGCTGCACGTGCAGATCATGCCGGCGGCCGACGCGGCGGACTACCGCTTCAACCCCTTCGACCTCACCAAGGTCTGGCCGCACAAGGACTACCCGCTGCAGCGCGTGGGCCGCCTGGTCCTGGACCGCAACCCCGACAACGTCTTCGCCGAGGTCGAGCAGGCCGCGTTCTCCCCGAACAACTTCGTCCCGGGCATCGGCCCGTCGCCGGACAAGATGCTCCAGGGCCGCCTGTTCGCCTACGCGGACGCGCACCGCTACCGCCTGGGCGTCAACCACACGCTGCTGGCCGTGAACGCCCCGAAGGCGACGACCGCGCAGAACTACGGCCGGGACGGCCTCATGGCCGCCAACGCCCAGGGCCGCGCCGCGAAGAACTACGAGCCGAACTCGTACGACGGCCCGGTGGAGACCGGCCGCCCGCTGTCGGCACCGCTGGCGGTCCACGGCTGGACGGGCACCCACGAGGCCCCGCAGCACACCAAGGACGACGACTTCCACCAGGCGGGCGAGCTGTACCGGCTGATGTCCGCGGAGGAGAAGTCCCGGCTGATCGCGAACATCGCCGGCGGCCTGTCCCAGGTCTCCCGCGACGATGTGATCGAGAAGAACCTCGCCCACTTCCACGCCGCCGACCCGGAGTACGGCAAGCGCGTGGAGGAGGCGGTCCGCGCCCTGCGCGAGGACTGAGCCGAGGGCTGAGAAAGACTCCCTGTTCGCGCCCGAACGCCGTGTGACCCGGATGAGGGGTGGTCCCCCGGTACGGGGCACGGGCAGGGTGTGGACCGCGGCGGCGTGCGAGCCAGTGCGGTGGTAATGGTCCGGGGTCCCCTTCTTCGACCTGAGGGAAGGAGACCCGCGGTTCCGTCGCCGTCCGCCGCGGTCCCAGACGTACTCCTGGCGCTCCCTATGCCCGGTCGTGACCGGCTGCTAGGGAGCGCTCGGCGTTGTCCAGGAGTTCCTTGTACGTGAGGACCTCCACCCGGGTGACATGCGAATTGAACGTCCGCAGCGCCTCGTTGAGCTCCTCCTCCGGTACGCCGGGGTGCAGGCCGGGGTGGCCGACCAGTACGAGGGCACTGGCCCGCCGGGTCTCGATGCCGAACTCCGCGCGGATCCGCTCGCGGTGCTCGTCCAGCCCGACCAGGTAGTTGACGGCCTGGCCGACCGCCTCGTGCACCGGCGCCGCCGGCACCCAGGCGTTGCGGTACCGCTTGACCAGCGGGCCCTTGAGGCTCATGGCGCGCTTCAGCTCGACGATGTGCAGACTGCCGTCGCCGCGTATCAGGGGCAGGTCCACCTCGTCGCCGGGCACGAGCCGCCGCTGCGCCGCCTGTCCCACGAACCGCCCGCCGAAGATCCAGTGCTGTCCCTCCAGCGCGTGCTGGAGATCGGCCTCGGTGGCGGTGCGGTCCTCGACGACGGCCCGCAGGGCGTCGAGGCCGGCGGCGCGGCGCTGGAGCCGGGCGGCCTGGACCAGGAAGGCCTCCGGCGAGGTGACGATCCTGCGGGCCTCCTCGGCCGTGTCCACGACGCCGATCCGCCCGTCGCGCAGGATCCGCTCCAGCCACAGCGCCGTCTCGGCCCGGCCGCGAGGTATCTCGTAGCGCCCGGGACGGTCGTCGGGAGCCTCCGTGAACAGCGCGTCCTCGCCCTGGGCGGCGAAGTGCGCCATCAGTTCACGGGCGCTCGCGCCGGGACGGTCCACGAGGAACTCCTCGCCCGCGTCGACGAGCCACTGGTGCATCAGCCGTACCACCCGCCCCAGGAAGTCGCGGTTCCGCTCGCTGCGGGCCCCGTCCTGGAACAGCCGGTACCGCTCCTCGAACTCATGCCGGAGGATGCGCCCCTGGGCGTACTCGACGGCGTCGTGCACCTGCCGGACGATCTGCCACTCCCCCGCCCCGGCGGCGGTGGCCCGCGCCTCGGCCAGCAGCCGCAGCAGCTCCCTCCCGCCGCGCCGCTTGCGGCTGCGGCCCCCGTGCATGTGCTTGAAGACGGCGGCCAGGGCCGCCCGCACGGCCTCGTCGCCGGCGTCCTTCACCACCGCACGCAGCTGCCACTCCAGCGTCATGTCGCTTCGCGTCGCCATGCGGGCCAGTGTGGACCGCGGCACCGACATTCCCCTTCGACGTGCGATCTCACGCCCCCAGCGGCAGGCTTGAGGCATGGACGGACCGCACATCGTGGTGCACGCCCCGGCCCTCGACGGCTCCCGCCGGGTCACGTCGGGCGACGAGACCCTGGGCATCGCCTCGCACATCGACGACGTCAGCGAGTTCCTGAGACTGGCCGATCTGTATGTGACCGACGTGGCGGAGAGCGACATCGTCGAGTGGCAGGGCGGCGGTCCGGACGACTGGCCGGGACTGTCGGAGCACCACGACGCCTGAGCCCGCGTACGCACCGTGGCGTACGCGGGCTACGGAACCCTCAAATCATCCTCTGAACACGCGCCGGAAGGCTTCAACCACCCCCGCGGTGGGGCAGATTGCCGTCACACGGAGCCCGCCGGCACGGGGGCGGCGGGCTCCGCACGGGGGAAGCACCACCCTGGGGAAGCACCGAGCACGGGGGAAGCACCGACGCCGGGGAAGCACCGCAGAACGGGGGAACATCGGGGGAATGCCAAAGGGGCGGCCCACCCCCCGGCTGGGCCGCCCCTGACCGACCGTCGGGTCAGACCTTCAGCGTCTTGATCGAGGTCGGCGCGTGGCCGGGCTCGGTCGCGAGCTCCTCGAACTCCACCACGTTGCTGATGTCGTTGGTGCCCGACATCGAGATGTTGGTGACGCGCTCCAGGATCGCCTCCACGACGACCGGCACCTGGAACTCGGCGGCGAGCTTCTTGGCCTGCTCAAGGGCCGCGCCCAGCTCCGCCGGGTCGGTCACCCGGATCGCCTTGCAACCGAGGCCCTCGGCGACCTTGACGTGGTCGACGCCGTAGACGCCCAGCTCGGGCGAGTTGATGTTCTCGAACTCCAGCTTGACCTGGAAGTCGATGTCGAACGCCCGCTGCGCCTGGCGGATCAGGCCCAGGTAGGAGTTGTTGACGAGGACATGGACGTACGGGATCTTGTGCTGCGCCCCGACCGCCAGCTCCTCGATCATGAACTGGAAGTCGTAGTCGCCGGACAGGGCGACGACCTGCGCGTCCGGGTCGGCCTTGGCCACGCCCAGCGCGGCCGGGATCGTCCAGCCCAGCGGGCCCGCCTGGCCGCAGTTGATCCAGTGCCGCGGTTTGAACACGTGCAGCATCTGGGCGCCGGCGATCTGCGAGAGGCCGATGGTGGAGACGTACCGGGTCTCCGGGCCGAAGGCCTTGTTCATCTCCTCGTAGACGCGCTGCGGCTTGATCGGGATGTCGTCGAAGTGCGTACGGCGCTGGAGGGTGGCCTTCTTCTCCTGCGCGGACGCGGCCCAGGCGGAGCGGTCGGGCAGTTTGCCGGCCGCCTTCAACTCCCGTGCCACCTCGACGAAGAGCTCCAGGGCGGCCTTCGCGTCGGAGGCGATGCCGTAGTCCGGGGCGAAGATCTTGCCGATCTGGGTCGGCTCGACGTCGACGTGGACGAACTTCCGGCCGGCGGTGTAGACGTCCAGCTTGCCGGTGTGACGGTTGGCCCAGCGGTTGCCGATGCCGAGGACGAAGTCGGACTCCAGGAAGGTCGCGTTGCCGTAGCGGTGCGAGGTCTGCAGGCCCACCATGCCGGCGTTCAGCTCGTGGTCGTCGGGCAGCACGCCCCAGCCCATGAGCGTGGGCACGACCGGGGTGCCGGTCAACTCGGCGAACTCCACCAGCAGTTCGGAGGCATCCGCGTTGATGACACCGCCGCCCGCGACGAGCAGCGGGCGCTCGGCGGCGTTCAGCATGCCGATCGCCTTCTCGACCTGGGCACGGGTCGCGACCGGCTTGTAGACCGGCAGCGGCTCGTAGGTCTCCGGGTCGAACTCGATCTCGGTGAGCTGCACATCGATCGGCAGGTCGATGAGGACCGGGCCGGGCCGGCCGGAGCGCATCAGATGGAAGGCCTGCTGGAAGACTCCGGGAACCTGCGCGGCCTCCAGGACGGTCACCGCCATTTTGGTGACCGGCTTGGCGATGGAGGCGATGTCGACGGCCTGGAAGTCCTCCTTGTGGATCACGGCGGTCGGGGCCTGGCCCGTGATGCACAGGATCGGGATGGAGTCGCCGATGGCGGAGTAGAGGCCGGTGATCATGTCGGTGCCGGCGGGGCCGGACGTACCGATGCAGACCCCGATGTTGCCCGGGTGGGTGCGGGTGTAGCCCTCGGCCATGTGCGAGGCGCCCTCCACATGCCTTGCGAGGGTGTGGTGGATGCCGCCGGAGGCCTTGAGCGCGGCATAGAACGGGTTGATCGCCGCACCCGGCACACCGAACGCGTTGCTGACGCCCTCGCGCTTGAGGATCTCAACTGCCGCACGGGCAGCGGTCATTCGAGCCATCGAGTACTCCTGCTTCGGCTGTCGGATTCGCACTCCCGTCGCGCCCCGCGGTTGAGCTCTTCCGTATTGCGGAAACTAACTTCTACTATCTGGAATCAATGTAAGTGGCGGGCCGAAGGCAGTCAAGAGACGGACAAGCGGGGGATTCCTGCAGCACCATGGGGGCATGCCCCAGAGCGTGTCGGTGCGCTGCCCGGCCTGCCGGCGCGAGCACCAGTACGCCGCGCCGGCCTACCCGTGCGCCTGTGGAGCCCCCGTCGCCCCGCCGCTCGACCCGCGTGGGACACCGACGGCCGTCACACACCGCGCCTGGGCCGAGGAGTGGGTCACCGTCCGGTGCGCCTCCTGCGGCCGACGCGGCCAGTGGCCGCAGCCGGAGCTGGGGTGCTCGTGCGGGACAGTGGTGCGGGTCGCGGTGGCGGGAACGCTCTCCCCGCTGCACCCCGGCACCGAGGCCGTCGATCCCCCGCGGCAGCGGGCCCCCTTCCAGCCCGTGACGATCCGCACCGCGCGGGACGCGGTCACCGTCGCCGCCCTCTACCTGCGCTGGCTCGGCTACCGGGAGATCCGCCGCGCCGACCAGCGGCCCCCGCACGGCATCGGCCTCGCCGCCCACGGCCTGCTGGCCCAGGTGGACCCGACCGTGCGCCCGGCCGGCGTGCGGGACGTGGAGTGTCTGTGGCTGACCGCCATGACGGAGTCCTCGGACTGCGTCTACTTCTCCCTCGCCGGATACGCCACCGACGCCCGCGTCCGCGCCGATGCCCTCGGCGTCCCCCTGTTCGTCCTGGACCTCACCGGCACCCCGCAGCCGGTCAACGACCACGCCGAGGCACTGGACTCCCCCAAGAGCTGACGAGAGCGCCGGCTCCCGGGAGTGCGGGAGCCGGCGCTGCAGGGGACGCGTCAGGGGTTGACGCAGCCGATCGAGCCGACCGGGAGGTCGTTGCCGGTGGAGGTGGCCGTGAAGCCGAAGGTGACGCTGCCGTCCGGCGCGATCGTCCGGTTGTAGTCGACGTTCCTGACCGTGACCGTGCCGTCGGATCCGGTACTGAGCGCGCCGTTCCAGACACTGTTGATCCGGGTGCCGTCGCCCGGCTGCCAGCGCACGGCCCAGCCGGACATCGCCGCCGTGCCGTGGTTCATCACCTCGACGGAACCCTGGAAACCGCCGCTCCAGGAGTTCGTCACCGAGTACACGGCCATGCAGCCGGTGTGCGGATCGGTCGGGGTCGGGGTGGGTGTCGGCGTGGGCGTCGGGGTGGGGGTGGTGCCGCCCGAGCCGCGGATGCCGGTCACCTCGCCGTTGCCGCCGTCGAAGACGATGTCGGAGCAGGAGAAGAAGTTCTCCTGGCTGTCCGAGCGCACCCACTGGATGAACAGCACCGCGTCGCCCGAGCGGCCCGCCGGCAGGTTGAGGTTCCAGTAGTAATGACCGGACTCGCTCCCGGGCGAGCCCGACTGGGGCGGGTTGGTGACCGTCTGGATCAGCTCCAGGTCGTCCCAGCCCAGCTCGGTGGCGGGCGAGTAGCCGGGCTTGGACAGGTACACCCGGAAGTCGCCCGGGTGCGCCGCCCAGTTGCTGTACCGGACCTGCATGCTCTTCCCGGAGGTCAGGTGCGTCCGGGGCCAGTCCGCGCGCGCCGCGTTGTAGCCGGTGAAGTTGTACGGGGACCGGTCACCGGCGCTGCACAGTTTGCCGTCCGGGACATAGCCCGGGCCGCGCCCGCCCGCGTTGGAGTCGAGCACGGCGAACCAGTTGTACAGCGCCGTGGCTCCGCTCTCGGCGAGCGCGGCCTTGCACGCCGGGTTGGTCGGGTCCAGTGCGCCGGTGCTGGTCCTGGCGTCCAGATAGCAGAGGTAGGTCCGCGATCCGGGCATCATCGCCACGCCGTGCGCCTGCGCACTGCCCTGGCCGAGCAGGGCGAGGCCCAGCCCGCTGAGCAGGGTGGCCAATACCGCCGCCCAGGAGAGGAGCCGGTTTCTGCGTCGAGCCATGGTGCCTCCTCGTTCGTCGTAGCTGTCCGCTGTGGAGCCCTCGCCCGTCCGGGGAAGGCATCGCTCCGGAGGGGCGAGGGAGTGTGGGGGAATTACTCGGCGCGGTACTTGCGAACGGTCGCCCGGCCCTCGGCCACGCCCCGGGGAAGGTGCGCCCGGGGCCCGCCCCCATCGGCGCGGGGAGCGGGGCGGGCCCCGGAGGAGGCCGGTGCGGTGCGGCGCACCGGCGTGGTCAGGCGCTGGTGCGGGCGGTTCCTCGGGCTGAAGCGGGGCGGATCACGCGCTCGTGCAGGCGGTGCCGTTCAGGCTGAAGGCGGTCGGCTTGGCGAACGTGCCGCTGTAGGTGCCCTGGAAGCCGAAGCTCTGGCTCCCGCCGGGGGCGATCCGCGCGTTGTGCGCCAGCGCGCCCGCCGTCAGGGCGCCCGACGAGCCGGACAGGGTGGCGTTCCAGGAGTTGGTGACGCGCTGACCGGAGGGCAGGGTGAAGCCGAGCTGCCAGTTGTCGACGGCGCCGGCACCGGTGTTCTTGACCGTGACGTCGGCGGTGAAGCCGCCCTGCCAGACGTTGGTGGCGTAGGTGACCTGGCAGGCCGAGGCCGGGTCGCCCGGGCTGCCACCGGTGTTCACGGTCGAGGAGAACGAGTTCACCGCGAGACCGGCGCCGTTCTGCCACGGCTCGAACCCGGCCTGGATGCTCGTCAGGTACCAGTTGTTCTGCGCCAGGCCCCGGCTGACGGCCTGGTCGACGAAGTCCATGACGTCGAAGCTCCAGCTGCTGATCGCCGAGGGAGCGACGAAGGAGATCACGTCGTTGGTGCCGTTGCTGCCGGTCCACACCTCCCAGGTGCGGCCGCCGACCGTGGTGGTGCCCACCGGCGAGCCGATCGGCTGGACCTGGCCGACCCGGTTGAACCAGATCATGATCTCGGTCCGGTTCACCCCGTCGGTCCGCGGCGTCGGGTCCAGCCAGATGTCGTACGAGGCGTTGTACACCGCTCCGGACACATAGCTGTACGAGATGCTGCTGGGCGCGCTGGAGATGGTGCTGAGCTGCGCCGGAAGGGCGGTGCCCGGCGAGCAGTTGGTGTAGTGGCAGCCGTTGAAGACCGACGGGTACGACTTGGGGGCGCCGGTGGTGGGGACCGAGCCGTCGGCCTGGGAGATGCGGAAGCCGGTGTCGGTGGCGGTGACGCACTGGGTGGCGGTGGTGCCCCAGCGGTTGTTCTGGACGACGTAGCGGCCCTGGATCGTGGTCGATCCGAACTCTTCGCAGATCGTGGTGTCCGCCTGGGCCGGCGGCGTTGCGACGAGGAGAGCCGCGACGGCGGTGAGTGCGGAGAGCAGCGCGGCGAACAGGCCGCGCGCGGTGCGGGGACGGTGCGGTAACGATCGCATGCGGGTGCCTCTCTGGGGGGTGATCGGGGGGTCGATCCGGACTCGACGGGGTGCCAGTACGGGAGCGCTCCCAACTCCCCACGAATGGGAGCGCTCCCACCCCACCGGTTCGGTCCGGACTGTAGAAGTCCGTCCATGTCCCTGACAACCCTGTGCGCACGAACGCGTCGAATGTATTTCGAAGCCGCAGGTCAATGGTGTGGCACTCAACCGCCGGGCGGACCAAGGGATTTGGGAGCGCTCCCGAAACGGAGCCGCCCCGAGCGGTCAGGCCGAGCCGCGGACCACCAGACGGGTGCGCAGGATGACGTGCCGCCAGGCCACCTCGGGCTGCTCCATCTCCTCCAGCAGCAGCCGCACCATGGCCCGGCCGATCTCCTCCAGCGGCTGGCGGACCGTCGTCAGGGGAGGGTCGGTGTGCCGGGCGAGCGGGTAGTCGTCGAAGCCGATCACCGCGACGTCCTCGGGCACACGGCGGCCGGCCGCCCGCAGCACGCCGAGCGCTCCGGCGGCCATGGTGTCCGAGGCGGCGAGGACGGCGTCGACGTCCGGGTGGCGCCGGAGCACCTCGGCCGTCGCCCGGCGGCCGCTGTCCTCGGTGAAGTCGCCCTCGACGACCAGCGAGGGCGGGGACTCCAGACCGGCGGCGGCGAGCGCTTCCCGGTATCCGCGCAGCCGGCACCGGGTGACGTACATGTCGAGCGGCCCGGTGACGGCGGCGATCGTCCTGCGCCCGCCGCGCAGCAGGTGTTCGACCGCGTCACGGGCGCCGCCGACGTTGTCCGCGTCCACGTAGGTCACGTGCTCGTCGCCCGAGCGACGGCCGAGCAGCACGGTGGGCAGTCCGGCCTCGGCGAGCATGTCCGGCAGCCGGTCCTCCGCGCGTACGGACATCAGCAGGACGCCGTCCACCCGCCCGCCGCGCGCGTACTCGACGAAGCGCCGCCGCTCGTCGTCCGTGCGGACCAGGGTGAGCAGCAGCTGCACCGAGGTGTCGGCGAGGGTGTCGCCGACCGCCCGGACGATCTCCGAGAAGAACGGCTCGCCGAACTGGCGCCAGTCCCGCTCCGTAATCGCCAGCGCCACGGCGTCCGCGCGCCGCCCGGCCAGGGAGCGGGCCGCCAGATTGGGCACGTAGCCCAGCTCGGCGATGGCCCGTTCGACCGCGCGGCGCGTCGAATCCCGTACGCCCGCCGCGTTGTTGATGACCCGCGAGACGGTCCCTCGCCCGACTCCGGCGAGGGCCGCGACTTGCTCCAGCGTCGGCGAGCCGGGACGCTGCCTGCTCATGACCACCCCCAAGGGCACCCGATCTTACGGGCCTTGGCCCACTGTGATCGAACACCCCGGGGCCGGATCAGACGGCGTGGTTCTGCCGCAGCTCGATCTTGCGCACCTTTCCGGACACCGTCATCGGGAAGGAGTCCAGCACCTGCACCCTGGCCGGGATCTTGTAGTGCGCCAACTTCCCGTCGCAGAAGGCCCGTACGTCCTCAAGGGTCGGCGGGTCGGCCGGGTCGCGTGCGATGACACAGGCCAGGACCTCCTCGCCGTACCGCTCGTGGGGCACACCGACCACCTGGACGTCGGCGATCTTCGGGTGGCCGTAGAGGAACTCCTCGATCTCGCGCGGGTAGATGTTCTCGCCGCCCCGGATGATCATGTCCTTGATGCGGCCGACGATCTCGACGTAGCCGTCGTCGCGCATCACGGCCAGGTCGCCGGTGTGCATCCAGCGGCCGGTGTCGATCGCCTCGGCGGTCTTCTCCGGCTGGTTCCAGTAGCCGAGCATCACGCTGTAGCCGCGGGTGCACAACTCGCCCGCCGTGCCGCGGGGTTGGGTGATGCCGCTGACCGGGTCGACGACCTTCACCTCGATGTGCGGCAGGACGCGTCCGACGGTGCCCGTGCGGTGTTCCAGGTCGTCCTCGCGCCGGGTCTGCGTGGAGACGGGCGAGGTCTCCGTCATGCCGTAGCAGATCGACACCTCGGCCATGTTCATCTCGGCGACGACCCGTTTCATCACCTCCACCGGGCAGGGTGAGCCCGCCATGATCCCGGTGCGCAGGGAGGAGAGGTCGTAGGAGGCGAAGTCGGGGAGGTCCAACTCCGCGATGAACATGGTCGGGACGCCGTACAGGGAGGTGCAGCGCTCCTGCTCGACGGCGCGGAGGGTAGCGGCCGGTTCGAAGGACGGGGCGGGGATGACCATGCAGGCGCCGTGGGAGGTGGCGGCGAGGTTGCCCATGACCATGCCGAAGCAGTGGTAGAAGGGCACGGGGATGCACACCCGGTCCTGCTCCCCGTAGGCGATCATCTCCCCCACGAAATAGCCGTTGTTGAGGATGTTGTGGTGGGAGAGGGTGGCGCCCTTGGGGAAGCCCGTGGTGCCGGACGTGTACTGGATGTTGATCGGCTCGTCGCAGGAGAGTTCCGGGAACGGGGCGGGCGTCGACCGGGCGAGCAGGGCGTGCCAGCTCGGGTCGCCGATGTACACCGTCTCCCGCAACTGCGGGCATTTCCCGCGCGCTTGCTCGACCATCGCCCGGTAGTCGCTGGTCTTGTGGCTGAGGGAGGCGAAGAGGAGGGAGATCCCGGCCTGGCCCAGGACGTACTCGACCTCGTGGGTGCGGTACGCCGGGTTGATGTTCACCATGATCGCGCCGATGCGGGCGGTGGCGTACTGGACGAGCACCCACTCGGGGCAGTTGACCGCCCAGATGCCCACCCGGTCGCCCTTGGCGACCCCGCTCGCCAGCAGCGCGTACGCCAACTCATCGACGTCCGAGGCGAATTGGGCGTAGGTCCAGCGCCTGCCGGAGGGCACGTCGACGAGCGCCTCGCGGTCCGGCCAGGACGCCACCGCCCGGTCGAGGTTCGCGCCGATGGTGTCGCCGAGCAGCGGGGTCGTACCGGTGCCGTGCGTGTACGAGCTCAGCGGCGGGGTCGTACCGGTGCCGTGCGTGTACGAGCTCACCGGAAGTCCTCCTCGCGGTACTCGGCGTCCGAGCCGGCGGCCGTGGCCTCGCGCAGCTCGATGCGGCGGATCTTGCCGGAGACGGTCTTGGGCAGCGGGGCGAACTCCAGGCGGCGGATGCGCTTGTAGGGCGCCAGGGTCTCCCGCGAGTGCTCGAACAGCACCTTCGCGGTGTCCGCCCCCGGCTCCCAGCCGTCCGCCAGGACGACATACGCCTTGGGCACGGCGAGGCGCAGCTCGTCCGGCGCGGGCACGACGGCCGCCTCGGCGACCGCCTCGTGCTCCAGCAGGGCGCTCTCCAGCTCGAAGGGGCTGATCTTGTAGTCGGAGGCCTTGAAGACGTCGTCGCTGCGCCCGATGTACGTCAGATAGCCGTCCGCGTCCCGCGACGCGACGTCGCCGGTGCGGTAGTAGCCGCCGTCCATCGCCTCCGCCGTACGGTCCGGGTCGCCGTGGTAGCCGGTCATCAGGCCGACGGGACGCGCCGAGAGGTCGAGCGCGATCTCGCCCTCGTCGGCGCCGGGCGCACCGGTGACCGGGTCCAGCAGCTCCACCCGGTAGCCCGGGCTGGGCCGGCCCATGGAGCCCGTCTTCAGGGGCTGGCCGGGGCTGTTGGAGACCTGGACGGCGGTCTCGGTCTGCCCGAAGCCGTCCCGGATGGTGACCCCCCAGGCCCGCCGGACCTGCTCGATGACCTCGGGGTTCAGGGGCTCCCCCGCCGCCACGGCCTCGCGCGGGGGCGTGCCCAGCTGGCTCAGGTCGGCCTGGATGAGCATGCGCCACACGGTCGGCGGCGCGCAGAAGGTGGTGACTCCCGCGCGGTCCATCTCCGCCATCAGACGGGCGGCGTCGAAGCGCGTGTAGTTGTGGATGAAGACGGTCGCCTCGGCGTTCCACGGCGCGAACAGGTTCGACCAGGCGTGCTTGGCCCAGCCCGGCGAGGAGATGTTCAGGTGCACGTCGCCGGGCTTGAGGCCGATCCAGTACATGGTGGCCAGATGGCCGACCGGGTACGAGGTGTGGGTGTGCTCGACCAGCTTGGGCCGGGCGGTGGTGCCCGAGGTGAAGTAGAGCATCAGGGGGTCGTCGGGCCGGGTGGGGCCGTCGGGCGTGAACGTGGCGTCGGCCTCGTACAGGTCGTCCAGCGACAGCCAGCCCTCGACCGGTTCCCCCGCCGCGATGCGCGTGTAGCCGCCGGGCACCTCGGCGAACTTGCCGGTGTCCTCGGAGCGCACGAGCACGTGCCGGACGCGCCCGCGCTCGACGCGGTCGCGCAGGTCGGCGGGGCCGAGCAGCGGGGTGGCCGGGATGACGACGGCGCGCAGTTTCATCGCGGCCAGGGCCGTGATCCACAGTTCGGCCTGGTTGCCGAGCATGACCAGGATGCGGTCCTCGGCGGCCACGCCCTGTGCGCGCAGCCAGTTGGCGGCCTGGTCGGAGCGGACCGACATCTCCCCGAAGGACAGCTTGGTCTCCCGGCCGTCCTCCTCGACGATGTGCAGCGCGGTCCGCTCGTTGCCGTGGGCGATGACGTCGAACCAGTCGAGCGCCCAGTTGAAGCGCTCGGGCCGGGGCCAGCCGAAACCCTCGTAGGCCCTCGCATAGTCCTCGCGATGGTGCAGCAGGAAGTCCCGCGCGCCGCGGAACGACTCCGTCGTCATGTGTCCTCCTAGGTACCGGACCATTGCCGGGCGGCTCTCTGCCATCGTTTACTCCGTGATGCAGGTCTCACTACCCCCGAACGGGGGTGTGCGCCGCAGTGAAAGGGCGAAGAGGTGGCAGCAGACGCGGCGGAGATCCGGAACGCGCTGGTACGGCTACGGCGTTCGACGGGGCTGCCCGTCGCCTTCGGCGGGCTGGTGGAGGCCGGCCGGCCGCAGGTGCGCATCAGCGAACTGAGCGGCACCGCGACCCAGTCGCTCCGCGCGCTCGCGGTGACCTCCGGCAACGGCCTCGGCGGCAAGGCGGTCGCGCTCGCCCGCCCGTGCGCCGTGACCGACTACTCCTCCTCCCGCCGGATCAGCCACGAGTACGACGCCCCGGTCGCCGCCGAGGGGCTGCGCTCGGTGCTCGCCGTCCCGGTGGTGGTACGGCGCCGGGTGCGCGGAGTCCTGTACGGCGCCCTGCGCACGGCCCAGCCGCTCGGTGACCGCGCGCTGTCCGCGGCCGTGGGGGCGGCGCGGGACGTGGAGCAGTCGCTGATCGCCGAGGAGTCGGCGCGGGAGGCGCTGGCCGCGGCCGCGGCCGAGCCGGTGTCGCGTGCTCCCGGGGCCGCCTGGGAGCAGGTGCGCGAGGCGCATGCCGCGTTGCGGGCGCTGGCGCCGCGGATCGCGGACGCCGGGCTGCGGGCGGAGCTGCTGGACGTGTGCGGGCTGCTCACCCCTCAGGGGCGGGCGGCGGCGGTGGCCCTGGCCCCGCGCGAGCTGGACGTGCTGGCATGTGTCGCCGCAGGGGCCACGAACGCGGTCGCCGCCGAACGGCTGGGGCTGCGGCCGGAGACGGTGAAGGGGTATCTGCGGTCGGCCATGCGCAAGCTCGGGGCCCACACCCGGGGGCAGGCCGTGGCCGCGGCGCGACGGGCGGGGTTGCTGCCGTAGCCACGCCGGCGCCGGGCCGGAGCCGCGTCGGTGCCGCGCCGGAGCCGCGTTCGGGCGAGGTCGCCGTAGACGCCTCATTCATTCACCCGTGCCTTGAATTTCCCTATGCGCCCGATGTTGTTATTTCCCTCACCACACCGGCACTCCGAAATTCAAAGACCCATTGCCTAATATTGGCCCGGACACGACACACGGAGGGGAGCGGTGACCGTGCCACGGGACTTCCAGGAGCCTGCAAGATGCCGCCCCGACCTGGTCATCGGCCGGGAGGAACCGTTCACGGCCGCGCGCGGCCAACTCGCCCGTGGCGGCAGCGTCCTGCTGCACGGCCCCGCCGGAATAGGAAAGTCGACCGTCCTGCGGTCATTGGCCGCGGAATACGGCGCGGCGGCACGGACCGTGTTGCGCTGCTCGGCCACCGAGTCCGAATCCCATCTCCCCTTCCTCGCCCTCGCCGACCTTCTCGGCCTGGTCCTGGACGAGGTCTACGACAAGCTGCCCGCCGCCCAGCGCACCGCCCTGGAGTCGGCACTCACCGGCCGCGGCGAGTCCACCCTCCAGCGCGACGGCCTCGCGCTGCGTCTGGCCGTACTGTCCGCGCTGCGCGCCCTCGCCGCCGAGGGCCCCGTCCTCGTCGTCGCCGACGACCTCCAGTGGCTGGATCCGGCCAGCGCCGAACTCCTCGGCTTCGCCGCCCGGCGCCTCGGCGACACCCCGGTGCGGATGCTGTGCGCGGCCCGCACCCAGGAGCAGGAGTACGACCGCCATCTGCGCGCGGCCCCGCCCGACACCCTCGCCGTCCGGCTGGGCCCGCTCTCCCGCACCCAGGTCGCCGCACTGCTGGACCACCGCGGCTACACCGGCCTGCCCCGCTCCACCGTCCGGGACATCCACCGCACCAGCGGCGGCAATCCGCTGTTCGCGCTGGAGCTCGGCCGCGCCCTGGCCGAGAACCCGACCCCGCCCCGGCCGGGCGAGCCGCTGCCGGTGCCGACCTCGCTGCGCGCGCTGGTCCTCAGCCGGCTGGAGATGCTCTCGCCCGAGGCCCGCCACACCCTGCTCGTGGCCAGCGCCGGCGCCCGCCCCACGCTGTCCCTGCTGCACGCGGCCGGCCGCCGGGACGCCGAGGCGGAGACGGCCCGGGCCGCCGAACTCGGCCTGCTCGCCACGGAGCCGGAGGGTCCCGCCGTACGGTTCGCGCACCCGCTGATCTCGGCCGCGCTGTACGCGGAGGCGCCCGCGCAGGAGCGGCGGGCCGCGCACGCGGCGCTGTCCACGGCGGCCTCCGACCCGATCGAGCGGGCCCGCCACCTGGCGCTCGCGACCACCGGCACCGACCCGGAGGTGGCCGCCTCCCTGGCCGAGGCCGCCGCCCTCGCCCGGGACCGCGGGGCCCCGTCGGTGGCCGCCTCCCTCGGCGTGCTCGCCGCCCGGCACACTCCGGGCGAGGGCGGACCGAGCCCGGAGTGCCTGCGGCTTCAGGCAGCCGAGGACGCCATCACCGCCGGGGAACTCGACCTCGCCCGGGACATCGCCCGCGAGGTGCTGTCCCGGTCGACCGTGCCCGCGGACCGGGTGCGGGCCTGGATCACGGTGATCGAGACCGCCGGTCACGCCATGGCCGAGGTGGACGCCGTCTTCCCGCAGGCCCTGGCCGACGCGGGCGACGACCCCAAGCTGCTCGCCCTGATCCACTACCAGCTCACCTGGCGGGCCCTGCTGGTGGACGGCGACTTCGACCGCGCCCGGGAGGAGGCCGCCTACTCGGCGGAGCTGGCGGCGCGGGGCGGCGACCGGTACACCGAGCTGATGGCGCTCGCCTGCCAGGCCCAGATCGAGACCCTCATGGGCCACGCGGACGCCCCCATGACCATCAAGCGCGCGCTGAAGGAGCCCCAGGACCCGCGCGTGGCCTGCCATCACAACGGCGCCGGTTACGCCCGGTTCCGCTGGCTCGTCATGAGCGACCAGCTGCCCGAGGCGCGCGCCACCGTCACGGCGCTGCTGCGCGAGGTGCGGCGGCGCGGCTCGGTCGAGAGCGAGGTGCACTTCCTGCGCGGTCTCGCCGAGACCGAGCTGCGCACCGGGCACTGCGCCCGCGCCCTCGACCTGGCCCGGGAGAGCCTGCGGCTGGCCCGGGACACCGGGATCGGCGAGGTCGCCTCCGCCGTGCTCACCTCGCTCGCGGAGGCCTCGGGCGGAGACGTGGACCGGGCGCTGGCCCTGGCCCGGGAGGCCCTGGAGCACGCCGAGGAGAACGGCGACCAGATGTACGTCTCCCGCGCCCTGGCCGCCCTCGGTTACGCCCAGCTCGTGGCCGGCGACGCGCCCGCGGCGGTCGCCTCGCTGCGCCGGGTACGGGAGCTGGAGCTCGGCCTCGGCATCACCGACCCGGCCCGCGGCCGCTGGCACGGCGACCTCGTCGAGGCCCTTGTGCGGATCGGCGAGACGGACGAGGCGCAGGACATCGTCGACGTCACCCGCGAACATGCGCTGCGCCTCGGGCGGGAGAGCGTGCTGGCCGTGCTGGACCGGGCGGAGGCTCTGGTGCGGGCGGCGCGCGGCGACCGCGAGCGGGCCGCCGACCGGCTGACGTCGGTGCAGGACCGGCTCGCCAAGCTCGGCTACGGCCTGGAGGAGGCGCGGGCCGCCTTCGCCGCGGCGACCTTGCGCACCCGGCGGCCGGGGACCACCTCGTACGACGAGGCGGCGCGGCTGTTCCGGCGGTGCCGGGCGCTGCCCTGGCTGAGCCAGGTGGAGGCCGCCGCGGCGGCGCCCCCGGCCGACCCGGAGCCGACGCCCGCCGCCGCGCTCGACGCGCTGGACTCGCTCGCCTCGATGGAGCGTCAGGTCGCCGCGCTGGTCATGGAGGGCGCCACCAACCGGGAGATAGCCGCCCGGCTGTTCATCAGCGTCAAGACGGTGGAGGCGACCCTGACCCGGGTCTACCGCAAGTTGGGGATCCGATCGCGGGTGGACATCGTCAGACTGGCGGCGGGTCGCCCCAAGTGAGGCCGGATTCACTGGCACCGGGGGTTTGACCAGGGCCGACCGAGGGTTTTCCCTGCCCAACTCCCCTAGGGGGTTCCCTCATTGGGAAGGGCAGTCCCGGGTTCTAGCGTAGGGGCGTGCCGCTCGCCGGGCACACGGGGTCGGTCCCTCCCCCACTCTCGACTTCGCTCAAGCGGGGGGACCCCCACCCGTGCATCACCCCCCACACCCGCGCGACCCCCCACCGGCAACGCATCGAGGAGACTCATGTTCGGGCTCACCCGTGCCAGAAAGACCGCTGTCGCCCTGGCGGCCACCGCCGCCACCGCGCTCATCGGTCTCGCCCCCACAGCGACCGCCGCGCCCCAGCCCATCGTCGGCGGCAGCACGACCACGACGACCGCGTACCCGTTCATGATGCAGATCACGGACTCGTCCCAGAGCCAGTTCTGCGGCGGCACGCTCGTCTCGCCCACCAAGGTCGTCACCGCCGCCCACTGCATGGTCGGCGAGACCACCAGCAGCGTCCGCGTCGTCGGCGGCCGCACGTACCGCAACGGCACGAACGGCACGGTCAGCCGGGTCAGCAACATCTGGATCCACCCCAGCTACACGGACGCCACCAACGGCGACGACGTGGCCGTACTGACCCTGTCGACGTCCATGCCGTACACCACGGCGCCGTACGTCTCCTCCTCGCAGACCGGTGTGTACGCGGCCGGCACCACCGCCCGCATCATCGGCTGGGGCACCACCTCCTCGGGCGGCAGCTCCTCCAACCAGCTGCGGACGGCGACCGTGCCGATCGTCTCCGACTCCAGCTGTGCCGGTTCCTACGGTTCGGACTTCATCGCGTCCGACATGGTCTGCGCCGGATACACCTCCGGCGGCGTCGACACCTGCCAGGGCGACAGCGGCGGTCCCCTGCTCGTCGGGGGCGTCCTGGCAGGGATCACTTCCTGGGGCGAGGGCTGCGCGCTGGCCGGCTACCCCGGCGTCTACACCCGGCTGACCACCTTCTCCAGCCTGGTGACCGCGCAGGTCAACTCGTAACCCGGAAGAACTCCTGAGCCACCCCTCAGGTAAATGAACCAGGGGGCGTTGCGGGCCTCCACGAGCGGCTCGCAACGCCCCCTCTCCATGTTCGCGTCACCTGAACCGAGGCCTCAGCTTCTTACGCCGGTCCCGAACCGGATGTCGTACGCGTCCCCCGGGTGCATCACGGCCAGCATCCGCTCCCCCTCGGCGGCGACCTCGGCGCGCTGTGCCTTGGTCAGGGTGCCGAACGGCTCGACGAGAAGCGTCCGTTCCTGGAGCTTCCACACCCCGGCCAGGAAGCCGTCGACGAGGAGCGTGCAGTAGACCTGGTTGCCCTGCCAGGCACGGCCCCAGTACTCCGGCGGCACCACGCGGGTGCGGTCGGCGTGCGACAGCAGCAGGTTGTCGAACTCCGGGAGGAAGCGGGGCGGAGCCGGGGTGTCCGGGTCGGGGCGGGGCGCGTCGGGGAGGTCGAAGAGCTCCACCCCCTTCTCGTCACGAAAGGTGACCAGCCGCGGCCGCAGCCGCTCGAACGCCTCCCGCAGCCGGGTCAGCCCCGCCCAGGTCTGCATGTCCTTGACGGAGGCCGGGCCGAAGGCGGCGAGGTAGCGGAGGACGGTGTTGTCGGGGGTGGGGGTGGGGTGGGGGGCTTGGGCGTGCGCACTGCCATCGGGCGCGGGCGCCGGTTCGGTCGGACCGTCCTGCGCACTGCCACCGGCCGCGGAAACCGGCCCGACCGCCCGGCCCAGCCAGTGCTCGGCGGTGGTCAGGGTGACCTGGCCGCTGCGGCCCCACAGGCCGCGCGGGGTGACCTGGACGAGCGGGAGCAGGCAGCGGGCGGCGATGCCGAGGGCCTGCGGGTCGGCGTCCGGCCACTCGACGAGCAGCGCCTCGCGCAGCTGCTTCATGGTGCGGGGCTCGGCCTCGACGAGCTCCCGGGCGAGCCCGGCCAGCCGCTCCAGGTCGACGCCGTGGAGGCCCTTGCGGAAGAGGCCGAGTTCGCGCTCGCGGGCGGGCTGGACAAGGGGGCGCAGGGTGAGGCAGTCGTCGGCGGTGTGGGTGTGGATGGTCGAGCGCATGGTGACGATGCGGACGACCTCGCGGTCCGCCATCAGCCGCGACAGCTGCTCGGGGGCGAAGCCGTCGAGACGGGCGGCGAGCGCGTAGTACGGCGGCTTGACGTTCTGGGCCTGGAGGCCGAGCAGGTGCCCGACGGCGGTCTTCGCGTCGAGGTCCGCACGGCGCAGGAGCAGTTGCCGTTCGAGGGTCGCGCGGTTCAGGGCTCGGGGGCCGAGCACGGGGTCCGTCTTCGTCATGCTCCGCACGCTAGCGGGGCTTGCGGACGAGCACTGTCCGCAACTCGGCAATGCGTTGCGGGAGCGCTCCGCCCC
This sequence comes from Streptomyces sp. NPDC079141, assembly GCF_040686775.1. Lineage (NCBI taxonomy): Bacteria > Bacillati > Actinomycetota > Actinomycetes > Kitasatosporales > Streptomycetaceae > Streptomyces > Streptomyces sp. NPDC079141. Next base: position 200,107 of record NZ_JBFBLP010000013.1, on the reverse strand, counting down.
CGATGCCGTTCGCCCCGTATACCCTGCTCCGTTACCCTGCTCCGTGATCACACGACGTCGGCCGAGAGGCAGCCACGATGTCCGAGCGACGCGCCCGCCCCGCCGCGAAGGGCTCCGCGAAGAACGCCAGGAAGTCCGTCTGGCGCCGCGCCCTGACCCCACCGGCCGCACCACCGCGGTCGGAGGCGCCCCCCGCCGCCGCGCGCACGGCCGAGCCGGAACCCATGAGCATCGTCCAGGCGGCCCTCTACCGCGACGGCGTCCGCGTCTCCTCCCCCGCCACCCTCGCCGAGACCTTCCGCGAGCTGCGCGATCAGCCGTCCGGCATGGCATGGATCGGCCTCGCCCGCCCGACCGAGTCCGAACTCCTCTCCCTGGCCGCCGAGTTCGACCTGCATCCGCTCTCCGTCGAGGACGCGATGGAGGCACACCAGCGCCCGAAGCTGGAGCGCTACGGCGAGACGCTCTTCGTCGTCCTGCGCGCGGCCCGCTACCTCGACGCGCCGGAGGAGGTCGACTTCGGCGAACTGCACGTCTTCGTCGGCCCCGACTTCGTGATCACGGTCCGGCACGGCGCGGCCCCCGACCTGTCGGCGGTCCGCCGCCGTATGGAGGAGACGCCGGAGCTGCTGAAACTCGGCCCGGAGGCGGTGCTCTACGCCATCCTCGACGCGGTGGTCGACGGCTACGCGCCGGTCGTCGCGGGCGTCCAGAACGACATCGACGAGATCGAGACCGAGGTGTTCGGCGGCGACCCCGCGGTCTCCCGCCGCATCTACGAACTCTCCCGCGAAATGGTCGAGTTCCAGCGCGCCACCCGTCCCCTGGTCGGCATGCTGCACGGCCTGATGGCGGGCTTCGCGAAGTACGGCACGGACGAGGAACTCCAGCGCTACCTCAGGGACGTCGCCGACCACGTCACCCACACCAGCGAACGCGTCGACGGCTTCCGCCAGGCCCTCACCGACATCCTCACCGTCAACGCCACCCTGGTCACCCAGCAACAGAACGCCGAGATGCGGGCGTTGGCGGAGGCGGGCTTCGAACAGAACGAGGAGATCAAGAAGATCTCGTCATGGGCGGCCATCCTGTTCGCGCCGACGCTGGTCGGGACGATCTACGGCATGAACTTCGACGACATGCCGGAGCTGGGCTGGCACTTCGGGTACCCCTTCGCGATCGGGCTGATGGGGGTCGTTTGCGTGAGTCTGTACCTGATCTTCAAGCGTCGGGACTGGCTCTAGGGCGCAGGATCGCCGCAGAAAGCGACACCTCGGCCAGGTTCGCCCGGGGCGTCCCCCTCCGGGTATTTGCCTGACAGGCAAATACCCCCTGGGGTATTTGACGGGCCTTCTGGAATCGCCGTACCCTCGCCGACAGCACACCCCAGGGGGTATTTGAGGAGGCAACGAACGGCTCGGGACGTGGCACGGGAGACGTTCGCCGGCACCCGACCCCCTCGCGCATGACGCTCGCATCAGGCAGGAGGAAGGAGATCCGCCTTGGCCGCCACCCCCTCCCCCAACGACGCACCACCGTCCGGCCGTTACCGCGTCGCCGTCATCGGCGGCGGGAGCGCCGGCATCAGTGTCGCCGCACGTCTGCGCCGGGCCGGCGTCGCCGGCATCGCGCTCGTGGAACCGTCCGGCACCCATTGGTATCAGCCGCTGTGGACCCTGGTCGGTGGAGGTCAGGCGGATCTGCGTTCCTCCCGCCGTCCCGAGGGGTCCGTCATTCCCGACGGCGTGCGCTGGATTCGGCGACGGGCGCTGGCCGTTGACCCCGAGGCCCGTACGGTGGCGCTCTCGGGCGGCGGTGAACTGGCCTACGAATACCTGGTGCTGGCGCCCGGCCTGCAACTCGACTGGGCCGGTGTGCCGGGCCTGGCCGAAGCGGTCGGTCATGGCGGGGTGAGCAGCAACTACGCACCCGAGTACGCCCCGCGGACCTGGGACCTCATCCGGCGCACCCGCTCGGGCACGGCCGTGTTCACGCATCCGGCCACGCCGCTGAAGTGCGGCGGAGCCCCACAGAAGATCGCGTATCTGGCCGCGGACCACTGGCGCAAACAGAAGGTCCTCGACCGGATGCGGATCGTCCTCGTCCTGCCTGACCCGGTGATGTTCAAGGTGCCCGCCTGGTCGCAGGTGCTGGAGAAGGTCGCCGCCCGCTACGGCATCGAGGTGCGGCTGCGCTCGGAGATGACGGCCGTCGACGGCGACGCACGCACGGTCACCCTCACGGACCATGCCACCGGCACCGAGGAGACCCTCGGCTACGACCTCCTGCACGCCGTCCCGCCGCAGAGCGCACCCGACTGGCTCAGAAGGGGCCCGCTCGCCGACCCCGCCAGCCCGCAGGGGTTCGTCGCCGCGGACAAGCGCACCCTGCAACACCCGTACCACGCCAACGTCTTCGCGGTCGGCGACGTGGCGAACCTGCCCACCTCCAAGACCGGCGCGGCCGTACGCAAGCAGGCTCCGGTCGTGGCCGCCAACCTGGTCGACGTCATGAACGGCCGTTCCCCGTCCCGCCGTTACGACGGCTACACCTCCTGCCCGCTGGTGACCGCCCGCGACCGGATGCTGCTGGCCGAGTTCGACTACGACCTCAAGCCCGCGCCCAGCTTCCCGCTGATCGACACGTTCAAGGAGCGCCGGGACATGTGGGTGTTCAAGCGCTACATCCTGCCGCCGGTGTACTGGCACGGCATGCTCACCGGCCGCCTCTGACCGGTCGGCCCGGGCGTCCCCCGGCCCGGGCCGACCACCGCCCCCACCATGACCAGGCCCTCGGCGGCCCATCGACTCCTGAATACCCCCCGGGGTATTCAACCGTCAACCGGCTCTCTTCCGACGCGGAGGTCACCCGATGTTCTTCGCCCAGTACTACCTCGACTGCCTCTCCCAGGCGTCGTACATGATCGCCGACGAGACGACCGGCAAGGCGGTGGTCGTCGATCCCCGCCGTGACGTCTCCGAGTACCTCGCCGACGCCGAGACCCACGGTTTCACCGTCGAGGCCGTCCTCAACACCCACTTCCACGCCGACTTCCTCGCCGGCCATCTGGAACTGGCCGCCCTCACCGGCGCCTGGATCGGCTACGGACGGCGCGCCGAGGCCGAGTACCCCATCCGCAAGCTGGCCGACGGCGAGCGGATCCGTCTCGGCGAGGTCACCCTCCGGATCCTCGAAACCCCCGGCCACACCCCGGAGTCGATCAGCATCCTGGTGTACGAGCATGCCGCCGACACCGTTCCCTACGGCGTCCTCACCGGAGACGCGCTGTTCATCGGCGACGTGGGCCGTCCCGACCTGCTCGCGTCGATCGGCGTCACCGCCGACGAACTCGGCCGGATGCTTCACGACAGCATCCAGCACAAGCTGATGGGCCTGCCCGACGCCGTGCGGGTGTTCCCCGCGCACGGCGCCGGATCCGCGTGCGGCAAGAACCTCTCCACGCGGCGGCAGTCCACCATCGGCGAGCAGCGCGCCACCAACTACGCCTGCCGGCCGATGAGCGAGGAGCAGTTCCTCGGGCTGGTGACCGCGGGACAGCCCTCCGCGCCCGCCTATTTCGTCTACGACGCCCTGCTCAACCGCAAGGAACACGGCCTGTTCAACGCGGCCGCGGCACCGCGACCGCTGTCCGTCGCGGAGTTCATGGAGCGGCGCGCGGCCGGAGCGGTCGTGCTGGACGCACGCTCCCCGCAGGACTTCGCCCCGGGACATCTGCGCGGCTCGGTCAACGTGCCCGCCGACGGACGCTTCGCCGAGCAGGCCGGCATGGTCGTCGGCCCGGAGGAGGAGGTCGTGGTGGTCGCGCCGCAGGACCGGGAGGAGGAAATCGTCACCCGGCTGGCCCGGATCGGCTTCGACAGGGTCGGCGGCTACTTGCGCGAACCCGAGGGCGCCTTCCCGGCGTTGGCGCGGGAGATGGCCCAGGCGAGCCGCCTGACCGCGGACGAGCTGCGCCGGCTGCTGGACGGCGCGGAGCCTCCGCTCGTGCTGGACGTGCGCAACGCCGCCGAACGCGAAGAGGGCTGCATCGACGGCTCGTTGCACATCCCGCTGGCCGAACTGGCCCGCCGCGCCGACGAGATCCCGGCCGGCCGGCCCCTGGTCGTCCACTGCGCGGGCGGCCACCGCTCCTCCGTCGCCGCCAGTCTGCTCCGCCACCGGGGCCGCACCGACGTCTCCGACCTCCTCGGCGGCCACGGCGCCTGGGTCGCCCGTACGACCCCGGCCGACGTCTGATCCCGCGCACTCCGCGCGGCAGGACGGCGAACCCGATCACCCTCCACGAACCCGCTCATCCGCCACGAACCCGCTGGAGGAATACCCGGCAGGGTATATCGGCGGGGCCCCGCACACGAGGGCCGAACGGCCCCCGCCGCACCCTGTCGGCCTCTCGATCCACAGCCCCGTCCGCGGTCGACTGGAATCCGGCAGAGGTCGACGTCGACGAGAAGGGCCCGGCCATGACCGGCACCGCACCGCAGAAGCTGAACACGAACCAGCCGCACGACGCCGAAGTGCACCGCCTGGAGGTCACCCACGTCGAGCACGACGCCTACGCCGTGGACATCCGCGGCCACCACCTCCGGGTCGACCAGCCGATCGAGGCGGGCGGCACGGACACCGCGCCCACCCCCACCGAGCTGTTCGCCGCGTCGCTGGCCACCTGCGTCGCCTTCTACGCGGGCCGCTACCTCCACCGCCACGGACTGCCCCGCACCGGACTGCGGGTCCGTACGGAATTCACCATGGCCGCCGACCGCCCGGCCCGGGTCACCGCGCTGCGCGTCGTGGTCGTCCCGCCGCCGGAGCTCCCCGAGCGGCGCCGGGACGCGCTGCTGGCCGTGGCCTCGCACTGCACGGTCCACAACACCCTTCAGCAGCCACCCGCCGTCACCGTCGAGCTGGAGCCGTGAGCAGGGCCCCGGCGAAGATCGCGCAGCCGCTGCTGGAGCACATCCGGAGCGGGCCGCGCACCGCGGAGGAGCTTCTCGCCCTGCGACCGGCCCGCACAACTGACTAAGCTTCCCGGAAGGGGAGTTGACGGTGCGTTGGGGGGACCAATGTCCGAACTGGACGACGGCCGGATCCGGCATCTGGAGCTGATCCAGACGATCGTGGCCCGGATGGGCAACAACTCGTTCCTGATCAAGGGCTGGTCCCTGACGGTCACCGGCGCGCTCCTCGCCTACGCCGTCGGGAACGACGAGAACGCGATCGCGGTCGTGAGCTTCATCCCCGTACTGGCCTTCTGGCTCCTGGACGGCTACTTCCTCTACCAGGAGCGACTGTTCCGGCGCCTGTACGACAGGGTGCGGGACTCCGCGAACGCGATCCAGCCGTTCAGCATGGACACGGCCCCGGGCAAGGAGCCCCAGGGCCTGCTGAAGGCGGCCGTCTCCCCCACCCTGTCCTGCTTCTACGGAGGCCTAGTCCTGGCCCAGGTGTTCGCGCTGCTGTTCGTGCTGTGACGCCAACTCCGCGCGCAGCCGCCGCGCCGAGTCGTCCAGCAGCTCCGGCTCCTCCTCGCCCTTCTCCGGCCAGATCCGCGGCATCCGGTCACCCTCGTAGCGCGGTACGACATGGACGTGCAGATGGGGCACGGACTGCGTGGCGACCGCCCCGGACGACTGGATGACGTTCAGCCCCTCGGGACGGTGAACGGCCCGCACCGCGTGGGCGGCCCTGAGCACCGCGGCCCCGACCGCCGCCGCCGTCTTCTCGTCGAGGCCCCAGATGTCCCCGACATGGCGCCGGGGCACGACGAGCACATGCCCGGGGTGCACCGGGTTGAGGGGCAGGAAGGTGAGGGTGTCCGGGGTGTCGGCGACGATGCGGGCCGGTTCGGAGCCGGCGGCGATCCCGCAGAAGACGCAGTCGGTGTCGTGGTGATCGGGTTTCATGGGTCGACGATAGGCGTCCGGGCCGGGTGCGGCGCTCAGCGACCGCGGGGGTTGACGTCGGCGAACGCCAGGGGAAGATCCAGTACCGCGTCCCGGTCGAGGTGAGGCAGCTGTGTGTCGGCCAGGGCGACCATGGCCTTGGCGAAGTGGGTCACGAAGTCCTGGAGCTTTTCTGCCTTGTGGTCCTCCATCAGGTCGTAGACGTCCGCGCGGAGCGCCTCCTGTTCGTCCCCCAGTACGAAGTGTTGGTAGGGCTCGAAGTCCTTCGGTATCTTCCAGGACCTGCTCGTCGGCCTGATCCAGAACACCGGCATGATCGCGACCGGTTCCTGGCCCGGTGCCGCGTTGACGCTGTCGATGCGGTGCTTCATGACGGCCCACTCGCGCCGGCACCACGTGCTGTGGAAGTAGTCCTTGGTGATCAGGGGAACCAGCACTCTCGTGGTACGGATCGCCTCGATCATCCGCGGCTGCCACTGCGCCCCGTGCTGCGTGGTCTGGTCGAAGAATCCGGCGTCCGCCTCCGGTATCCCGAGCCGGTCCGCGACCTGGCGGGCGACCATCCGGTGGAAGCGCCGCACCTTGGCACTGTAGGACTCCCGGTTGAGCCAGCTGGTGAAGAAGTAGCACGAGACCTCCGCGGCCGGTGTCGCCGAAGGTGTCTGCGGGGCACCGGGCCAGCGCTCCGCCAGCTTGTCGACGATCTGCCGCACGTTACTGGCTTGGTCCCAGCCGTCCCCGAACTCGACCGTCTCCGTCATGAGGGTGTCGGCCAGCGCCCGCAGCAGAAGGGGCTTGGGCTCCTGGAACGCCAGGTCCAGCACCTGGTCCACTCGCTCACCCATGGACAGCTCAACAACCAGCTTGTCGTCCAGCAAGGCGCCCGTGTGAGCCCGAAGGGCCGTGATCCAGCGCCGGAACCTGTCGTTGTTGAGGCACACCACCGACTGCAGGATGTTGGTTCTGAGGCTGGTGCGGTCGGAGACCTCGGCCTGGCGCTGGCCCGGCAGTTGCGGCACCGGTGGCGACGGCTCGGCGGGCGGGGGCGCCATCCGGGCGATGCCGGTGAGGGCGACGAACTGTTCCACGGTGGCGACGCCGGCACGGACGGCTTCACCAACGCGCACGATCTGCTTCGGGTGTCCTTCGAAGAAGCCCGCCAGCCTTTCGGCCTGGGGCGGTTCGAGCTCTGCCACCTGCCGGAGCAGGCCGACGGTGTCGTCGGGGGTGAGCGGCCCCACGCAGACCCGGGCCTTGGGATCCCAGGAGCCGGTGTGCCGCGAGGCGACCAGAACGCGTGCATTGCCTGCCGGGAAGTGCTGCCGGACGGCGTCCGGCTTCGCCACGTTGTCGTAGATGTAGAGCCAGGTGGCCACGGAGGGTTCGGCCAGCGGCACTTTCAGGACTTCCTCGTACCTCTCCCGCAGTCTGTCCAGTTCCGCCGCAAGGCGAGCCGCCAGTTCCTCCGGCTCCGGTTCCCCTCCGCAGTCAAAACGCCACGCCACCTCGTAGTGCCGGGTGTAGCGAAGGCCGTAGCCGAGGGCCAGCTGTGAAGTGCCGTAACCGTGCGGTCGTTTCTTCGGGTCATGCACCAGTACGGCTCGGTGCTCCATGAGCAGCCGATGCGTGTCCTCGATCTCGTCGTCGCGGCCGAGGAACGGAGCTGCCAGCGGAGGGAGGTTGGTCACCTGCGGCGGCTCTGTCGCGCGTCTCGGCGGGGTCACCGGCCGCCCCCGCGCTCCTCCGACCGCTGCGATGCCTCGGGCAGCACCTCGTCGATCAACTGCTCGGCCTCGGCGAGGTCCGCCCCGGCCAGTACGACGACCTCCGCGCCCCGGACGAGCAGCGGCCGGGGCGCCCCGTCGATCTGCACGAACACCGGCAGCGTCGCCCGGTCGGGCGGTTCACGGAAGGCGTCGGCCCACTCCGCGGGCTCCGTCTCCCTGGCGGAGAAGTAACTGCGCGAGAAGATGACCAGCACGCGCTCTGCCACGGCACGCGCCCCCCTGACCGTCTCGCGGAGACTCTCGCCGGCCACCCGCCACCGCCGCAGTGTGACCTCGTGCCCCCGTTCCTTCAGCACCTCCGACATCCAGTCGGCCCAGGGCTGGTCGGCTCCCACATAACTGATGGCGACCGAGCCCCGTTCGCGTTCCGGGGTTTCGGGCCCCGCGATGTCGGCCCAACGGAGAGGCCATCCTTCTGCGCCTGTCTCCGCGGGCTGCCCGGCTTCGGTCACACTCTCGCCGAAGGCGGGTTCCAGCGTACGTGCGTCGGCCACGTCCAGCCGTTCGAGTTCCGTACGCCCCGCCTCCGCAATGGCCTTGGCCAACTGCTCGACGAGACCGTAATAACGTACTCCGGCGTCCGCCTCCGCCTCCGTCGCGGCGAGCAGGGACTCCAGTCCGTCCTGCCTCAGCCAGTCGAAGGGACTGGGCTGCTCCACCGTGTTCCGTACGGATTCCGGCACTTCATCGCCCTCACGCATGGGCTTCCAGCACAGCGGAATCAGACAGCCGCTCGCCGACATGCCCGAGGAGTCCTCGTGGTGCCGCATCCGCAGCCGCATGACGGACCATTCCAGGCCCGCCCCGCGATCTCTGAAGTACTTGGGCGAGTACAGCGCAAGCATCACTCCGGCCCTGGTCACATCGCCGTCGCGGGCCGACTCGGGCTCCATGAGCGCACCGAGGACGCCGCTGACCCCGAACCCTTCCTGGACCCGCAACTGGTACTCCAGGTCAGTGTGGAAGCGGGTCAGCGTGCGCCAGCCGTCGGCACGTACACAACTCGTATAGAAGAAAGCGGCTGGATCCACGCGCCCCTCACAAGCTACGCCGGACGGTCCGGCAGGACGGACATTCGCGCAGACTCGGTCGAAACAGATGGCCGGTCGGTCAGCGGCGGCTCCTCTGAGGCCGGTTCACCCTCCCTCAACACATCCGAGGATAGGCTTGCTCGGCTCCGGTCGATACACTCTCAGGTGTCTGGCAGGAGCGTTCGGCAAGCGCACCGAGGCATTCACTAGCGGGGGACGAGCGGCCCGAGGAATCACGAGTCCCGGACTGTATCAGGAACCACGCAACTCCCCCTGAATCCCGAGTGCTTGGCCGGACCGTCCTGGTCGGAGTCCGCGTATCGCGGAGCCGGGACAGTCGGGGGTCGGGGGGAGCCTGCGCGATGGGACGTGAGGCGGCACAGCACACGGCACACGGTCTGGCGTTAGCCGCGGAAAGTCCTCCGCACGCTCCGCCGGACGCCCTCGATCTGAGCCGGCTGCCGCGCAGCGCGCTCATAGAGGCCCTGCTGCGCAATGCCGGACAGAGCTCCGGCCCCGAACGGCCGAGGTGGGAAAGTGCGGTGTGAGACCGCGCCCCGAGCCACCTCGCCGCCCGCCGAACCGGCGGCGATGTTCACCCAGTTCGTCGTCAAGCTCCACAGCCGCTGCAACTTCGGCTGCCCCGACTGCTACGTCTACGAGCACCGCGACCGCGGCTGGCGGGCCGAGCCGCTCGTGATGAGCCCCGCGGTGATGCGCCGGCTGTCCGTCAGAATCACCGAACATCTGCGCCGCCACCGCCCGGAACGGGCGCAGGTGACCTTGCACGGCGGTGAGCCCCTGCTGGCCGGGACCCTCGCCCTGGAGCAGTTCGCCGGCGGCCTGCGCGCCGCCACCCACGGCCTGGCCACCCAGGTCAACCTGCACATCCAGACCAACGCCTCCCTGCTCGACCACGCCTTCCTGGAGGTGTTCCGCCGCTACGGCATCACGGTCGGCGTCAGTGTCGACGGCACCGCGGAGTCCCACGACCGGCGCCGGCCCGACCGGCGCGGCCGCGGCACATACGCCGAGGTGACGCGCGCGCTGTCGCTGCTGCGCGGCCCGCGCTACCGGCCGCTGTACCGAGGGCTGTTGTGCGTGGTGGACATCGAGGCGGACCCGGTGGCGACGTACGAGGCACTGCTCGCGCACGAACCACCCGCCATCGGCCTGCTGCTGCCGCTCGCCACCTGGCAGTTCCCGCCGTACCGGCCCGCGGGCGCCGGTGCCGCGCCGTACGGCCGCTGGCTCGCGGCGGTGTTCGACCGCTGGTTCGGCGCCGCCCGCCGCGAGACCTCGGTCAGGCTCTTCGACTCCCTGCTCGACCTGCATCTGGGCGGCACCAGCACGAGCGAGATGTGGGGTCCCTACGGGGCGGACGTGGTGGTGATCCAGCCGTCCGGGCGGATCGACTACAACGACGTATTGAAGACGGTGAGCACGCAGGCCGCCCGCTCCCCCCTGCACATCGGCGCCCATGACTTCGACCGCGCCGCCGCCGATCCGGGGTTCGCCGCGGAGCGCGCCGGGCCGCCCGGACTGTGCCGGCAGTGCCGGTCCTGCCCGGTCGTCGATGTCTGCGGAGGTGGTTTGCGCGCCCATCGCCACCACCCGGACAACGGCTTCGACAATCCCTCGTGCTACTGCGAGGACCTGAGATTCCTGATCGACCACGTGCGGGAGCAACTGGCGCATGGTGTCAGCTCGTTGCGCGCGCGTCTTGACCGAAGGGGGTTGAGCGCATGACCGCGCACCGCAGTCCCGGCGCTCCGTACTACTACATCAGCCACGCCCTGCCCGGCCCGTCGGACCCCTGGGTGCGGGCCTTCCACACCGACCTCCAGGCCGAGATACACCGGCGGCTGGGTTCCGACCCGCGCTACACGGGCCTGCTTCCGGATCCCTCCCGCGACTGCTGGGGGGCGCAGGAGGGGGACTGGGCGCCGGTCATGCGCTGCCGCACGCTCCTCGCCCTGCTGACCGACCGCTACTACAAGGAGCCGCGCACGCTCCGCGACCTCGCGGTGTTCCGCCGGCGGCTGCTGTGGGAGCAGCACCAGACCGGGGAGCGCTCGACCGCTCTGGTACCGGTGCTGTGGACTACCAAGGGGCTGCCGTCGCGCCGGGATCCGGACACCGTGACCGTGCAGGTCGACGACTACACGAGGGCCGGTCTCGCCGGGCTGGTGGGGGCCGCGCATGCGCGCGGCGGCTATCTGAGAGTGCTGCGGGCGGTCGTCGAACGGATCCTCACCGGCGCCCGCCACTCGCCTCCCGTGATGACCCCTCAGGACCTCTATTACTCAGCTTCCCCGGGCGTTTCGGAAATGCCGCGAATTCCGCTCTCAGCCGATTGCTTCGGAGATAGGCACTTCGTGTCCGCCCGGGTACCGTTGCAGCCTACGCACGCCGCACCACCGTCCCACCGCCCCGAGCGGCCGTGGGAGGCAGCCCCCCACAGATCATGGTTCGCCACGTCGGACAGCGGCGAGCGGCCGATCCTCCGAGGGCCTCACAGCTGACGCACCGACGTTGGAGCGACATCGATGAGCAGCGCCGCGCCATCCGGTTCCGCATTTGCTCGGAACCACGCGACTGTCGTCACCTTCTACTCGTACAAAGGTGGAGTCGGGCGGACCATGGCGCTGGCCAACGTCGCCTGGCTGCTGGCCGATGCGGGGCACCGGGTCCTCGTAGTCGACTGGGACCTGGAGTCGCCCGGTCTGGGCCGCTTCCTACGCCCGTTCCTGCGCGACCCCGAACTGCGTGAGTCGACCGGCGTGGTGGAGATGGTCCTGGACTACGGCAGGGCCGTGGAGGCGCTGGCCGCCCAGGAGTTGCCCGGGGCCGAGGCAGGGGCGCGGCTGGCGGAGCTGCTGGAGCGGCACACGCAGGCGGGCAATCACACAGACTCGCTCGCGTACCGGTTCGCGCGGCCCGAGGGCCGTATCGACTTCCTCGGACCGGGACTGCAGGACAGCCTCTACAGCGAGCGTGTCGCGACCTTCGAGTGGAACCGTTTCTACAGGGAACAGGGCGGTCGGCGCTTCGCGGAGACGCTCCGGGAGAGCCTGCGCTCCAGCGACTACGACTACGTCCTCATCGACAGCCGCACCGGCCACTCGGACAACGCGAGCCTGTGCACGCTGATCCTGCCCGATGTGGTCGTCGTCGGCTTCAACCTCAGCAACCAGTCCATCGAGGGCTCCGCCGCCGTCGCCAACGACGTACGGCGGCAGTCCGGCGAGCGGATCAGGGTACTGCCGGTCCCCATGCGGGTGGACACCTCGTACCAGGAGCGCGTCGAACGCCGCCGGGCCTTGGCCCGCGCCCGGTTCGAGGGCGCCATCGGCCCCATCCTGCACACCAGCACGGAGCAGTACTGGCGCGAGGTCGAGGTGGCACACCTGCCGAACCTCGCCTACGAGGAAGTCCTCATCCCCTTCGCGCTGCAGAACTACGAGCCCTCGCTGCAGAAGCAGGCGTACGAACGGCTCGCCCAGGAGATCAGCGGCGACCCCGGGCTGCGCTTCGCGCCCGTCCCGGACTCCGTCCGGGCCCACTATGTCGGGGCGTTCACCGAGTCGCCCGGGCAAGGCCCGCTGGTGCAGCTGCTGTTCGAGCCGCAGGACCAGGCGTATGCGGACTGGATCCGCGCGGAGCTGAACGCGAACGCGGTGCCCTGTGAGTTCGCCCCGGACGGCGGCGCTGCGGCCGACGGCGACGCGGCGACCACCTTCCTGGTGCTGATGTCCTCCGCGATGCTCAACTCCCCGCGGCTGACCGAGCTGGTGGGGAAGATGCCGAAATCGGGCACGCTGGCCATGAGTGCGCGGGTGGACGTGGCCTGGCTGGAGAACGTCGTGGCGCACGAGGCGCTCCGCGACCGGCCGGGCCCCAAGTTGTACACCCTGGACGAGCTGTCGGCGCGCAACGCTCTGCTGACCCACTTCGTCCCTGCCGAGCGGCGGCCCGACACCTGGGCGGACCGGAACGACAAGGGCCCTCGCTTCCCCGGCCGGCACCCCCGGGAACGGCACGGCATGCGACAGCGCCAAGGGGACTTCCTGGGCCGCGAGGCATATCTGCGGCGCCTGCGCAACGCCCTGCCGCCCGGCCAGGCGGCCCATCCGGTCGTGCTGTACGGACCGGCGGGCGTGGGCAAGCGGACCCTGGCCCTGGAATATGTGCGCCGGTTCGGGGCGGACTACGACGTCGTGTGGTGGATGCCGGCCGACAGCGCCGAGCACGTCGAGCGGGAGCTCGTGGTGCTCAGCGAACGGCTCGGCGCCGCCCAGCGGTCCTCGCCCCAGGCCGTCGAGGCCCTGCGCGAGCTGCTGGAGGGACAGCGGGGTGAGTTCGACGAACGGTTGCTCCTCGTCTACGACGACGTCCGCGACCCCGGGGTGATCGAGAGCCTGCTCGTCACCGCCCCTCTGGTGCACACGCTGATCACGTCGGAGCATCGGGACTGGGGCACACTGGACCGCCGTATCGACATCGAGCCGCCGTCCACCGCCGAGGCCGTCCAGTACCTGCGCCGCAAGGCCACCAAACTGTCACCCGAACTGGCCGAGCGCCTGGTGGAGTTGGTGGAGCCGCTGCCGCAGTTGCTGGACCAGCTGGCCGCGTACCTGGTCAGCACCGAACGCCCGCCCGAGGAGGTGGTGGCCGAGCTCGTCCAGTCGATCACGAGCCGGCAGACCGTCGGCCAGGAGGACGCGCTGGCGGTGTGGAGCTGTGTCGTCGAGGACCTGGGCAAGGAGCGTCCGGCCTCTCTGGACCTGCTGAAGATGATGTCGGTGCTGTCCCCAGAGGGAACGGGCTGGGATCTGCTGGAGTCGCCGGCCGCCCTGGAGTTCCTGGGGCTGCCCGAGGGCGAGGAGGGCAGGCGGCAGCTCGGCTACGCGGCCGGCGGGCTCGTCAGCCGGTCCCAGGCACGCGTCTGCGACAACGGCAGGCGGCTGACTGCGGCCAGGATGAACCTCGCCGCGCAGCGCCGGGACCTGACGCCCCGGCAGACGGCGGAGCTCGCGTCGGGTGTCCGTCGCGTCCTGGCCGCGTACGCGCCCCCGGACGACCGCGTCGACGACCAGGACATGGTCCCGCGGTACGCGGAGCTGGACGGCCACGTCGAACCCTCGGGAGCGGAGCAGGACGACGACCTGGAAGTGGGCCGCTGGCTGGTCAACCAGGTCCGCTACCGGCGGCGCAACCAGCGTCTGGAGGCCGCCCTCGGCCTGGCACTGCGACTGGAGCCGGCGTGGGCCGCCCGGGCGGCCGCCACCGACGTCGTCGGAGACCCCCGGAGACTCCTCCTGCTGCGCCTGCGGATCGAGCTGGCCAACATCCACACCGACGCCGGACGGTTCCCGGAGGCCGACCGCATCAACCGGGCGACGCTGGACCAACTGCGCCTGGAACAAGGGCTGGACGGCCACTTCACCCTGCGCAGCGCGCTGTCGCGGGGGGCCCAGCTGCGCGCCCTGGGGCATCCCCAGGAGGCGCTCGCCGAGGAACAGGCGACCCGGGAGGTGCTGCGCGCCAAGTACGGCCCGGACAACCACTTCACGCTCATGGCGGGCAGCAACCTGGGGTTGTCCCTGGCCATGGTGGGGCTCTCCCAGGACTCCCTGGAGCAGCACAAGGACAGCCACGAACGCCGACTGCGGATACACGGCGAGCAGCATCCGCTGACCCTGCGCTCCTCGGTGAACGTGGGCAACCGGCTGCGTGAAGTCGGCCTGTTCGAGGCGTCGTTGAGCCGTCTGCAGGAGGTCAGGCGGCAGATCAGGATACTCGGCGACCTCGGCCCGGCCGATCTGACGACCCTGCGCACGGCCCGGGCGCTGGGCTCGACGCTGCGGCACATCGCCGTGCTCGCTCCCGGGCTCACCCCGGGCGAGCGGGAAGGCAAGGCGGAGTCCGCCCGGATGAACGACCTGCGGGCGGCGGAGGGCTTCGAGGCATACGGCGGTGCCGGGCACCACGAGGCGTTGCAGGCGCGCGTGGGGCACGCCGCCGACCTGCGACTCCGGCACCAGACCGGCGACGCGACGGCGATGGCCCAGCGGAACCTCACCGCGTACCGCGAGTGGCGCGAGGACCATCTCTTCGCCCGTATCTGCGAGGTGAACCTGGCCCTGTGCCTGCGCGACGCCGATGACGAGACCGCAGCCGAGTACAGCGAGCGGGGCCTGCGCGGCCTGCGCGAGATCCTGCCCGTCGACCCGCATCATCCGCTGATCCTGACGGCGGCCGTGTGTCACGCCAACATGCTGGTCTTCGCGGGAGATTCAGGGGCGGCGCGGGAGCTCGACGAGGACACGCACCGAGGCCTGCTGGAGAAGTTCGGCCCCGAGCATCCCCTCACGCTGATCGTGGCCGGGCATCTGGGCCTGCGGGAGGGCACGTCCGGCCGGGCGCGCCCGGACAGCCGTATCGGCATCGAACTGGACATCCCCTCCATCTGAGGGAACCGCACGGCGCAAGGAGGATCCGATGTCGCATCCGCGGACGAAGTCCATCGGCGTCCCGCACGAGGTGGCGGTGCTCTCCACCACCCGCGGCAGCGGAGCGACGCTGCTCACGGCGGCGGCCGGTCTGCTCATTGACGACGTGGTGGGCCGCGTCGGGCAGTCCGTGATCCTGATGGACGCGGACACCGGGGGCGGCGGGCTGACCGACCTGACCCAGTTCTGGAAAACGGTGTCCACCACCGACGTGGACGGTCTGCTGGGATTCGCCCGGGACCGCATCGGCCTGGCCCACCGCTCCGTGCTCCCGTACATGCGCCATGTGTACACCGGTGATCCGCGGCGCCGGGACATGGCGCTCTTCCCGCTCGGGCCGGACGGCAGGCCGGGCGAGCTCCCGCTGGTCAACGGGGCCCTCCCGGGGGTCGTCGGTGCCGCCCTCGCCAGGCTCGTGGAGATTCAGGGCTGTCTGATCGTCGACTGCGGCGCCGACCGCACGCCGGTCACGCTGGAGGTGTGCCGCCGGCTCGAACACATCATCGTGGTCGGCCAGTCGGAGCCGGAGGGCGGCGGGGAGACCGCCCGGCTCGTGTCCTGGCTGACGGAACACGGCCTCGGCGGCAAGGTGCTCGGCTGGGTGTACAACAGCCCGAACGGCGCGCAGCCCACGACGGCCGACCCCGCCGGGGCCGGTCCCGCGCTGATGCGGCTGCCGTACGACCGGAGCGCCGCCGACACCGTCGCCCAGGGGCGGCTGCCGGAGCGCACGGCAAGTCCACTGCTTGAGGCCTTGTGCGAGCGGTTGCTGGCACTGTGGCCGGACGTTCTGAACGACGGCTCATGGGGGCGAGATGAGTGATGACAGGGAACGACGGCCTTCCGCGGCGCCGCCGGAGGTCCGCCGCGCGGCTCATGTGACCGACGACGCCGACGCGTACATCGGGCTGTGCGCCGATGCGCTGAGCGAGAGCGGGCTCCACCATGTCGCCGAGTACCGCTGGGGGGTCTTCAACTACTCGGCGGACATCCTGGACCGGCTGCCCGCGGACGCGGGCAGCGGGTTCGGCGGCACGGAGAACGAGGGCCGGCGGGAGATGTTCACCCGTCTGGGCCGCCAGCTCCACTACATCCTGGGCTGCATGGACCATGTGCTGCGCTCGGTGGACAGCGGCCGGCTCATCCGCAGTGTGCTCCAGTTCGGCGACGGCGCGGTCTTTCACTACTACTTCCGCGCGGACGACTACCTCACCGGTGTCTCCCTCGGCGCGGACGCCGTGGAGGCGGGCGACCGGGCGATGGCCGGCCTCCTGGGCGCGTTCAACGAGCGGATCGGCGTCCCCAATCCGAACCCGGGCGGCTTCCTGACCGAGTCGTCCCTTCCGGTGACGGAGCCGTGGGTCCCCTCCAAGAAGCCGCACATGGTCAGGGAGGGAGTGTGGGGAGAGTCGGATCCCCCCGTGCTCACCCACTGCCGCGATGCGGTGTCCGCGCAGGGACTGCACTACGCCGGCTACTTCGCGCCGGGCAGCGGCCACCTGAGCGCGGACTCCTTCAACCATCCCGACCTGTCCCGGTTCTTCGGCGGCCTCACCCGCGACGAGCGCCGCACCCGCTACGCGGAACTGGGCGAACGTCTGCACTATGTGGTGGCGCGGCTGAACCAGTCCCTGCGCGCGGTGATGCCGGGGCAGCTCAAGCGCGTCGTACTGGACGTGCAGGAGGGTGCCCTGTTCTACGTCGACCGGGACGAGGGCCACTTCCTGCTGGGCGTCACCCTGGACCAGAGCCAAGTGGCACTGGCCGACCGGCAGATGAACCGGCTCGTGCACAGCGTGTCGGCCACGACAGGCGAGGAACCGGACGAAATCCTCTGAACTGTGTCGCCGTGGGTGACCAAACGCTCACGCGGGTATGCCGCAAGTGCGAACCGCGCGCATTCGGTCCCGGCGCGCGCCCACAGCTGGGATGCTCATCGCCGTTGGGAGTCGGCCGGATCGGAGCGAGCCATGGCCAGCACGCTGAAAGCCGCGCGTCACTTATGGGTCATGCTCGCGGTGCTCGGCGTCGGCTGGGGCCTGTCCGCCGTCACGGGGCTCGACGCCCTCACCGACACCGCGGCCTATCCGCTGATCATCGCTGCGCTGCTCGCCGTCGGCCTGTTCGGATCGACCTCGGGCATCGATCTCGACGAGGCGCGCCACGATCTGCGCACGCTGCTCCTCGCGGTCACCGTCGGGGTGCTCGCCAAGGCGGCGCTGATCGTTCCGGTGCTGTGGCTCGCCGTCGACGAACCGGCGTACGTCCTGCTGGCGATCACGGTCGCCCAGATCGATCCGCTCTCGGTGGCGGCGCTGCGGGCGCGGTCCCGGATGTCCGAGCGGGGCAAGACGGTGCTGTCCGTCTGGGCCTCCTTCGACGATCCGGTCACCGTCCTGCTCACCGCCTATCTGGCGCCGGTGGCGCTGAGCGCCCTGGACAGCGGCGCCGACTCCTCCGAACTGCCCGTGTCGGCAGGCTCGTACGCCCTGACCACGGTGGGGAACGCGGGCCTGGTCGTGGTGGCCGCGCTCGCCTGGTTCGTGCTGCGGCCGCGGCGGGACGGCCGGGCGGACTCCTGGTGGCGGACCGGCGCCTCCCTCGTGCTGCTCGGCGGCATCCTCGCCGCGGCGACCGCGTACGGGTGGATGCTCGGTGTGGCGGTCGTCGGTCTGTTCTACCGCCCGCGCGTGCTGCTCGCGGCTCTCGACTGGATGCTGCGCGCCGCCTACTACGCGGCGCTGCTGGGCCTGGGCATGCTGCTCGTCGACGGCGTGGAGCCAGGACCCGGCATCGCGCTGGGCGTGGCCGCCTTCGTCGCGCAGATGATCGTGGGCTGGATCATCGCCCGGAACCTGGACCACTTCGACCGAGTCTCCCTGGCGATCGGCCAGCAGAACGGCGTGACGGCCGTCGTCCTGGCCCTGTCCCTCAAGCCGGCCTTTCCGCGCACGGTGGCCATCGTCGCCCCGGCCATCGTCACCGTCAACGTCCTGCACCTCCTGGCGAACGAGGCCTGGAACCGGCTCCAACGGCCCCCCGTCGAGCCGGAGCCGGACGACTCACCGCCCCCGGGATCCCACGAGGTCCAGCGCGATGTCCGCGATCATGTCCTCCTGCCCCCCGACCAGCCCCCGCCGCCCCACCTCGACGAGGATCGCCCGGGCATCGACCCCGTACCGGAGCGCCGCGGTCTCGGCATGCCGGAGGAAGCTGGAGTACACGCCCGCGTAGCCGAGGGTGAGGGTCTCGCGGTCCACGCGCACCTCGCGGTCCTGCAGTGGCCGTACGACGTCGTCCGCTGTGTCCATCAGGGGGAACAGGTCGCAGCCGTGCCGCCAGCCCATGAGGTCGGCGACCGCGACGAAGGCTTCTAGCGGGCAGTTGCCGGCGCCCGCGCCCTGGCCGGCCAGGGAGGCGTCGACGCGGGTGACGCCGTGTTCGACGGCGACGACCGAATTGGCGACGCCGAGGCCCAGGTTGTGGTGGGCGTGGATGCCCAGCCGGGTCGCCGGGTCCAGGACGTCCCGGTAGGCGCGGACTCGGTCGCGGATGCCGTCCATGGTGAGGCGGCCGCCGGAGTCGGTGACGTACACGCACTGGGCGCCGTAGGACTCCATCAGGCGTGCCTGGCGGGCGAGTTCGGCGGGTTCGGCCAGGTGGGACATCATCAGGAAGCCGGACACGTCCATGCCCAACTCCCGTGCCGCCGCGATGTGCTGGGCGGAGATGTCGGCCTCGGTGCAGTGCGTGGCGACGCGTACCGAGCGGATGCCGAGGGCGTGTGCCTGTCTGAGGTCGTGGACGGTGCCGATGCCGGGCAGCAGGAGGGTGGTCGGGACCGCCCGCTGTACGACGTCCACCACCGCCTCGATCCACTCCCAGTCGGTGTGCGCGCCGACGCCGTAGGTGATGCTGGAGCCGGCCAGGCCGTCGCCGTGGGCGATCTCGATCGCGGCGACGCCGGCGGTGTCGAGGGCGGCGGCGATGGTGCGGGCCTGGTCGACGGTGTAGCGGTGGCGGACGGCGTGCATGCCGTCCCTGAGGGTCACGTCCTGGACGTACACCGTGGTCATGCGATGGCCTCCGTGGCGTGCGCGGCCATGCGTTCCGCGGTGCGCAGTGCGGCCGAGGTCATGATGTCGAGGTTGCCCGCGTAGGCGGGCAAGTAGTGGGCGGCGCCCTCCACTTCGAGGAAGACGGAGACCTTCACGGTGCCCCCGGCCCTGAGCAGCGGGTCGTCGGGTTCCACGCGGGTGAACTGCACCTTCTGCTTGAGGCGGTAGCCGGGCACGTAGGCCTGGACGCGGGCGGCCATCTCCTCCACCGAGGTGGTCACCGCGGCCTCGTCGCAGTCGCCGACCAGGCAGTGCACGGTGTCCCGCATGAGCAGCGGGGGTTCGGCGGGGTTGAGGACGATGATCGCCTTGCCGCGGGCGGCGCCGCCGACCTTCTCGACGGCGGCGGAGGTGGTCTCGGTGAACTCGTCGATGTTGGCCCGGGTTCCGGGGCCCGCCGAGCGCGAGGAGATGGAGGCGACGATCTCGCCGTAGTGCACGGGGGTCACGGCGTTGACGGCGGCGACGATCGGGATGGTGGCCTGGCCGCCGCAGGTGACCATGTTGACGTTCGGCGCGCCCAGGTGGGCGTCGCCGTTGACGGGCGGGACAACGTAGGGGCCGAGCGCGGCCGGGGTGAGGTCGACGACCGTGCGGCCAAGAGCGCGCAGGACCTCGTCGTGGTGGCGATGGGCGCCGGCGGAGGTGGCGTCGAAGACGAGGGACACGTCCGCGAATTCGTCCAGCCCCACCAGGCCGTCCACGCCCTCGTGGGTCGTCGCCACCTTCAGTCGGCGGGCGCGGGCGAGGCCGTCCGAGCCGGGGTCGATGCCGGCCATGGCGGCAATCTCCAGGGAGTCCGACAGCCGCAGGATTTTGATCATCAGGTCGGTGCCGATGTTGCCCGACCCGATGACGGCGACCTTGGTGGTCATGCCGTGGCTCCTTCCGTGCCGAACACGGTGGTGACCGTGCCCAGTCCTTCGATGTGCGCGGTGAACGTGTCGCCCTCGGCGGCGACCGCCATCGGGCCGAGCGCTCCGGTCAGCACGATGTCGCCGGCCCGCAGCGGGTCGCCGAGTCCGGCGAGGGCGGAGGCGAGCCAGAGGGCGGCGGTGAGCGGGCTGCCCAGGCAGTCGGCGCCGGTGCCCCGCGAGACGGTCTCGCCGTTCCTGGTGAGGGTCATCCCTACGGCGCGCAGGTCGACCCGGTCGAGCGGTACGGGGGTGCCGCCGAGGACGAACAGGCCGCAGGAGGCGTTGTCGGCGACGGTGTCGACGATGGAGATGTCCCAGCCGACGATGCGGCTGTCGACGATCTCCAGCGCGGGCAGGGCGAACGCGGTGGCCCGAAGCAGGTCGGCGACGGTCGGGTCCCGGTGCGGCAGATCGGCGCCGAGCACCAGGGCGACCTCGGCCTCGATCTTCGGCTGCAGCAGCCGGCCGGGGGCGATCCGCTCCCCCTCCGGCACCGCCATGTCGGCGAACAGGGCCCCGAAGTCGGGCTGTCCGACGCCGAGTTGGCGTTGCACGGCGGGTGAGGTCAGGCCGATCTTTCGGCCCACCGGGCGCCGGCCGGCGGCGAGGCCTCGCTCGACGTACAGGCGCTGTACGGCGTAGGCGGCCTCGATGTCCCCCTCGGGCAGGAGGGAGCGCACCGGTGGGCAGGGGATGCCGGTGCGGGTGGCCTCGTCCAGGACGTCGGCCACGGCGGATGCGTGGGGCATGCGGGTTACCTCCGGGTAGTGCTGCCGCTCAGGGCGGGGACCGTGTCCTCCGGGCGGGCCAGGGAGCGGGCGCCTTGGCGGAACTGGTCGAGCTTGTCGACGATGGTCCGGCCGACCGGCAGGTGGCCCCAGATGCTGATGCCCTGGTGGGTGCTCGGTTCCCAGGTGCTCTCGTCGATGACGATCGGGTTCCAGCCGACCTCCCACTCGAAGCCGGAGGGGGTGCGGGCGTAGTAGGAGAGTTCCTTGTCGTTGGTGTGCTGCCCGACGGTCAGGGCCATCCGGAAGCCGAGTTCGTGCACGCGCTGGTAGCTGCGGGCCACGTCGTCGAGGGTGGCGGCCTGGATGTTGAGGTGCTGGACGCGGGTGCGGACGGGGTCGAGCGGCAGGCCCCGGGTGGCGGCGATCGCTAGGGAGTGGTGGCGTTCGTTGACGCGCAGGAAGCGGATCTTGAGCTTGACGCCGCTGATGGTCTCGTCGATGAAGTCGGTCAGGCGGGCGTCGAAGACGGTGTCGAAGTAGCCGCGGATCCGCGCCGGCCGGGTGGAGGTGAGCGCGATGTGTCCCAGGCCGGAGTCGCCTGTGACCCAGCCGGAGGCGAGCATGCGCAGGGGCTTCGCCGAGGTCACGGGGTTGGTGTAGATCTCCTGCGTGATGCCCTTGGGGCCGGGGAAACGCAGCAGGCGTTCCACGCCGCGCAACTCCGCTTCCTCGGCGGTGCCTTGGACCGCGGGGACGCCGTGGGCGCGGAGGCGGGCCTCGATCTGTTCGAAGGAGGCGTGGTCGTCGATGTGCCAGCCGGTGGCGACGACGTCCTCGGCGGGGCCGCGCCGCAGCAGGAAGCGGCACTCCTGGTCGTCGAGGCGAAAGCGCATCAGGTCGCGGGAGAGGGCGTCGTGGTGCATGCCGATGGCGTCGGTGCCGAAGCGGCGCCAGTCGGCGAAGCGGTTGGTCTCGATGACGATGTGGCCGAGGTGGACCGAGCCGAAGAGGTCGCTGTTCATCGGCGGCCCGTCAGGAAGTCGGCGCACAGGCGGTTGAACAGGTCGGCGCGTTCGAACTGGACCCAGTGCCCGGTGTTGGCGGCCTCGTACAGGTCGCAGTTGGGCATGCGCTCGGCCAGCATGCGGCCGCCGGAGGGCCGGTTGACCTTGTCGGCGGCGCCCCACAGCACCAGCGTGGGCACGGGCAGCCGGGACAGGCGCGGGTCGCGGGTGAAGTCCATCTTCCACACGGTGCGCAGCGACTTCGGGCGCCTGAGCGGCGGGGCCGCGACGACTTCCGGGTCGATGCTGGCCCGGTAGCGTGTGTCGATGACGCTGTCCGGTACGTCGGCGGCGTTGAAGACCAGGTACTGGCGGATGAACTTCTCCAGCTTGGGCCGCGAAGGGCCGTCCCCCCTGTAGTAGTTGAGCAGGCTGGTGAGGCCGGGCGTGGGCAGGGCGCGGGTGGTGCCGATGCCGCCGGGGCCCATCAGGACCATGCGGTCGACGCGGTCCGGGGTGTCCAGGGCGAGGCGCAGGGCGCAGGCGCCGCCGTAGGAGTTGCCGACCAAGTGGGCCCGCTCCACGCCGAGTCGGTCCATCAGCCCGCGGATGCCGGTGGCGAGGTGGCCGAAGGGGTCGGTGCCGTCGACGCCCTTGGTGCTGCGGCCGTAGCCGGGCAGGTCGGGCACGATGACCCGGTACTCCTTGGCCAAGGCCCCGATGTTCCGGGTGTAGTTGGAGACGCCGGAGGCGCCGGGGCCGCCGCCGTGCAGGAGCAGGACGGGCGGGCCGTCGCCGGTCTGCGCGACGAAGATCGTCCTGCCGTCGATGTCGAGCAGTGACTCCTGCATCGACGGGAGTGCGGTGTTGGTGCTCATCGGGTCCTCACAGGGGCGGGAACGAATCCGGCGGGCGGCGGGGGGAGTTGGGCACCCTGGGGTGCGGCGGCGTAGACGTAGCCGTCGGGGCGCAGGGCGAGGGTGGCCGCGTGGTGCCGGTCGAGCCAGGGCAGCAGGACGTTGTCGCTGTCGACGAGGGTGCCCTCGGCGGGGCGGGTTCCGGCCGGGGTGACGGTGAGCGAGGGGACGTCCCAGGCGGGCTGGGCCGTGGCGGTGCGGGCGTGCAGCAGCAGCCAGCGGGTGCCGAGTACGTCGTCCAGCGGCAGGCGTTCGCCGTCGGGTGCGGTGACCCGGGGCTGGGGGATCTGGTGGCCGGAGGCCTTGGTGCGGGGGCGGGCCTGGAGGCCGTCGGCGTAGCGGGCGACGGGGATCCAGTTGGAGTCCTGGAGCCAGTCGGCAACGCCCTTGACCCGGGTCAGGACCGGCACCACGGAGTCACGGAACCGGGTGACCGCGCGCCGCCGTTCGGTGATGATCCGCCCGACGAACACGGCCCGTTTGGTGACCTCCTTGACGTGCGGTTTGCGTTCGGCCTCGTAGCTGTCGAGCACCGATCCGGGCAGCTCGCCGCGGAGCACGGCGGCCAGCTTCCAGCACAGGTTGGCCGCGTCGCGCACCCCGGCCGCCATGCCCTGGCCGATCCACGGCGGCATCGCGTGGGCGGCGTCCCCCGCCAGGAAGACGCGGTCCACCCGGAAGCGGGCGGCGAAGCGGACGTGGTGGCTGTAGACGGTGGCGCGCAGGATCTTGATCTGGTCGCGGCCGATGCCGTACCGGGACACCATCCGCAGGATCGCTTCGTCGGTGGTCAGATACGCCTCGTCGTCGTCCGGCAGGATCGGGAACTCCCAGCGGTGGTGGCCGAGCGGGGTCGGGCAGTCGACCGCTGGGCGGGCCGGGTCGCAGCGGAAGCGCAGCCGGTCGTGGTCGGGCCAGGGCCTGAGCATCTCGGTGTCGATGACGACCCAGCGGTCCTCGTACGTCCGTCCTTCGTAGCCCACGTTGAGCTGCGCGCGGGTGAGGCTGGAGCCGCCGTCGGCGGCGATGACGTACTTCGCGCGCAGGCGCCGTACGGAGTCGTCCGGGGCCGCCAGCACCGTCAGCTCCACGCCCTCGGTGTCCTGGCGCAGCCGAAGGCACTCGTGGCGCAGCAGCACCTCCACGTTCGGGTAGCGGGCGACGCCCTCGCGCAGGACCTGTTCCAGGGCCGGCTGGTAGATGAACATCTGCGGCGGATGGCCGTGCCCGCGCGGGGTGGGGCAGGCGCTGATGAAGGCACGGCCGCGGGCGTCGACGAAGTCCAGCGGGCGCTCGGCCAGCATGTCCTGCTTGAGCCGCTCGGCCAGACCTGCGCGCTGCCAGATCCGTACGACCTCCTCGTCGGTCGAGATGGCCCGGGCCCGTGCGAAAACGTCGGCGTCGCGCTCCAGCACGACCACCCTGAGGCCCGTCGCGCCCAGCAGGTTCGCTGCGGTCACACCGGTCGGCCCGTAGCCGATCACGGCCACGTCGTAGGTGTCGTCGTCGGCCCTTTTCCCGGCACTGATCTCGCTCATCAGGCCACCTCACTGTCGTCCCTGGGTGTCGCACGGCTCTTGCTGTAGCGTTTACTCCAATTGGAATGAGCGCTACGGTAAGGATCTCGTCGAGGGCCGTCAAGAGCAGGAGGGACATCGGTATGACCAGGGCGCAGGCGCCGCGCAGGAAGCGCGCGAACGGGGTGGAGTCGCGGCAGCGCATCCTGGACGCGGCCGTGGAGATCGCCGGTGAGCGCGGCTACGACGGCACCTCCATCGCGGCCGTCAGCGCCAAGTGCGGACTGCCCGCCAGCTCCATCTACTGGCACTTCAAGGACAAGGACGACCTGATCGCCGCCGTCATCGAGCGCAGCTTCGAGACCTGGCTGGCAGCCGTCGAACTGCCCGGCGAGGACGCCGGCACCCCCCTGGAACGGGTCACGCTCATGGCCGCCAACATCGCCCGCTCACTCATCGACGCACCCGACTTCCTGCGCCTCGGCCTGATGCTCGCCCTGGAACGACGGCCCACCGAACCCCGCGGCCGCACCGTCTTCCTCCAGGTCCGCGAGATCTCCCGGAAGAAGATCGCCGAAGTGGTCACGACGCTGTTCCCGGGGCTGGACGAGGAGGCCGTCCGGACCCTCACCACCTACGCCGTCGCGGGCGCCGACGGGCTGTTCGTCCACCGCGAGATCACCGGCGACAGCGTCGACCTGGTCGCCCTCTTCGAACTGCACGCCCGCCTCGTCCACGACGCGGCGATCTCACGACGCCAGGAGAGCTCCTCATGACCACCGCACCCCGCCGGGTCGACGTCCACCAGCACCTGGTCCCGCCCTTCTACCGCGATCTGCTCGCCAAGGCGGGCATCGCCGAGGCCGGAGGCCGCGCGCTGCCCGACTGGAGCCCGCAGGGCGCGCTGGAGCTGATGGACCTGCTCGGCACGGCCACCGCGATCCTGTCCGTCTCCACCCCGGGCACCGGCTTCCTCACCGACCCGGCCGAGGCCGCCGCCCTGGCCCGGCGGCTCAACGACTTCTCCGCGTCCCTGGCCGCCGAACACCCGGGCCGCTTCGGGTACTTCGCGACCCTGCCCATGCCCGACACCGCGGCCTCCGCGGCCGAGGCGGCACGGGCCCTGGACACCCTGGGCGCCGACGGCGTCACCCTCCTCGCCAACACGCACGGCACCTATCTCGGCGCGGACGGCCAGGATCCGCTGTGGCGGACGCTGAACGACCGCCGCGCCGTCGTCTTCGTCCACCCGGCCGAACTCCCGGCGCCGCCCGTCGAGAACATCCCGCCCTTTGCGGCGGACTTCCTCCTCGACACCACCCGGGCTGCCTGTCTCCTCGTACGCAACGGCGTCCCCCGCCGCTACCCGGACATCCGGTTCGTCCTCAGCCACGCGGGCGGCTTCGTGCCGTACGCCTCCCACCGCATGGCCGTCGCGATCGCCGGCGAGACCGGGGGCAGCCCGCTGGACGTCCTGGACGACTTCCGGTCCTTCTACTACGACACCGCCCTGTCCTCCAGCCCGGCCGCCCTGCCGAGCCTGCTCGCCTTCGCCCGCCCCGGGCACGTCCTCTTCGGCAGCGACTGGCCCTTCGCCCCCGCGATCGCCGCCCAGTACTTCGCGAGCGGCCTCGACACCGAGCTCGACGCCGCCACGCTGACCGCCGTCAACCGCGCCAACGCCGAGGCGCTCTTCCCGCGCCTGGGCCGGGCGCCCGCCCCGGCGCCCTCCTCGGCCGATCCGCGCCGGTCCGTCCGCCGCGTCGCCGCCCGCCTGCTGTTCAGACTCGTCCAGCCCGGCACCGGCTGAGGGCGGCCACCGGCACGTCAGTCCTGCGCGCGCTACGGTGCGACGACGCGGCAGGCCACCGCGAACCTGCCTACGCGGCGCTCCACTTCGGCCGTGGTGGTGGCTCCGGCGCGCAGGGCGACCGTGGCCGTCACCGTGCCCGAGTCGGCCTCGGTCCGGATGTCCTGGACGTCGTCGAGGTCGGCGAGGAGTTCGGTCAGCACCCGTCGTGTGGCGTCGGCGCGCAGCGGCAGTTTGTACGGCTTGCCGACCGAGGTGACGGGGAGCGTGTCGAGGACGCGGACGGCCTTGGGGGCGGCGGCGGGTTCACCGACGTGCGCGGCGGCCCAGGCCCGCAGGTCGTCCTCGCCGACCGTGGGGTCGGTGACGGTCACGTACGCCACCGGCACCTCGCCCGCCCGCTCGTCCGGCTGGCCGACGGCCTGGGCGCCGGTGACCGCCGGGTGCGCGAGCAGCGCGTCCTCGATCACCCGGGGGTCGATGTTGTGGCCGCCGCGGATGATGAGGTCCTTCGCGCGTCCGGTGAGGTGGAGGAAGCCGTCCTCGTCGAGGTATCCGAGGTCGCCGGTGTCCAGCCAGCCGTCGGTCACCCTGCCCTGTGCACTGATCCGGTGGCCGTCGGCGTCGCGGCCCTCGACGTAGCCGGGGAACACGGTGGGGCCGCCGATGTGGACGGTGCCGATCTCGCCGGGCGGCAGCCCGTCCCCGATCCTGAGGCGCTGGTACGGCAGGCGCTGTCCGACCGATCCGGGGCGGCGCAGGTCCAGGAATCCGCGCGCGCTCGCGCAGGTCGCCTCGGTGAGTCCGTAGCCTTCGATCAGCGGAATCCCGGTCGCCGTCTCGAAGCTGGTGCGCACCCCGTCGGGCAGCGCGGAGGCGCCGACCATCGCGCAGCGCATCGAGCCGAGGTCGGCGTCGCCGACCGGGCAGCCGGCCAGGACCGCGTAGACGGTGGGCACGGCGCTCATCGTGGCGATGCGGTAGTGCTCGACGATGCGCCAGAACTCCGCGTAGAGGCCGAGGTCGCGGTAGCCCAACGGGCCTGCCCACACGACGTGCTGGCCGCGCAGCATGGGTGCGAGCAGGGTGACGACGAGCGCGTTGACATGGAACAGCGGCAGCGCGGCGAACACCACCGACTCCTCGTCCAGTACGGAGTTGGCGGCGAGCATCCAGGCGTCGGTGATCTCGTTGGTGTGCGTGTGGGCGGCGAGTTTCGGCGCGCCGGTCGTGCCGCCGGTGTGGAAGAAGGCGGCGAGGTCGGTGCCGGTGGGCGGTTCACCGAGGAAGCGGTCGCTCGGACAGTCGGCGAGGGCGTCGGTGGAGCCGAGGACGAGGACGTGGTCCACGAGCCCCTGCCGGGCCAGCTCGGCGCCGGTGGCGTACGCCTCCGGACTCAGCTCCGCGGAGGCGGTGACGATCACGCGGGCGCCGGACCGGCGGACCAGCTCGGTGACATGGCCGCGGTCGAGCGCCGGGTTCACGGGCGTGGCGATTCCCACGAGTTGGGCGGCGAGGAGGGCGGTGATCAGTTCGTCGCAGTTCGGGGAGAGCAGCGCTACGGCGTCGTGGCGGCGGACGCCGAGGCGGTACAGGGCGTTGGCCGTCCGGTGCACGTCGGCGAGCAGGTCCGGGTAGGTGCGGGTCCTCGGTGTGCGCCAGGACGCGGCGTCGGGGAGGACGCTGAGCGCGGTCCGCCCGGGCCACCGGTCGGCCGCGCGGCGCAGGGCGTCGTAGGAGGTGGCGGGCAGTCCGCGTGCGGCCAGCGGCACCGCCTCGATGACGGGCAGGTCGTCGGGGTGGTCGTAGCGCGGCCAGGCGATGTCGGTGCCGGTGGTCATGCGAACCTCACCCCGGTCCGCTGCGTGCCGAGGTCGACGGCGCCGTCGGGGGTGCGGATGGAGAGCTCCAGCACGTCGCCGTCGCGGAGGTATTTCTCGTTCCTCGCCTGGGACTTGAAGAACGCCTTCCACTTCATCGCGGGAGGCAGGAGCGCGCCGAGGAGCTCGACCGGCTTGGGCGGCGCCTTGAGGGCCGTACCGCCCGGGGTGCCGGTGAGGAGGAGGTCGCCGGGGGCGAGAGCCTGGAAGCGGGAGAGTTCCTGGAGCGCCCGCAGCGGACTGTAGATCATGTCGGTCAGGTCGCTGTTCTGGCGGATCTCGCCGTTGACCCTGAGGACCAGCCGCAGCTCGGTCAGCCGGTCGAGCTCGTCGGCGTCGAGCAGGACCAGGGCGGGGCCGACGGGTGTGAAGGTCGGGTACGACTTGGCCTCGTAGAACTGGGTCTTGGGGAGCTGTACGTCGCGGGCGGAGACGTCGTTGGTGATGACGAGGCCGGCGATGTGGTCCTTCAGGTCGGTCACCCTGGCGCCCACTTCGAGGGGGCTGCCGACGACCAGGCCGAGTTCGATCTCGTAGTCGAGGAAGCGGACGTGGGCGGGCTTGACGATCTCGTCGTACGGGCCGCTGACGGAGCCGGACGTCTTGCGGAAGAAGGTCAGCGGGACGGTGTCCGGGTTCATGCCCGAATCGCGCACGTGGGAGACGTAGTTGGTCATCTGCGCGACCACCCGGCACGGCGCGGTGACCGGGGAGAGCAGCTGGAGCCCGGCGATGTCGTGGGGTTCGCCGGTGGCGGCGTGGATCGCGGCCCGGTCGGCGAGGAGTTCGGCGGTCGTGGTCGCGGTGGTGTCGATCCGGACGGCGCGCTGCGCGTCGCGGGCGACCCACCAGGCGTCGGAGGTGCGCAGGACGGAGAGAGTCATGACGTAGCCACTTTCAGCAGGCCTCGCAGGCGTTCGAGGTCGAACTCGTTGTCGTCGGAGCGGAGGGCGGTGAGGATCGCGCGCAGTTCGGCCAGAGACTCGCGGCCGGGGGCGACGCCGAGGAAGTCCTTGGTGGCCGGAGGGCCCCACTGGGCCAGCCCGGAGGCCGTCATGGGGGCCCAGCCGGGTTCCAGGCCGGCGTCGAACATGTCGCTGTCGGTGAAGTGCTCGACCAGGAAGCCGTCGGGGTCGCGCCAGTAGTCGAAGAGCTGGCTGCCCTGGATGTGCCGGCCGATCCCCCAGGAACGGCGGTAGCCCTGCTTGAGGAGATACTCGCCGCCCGCGGCCAGCGCGTCGAGGTCGGTCACCTCGTACGCCGAGTGCACATAGCGGTTGGAGGGGCCCAGGGTGAGGGCCAGGGTGTGGTGGTCGGTCGGGGTGCTGCCGCGGTCGCAGCGGACGAAGCTCATGGTGGGGCCGCGGTCGCGCTGACCCTCGTAGTAGAGGAAGTCGCTGACGATCAGGCCGAGACGGTCCAGATACCAGTTCAGGGTGCGCAGGTAGGTGGTCGTCTGGAGGACGACATGCCCGAGGCGCCGTACGCCGGACGGTTCGCGGGGTGGTCGCTGGGTGCCGTTGACTCGGGCCAGGTCGTCGGCGGCGTTCACGGTCTGCCGTTGCTGTCCCGGCAGGGCGGGCAGTTCGTCGGTGTCGGCGACGATCCGGACGCGCAGGCCGCCGGGGTCGCGCAGGTCCACGGCCGAGCCGCCCAGGATCGGGGGCAGCGGCCGCACCCGGGTGCCGGTGGCGTCGGCCAGGCGCAGCAGGTCGCGGGTGTCGGCGGCGCGGAAGGCCGGCCCGAGGAACCGTGAGGTGCGGCCCTTGCGGACGATCACGCAGGGCGCGCCGGACTGCGTTCCGCGCAGATGCAGCTCGCGGCCGTCGCGGTACGACGTCACGAAGCCGAACGCCCGGGCGAAGGCCGCGGCGCGGTGCAGGTCGGGCTTGGCGAACTCCAGCCACGCGAGGTCATGAACCTTGATCACCGGGTTCGCCGCCCGGCCCGGATGCTCTCCGGGCAGCGCGCCGCGGTCGGAGTGCAGGTCGTTGTGAGTGCCCACGGTCATCACGTCCTCAGATTGTTCTGAAGAAATATTCACTTCCGAATCTGACGTCAGTCAAGAGAGCTGAAGAAATCTTCAGGAAACGGGCCGGGCGGCTAGAGTGCTGGTGAACGCCAGTACGGGTGGGACGGAGGACGCGATGCCCGAGAAGACGGCGACGTCGCGGGTGGACCGACGCAGGGCGCGGACCCGGAGCGCGCTGGTGTACGCGGCCCAGCGTCTGCTGGCCGAGGGGCGGACGGACGTTCCGATCCTGGAGATCACCGAGCTCGCCGACATCGGGGTCGGCTCCTTCTACAACCACTTCGACAGCAAGGAGGAGCTCTTCCGCGTCGCGGTCGAGGAGGCGCTGGAGTGGTGGGGCGACCTGATGGACCGCCTCACCGCGGAGATGGACGACCCCGCGGTCGCGTACGCGCAGAGCTTCCGGATGACCGGGCGGCTGCACCGGCGGCACCCGGAGCTGAGCCGGATCCTGCTCAACCACGGGCTCGAACTGGCCCAGTCCCCCCGCGGGTTGGCGCCGCGCGCCTTCCACGACATCCGGGCCGCGGTGGCGGCGGGCCGGTTCGAGGTGGAGGACCCCGAGCTCGCGCTGGCGGTGACGGCGGGCGCCGCGCTGGCGCTGGGCGCGCTGCTGCACGCGCAGCCCGACCGCGACGACGCGAGGTCGTCGGACCTGGTCGTCCGCGGCCTGTTGCAGCAGTTCGGCATCTCCGCGCAGGAGGCGGCGCGGATCTGCTCGCTGGATCTGCCGGACCTCGATGCCGTCGACACGATCGTCAGTTGAGTAGCGTCAGTGGAGAAGCGTCAGTGGAGAAGGGCACGTACATGACCAGGGCGCAGGCGCCGCGCAGGAAGCGCGCGAACGGGGTGGAGTCGCGGCAGCGCATCCTGGACGCGGCCGTGGAGATCGCCGGTGAGCGCGGCTACGACGGCACCTCCATCGCGGCCGTCAGCGCCAAGTGCGGACTGCCCGCCAGCTCCATCTACTGGCACTTCAAGGACAAGGACGACCTGATCGCCGCCGTCATCGAGCGCAGCTTCGAGACCTGGCTGGCAGCGGTCGAGCTGCCCGGCGAGGACGCCGGCACCCCCCTGGAACGGGTCACCCTGATGGCCGCCAACGTGGCCCGCTCACTCATCGACGCACCCGACTTCCTGCGCCTCGGCCTGATGCTCGCCCTGGAACGACGGCCCACCGAACCCCGCGGCCGCACCGTCTTCCTCCAGGTCCGCGAGATCTCCCGGAAGAAGATCGCAGACGTCATCTCGACCCTGCTCCCGGGCCTGGACGAGGAGGCCGTCCAGACCCTCACCACCTACGCCATTGCCGGCGCCGACGGGCTCTTCGTCCACCGCGAGATCACCGGCGACAGCGTCGACCTGGTCGCCCTCTTCGAACTGCACGCCCGCCTCGTCCACGACGCGGCCGTCCGCATGGCGACGGTCAGGCCGCGCCGCTGAAGCAGCCCCGCCCGACCCTGCACCGGGGCTGGGGTCCGGCTGTGGGTCGGCCGGGGCCTTGGGTCGCGCGGGCGAACACCCGCCGCCAGGGGAGGGATGCGGCCCCAAAAGGCTGCCCTCACGACCCATCTGCTACAGCGCACCGACCGCCGCGACCGTCACAGGCGGCGCTGAGCGCTCCGCCGAAGTGCAGGGCTGTGCGACCGGAAGGCAGCTGTCAGTTCCCCTGGCCCCGCTGGGAGCCCGCGGATTCGGCCACGAGTGGGATCAGGGCGGAGCGGTCGAGCTTGCCGGAGAGGGTGAGCGGCAGTTCCGGCAGGCTGACCCAGGCCGAGGGCAGCATGTGGGCGGGCAGGACGCCGGCCAGCTCCCGGCGCAGCAGCCCGTCCTCGACGGGGCCGTCCTTCGGCACGTAGCAGGCGGCCAGCAGCGGTTCTCCGCTCGGGGCCGTGGTGAGCACGACCGCGCACTCGCGCACCTGGGGCAGGTCGTCGAGGGCGGCCTCGATCTCGCCGAGCTCGATGCGGAAGCCCCGCAGTTTGACCTGTTCGTCACGGCGGCCGAGGTACTCCAGCTCGCCGTCGTCGTCCTCCACGGCGTAGTCACCGGTGCGGTACCACAGGTCCTGGAAGTCGTCGAAGGCGAGGCGGACGAAGCGTTCGGCGGTCAGTTCGGGGCGGCCGAGGTAGCCGTGGGCGACCCCGGCTCCGGCCACGTGCAGTTCGCCGGGCACGCCGGGCGGCACGGGGGTCGAGTCCTCCAGGAGCGCGATGCGCAGATGCGGGAGCGCCCGGCCGATCGGGGTGCCCATCAGGTGCCGGCGCAGCTTTCCGGGGTCGACGACCGTGTCGGTGGCGTGCACGGTGATCTCGGTGATCCCGTACATGTTGTGCAGTTCGGCCCCGGGGGCGAGTCCGAGGTCGGTCCAGCGGCGGATCACCGGTGCGCTGACCGCCTCGCCGCCGAACACGACGTACCGCAGGTCGGGCAGCGGCACGGGCTGGTCCTCCAGGCCGCGCACCAGGAAGCCGAAGACCGAGGGGACCTGGCTGAGGACGGTCACCCGCCGGTCGGCCAGCAGGCCGGCCAGGCCCGCGGGGTCGGTGGTGACCTCCTCGGGCACGACGACGATCCGGCCGCCCGTACCGAGCGCACCCCAGATCTCCCACACGCTGAAGTCGAAGCTGGGCGAGTGGAAGAAGGACCACGCGTCGCCGGGGCCGAGGTCGTAGGACCGGCAACCGCCCAGCAGGGCCGCCACGTTGGCGTGCCGGACCACAACTCCCTTGGGGGCGCCGGTGGAACCGGAGGTGTAGATGACGTACGCCGTGTCGGTGGGCACCGGCGGGGTGTCGTCGGGTGTGCGTCCCGTGGGCTCTACCGTCGGCTCGCCGCTCGCCGGGTCCTCGACGACCAGGTGCCCGACGCCGGAGTCCTCGACCAGGTAGTCCTGGCGGGCCTGCGGATAGCGGGGGTCGATCGGGACGTACCCGCAGCCGTGCCCCCAGATGCCGAGCATGCCCGCGACCGCCTGCGCCCCGCGGCCCGCGCGCAGCCCGACGAGCCCCCCGGACGGCACCCCTGCCTTGAGCAGCAGATCGCCGATCTTCCGTGCGCGCTCGGCCAGTTGGGCGTACGTCACCGTGCGCCCGCGGTCCTCGACCGCCACCGCGTCCGGCTGCTGAGCGGCGACGCGGGCGAAGATCTCGTCCATGCGCTCGTGGGCTGCCCCGGCCATGTCTGCTCTCCTCGCCCCGCTCACAGCGGAATGTTCCCGTGCCAACGGGTGGTCTTCGTACGGCGCTTGGGCCGCAGCACCCGCAGCCGCCGCACGATCTCCTCGCGCGTCTCCGTCGGGGCGATCACGGCGTCGACATAGCCGCGGTCGGCCGCCAGGTAGGGGTTGCACAGCGTTTCCTCGTACGTGGCCACGAGCTGCTTCTTGAGGGTGACCGGGTCCTCGGCCTCCATGAGCTGCTTGCGGTGCATCACCTCGGCGGCGGCCGACGCCCCCATCACGGCGATCTGTGCCGTCGGCCAGGCGAGGTTGACGTCGATGCCCAGGTGCTTGGAGCCCATCACGGCGTAGCCGCCGCCGAACGCCTTGCGCACCACGACGGTGATCATGGGGATGCCGGCCTCGGCGTAGGCGTACCCGAGCTTGGCCCCGCGCCGGATGATGCCGCCGCGCTCCTGCTCCACTCCGGGCAGGATGCCGGGCACGTCGACGAAGGTCAGCACGGGGATGCCGAAGGCGTCGCAGAAGCGGATGAAGCGTGCGGCCTTCTCCGAGGCGTCGATGTCGAGGGCGCCGCCCGCGTGCAGCGGCTGGTTGGCGACGACGCCCACCGAGTGCCCCTCGATCCGGCCGAAGCCGCAGATGATGTTCCGCGCGAACAGCGGGGAGATCTCCAGCAGTTCGCCGTCGTCCACCACCCGCTGGACGATGGCGAGCATGTCGTACGGGCGGTTGTCGGCGTCCGGGACGACCGTGTCCAGCCAGTCGTCCGCCGGCTGTGCGGCCTCGTCGGAGTGCGGCGCGTAGACGGGCGGTTCCGCCTGGTTGTTGGCGGGCAGATGGCCGAGCAGGATCCGTACGTAGTCGAAGGCGTCCTCCTCGTCGGTGGCGAGGTAGTGGGCGTTGCCGGTGATCTCGTTGTGGGTGCGCGCCCCGCCGAGGTCCTCCGGGTCCGTCTCCTCACCGGTGATGGACCTGATGACCTCCGGTCCGGTCACGAACATGTGGGACAGCTGGTCCACCATGATCACGAAGTCGGTGGCGGCCGGGGAGTAGGCGGCGCCGCCCGCACAGGGGCCCAGCTGGACGGAGATCTGCGGCACCACGCCGGAGAGCGCGACGTTGCGGCGGAAGATCTCGGCGTACTGCGCGAGGGACGCCACGCCCTCCTGGATGCGTGCACCGCCGGAGTCGTTGAGGCCGATCAGCGGGCAGCCGATCGACCCGGCCAGGTCCATCAGCTTGACGATCTTCTCGCCGTAGACCTCGCCCAGCGTGCCGCCGAAGACGGTGAAGTCCTGGGCGAAGACGCACACCGTCCGCCCGTCGATCGTGCCGTGGCCGGTCACCACGCCGTCGCCGTACGGGCGGCTGCGGTCCATGCCGAACTCGTGGCAGCGGTGCCGGGCCAGCTGTCCGATCTCGACGAAGGAGTCCGGGTCGAGCAGCAGGTCGATCCGTTCCCGTGCCGTCAGCTTGCCCTTGGCGTGCTGTCTGTCCACTGCCGCCGGCGAGCCCGCCGACAGCGCCTTCCGGCGCCGGCGGGCGAGTTCCTCGCGTTTGCCGACCGTGCCGCCGAAACCCGCCGCTTCCATGTCCGTGGCCCCCTCAGCTCGCTGTGTCATGGCCCGCCCCACCGACCGTCGATCCTTCGGCGAGCACCCCGCGTATCTCGTCGACGACGGCGCCGACCACGGCGGTCGCGTGCTCGATGAGATAGAAGTGGCCTCCCGGGTACTGCCGCACCCGCACCGGGCGCGTCGACTCCGCCCGCCAGCCGCGCAGTCCGTCCATCGTGCTCATCGGGTCCTGGGTGCCGCCGAAGACGATCAGCCGGGTGTCGAGCGGCTCCCCCGGCTCGTACCGGTACCGCTCGCAGACCCCGAAGTCGGCGCGCAGCGACGGCAGGAGCACATCGATCAGATCGGGTTCGGCGAGCACCTCGTCCGGCATGCCGCCCAGGGTGGCGACCTCGGCGAGGAAGCGGTCGTCGGGCAGCGTGGTGATCGGAACGTGCGCGGGCACGCCGCTGGGCGCGGGCCAGCCGGACACGGCCAGCAGCACCGGGGCCCGGGCTCCCCGGCGGCGCAGTTCGCGGGCCAGCTCGAAGGAGAGCAGCGCCCCCATGCTGTGCCCGAAGAAGGCGTAGGGCAGTTCGGGCGGCTGCTTCTCCAGCTCGTCGGCCAGCGCCTGGACGATCTCCCGGTGGCCGGTCAACGCCGGTTCGCGCATACGGTCCTGACGGCCCGGCAGCTGAACGGCGTGCAGGGCGACGGAGCGCGGCAGCAGCGGCAGCCACGGCCGGAACGCGGGAGCGCTGGCGCCGGCGAACGGGAAGCAGATGAGGGTGAGTGACGCCTCGGGGCGTTCGTCGAACGGGACGAACCAGGAAGAGGTCACGGGGTGCCTCCGGTGGTGCGCTGCTCCAGCAGGGGGCGCAGTTGACGGGCGAGGACTTCGACGTTGGGCGGGTTGAGCAGGGTCAGGTGGTCGCCGGGCACGTCCAGGATCCGCAGCCGGGGGGCCACGGCGTCCCAGCCCAGGGCGCGGTCGGGGCGGTAGAACTCGGGGTCGTTGATGCCCTCCGGCATCGGCTGGAGGCCGATGAACAGGTGCAGCGGCCCGTCCCAGGGGCCGGGCCGGTAGCCCTGCACCATGCGGCGGGCGGTGCGGACGGCGTCGACGGTGGAGCGGAACAGGTCGATGCCGATGTCCCCTTGGAGCACCTCGGCCACCCGCCGGTACAGCAGGTCGAGCTGGCCCTGCTCGTCGAGGGGGAACAGCTCCTCCTCGGTGAGCCGCACCGAGCGGTGGAAGATCAGCTCGAAGACGCGGGCGTAGTGGTGGGTGCGGTAGGCGAGCAGTTCGCGCGGCCCGCCGAGGTCCGGCGGGGTGCCCGCGAGCGAGGACTCGAAGAGGGTGACCACGTCGACCTCCTCGCCGGCCGCGACGAGCTGCTGGGCCATCTCGAAGGCGACCAGGCCGCCGAAGGACAGCCCGCCGAGCCGGTAGGGGCCGTGCGGGAACGCCTCGCGCACGGCGCCGACATAGTGCGCGGCCAGGTCCTCCAGGCGTTCGAACTGCGCGATGTCGGAGTGCTCCAGCATGTAGAAGGGCTGCTGGGGGCCGAGCTGGTCGGCGAGGAACTGGTAGACGAGGGTGTTCATGCCGGTCTGGTGGACGGCGAAGAACGGCGGCATGCTGCCCTGGTCGCGCAGGGCGACCAGGGAGGAGCGGGTGCTGCGGCCGGTTCCCGGGCGCAGGACGTCGGCGAGTTCGGCGACGGTCGGGGTGCTGAACAGCACCGCCAGGTCCACGTCCTGGTCGAACCGGCGCTGGAGCCGGGAGATCACCCGCATCGCCAGCAGGGAGTGCCCGCCGAGGGCGAAGAAGTTGTCGGTGGCGCCGACGGGGCGCACGCCCAGCACGTCCTCCCAGACCTTGCAGATCCGCAGTTCGGTGCTGTCCCTGGGGGCGACGAAGGCGCTGGGCGTGCCGGCCCGGGCGGGGCGTTCGGAGGCGGGCAGCGCGCCGGGGTCGGGGCGGCCGTGCCGGGTCAGCGGCAGGCTGCCGGTCAGGACGATCTCGTCCGGGACGAGGTGCGGGGGCAGGGGGCCGGCGTCGAGTGCCGCGCGCAGCCGCGGCAGCAGCCGGCTCTCCCGGCGGCGGGTCAGCGGGTCGTTGGCGCACTCCGGCCAGGGGCGCGGGGCGGGCCGCAGGGTGTCGGCCCAGGCCCACCACTTCGCTCGCGCGGCCTCGTTCCCGGGCTTGTCCTGCTCGGCGAACGGGGCGTCCACGGTGCCGGACCCGTCCTGCTCGGCGAACGGAGCGTCCACGGTGCCGGACCCGTTCTGCTCGGCGAACAAGGCGTCCACGGTGCCGGGCCGGTCGCCGGTCAGCAGGTCGACGGCGTACCCGGACGCCTCCGCCAGCTCGTGCAGATCGTCGGGTTCCACGGCCGGGTGCGCCTCCACGGCGGCGCGCAGGGAGCCCGCGTCGCGGGGTGCCGTGCCGTCCTGGAGCATGCGGGCGGCGGTGGCCAGTCCGTGCGAGCGGGCGTCGGGTACGCCCCGGACGAGCAGGGAGCCCGGTCGTGCGGCGAGCGCCTCGCGCAGGTCCGTGAGGTCGCCGGTCCACTCGGTGACGCGGGCCGGTGCCTCGGGCTGCCCGGTGGTGCCGGAGGTGAGGAGGGCGTCGTAGCGGAAGCGGGACATCTCGTTGCGGGCCCGGCCGCGCCGGACGGTGATCCGGGTGCCGCCGCCCTCGGGCCAGCCGGCGGTGACGCGGCGGAAGTAGTCGGGGTGCAGGACCAGTTCCTCGTCGGTGCGGGCCGCGCGGTGGGCGGCCTGCCACAGCGGCCGGGTGTCGCGCAGGTCCGGGCTGTTGGCGAGCTGGGCGGCGACGTGCTGGGCGGTGAGCAGCGGCAGGCTCCGTACGTCGCCCACGAAGATGCGGCCGCCCGGCAGCAGCATCCGGTGGGCGCCCTCCAGGACCCGGCGCAGATAGTCGGCGTGCGGGAAGTACTGGGCGACGGAGTTGACGATCACCAGGTCGAAGGCGCCCTCGGGCAGGCCGGTGAAGTCGTCGCCCTCCTGGCAGCGCAGCTCGACGCGGTCGGCGGCCTCGGCGGGCAGATGGTCGCGCACGTAGTCGACGGCGGTCGGGGACAGGTCCGTCGCCCAGTACCGCTCGCACGAGGTGCTCAGGGGCAGCAGCAGCATGCCGGTGCCGCAGCCGATCTCCAGGACGCGGCGCGGGGCGAGGGCGCGGAGCCGGTCCAGGGTGGTGTCGAGCCACTCGCGCATGTCGTCCTGGGGGATCGCGCCGCCGGTGAGGCTGCTGTTCCAGCCGACGGTGTTGAACTCGGGCTCTTCGCCGGTGGCGGGGCCGCCGTAGGCGTGTCCGAAGACCTGCCGCCACTGCTCGACCTGGTCGGTGTCGAGTTCGGCGCCGGGCCGGTCGGCGTCCGGCGGGGCGGGCACGACGTGGGCGATGAGCCGGCGGTTCTCGCCCTGGCCGTCGGCGGTGACGACGGCCTGCTCGACGTCGGTGAGGGCGAGCAGCGCGTCCTCGACCTCGGCGGGGTCGACCACATGTCCGCGGACGGCCAGCCGCAGGTCGGCGCGGCCGAGGATCTCCAGCCGGCCGTCCTCGGTCCACCGGGCCAGGTCGCCGGTGCGCAGCAGCCGTCCGGCCCTCGGGTCGGAGCGGAAGCGTTCCGCGGTCAGCGCGGGGCGGCCGGGGTAGCCGAGGGCCACCGCCTCGCCGCCGATGTGGAGTTCGCCGGGGACGCCGGCCGGCAGCGGGGTGCCGGAGTCGTCGAGCACGTGGGCGGCCACTCCGGCGGTCGGCCGTCCGCCCGCGGGTGCCGGGTCCTCGTCGTCCACCCGGGTCACGGTGGCGAGGCCGGCCGTCTCCGCGGTGCCGTACACCTCGTACAGGGTGCGCCCGGTCGCCCGGCGGCGCAGGGTGGCGTGCGGGCTGCGTTCGCCGGAGACCAGCAGGGTGCGCACACCGTCCGGCAGCCGGCCGGCGGGCAGGGCCGCGAGCAGGGACGGGGTGAGCCGCAGACAGGTCACCTCGGTGAGGTCCGGGTGGGTGCCGTGTTCGCGGGCCTCGTGCAGCAAGGAGGCGGCGGCGACCGGCTGTTCGGGCAGGCGCAGGGCGGCGCCGTTGACGAGGGCCAGGTGGAGTTCGAGCAGCGCGTCGGCGGAGCCGGGCGGGGCCAGGGACAGCACGACGTCGTCGGCGCTCAGGCCGAACTCCTCGCGGGCGGCCGAGGCCATGGCGGAGACCGCCGCGTGGCCGAGCAGAACGGCCTTGGGCGGACCGGTCGTTCCGGCGGTCGTCACCACCCAGGCGGGCCGGCCGACGGACTCCTCCGGGGGCAGCACCGCGGCGGCGGGGTCCCAGGCCTCGTCGTCGCCCGGGTCCTCGTCCAGGAGCAGGACCTCGCAGTCGGCTCCGGCCGGCACCTCGGTGCCGGTCCGGGTCAGCAGCAGCCGGGGCTGCACCTCGCCCACCTCGGCGGCCAGCAGGTCCGGGGACAGGCTGGGATCGACGCGGAAGGGGACGGCGCCGGCGCGCGCCACGGCGAGCACCGCCACAGTCTGCGCTAGGCGGTCGGGCAGCAGGACGCCGACGATGCCGGGGGCCGCCTCGCGCTCGGTCAGCAGGGCGGCCAGCCGGTTCACGCGCCGGTCCAGCTCAAGGTAGGTGAGCCGGCGGGCGCCGCAGGTGAGGGCGGTCGCCTGTGGGGTGCGTTCGGCGTGCTCGGCGACCGAGCGGTGGGCGGCGCCGGGGCCGAGGCGCCGCGCGGGGCCCCGTGACCAGCCCTCCAGCTGCTCGCTTTCGGCGGCGGTCAGCAGCGGCACCCGTCCGATCCGGCGCCGCGGGTCGGCGGCCAGTTCGACGAGCAGGGTGTCCAGGTGGCCGAGGAGGCGTTCGGCGCTGTCGTCGGTCAGCCAGGAGGGGTCGTAGGAGATGCGCAGTCCGAGCCGTTCGCCCGGGAGTCCGGCCAGGGTGAGCGGGTAGTTGGTGCGGGTGTAGTACGTGAAGTCGGCGACGGTGAGGTCCTCGAAGCCCTGCCAGACGGCCGCGAGCGGGTCGGCGTCGAGGTTCTGCAGCACCTGCACGGTCTCGAAGAGCTCCACCCCGGCCGGTGTTCCGCTCCACTCCTGGATGCGGGTCATGGGCACGTGCTCGTAGGCGCGGGCGGCCAGAGCGTCGGCCTGCACCTCGCGCAGCCAGTCGCCGACCTCCCGG
Organism: Streptomyces sp. NPDC079141; assembly: GCF_040686775.1. Classification (NCBI taxonomy): domain Bacteria; kingdom Bacillati; phylum Actinomycetota; class Actinomycetes; order Kitasatosporales; family Streptomycetaceae; genus Streptomyces; species Streptomyces sp. NPDC079141. The sequence continues at coordinate 159,981 of NZ_JBFBLP010000013.1, read as the reverse complement.
TCGGGGTCGACGCGCAGCCGGGTGGGGACGGTGTTGACGAAGAGGCCGACCATGTCCTCGACCCCGTCCAGCTCCGGCGGGCGGCCGGAGGAGACGGCGCCGAACACCACGTCGGCGCGGCCGGAGTAGCGGGCCAGGAGCACACCCCAGGCCGCCTGGAGGAAGGTGTTCAGGGTGACCCGCTGCGCGGTGGCGGCCGAGGTGACGGCGGCGGTGCGGTCCGCGTCGAGCAGGTGCAGCCGGGCGTGCTGCACATGGTCGGTGCCGGCCGCGGCGGTGGCCGAGCGCACCAGCCGGGTCGGTTCGGTGAAGCCCTGGAGCCGCTGCCGCCAGTACGTCTCCGCCGCGGCCGGATCCTGCTCCCCCAGCCACTTGATGTACTCGCCGAACGGCCGGACCGGCGGCGGCGCGAACGGCTCGCCGCGGGACAGTGCCCCGTACGCGGCGCCCACCTCGCGCAGCATGATCCCGGTGGACCAGCCGTCCTGGATGATGTGGTGCAGGCTGAACGCGAAGCGGTACCGGTCGGCCGCGAGGCGTGCCAGGTGCAGCCGGAGCAGCGGGGCCTCGGCCAGGTCGAAGCCGGTCTTGCGGTCCTGGGCCAGCAACTGCTCCTCGCGGGAACGCTGTTGCTCCGGGGTCAGCCCGCTCCAGTCGTGCTCGGCCAGCGGGACCACCGCCGTGCGCTGGACGACCTGCACCGGCTTGTCCAGCCGTTCCCAGCGGAAGGCGCTGCGCAGCGTGGTGTGCCGGTCGACCACGGTCTGCCAGGCACGGCGCAGCAGCGCCGGGTCCAGCGGGCCGTGGAAGGTGACGGCCGCCTGCTGGAGGTAGACCGCCGAGTCCGGGTGGCGCAGGGTGTGGTAGAGCATGCCCTCCTGCATGGGCGAGAGGACGTGGACGTCCTCCACGTTGTCGAGAGCGGGGCTGGGCCGCTTGTGCGTGGTCATCCGCTGTCCTTCTCGCTCCGGCGGGGTTCGGTGAACAGCTCCGCGAATTCGTCGTCGGTCAGGGCACCCCAGCCGGCCGTGCCGCCGCTGTCGGGCGTGTCGGTGGTCCGGCCGCAGCCGCGCAGGGTGTCGGCCGTCCGTTCCACCAGGTCGTGCACCGTGCCGCGGTCGCAGCGCCGGCTGTCGTACCACCAGTCGAGGTGCAGGCGGTCGCCGCTCAGAAAGCAGCGCAGCTCCATCGGGGTGCCGAGGCAGGCGGAGGCCGAGCGGGCGGCCGGCACCGCGTCCGGGGCGGGGCGCAGGGGGCCGTCGTCGAGTTCGGCGGTGTCGTGGCTGAGGGCGCCGAGGTAGCAGACCATCAGCTCCGGCCGGGGAGCCCCGGCGAGCAGGGCGGCGGTCGGTGCGTGCAGCCGGCTCAGCACTCCGTGGCCGAGTCCTTGCCGGGGGATCTCGTGCAGGGCCTCGCGGGCGCGGGCGAGGGCGCCCTCGACGCCGCGTCCGCCGGTGGTGAGCAGGACCGGGTAGACGGTGGTGCAGGGCCCGATGGTGCGGGTGAGGTCGACGCCCGCGAGGGGCACGGCGCGGCCGTGTCCCTCCACGTCCGCCAGCAGCGCGTCCTCGCCGGTCACCTGACGGTGGGCCAGGGCGACGGCGGCGAGCAGCGTCTCGTCCAGCGGGGCGCGCCGCTCGCGCTGGAAGGCCAGCAGGGTTGCCGTGTCCGCCGCGTCGAGCACCGTCCGCTCGCAGCGCACCTCGGCCTCGGCGGGCGATCCGGATGCCGGCCGTACGCCGAGGGCGGGGCGTACGGCGCGGCGGCGGGCGCCGAGCCACAGCGCCCGTTCGGCGTGCACCTGGGGGTCGGCGGCGAGCGCCGCGACCCGGGCCGCCCACCCGGGCCACGGCGTGCTGGGGGCGGGCAGGGCGACGGGCAGCCCCTGGAGGAGTTGTCCGCAGGCGGTGTTGAGGTCCTCAAGGAGCAGCCGTTCGGAGCTGATGTCGACGAGCAGATGGTGCAGCACCAGGACCAGTCGGGCCGGGCGCCCGCCCGCCGCGGGCACGACGGCGGCCCGCAGCAGGGGTCCGCCGGAGTAGCCGTCGGCGGCGACGGCCCGGCCCAGCTCGTCGGCGACGCGCCGGTCGGCGTCCGGTTCGTCGCTGTCGATCACCAGCAGCGGAACGCGCCGGGTGGGTTCGGCGACCTCCTGTTCCCACAGGCCGTCGCGGTGCCGGACGCGCAGCCGCAGCCCGTCGTGCAGGGCGACCACGGCGGCCAGGGCCTCGTCGAGCGCTTCGGGGGTCAGGGCGGCGGGGGCCTCGACGACCAGCGGGACGTGGAAGGCGTTCGAGCGCGGTTCCTCAAGCAGCCGCAGCTGGGCGGGGGTCAGCGGGACGGGGCCGGTCCACGGTTCGTGCCGCTCCCCCGGGCCGGGGGCGGGCGGCGCCGCCGCGTCGAGGGCGTCGGCCAGTTCGGCGACCGTCTGGTGGACGAAGACGTCCTGCGGCGACATGGTCAGCCCGGCCTTGGTGGCGCGGGTCGCCAGCTGGACGGCGACCAGGGAATCGCCGCGCAGGTCGAAGAAGTTGGCGTCGGGCGGTACGTCGGGGACACCGAGCAGTTCGCCCCACAGGGCGGCGAGGAGGGCGCGGGTGCCGCCGGCCTGCTCCTGCGGCGCCTCCTGGCGGGGTGCGGGGACCGGGATCTTCGGCGCCCCGCCCTGGATGTACGCCGAGTCGATCCAGTGCCGGTCCCGGCGGAACGGGTAGCCGGGCAGGGAGACCTTGCGGGGCCGCCGCCCGCCGCGGGCCGGGCTCCAGTCGACGTCCGCTCCGGCCGCCCACAGCGCGCCGAGGGCCAGGTGGAACACCTCGACGTCGTCCCTGGGCTCGGAGGGGTGCCGGACGGTCTGGACCGTGCGGTGCTCCGTGTTCCAGGCGGTGCTGCGCCGGGCGAGGGTGGTCAGGGTGCGGCCGGGGCCGGTCTCCACCAGGATCCGGGGGGTGCCGGCGAGGAGTTCCCGGGTGTTCGCGCCGAACCGCACCGTCGCGGTCAGCTGCCGGGCCCAGCGCCCGTGGTCGACGGCTTCGGCGTCGGTCATCCAGGTGCCGGTGACGCCGGACAGCAGGGGAATCCGGGGGGCGTGCAGCCGGATGCCGGAGATCTCCGCGGCGAAGCGGTCGGCGGCTTCCTGTACGGCGCTGGTGTGGAAGGCGTGTGCGGTGTGCAGCCGGCTCGACGCGACGCCGCGTGCCGTCAGCCGCTCGGCGAGCAGCTCCACGGCCGGTGCCGGGCCCGCTACGACGCAGCCGCCCGGTTCGTTGACGGCGGCCAACTCCAGGCCCGTTCCGTGCAGTTCGGGGGCAAGGTCGGCCTCGGCGAGCCGTACGGAGAGCATCGCGCCCGGGGGTGCCTCGCGCATGAGGCGTCCGCGGGCCGCGACCATCCGTACCGCGTCCGGCAGGTCGAGGACGCCGGCCAGGCAGGCGGCCGTGTACTCCCCGACGCTGTGCCCGGCGAGGGCCTGCGGCCGTATCCCCCAGGGTTCCAGCCGGCGGGCGAGGGCGTACTCCACGCTGAACAGGGCGGCCTGGGCGAGGTCCGTGCGCCGCGCCAGTTCCTCGCCTTCGGCCAGCAGAGCGGCGAGGACGTCGGTGCCCAGTTCGTCGGAGAACGCCCCGGCGCAGTCGGTGAGTTGTTCCCTGAAGCGGGCGTCGTGCGCGTACAGGCCCGCGGTCATGCCGCCGTACTGGGCACCCTGACCCGGCATCAGAAAGGCCACGGAGGGCGTCTTGTGGGGTGCGGTGCCCGTGTGGGAGCGCGGGTGCGAGACGGCGTCGAGGGCCTCGGCGGCCTCCTGCGCGGTGCGGGCGACCACCGCCCGCCGGTGCTCGTGGGCGCGCCGCCCCTCGGCGAGGGTGGCGGCCACGTCGTCGAGGCGCGACTCGGGGGCCGTGCGCAGATGTTCGGCCAACTGCTTCGCAGATTCGGCGAGTTCGTCGGCTCCGCGGGCGCTCACCAGCAGCACCTGCGGGCCCGGCGCTTCCTCGGCGGGCGGCTCCGGCTGCCGCGGGGGTTCCTCCAGGACGACATGGACGTTGGTGCCGCCCGCGCCCAGCGAGCTGACGCCGGCCAGCAGCGGCCGGTCGGAGGTCCACGGCTCCAGCCGGTCCTGGACCCGGAACGGCGAGTCGTGCAGCCGCAGTTCGGGGTTGGGCGCGGTGTAGTGGAGGGTGGGCGGAAGGGTGCGGTGCTCCAGTGCCAGGACGGCCTTGATCAGGCCGGGCATGCCTGCCGCGTACTCCAGGTGACCGACGTTGGGCTTGACCGAGCCGATCGGGCAGGGGCGGGAGCGGCCCGCGAACGCCCGGCTGAGCGCGGCGATCTCCACCGGGTCCCCGAGGACGGTCCCGGTGCCGTGGGTCTCGACGTATCCGATGTCGTCCGGGTCGGCTCCGGCCACCGCGAGGGCGTCGGCGACGACCTGGGCCTGTCCGTCGACGCTCGGGGCGCTGAACGCCATCTTCAGCGAGCCGTCGTTGTTGACGGCCGAGCCGCGTACGATCGCCCGGATCCGGTCGCCGTCGGCGAGGGCGTCGGCGAGCGGCTTGAGGACGACCACCCCGCCGCCGCTGCCGAACACGGTGCCGGAGGCCCGGACGTCGAAGGCGCGGCACCGTCCGTCACGGGAGACGATCGCGCCCGGTTCGTACAGATAGCCCATCCGGTGCGGCACCTTGACGGTCATGCCGCCCGCCAGGGCCACGTCGCACTCCCCGTTCAGCAGGCTCTGGACGGCGAGATGGACCGCGACCAGGGCGCTGGAGCAGGCGGTCTGGACGCCCAGGCTCGGTCCGCGCAGGTCGAGTGCGTGCGAGACCCGGGTGGCGACGAAGGCGTTGTCGCTGCCGGCCATGAGCGTCAGCAGCTCGGTGTTCATGCCCGCGCCGATCAGCTCGCGCGGGTCGTGCCCGGACAGGGCGTGGTAGGCGAAGTAGGCGTTGCCCGAGCAGGTGCCGTAGACGCCGATGTCGCCGTCGTGGCGTGCCGGGTCCAGGGCCGCGTCCTCCAGGGCGTGCCAGCAGGTCTCCAGGAACAGCCGGTGCTGCGGATCCAGTTCGCGCGCGGCCTTCGCGGTGTAGCCGAAGAAGTCGGCGTCGAACTCGTCGAAGCCGTCGAGCGGGGCGGCCCGCTTGACGTAGTCGGGGTGGGCGAGGAGTGCGTCGGGGACGCCCTGGGCGCGCAGTTCCTCGTCGTCGAGGTCCACGACGGACTCCCGCCCGGCGCAGAGGTTGTCCCAGAACTCGGCCACCGTGCGGGCGCCCGGGAACCGGCCCGCCATGCCGATCACCGCGACGGCCCCCTCGTCGGGCCCCGGCTCCTGGTCGTCGGCCGTCATCCGTCCTTCCTCCTGTCCTGTCGCCGTCCGCGCCGGGCGGCACGTGCGCGCGCCTTCTCGGCGATCCGGGCGGTGCCGTCGTCGGCCGCCGCATCCGCCGGGTCCGTGCCGCCCGGCAGGCCGCGTACGACCTCCTGGGTGAGCCGGTCCACGCTCGCGCCCTGGAGCAGCACGGCGACCGGCAGGGCGAGGCCGAAGTCGCGCTGCACCGCGTTCTTGATGCGGACGGCCATGAGAGAGTCGAGGCCGAGGCGGACCAGCGGCCGGGCCGTGTCCAGTTCCCCGGCCGGCATGCCGAGCGTCCGGCCGACGACCCGGGTCAGCCGGCCCTGCACGGTGTCGGTGAGTTCCTGGCCGGTCAGGCCGCTCAGCGCGCCGGGCCCGGGCCAGTCCCCGGCCGTCTGTTCCTCCTCGCCGCCGGCGAGCAGCGGGGCGAAGAACGAGGAGCCGGTCAGCTCCGGGTAGGTCTCGGCCAGCAGCCTGGTGTGGATGCGGGTGACGCCGGCCCGGGTGCGGCCGTGGGCGAGCAGCCCTTCCAGCGCTTCGATGCCTTCCTGCGGGCGCAGCAGGCCGAACGCGGCGAGTTCGAGGTCGCGGGCGGCGCCGATCTCCGCCCAGCCGCCCCAGTTGACGGAGAGGGCGGGCAGGCCGTCCGCCGCGCGCCACCGGGCCAGGCCGTCGAGCCAGGCGCTGGCGGCCGCGTAGTTGCCCTGGCCACCGGCGCCGAGCAGGGAGGCGATCGAGGAGTAGCCGGTCCACCAGTCGAGTTCCAGTCCGGCGGTGGCCTCGTGCAGCCGCCAGGCCCCGACGGCCTTGGGCCGCCAGACCCGGTCCAGGCGTTCGGCGGTGAGTCCGGCGACCACTCCGTCGTCGAGGGCCGCCGCCGAGTGGACCACGCCGCGCAGCACGCAGCCGCTGTCGCGCACGGCGTCCACGAGCCGCTGTGCGATGCCGGGCTCCGCGATGTCACCGCGTACGACGACGACCCGGGCCCCGCTGGCGCGCATCCGCCCGATCGCCTCCTCGGCCTCCGGCGTCGGCCGGGAGCGGGCGTTGAGGGCGACGCAGCCCGCGCCGCGCTCGACCAGCACGCCGGCGGTGTACAGGCCGAGGCCGCTCAGGCCGCCGCTGACGACGTAGCCGCCGCCCTCGCGGACGAAGGAGACCGTGGGGTCGGCCGCGGGCAGGGTCGTCGCGGTGAGCCGGGCGAGCCGGCGCTCACCGGCACGCCAGGCGACCTCGTCGTCCTGGGCGCCGGAGCCCACCTCGGCGGCCACCTCGGTCAGTTCGCGGGAGGCCGGGTCCAGGTCGAGGAGGGTGGGCCGCAGTTCGGGGTGCTCGAACACCAGACTCCGGGCGAGGCCACGCAGTGCGACCTGGGCGAGGTCGGGCCGCTCTCCGTCGGTCACGCACTGCGCGCCCCGGGTCAGCAGCCACAGGCGCGGCGGGGCCACCCCCCGTGCCGTGCGCTCGGCCAGTCCGGCGACCACCTGTGCCACGGCGAGCACCCGGGCCGCGCCCTCGGCGAGCGTGTCCTCGCCCACGGCCTCGGTGGCGGCGTCGGCGAGGAACAGCACGTCGGTGTACGGGGTGTCCTCGGCGAGGGCGCCGGTCACCGTCGCGGGGTCGCGCCAGTCGGCGTGGGCGACGGCGTGTCCCGCCGCGGCGAGGGAGGCGACGGCTGCCGCGGGGTCCGCCCCGCGCGTGCCGCCGTCGTGGAGCGCGAGCCAGTGCACCGGCCGGGGCTCGCCCGACGGTTCGGGCAGCGGCGCGGGCTGCCAGCTCTGTTCGTAGAGCTTGTCGTGCAGGGACACCGGCAGGGCGGCCTCGTCGATCTGCCGGAAGTACAGGCCGTCGAGGTCGGCGACCGGGCCGCCCTGCGCGTCGAGCAGGCGCAGCCGCGCCAGGTAGCCCGCGTCCCCGGGCGCGGCCCGGACTTCGGCGTGGCAGTAGGTGACGGTGCCGAAGTCGCCGTGGATCTCCAGGCGTTCGAGGCCGGCGGGCAGGTAGTGGCGGCCGGGCACCTCCGGCACGCCCGCCACCGCGCTGTGCAGACAGGCGTCGAGGAAGGCGGGGTGGACCTGGTAGTGCGGGTTGCGGGTGGCGGCCTTCGGCCACTCGACGCGGCACAGGGTGGAGGCGACGAGCCCGTCGCCGGGTTCCCTTGCGGGCAGGCGCAGTTCGACGAGTCCGGCGAACGCGGGCCCGTGGAACTGCCCGAAGCGGCGCATCCGCGCATAGACCTCGGCGGGGTCGCCGAACCGGGGGTGGTCGGCCATGAGGGCGGAGAGGGTGGGTGCGGGCTCGGTGGGGTGCGGCTCGCCCGGCCGGACCCGGGCCGTCGCGTGGACGACGCGGGCGCCGGCCGTGGAGGAGGTGGCGATCTCGACGACCGCACTGCCGTCGTCCTGCCGGGTGAACTCGGTGGTGATCTGCGAGGGTTGGTTCAGTACGAGGAGCTGCTGGTACTCGATGTCCGTCACCCGCAACGCGTCCGCGGTGGTGCCGTACGCCGTGCAGGCCGCGGCCAGCGCCATCTCGCAGTAGCCGGTGCCGGGCATCACGACGAGGTCGCGTGAGCTGTGGTCGGCGAGCCACGGCAGCCGGTCCAGGCTCACCGTGGACTGCCAGATGTGCCGGGCCGGGGTGCCGGGCAGCCGGATGTGCGTGCCCAGGAGCGGATGCTCGCCCCCGCCGACGGCCGGGCCGCGGCGCTCCCCCTCGCGCAGCCAGTACTGCCGGTGCTGCCAGGCGTTGGCCGGCGCGTCCACAGGGCGGCCCGCCGGGTGCGCCAGCTCGCGGTCCAACGGGGCGCCGTGGCAGTGGAGTTGACCCAGGTGGGTGAGGAAGGTGGTGACCTCCGGGAGGGCGCGGCGCAGGGTCGGTACGACCACGGCGTCGTCGATCCCGGCGTCGTCGAGGGTCTCGGTGACCGACTGGGCGACGATCGGGTGCGGGGAGACCTCGACGAACACCCGCAGCCCGTCCTGGGCGGCCGCCTGGACGGCCTGGGTGAACCGCACGGGGTTGCGCAGGTTGGCCGCCCAGTAGTCGGCGTCGCAGGCGGGCACGGTGTGCGGGTCGGGGTGGGCGGTGGAGTAGAAGGTGACCCGGGGCCGGGCCGGGTCGAGGCCGCTGAGCCGTTCGCGCAGTTCCGGCAGCAGCGGGTCGACCTGCGGGCTGTGCCCGGCTCCGTCGGCACCCTTGATCCGCTTGGCCAGCAGCCCTTCCGCCTGCCAGGCGGCGACCAGTTCCTCGATGGCGTCCACGGCGCCGGACACCACCGTGGAGCGGGGCGAGGCGCTGACGGCGACGGACACCGAGGGGTGGTCGGACAGGCGTCGGGCGGCCTCCTCCATGGGCAGTTCGACCAGCGCCATGGTGCCCTTGCCCTTGAGGCCGCGGCTCATCACGTCGAGCCGGCGGCACATCACGCGTGCGCCGTCCTCCGGTGCGAGCGCCCCGCTGACCACCGCGGCGGCGACCTCGCCCATGGAGTGGCCGAGGACCGCGGCCGGACGGGCGCCGTGGGCACGCCACACCTCGGCCAGACCCACCTGCATCGCGAAGAGGGCGATCTGGGTGCGGACCGGGTCGGCGTAGTCGCCGGCGGCGATCGTCTCCCGCAGGGAGATGCCGGACTCCTCGGCCACCACCGGTTCGAGCCGGTCCAGGATCCGGGCGAACTCCGGCTCCTGCACGAGGAGTTCGCGGCCCATGCCGGACCACTGGGAGCCGTGTCCGGAGAAGACCCAGACCGCGCCGGCGGCCGCCGCGGGCAGCACGGATCCGACGGGGTTCGGGCCGTCCTCGTCGGCCGTCAGGGACTTCAGGCCGAGCGCCAGGATGTCCGGGGTGTCGGCGACGACCACCGCGCGTTCGGGGAGGTGGGAGCGGCGCCGACCCAGGGTGTGGGCCAGGTCGCGCAGCGAGGTTCCGTCGTTTCCGCGCAGCCACTCGGCCAGCCGCTCGGCGTTGGCGCGCAGCCCGCGCGGGGAGGCGCCCGACACCGGGATCAGATACGGGCGCGGCTCCGGTTCCGGCTCGGGTTCCGGGCCCGCGGGGGCCTGTTCGAGGACGAGGTGGGCGTTGGTGCCGCCCATGCCGAAGGAGGACACGGCGGCCAGCCGCGGCCCCGCCGTGGTGACCGGCCAGTCGGTGAGCCCGGTCGGCACGAACAGCCGGGTTCCGTCCAGGTCGATCTCCGGATTGAGGCGCCGAAAGTGGACGTTGGGCGGGATCCGGCCGTGCTGGAGGCACAGCACCGTCTTGATCAGGCCGAGGACCCCGGCCGCCTCCTCGCAGTGGCCCATGTTGGTCTTGGCCGCGCCGAGGGCACAACGGCCCTGTCCCGAGCGCCCGTAGACCTCGCCGATCGCCGTCACCTCGATCGGGTCCCCGATCGGTGTGCCGGTGCCGTGGGTCTCCACCATCCCCACGTCGCCCGCGCGGACCCCGGCCCGCCCGACCGCCTCGGCGAGGACGGCCCGCTGGGCCTCCACGGAGGGCGAGGTGAGGGCGTTCGACAGGCCGTCCTGGTTGACCGCGCTGCCCCGGATCACGGCCCGTACCGGGTCGCCGTCGCGCAGCGCGTCGGAGAGCCGCTTCAGTACGACGACTCCGCAGCCCTCGGCGCGTACGAAGCCCGCGGCGTCGGCGTCGAAGGCCTTGCAGTGGCCGTCCGGGTCGGTGATCCCGCCCTTGTACAGCGCGACGGTGGTCAGCGGCGAGCTGATCACGTGCACCCCGCCGGCCAGCGCCACGTCCGTGTCGCCGCTGCGCAGGCTCTGGCAGGCCAGGTGGACCGCCACCAGCGAGGAGGAGCACGCCGTGTCGACGGCGATCGACGGCCCGCGCAGGTCCAGCAGGTACGACAGCCGGCCCACGGCGGTGCTGTGGGAGCCGCCGGTCACGGTGTGGGCGTCGTCCAGGCCCTCCGGGTCCAGCAGCCGCTCGATGAGGTAGTCGGGGGCGGCGATCCCGACGTAGACGCCGGTGCGGCTGCCGCGCAGGCGTTCCGGGGCGGTGCCGGAGTGCTCCAGCGCCTCCCAGGCCACCTCCAGCAGCAGCCGCTGCTGCGGGTCCATGGCCAGCGCCTCGCGGGGCGCGATGCCGAAGAACTCGGCGTCGAAGCCGGCGGCGTCGTCGAGGAAGCCGCCCCGTACGTGCGGCATCCGGCCGGGCATGTCCGGGTCCGGGGAGTAGAACGCGTCGATGTCCCAGCGCCCGTCGGGGATGCGGGTGACCGCGTCGCGGCCCTCGGCCAGCAGGTCCCACAGCCGCTCGGGGGTGTCGGCGCCGCCGGGGTAGCGGCAGCCCAGGCCCACCACCGCGACGGGCTCCTCGGCGCCGGGCCGGTCCTCGGCACCGCCGGTGAGCTCGCGGGCCAGCGCGGCCCGCGCCTTCGGTGAGAGCTTGCCTATGAGTGCGGCCAGGTCGGTCATCGCGGGCCCTCCTCGTCAGCGTCCGTGCCGTCCGCCGGTTCGACCGCGGCCAGGATCTGCGCCAGCAATGCGGCGTCCGCGTCGTCGTCCGTGTCGTCGCCGGTGCCGGGGTCCGGCTCCGCGGGGGGTTTGGGTTCGGGTTCGGGTTCGGCCTCGATGCCCAGCCGTCCGGCGAGGTCGTCGGCGAGGGAGGCCAGGTCCGGGTGGGCCCAGACGAGCGTCGCGGACAGTTTCAGGCCCGTTCCGCCCTCCAGCCGGTTGCGCAGCTCCAGGGCCATCAGGGAGTCGAACCGGAAGGTGGACATCGGTGCCCGCAGGTCGACCGTGCTCTCGCTGCGCCGCAGCACACCGCACACCTGCTCTACGAGGTAGGCGGCGACGAGCTGCCGGGCCCGCTGCGGCGACGGCGCCTCGGCGATCCGGGTCAGCAGCGGCGCCCCCGCCTGCCCGTCCTGCTCGGCGGCGTCCCGGGTGCGGGCGTAGACGGACGAGGCGCGTACCGCCGGATGGCCGCTGAACCACTCGTCCCGGCCGAAGGCGACGAACGCCGCCTGTGTGCGCCCGCCGGAGATCAGCGCCTCCAACGCCGCCATGCCGTCCTCGGGTTCGATGAGGCGGTAGCCGCGCGCGTCCAGGTTCCGGGCCAGTCCGATCCGGGCCCAGGGGCCCCAGTCGACGGTCAGGGCGGGCAGGCCGTGGGCCCGGCGCCAGTGGGCCAGGCCGTCGAGCCAGGCGCCGGCCGCCGCGTACCCGGCCTGTCCGGCGTTGCCGAACACGGCAGCGGTGGAGGAGAACCCCGCCCACCAGTCCAGGTCCCGGCCCTCGGTGGCCTCGTGCAGTCGCCATGCCCCGAGTGCCTTGGGGCGCCAGACCCGTTCCAGCCGTTCGGCGTCCAGGCCGGCCAGCGCGCAGTCGTCCAGCACCACCGCCGCGTGGACCACCCCGCGCAGGGTGGCGCCGGTGCGCTCGACCGCGTCGACGAGCCGCTCCGCGGTGTCCGGTGCGGCGATGTCCCCGCGGACGACGACCACCTCCGCCCCGGCCCCGCGCATCCGCTCGATGGCCTCCTCGGCCCGATCGGTGGGCGCCGAGCGGCCGTTGAGCACCACGCAGCGCGCCCCGAGGTCCACCAGATGCCCGGCGGTGTGCAGGCCGAGTCCGGTCAGTCCGCCGGTGACGATGTAGCCGCCGTCCTCGCGGACCACGGGCACGGCGGCCTCGGGGGTGGTGACCTGGGCCTCCCCCGTCTCGGGGACGGTGATGACGAGCTTGCCGGTGTGCTCGGCGCCCGCCATCGTGCGGAAGGCTTCGGCGGCCTCCTCCAGCGGCCACCGCGTGTACGGCAGCGGGGCGAGGCGGCCCGCCGCGAGCTCCGCGAAGACCTCGTCGAGGACCTGCCGGAACACGGCGGGGCGGGTGCGGGCGAGCAGGTCGGCGTCGACCGCGCCGAAGGTGATGCCGCGGCTGAAGGAGAGCAGTCCGAGGCGCATGTCGTCGTGGATGTCGCGCTTGCCGAGCTCGACGAACCGGCCGTGCTCGGCCAGGATCTCGACGCCGCGGCGCAGCGCCGGGCCGGTCAGCGAGTTCAGCACGATGTCCGCGCCGCGGCCGTCCGTGGCGGCCAGCACGTCGTCCGCCCAGTCGAGGCTGCGCGAGTCCGACACATGCCGTATGCCCATGTCCCGCAGCAGCCGGCGCTTCTCCGGGGTGCCGGCGGTGGCGTGCACCTCCGCTCCCGCGGCCCGGGCGATGGCGATCGCGGCCATGCCGACGCCGCCGGTCGCGGAGTGGACGAGGACATGGTCTCCGGCCGCGATGCGCGCGATGTGCCGCAGCCCGTACCAGGCCGTGCCGAACACCGAGGGCACGGTGGCCGCCTGCTCCGGGGTCATGCCCTCGGGGAGCCGGGTGACGAGGTGGGCGCGGGTGGTCATGAACGAGGCGAAGCAGCCCCAGCCGGAGGCGACGACCAGGTCCCCGGCCGCGAAGTCCGTCACGTCCGGGCCGACCGCGCTGACCCGCCCGGCGCACTCGGTGCCCAGCAGCGGCTCGGGTTCACCGGCGCGGACGGGGTAGACGCCGAGCGCCTTGAGCGTGTCGCTGAAGTTGAGTCCGGCGGCCGCGACCTGGATCTCCACCTCGCCGGGCCCCGGCGGGCGGCGGTCGAAGGCCCGTAGCTCCAGCGCGTCGAGGCGGCCGGGCCTGCGGGTGGCCAGCCGGAAGCCGTCCTGGCCGTAGCGGGCGGTGCGGCGCGGCGGCGGGCGGTCGGGGTCGTGCAGCGGGGCGGGTGTGAAGCGCGTGAGGTGGCGCTGCCCGTCGCGGTGGACGATGTCGTCCTGCCCGGGGTCGCCGAGCAGTTCCTGGAGCAGGGCGTCCGGGTCGGCGCCGCGCGGGTCGAGGTCGAGCAACGTCGTGCGCAGCGCGGGGTGTTCGAAGCCGAGCGTCCTGGCCAGGCCCCGCAGCCCGCTCTGCGCGAGCGCCACGGGGTCCCCGGGCCGCACCGCGTGCGCCCCGCAGGTCACGACCCACAGCCGCGGGCGGTCCCCGGCCTCTTCCAGGGCGGAGTCCAGGCCGTTGACCAGCTCGGCCAGACGGAGGACTCGGAGCCGGGCGCTCTCCACAACGGTGGGGATGTCGTCCTGTGGGGGCATCAGCACCACGACCCCCCTCGGCGCCGCCCCCACGGCGGCCAGTGCGCCGGTGAGGGATTCCGGCCCGGCCGCCGAGTCCAGCAGCAGGCAGGTCTCACCGGCCGCGGTGAGACCGCTGCGCAGATGTTCGGCGAGCGGGATGCTGCCGGGCTCGGTGACCAGGAGCCAGCTGCCGCCGGCCGGCCGGGAGGCGGGCGCGAGCGGGGGCGCGGGCTCCCAGGTCAGCTCGTACATGCGGTCGTCCAGCGGATGCCGGTCGGCGGCCCGGGACACGTCGGTGACCTCGACTCCCCGGGCGGAGACCAGCACGCGGCCCTCGTCGTCGAGGAGTTCGACGTCCCCGAGGAGCCCGGCGCCGTCCGCGACCGGGGTCAGCCGGCTGACGACCAGGTGTCCGTCGGCGGGGTCGGCCCAGCGGCGCAGTGAGCGGACGGCGACCGGCAGGAGGGCGCCGGGCCCGTCGTCCGTGGGCGGCTCGGCGGCGGGCACGGCGCCGAGGAGCTGCATGCACAGGTCGAGCAGGACGGGGTGCAGATGTGCCTGGCGCAGCCCGACCGCGGCCTGTTGCGGTACGTCGATCCGGCCCAGCGCGGCGCCGGTTCCGTCGTCGCCGAGGCGGACGGACCGCACGCCCTGGAAGGCGGGGCCGTGCTGCTGTCCGGCGGCGCGCATCCACGCGTAGAGCCGCTCCGGCTCCAGCGGGCGCGGGTGCCGGGACTCCAGTGCGGCCACGTCCTGCGGCGGCGGGCGTTCGGTGTCCGCGGCGACCCGGGCCCCGGCGGTGGCGTGGGTGACCCAGGCGCCGGTGTGGTCGCGGGTGCGGATCTCGATCCGGCCGGTGCCGGGCCCCTCTTCGGTCAGGACGGTGCTGACGGTGACCGTGCCGTCGACGACGAGCAGCGCCCGGTAGGCGATGTCGTGCAGTTCGACGGTGTCGGGCGGTGCCCCGAGGGCCTCGCTCGCGGCGGCGAGGGCCGCCTCGCAGTAGGCGGTGCCGGGCACGACGACGCTGCCGGCGACCTGGTGGTCGGCGAGCCAGGGCAGCCGTCGTTCGGACAGCTGTGTCTGCCACAGGTGCTGGACGGGTGAGCCCGGGACGACGACATGGCTGCCGAGCAGCGGGTGCGTGCCCGGTTCCGCCGCCGCGCCACCGCTTTCGTCGAAGGTGTCGAACCAGAACCGCTCGTGCTGCCAGGCGTAGGCGGGCAGGTCCGTCAACTCGCCGTAGGGGTGCAGGCGTTCGAGGTCCACCGGTACGCCGTGGCTGTGCAGGACGCCGAGTGCGGACAGCAGTGCGTGCCGGGCCGGTTCGCCGCGGCGCAGGCAGCCGGTGACGAGGAGGTCGTCGATTCCGGCGTCCTGGAGCGTCTCGCCGATGGAGTGGGTGACGACCGGGTGCGGGGAGACCTCGACGAAGACCCGGAAGCCGTCCTCGGCGGCGGCCGCGACGGTCTGGCTGAAGCGCACCGGGTTGCGCATGTTCGCGACCCAGTAGTCGGCGTCGCAGGCGGGGGTGGTGCGGGGGTCGGGCAGGGCGGTGGAGTAGAAGGTGGTGCGGGGCTCGGCCGGGGCGAGGTCGGCGAGCAGGTCGCGGAGCTCGGGCAGCAGCGGGTCGACGTGCGGGGTGTGGGCGGCGACGGTGACGCCGGGGACCGGGCGGGCCAGCAGGCCCTCGGCCCGCCACTGCTCGACCAGCGGCATCACGTCCTCGGCAACGCCACCCACCACGGTGGAGCGCGGCGACGCGCTCACGGCGACCGTCACTCCCTCGATGCCGGCCAGCCGTTCCTCGACCTCGTCGGCGGGGAGTTCGACCAGCGCGATCATTCCGCCCCCGGAGCGCTCGCCGAACAGCCGGGAGCGGCGGCAGATGACCCGGGCGCCGTCCTCAAGGCCGAGCGCTCCGCTGACCACGGCCGCGGCCGCCTCGCCCATGGAGTGGCCGAGGACCGCGGCGGGTTCCAGGCCGCGCGAGCGCCATACGGCGGCGAGGCCGACCTGGAGGGCGAACACGGCGGGCTGGACGTGCTGCATCGGGGCCCGGCTCAGGTCCCGTTCGGTGATCAGCTCCCGCAGTCCGATGCCGGTCTCGGCCCGCACGACGGGTTCGAGGGTGTCGATGACGGCGGCGAACTCCGGTTCGGCGGCGAGCAGTTCGCGGCCCATGCCGGTCCACTGGGAGCCCTGGCCGGAGAAGACCCAGACCGCTCCGGCGCCGGCCGACGGCAGGACGCGGGTCCCGGCCCGTTCCTCGTCGGCCAGCGCGGTCAGGCTCTCGCGCAGGCCGTCGGCGGTGTCGGCGACCAGTGCGGCCCGCACGTCCAGGTGGGTGCGGCGCCGCCCAAGGGTGTGCGCGATGTCCGCCAGTGGTACGTCGCCGTGGTCGGCGAGCCATTCGGCGAGGCGCCCGGCGTTGGCCCGCAGGCCGCGGGCGTCGGCGCCGGAGAGCTGGCACAGCCAGGGCCCGTCCTTCTCGGCGGGCCGCGCCTCCTCGGGTACCGCGGCCTCCTCGACGACGACATGGGCGTTCGTACCGCTGATCCCGAAGGCGCTGACGCCGGCCCGGCCCGGCCTGTCCCGCTCCGGCCAGGGCAGGCCGTCGCCGGCGAGGGCGATGCGGGCCGCCCGCTCGCTGATCCTCGGGGTCTTCTCCGCCAGGTGGAGGTGGGCGGGGATACGGCGGTGGCGCAGCGCCAGGACCGTCTTGATCAGGCCGGCCACCCCGGCGGCCGCCTCGGTGTGCCCGATGTTGGTCTTGACCGAGCCGACGACCAGGGGGTGGTCGGGGTCCCGGTCCGGGACGAACACGTCGGCCAGCGCCTCCAGTTCGATGGGGTCGCCGAGCGGGGTTCCGGTGCCGTGGCCCTCGATGTAGTCGATGTCGTGCGGGGAGAGGCCGGACCGCTCCAACGCGGCCCGGATCGCGGCGCGTTGGGCAAGTCCGTTGGGCACGGTCAGGCCGCTGCTGGCGCCGTCCTGGTTGACCACGGTGCCGCGGACCACGGCGAGCACCCGGTCCCCGTCGCGTTCGGCGTCGGCCAGCCGCTTGAGGACGACGACGCCGCAGCCCTCGCCGCGGCCGAGGCCGTCGGCGGAGGCGTCGTAGGCCTTGCAGCGGCCGTCCGGGGAGAGCGTGCCGAAGCGGGACAGGGAGATGCTCGACTCGGGCATCAGCATCAGATTGGTGCCGGCGGCCAGGGCCAGGTCGGCGTCGCCGGTGCGCAGGCTCTGGCAGGCCAGGTGGACGGCCGTCAGCGAGGAGGAGCAGGCGGTGTCGACCGCGAGGGCCGGTCCCTGGAGCCCCAAGTGGTAGGCGATGCGCCCGGCCGCCGGGTTGTGCACGCTGCCGGTGACCGTGTAGGCGTCCACGTCCTGCGGGGCGAGCGCGCCGAAGTGCCGTACGCCGTACTCGTGCAGGGTGATGCCGACGAAGACGCCGCCGCGGGTGCCGTGCAGCCGGTCGGCGGGCAGCCCGGCATGTTCGAGCGCCTCCCAGGTCACTTCCATGAGCAGCCGCTGCTGCGGGTCCATGGCGTCGGCCTCGCGCGGGGTGATGCCGAAGAACGCCGCGTCGAACGACTCCGGTTCCCAGTGCGTGAGGAAGCCCCCGCTCGCGGACCGGATCGTGCCGGGCACGGTGAAGTCGTCGCACAGGAACGCGGCGGCGTCCCAGCGGGCCGCCGGGACCTCGACGACGGCGTCGCGGCCCTCGGCGAGCAGCCGCCAGTAGGCGTCGGGGCCGTCGACGCCGCCGGGCAGCCGGCAGCCGATGCCGATGACCGCGACCGGCTCGGTGAGCCGTCCCTCGGCCTTGAGCGCCCTGCGCTCCAACTGGTCGATGGTCTCCAGTGCGCGCTGGAGGACGGCTCGCCGGTCTCCCTCGTGGTTGTCCGTACCCGTCACAGGGGACCCAGTCTTTCCGTGAGGCGGCGGATGAGTTCGTCCTCCGAGAGGTCCTCGGCGGGGGTGTCCTGCGCCGCGGGAGCGGTCTCGGGGGGTGTGGTGCCGGGGGTGGCGATCTCGGCCGGGTCGTCGGTGAGTTCCTCCAGGAGGTACTCCGTCAGTGCTTCGACCGTCGGGTAGTTGAAGACCGCGGCGGCGGGGATGTCGTGGCCGAGGTCGCGGGCGAGCTGGGCCTGGGTCCGGCTCGCGGTCAGGGAGTCCATGCCGATCTGGAAGAACCGCTGGTCGGTGCCGAGCCTGCTCGGCGAGTCGAAGCCGAGCAGGCCGGCCACGGTGGCCCGGACGAACTCCTGGAGCAGCCGGGCCCGGGCGGCGCCGGTGGCGGCGAGCACGCGGGCGGCCTCCTGGCCGGGTGCCGACGGTCGGTGCGTGGGCTTGCGTTCGGGTGCGACCTCGTCGATCAGGTGCAGGGCGATGCGGGAGCGGTAGGCGTCGGCGAGGACCGGCCAGTCGACGGCGGCGATGACGGCGTGCGTGCCGTCGTCGAACAGGAGGGAGTCCAGGGCGCGGACGGCGGTGGTGTCGGGCATGGGGCGCAGGCCGGAGGCGGCCATCAGGTCGCTGTAGTGGACCTGCCCGAACGCCTCTCCCCAGATGCCCCAGTCGATCACCAGGGCCGGCTGTCCCAGGGCACGGCGGTGCCGGGCGAGGGAGTCCAGGAAGTAGTTGGCGGCGGCGTAGTGGGTCAGTCCGCGGGCGCCGAGCAGGGCCGCCGTGGAGGAGAACAGCACGAAGTGCCGTACCTCGTGGCCCGCGGACAGCCGGTGCAGCAGGACGGAGCCGTCGACCTTCGGCCGGAGCATCAGCGCGATGTCCTCGTCCGTGAGGTCGGCCAGCTCGGTGTAGCCGCCGGCCATCGCCGCGTTGAAGACGCCGTGCAGCGGGGGCAGATCGGCCCCGAAGCGGGCGAACAGCGCGGTCATGGCGGTCCCGTCGGCCACGTCGGCCCTGACCTCGGTGACCGCCGTTCCCCCGGCCCGCAGGCGGGCTGCGGTGTCGGCGGCGGGTCCGGTCAGTTCCCGCCGGGTGAGCAGTACGAGGTGGCGGGCGCCCAGGGTGGCCAGGCGGTCGATCAGGCTGGGCCCGATGGAGCCGCTCGCGCCGACGACCAGGTGGCAGCCGTCGGGGCCCAGCGTGCCGCTCGGGCCGTCGTCGAGTTTGCCGCGGACGAGGCGGGTGACGTGGCGCCGGCCGGCGCGGAAGGCGACCTGGTCCTCGCCGTCGGATCGGGTGGCCTCGGCGAGCAGCAGCCGGGCCGCTTCGGCCGGGTCGGTGTCGTCGAGGTCGGTCAGGCCGCCCCAGACCTCGGTGAGTTCGACGGCGAGTCCCCGGCCCAGGCCCCACAGGACCGCCTGGGCGGGGGCCACGCGGGGTTCGTCGCCGACGGTCTGCGCGTAGCGGGTGACCAGGTGCAGCCGGGGGCGGCCGTGTCCCCGGACGGCGAGCAGGCGGGCCAGCCGCAGCAGGCCCACGGTGAGCCGGCGTGCCCACACCGGCGACTCGGGCTCGTCCGGCGGGGTGTCGAGGGCGGCGCAGTACAGGACGTGGTCGACGGCGTCGAGTGCGGGCAGCCGCTGTGCCAGCTCCTGGGGCGGCAGGTCGAGGAGGTCGCCCGCGGGTACGGAGACGGCCGTGCCGCCGCGGGACTCTACGAGGTCGCGGACGCTGTCGCCGAGGCCCGCGCCGTCGACGACGAGCCACCGGCCGGGGGCGCGGTCGCGGCCTTCGGGCAGCGGGCGGGCCCGCCACTCCGTGCGGTAGACCCAGTCGGCGGGCACGCCGCCGCGCCCGTCCTCGGCCAGTTCGGCGTCGGCGAGGAGGTGCCAGGTGCCGTCCTGTGCGCGCCAGTGCAGCCGCCACTCGGCGGTGAGCGGGCCGGTGCGCCGCACGGTGGTCTGCAGCCGGATCACGGCTCCCGCGGGGGGCGTGTCCCGCAGGGCGAAGTCGGTGATGCCGGACGGGTCGAGTCCGGTGGCCCGGGCGGCGGCCCAGGCGTTCTCCAGGCAGGCGTCGTGGTCCACTGGGGTGGTGGGGCCGGCCGGCCGCTCCCATACGCGGGCGTCGGGGAAGGCGGCGAGTTCGGCCGGGACGCCCAACGGCCCGTCTGCGGTGCGTCGCTGCGCCACGGCTCCCGCAGGGACGCCGGCCCGCCAGTGCCGGCGGCGCTGGAAGGCCGTGGTGGGCAGGCCGGTCGGTCCGCCGTGCGGATGGACCCGGGTCCAGTCGAGCTCCACTCCGTGGCAGTGCAGGGTGCCCAACTGCTCCAGCAGGGTGGCGCGTTGCGGTTCGTCGCGGCGGAGCGAGGCGACGACCACGGCGTCGTCGGCGCCCGCCGAGTCCAGTGTGCGCCGCAGGGTGCGGGCGACGACCGGGTGCGGCGAGATCTCGGCGAACAGCCGGTGGCCGTCGGCCGCCGCAGCGGCGACGGCGGCGCCGAACCGGACGGGGTTGCGCAGGTTGGCCACCCAGTGGCCGGTGTCCAGCGGGCCGGTGTGCCGGCCGCCGCCGTAGGTGCTGCTGTAGAAGGGAAGGTCGGGCTCGCTCCACGGCAACTCGGCGATCGCGTCCCGCAGTTGTGCGCACAGCGGGTCCATGGCCGGGCTGTGGAAGGCCACGTCGGAGGCGAGTCTGCGTACGTTGATCCCGGCGGCCGTCGCGTCGGCGACCAGGGCGTCCACGGCGTCCGGCGGTCCGGAGACCACGGTGGAGTCGGGTGCGGCGAGGATGGCGGCCGACAGTCCTTCGCGTCCGGCGAGCAGCCGTTCGGTGGCGTCGGCGTCGAGATCCAGCGCGGCCATCGCGCCGTGTCCGGCCACCGCCCGCAGCAGCAGTGACCTGCGGCAGATCAGCCGGGCGCCGTCGGTGCGGGTCAGTGCCCCGGCGACGACGGCGGCGGCGATCTCGCCCATGGAGTGGCCGATCACCGCGGACGGCCGGACGCCGTGCGCCCGCCAGACCTCGGCCAGGGCGACCTGGAGGGCGAAGAGCAGGGGCTGGACCCGGTCGGCGGGAGCCGTGCGCAGGTCCTCGCGCAGCGCCGCCCGCAGGGAGGTGCCGGTCTCCTCGGCGTAGACGGGGTCGAGTTCGTCGACGACGCGGGCGAACGCCGGGTCGTGCGCGAGCAGTTCGGCGCCCATGCCGGTCCACTGCGAGCCGTGGCCGGAGAACACCCACACAACGCCCCGGTCGGCGGCCCGGGACACCGTGCCCTCGCTGTTGCCGGAGGCGATCTCGCCTGCCAGGAAGCGGTGCAGCCGGTCCAGCAGGGCGGGCCGGTCCCCGGCCACGACGGTCAGCCGGGCGGCGTGGTGGGCGCGGCGCAGGGCGAGGGTGTGGCCGACGTCCGTCAGGGGGGTGTCCGCGCCGGGCCCGGTGAGCCATTCGGCCAGCCGCCGGGCGGCGCCGCGCAGGTGTGCGTCGGTGGCGCCGGACAGCGGGAACAGCAGCGGAGCGTCCGCGGTGGCCGTGGCCGTGGGCGCGGGCGGGGCCTTCCGGGGTGCGGGCGCCTGCTCGACGAGGAGGTGTGCGTTGGTGCCGCCCATGCCGAAGGCCGACACGGCCGCCAGCCGCGGCGGGCCCTCGACCGGCCACGCGGTGTCCTCGGTGGGCACGAACAGGCGGGTGCCGTCGAGGGAGATGTTCGGGTTGAGCTCGGTGAAGTGGAGGTTGCGCGGCACGACGCCCCGCCCGACGGCCAGCACCGTCTTGATCAGGCCGGTGACGCCGGAGACCGCCTCGGAGTGGCCGAGGTTGGTCTTGACCGCGCCGAGGGCGCAGCGACCCGACTGCCCGGCCCCGTACACCTCGGCCAGCGCCTCCACCTCGATGGGGTCGCCGAGTGCGGTGCCGGTGCCGTGCGTCTCGATCATGCCGACGTGGGCGGGGTCGACGCCGGAGCGGGTGAGGGCGTCGCGCAGCAGGTCGCGCTGGGCCGTTCCGGAGGGCGCGGTGAGTCCGTTGGAGCGGCCGTCCTGGTTGACGGCGCTGCCGCGTACGACGGCGAGCACGCGGTCCTGGTCGCGCAGTGCGTCGGAGAGCCGTTTGAGCAGGACCAGGGCGCAGCCCTCGGTGCGGACGATCCCGTCGGCACCGGCGTCGAAGGTGCGGCACCGGCCGCCCTGGGCGAGCAGCCCGTACTCCTCAAGAGAGCGGCTGATGCCGACGTCGAGGATGAGGTTGACCCCGCCGGCCAGCGCGGTGTCGCTCTCGCGCAACCGCAGGCTCTGGCAGGCCAGATGGACGGCCGTGAGGGAGGACGAGCAGGCGCTGTCCACGGCCAGGCAGGGGCCGCGCAGATCGAGGACGTAGGACAGCCGGCCGGCCAGGACGCTGTGCAGGCCGCCGGTCAGGGTGTAGGCGTCCAGGGTCTCGGAGTCGGCGAGGCCGCGTTGCAGGTACTCGTTGTAGTAGGCGCCGACGAACACGCCGGTACGGCTGCCGGCCAGGCGTGCCGGGACGGTGCCCGCGTGTTCCAGCGTCTCCCACGCCACCTCCAGCAGCAGCCGCTGCTGGGGGTCCATGGCCTCCGCCTCGCGCGGTGAGATGCCGAAGAACTCGGCGTCGAAGTGGGCCACGTCGTCGAGGAATCCGCCCCGGTGCAGCCGCTCGCGCACCTGTGCGTCCAGCGCGTCGGTGCCGTCGCCGGGGGTGCGCCGCCCCTCGGGCACCGGTGCCACGACGTCGCGCCCCTCGGCCAGCAGCTGCCACAGGTCGTCCGGCGAGGCGACGCCGCCGGGCAGCCGGCAGCCGATGCCGATCACCGCGACGGGTTCGGCGGCGACGGTCCCGGCCGCCGCGCCGAGCCGTTCGGCAAGGGTCTCGCGCTGCTGCGCGGTGAGCGCGGACAGTCGTTGGCTGATGGTCACAGGGCGTCTCCGTCGCTCTCTATGTCACTCAGGAGCAGTTCGAAGCCCGACGGGCCGGCGGTGTCCTCGGCCGGTGCGGGCTCCGGCGCGGCGGACCGGTCCAGGCGTGCGGCGAGGGCGGGCACGACCTCGTCGACGGTGGGGTGGTTCCACAGCAGCGTGGCCGGGAGCGGGAGGCCGAGGTGTTCGGCGAGACGACGCCTGATCGCCAGCGAGGCGACGGACTCCATGCCGTGTTCGGCCAGGGGCCGCCGGTTGTCCAGCTCTGCCGGTTTCAGGCCGAGTTGGGCGGCCACCAGATCGCGGACCAGGTCCGTCAGCGCCTGGCGCAGCTCGTCGGGGGGCAGCAGCTGCCAGTCGGTCCGCCGCTCGGGTCCGTCCGGCTGCCGCGTCCCGTCCGGGCCGTCGGCTGCCGGGCGCCGCCAGGCACGGGCGGGCAGGTCGACCAGGCGGCCGCCGGGGTGCCGTGCCGTGAGGTCGACGGCCGCGCCGTGGCAGTGCAGGGCACCGAGGTGGGTGAAGACGGTCGACTGCTCGGGGCGGTTGCGCAGCAGTGTGGGGAGCACCACGGCGTCGTCGACGCCGTGCGCGCCGAGTGTCTCCTGCATGGCCTGGGTCACCAGCGGATGGCCGGAGATCTCCAGGAAGATCCGGTGCCCGTCCTCGGCGGCGGCCGCGACCGCGACGTCGAAGCGCACGGTGTTGCGCAGGTTCCCGGCCCAGTACTGCGCGTCGCGCAGCGCGGTGGTGCGCGGGTCGTCGAGCACGGTGGAGTACAGGGGGACCCGGGGCGGGCGGGGGGCGAGTCCGGCCAGCGCCGCCCGTACCTCGTCGAGGAGCGGGTCCATGTGGGGGCTGTGCGGGGCGATGTCGGTGGCCACCGTCCGGACGAACCTGCCCTGCGCCGCCCATGCCGCGGTGAGCTGTTCGACGGCGTCCACGTCGCCGGAGATCACGGTCGTGAGGGACGAGGCCCGGATGCCGACGACCACGTCGGTCCGGTCCCGCAGGGCGGCCTCGACCTCGGCCGGGGGCAGGTCGACCAGCGCCATGGTGCCGGCGCCCGCCGTGCGCGGCAGCAGCGCGGAGCGGCGGCAGACCAGCAGGGCCCCGTCGGCGGGCGACAGGGCGCCCGCCGCCACCGCGGCGGCGATCTCACCGCCGGAGTGCCCGATGACGGCGGCGGGTTCGACGCCGTGGTCGAGCCATACGCGGGACAGCGCGGCCTGCATGGCGAAGCACAGCCCCTGGAGCCGGCCGCCGCGGGCGGCGCCCACGTCCGAGGAGGTCAGCAGCTCCAGCGGGCTGTATCCGCCCTCGGCGCGGAAGACCGGGTCGACCTCCGTCAGGAAGGCGCCGAAGGCGGGCTCGCACTCCAGTAACTCCCGGCCCATTCCGGTCCATTGGGAGCCGTCGCCGGAGAACACCCAGACCGCCTTGCGTGCGGCTGCCCACACGGCGCGGCCCGTGACCACCCCCGGCGCCGACGCGCCCGCGGCCACGGCCCGCAGTCCGGCCTCCAGTTCGCCGCGTTCACGGGCCACGACGACGGCCCGCTCGGGGAGGTGCGCCCGGTGCCGGGCGAGGGTCCAGGCGATGTCCGCCGGGTGCGGCGGCCGGGGGGAGGCGAGCAGTTCGGCCAGCCGTTCGGCGTCGGCCCGCAGTCCGGCGGCCGAGGTGCCCGACAGTGCGCACAGGACGAGCGGCTCGAAGTCCCGTTGCGGCGCGGGGGGTTCGGCGGGAGCGGCCTCGACGCGCACGCGGCCGTCGGGGTGGGTGAGCGTCAGCTCCTCGCGGGCCGCGATCACCCCGACCAGGTCGAGGAGGAGCCCGGGGTCCGGCCCGGCCCCGCCGCTGCCGGGCTCCTGCGCGCTCTCCACGAGGGCCAGCACCCGGTCGCCGTCCCGGCGGGCGGCGTCCGCCTCCCGGAGGACGACCACCGCGCAGCCGCCGGCCGCCGGGTCGTTGACGGCGGCCAGCGCCGTACGGCACTTCTCCCCGCGCAGGCTTTCGGCCGCCAGCTGGAGCGCCGCCCCCGAGGACGGGCAGACGGCGACGGGTGCGCCGTAGGACCCGAGGAGCAGCCACTCGTCGGAGGGGCCGTCCGCGCCGACGAAGACCGCCGTACGGTCCTCCGACACGCGGAGCGGCGGAAGTCCGGCGTGCTCCAGCGCCTCCCAGGCGACCGTCATCAGCAGCTTGTCCGGCGCCGGGAGTTGTTCGGCCTCCTCCTCGGAGAGCCCGAACAGTTCGTGGTCGAACTCGTCCGCACCGGGCCCGCCGCCGGACGGCCGACTGGCCGTACCGATCACTGCCATGGAAAGACCGTCGGGAATTCGCCGCCACCGCTCGGCCATGTTGCTCCCCTGCGTGAGTAATCCGAGCCAAAGGCCCCCGGCCTGGGGTGACCACCATCTTGCTTCAAGTGAGTACGACTGGCCAGCGAATTGGACATATTTGCGTGCGGAAGCGGGTTCGATTAGTAAATCACCAGGTCACGACGGGTGCAATTTCCGCCACTAAGTGCACCACGAAAGAAATTCGACTCATATTCGAGCGGAATTGGAGCCACCCGGAATACAGTCCATCGGCCACAACTCCACACCCGGTCCCGGAAATGCAGAATTACATGGGATACACGGAGGGTGCGGCAGGCTGAATTACCAGGTCAGGCGCAGCCGGTAGGGAGAGCGGTGGATCATCGTGGGCCGCATGACGACCGGGTGGTCCGCCGCCAGCCGCAGACCGGGCAGGCGGCGCGTCAGCTCCTCCAGGGTGAGCCGCAGCTGTTCGCGCGCGAGCCGGTCGCCGGGGCAGCCGTGGGCGCCCAGGCCGAAGGCGAGATGGCGACCCGGGGAGCGGGTGATGTCGAACGCGTCGGGGCGCGCATGGCGGGCCGGGTCCCGGTTGGCCCCGCCGAACGCCACGAACAGCGCCGCCCCCGCGGGCAGTTCGGTGCCGGCGAGGGTGACCGGGCGGGTGGTGACCCGGCGGAAGCCCTGGAGGGCGCTGTCGTAGCGGGCGGCCTCCTCCACGGCCGCCGGGATGCGGTCGGGTTCCGCGCACAGCAGCCGCCACTGGGCCGGGTGGCGCAGCAGGTGCAGCACCGTGGTGCCGATCAGGGCCGTGGTGGTCAGGTGCCCGGCGATCAGCAGGTTCTGGAGGTGGGCGACGAGTTCATGGCGCTCCTCCAGGGTCAGCTCGCCCTCCCCGGGGCGGCGCACGGACGCCACGAGCTCCGTGCACAGGTCCTCGCGCGGGCGGGCGTGCCGCTCGCGGACCTGACGGTCGAGGAGCTGCTGCATGGCGACCACGTCCTCGGCCGCGGCGACCTGCTCGGCCTCCCGCAGGGGCCGGAACAGCAGTTCCTCGGCGCGGTACCCGCCGTGCACGACGGCCGGTACGTCCCCGGGGTCGAGGCCGACGATCCGGCCGATGACCTCGCCGGGGAGCCGGCGGGCATAGGCGGCCATCAGCTCCGCCTGCCCGTCCTCGGCGAAGGCGGCCACCAGGGCGGCGGCCCGCTCGGCGGCGTACGGCAGGACGGCGCTGACGCGCGCCGGTGAGAGGCCACGCACGATCGGGGCGCGCAGCCGCTGGTGCAGGGCCCCGTCGGCGGTGACGACGACGGGGCGTCCGCCGAACCCGCGGCCGAGGACGGCGAGCGCGGCGGGCGAGGGCAGCACATCGGGCCTGAGCGCGTTCGCCGACGAGAAGTCCTCGGGGCGGCGCAGCACCTCACGGACGTCGGCGTCGCGGGCGACCATCCAGGCGTCCAGCTCGGCGACGCGGGTCAACCCCTGGGCGTGCCGGGCGCGCTCGTAGTGCGGGTACGGGTCGCGCGCCAACGCGTCGCGTCTGCCGTGCGGTTCGCGGTCCACGAGACGCCCTCCGGCCGGTGGAGCGGTCGCGCTCATGGTGCCGTACGCATGTGCGGGTTCGGTAGGCGGCATTCGGCCGCCGCGTCAGAAGACGACGGACCAGCCCTCCCGGGCCGCCTGGGCGGCGGTGTAGGAGACGCCGTGCACCTTCAGGCCCTTCGGGTCGAAGAGGTTGATCTCGCCGCCGCGGTTGCCGAGTTCGGTGTCCTCGGTGAGGGCGATTCGCAGGCAGTCGCCCGCGGCCAGCGGGCCGGCCGGTACCGGCGCGCGCCTGCCCTGCCGGCCGCCGAGGGTCCACCCGGTCAGGTCGACGGGGTCGGGCGAGGCGTTGAGCAGGGTCACGCTCTCCGCCTCGGGCGCCGGACCGCGCGGGTTGACCAGGGCGGCGACGATCCGGACGGGCCGGGTGCCTGGCTCGGGGCGGGTGCCGTCGACCGCGTCGAGGGCGTGGCCGGTGGTGTCGTCGGTGTGCCAGGACTGGCTCTGGAAGGCGAGGAAGATGCCGACCCAGCGCTCCTGCGCCGGGAAGTGCAGCAGGATCGCGCCGTCCTGCCGGACGCCGTCGTCGCCGCGGAAGCGACGGCTGTTGCCCTGGTTCATATGGATGTCGTGGACGCCGTTGCCTGGCAGGAAGCCGAACACCTTGTCCCGTAGTGCCTGTTCGGGCCCCCAGCGCTCGCCGAAGACGTACAGGCGGGCCTCGGGGTCGTCGACCGCGCGCCGCACGTAGTGGTCGAGGAGGTCGGCGAGGTCGTTGTCGGGGCCGGCCAGGTCGGGCGGCAGCTTGCGCATCCGGGCCGGGTCGAAGAGGTTGCCGCGCACGAAGTCGAGGTTCGGCCCGTCGGAGCCGGACGGCAGCGCGTTCCAGCCGCTCGGCAGGCCCGCCAGCCGGGCGGCGACCGGGTGCCGGAAGTCGTCGGCGACGAAGTACAGCAGTTCGGAGGGCTGTTGCTGGGACAGGACGTTCACCGAGGCCCGGTACTGGGTGCCGTGATCGTCCGTCAGATGGATCTGGTAGTGCGGGGTGTCGACGGCGCCCTCGCGCCGGGTGTCGACCGCCCGTGTGATGAGAACGCCGTAGGACTTCAGTGGCATGACGACCAACTCCCCCTGGAACGCCTGGTCCTGGACGAAGGGTAGGGCCCGCGCGCGCTCCCGGACGGGACTTCGCGCGCGTCCACGCCCGCTGTACGTCCGCCCGACGACCCCGCGTTGCCCCAAGTGCGTGAGACGTCCACGAGTACGCCGCTGAGCAGGCCGGATTCCCTAAGATCGTCCTGTGGTCAACTTCCTGCTCGAACGCACGGCACCCCTCTCCCCGTCCGAGGCCTGGCGCCGCCTCACGCAGTGGCCCCGCCACGGCGAGGTGGTCCCGCTGACCCGCGTCACGGTGCTGACGCCCGGCCCAACTGGTGAAGGCACGGTGTTCGTGGCGCGTTCGGGGCTCGGCCCGCTCTCCTTCGACGACCGGATGGAGGTCACCGTGTGGCAGCCGCCTGCGGAGGACACGCCCGGTCTGTGCCGTCTGGAGAAGCGGGGCCGGATGGTGCGGGGCTGGGCGGAGATCGAGGTGCGGCCCGGTCCCGGCGGCCGGGCGCGTGTCGTGTGGCGCGAGGAGCTACGGGTGCGTCTGCTCCCGGGGTTCTTCGACAAACCGCTGCGGGCAGCGGCGACGTATGTGTTCGGGCGTGCGGTGAACCGCCTGCTGAGACGGCCGTGACGGCCGCGTGCCAGAGTGAGGACCATGACCACCAAGGAAGTTGACGAGGTCGAGGAGCTGGCGGCGGACGGCCTGCGCTGGCTCCTGGACGTGGCGCGGGAGCACGACGACGGCGGCCTCGGCTGGCCCACCCGCCCCTCCGACCCCGCACTCAACCCCATCCTCTACAGCGGTACGGCGAGCGTCGTGCCGGTGCTGCTGGAGGCGCGGCGGCACTTCGGTGACGACTCCTACGGCGACGCCGCCGTGCGTGCGGCCCGGGGTCTCGCCGCCTCGGTGGACGGCTGGGAGGACGACTCCCTGTACTTCGGCCGCACCGGAATGGCCCTTGCCCTGCGGGCCGTTCACGACGAGCTGGGCGACCCCGCGGCGGGCGTCGCGGCGGACCGGGCCATGGGGCTCGTGCGGGCACGGTTCGACGGGACCCGCTGGGGCGAGCTGTTCGAGCTGATGGGCGGCAACGCCGGGATCGGCCTCGGTGCGCTGCTGCTCGGGGACGTCGACCTGGCCGTACGCGCGGTGGAGCCGTATCTGCGCACGGCGGAGCGGACCGCGACGGGCGTCCAGTGGCCCTTCAAGCCCGAGGTGCCCGGCCGGATGCACCACATCTCGCACGGCACGCTGGGCGTCGTCTGCGGGCTGGCCTCGGTGGGTGTCGCGACCGGCCGGACGGACCTGGTCAAGCTCGCGCTGGAGGGGGTCGCGGACGTCGTCTCCCGTGACGAGGCCGGTCCCGAGGGCTTTCTGGTGCCCCACTCCGACCCTGCGCACGCCCCCGAGCGGACCCCGCGGTACAGCTTCGGGTGGTGTCACGGCCCGGCCGGCGACGCCCAGGTCTTCCGGCTGCTGCGGGATCTCTTCGGCGGCCCCGTCTGGCCGGCGCTCGCCGACCGCTGCTGGCACACCGTCACCCGCTCCGGACTGCCCGAGCGGCTGCGCCCCGGTTTCTGGGACAACAACGGCCGCTGCTGCGGCACGGCGGGCGTCCTGGCCCTCGCCTCGGACCGGATCGCCGAACAGGGCGACGCCCCGGACTTCGCCCGGCTGCTGGTCGCGGACCTCACCGCGCGGGCCGTCCGCGACACGGACGGCGCGCGCTGGTCGAACGTCGAGCACCGCGCCGACCCGAGCGAGCTGGAGCCGTGCACCGGCTGGGCGATGGGCAACGCGGGCATCGTGCGCGAACTGCTGCGCTTCGTACGGCTGGAGCGGGGCGGCGACCCGGACTACGCCTTCGCCTGGCCGGACCAGCCCGCGGTACGGCGCTCCGCCGCTCAGGCCACGGACCCGATCCGCCCGGCCGGCAGCGACGCCGTGTCGTGATGGATCGGCGTGTGGGCGCCGGTCAGTGAGACTCCGCTGCCGCCGCGCCGGTCGGCCACGATCTCGGCGGCGATCGACAGGGCCGTCTCCTCGGGCGTACGGGCGCCGAGGTCGAGCCCGATCGGGGACCTCAGACGCGCCAGCTCCAGCTCGGTGACGCCCACCTCCCGCAGCCGCTCGTTGCGTTCCAGGTGGGTGCGGCGCGAGCCCATCGCGCCGACGTACGCGACCGGCAGGCGCAGCGCGAGCCGGAGCAGGGGTACGTCGAACTTGGCGTCGTGGGTGAGGACGCACAGGACGGTGCGGGCGTCCACCCGCGTGCGCTCAAGGTAGGTGTGGGGCCATTCGACGACGATCTCGTCGGCCTCCGGGAAGCGGGCCTTCGTCGCGAAGACGGGCCGGGCGTCGCACACGGTGACGTGGTAGCCCAGGAACTTGCCGACCCGGACCAGCGCCGACGCGAAGTCGATCGCGCCGAACACGATCATCCGGGGGGCCGGCACGGAGGACTCCACCAGAACCGTGAGCGGTGCTCCGCAGCGAGAGCCCTGCTCTCCGATCTCCAGGGTGCCCGTACGGCCGGCGTCCAGGAAGGCGCCCGCCTCGGCCGCGACGGTGCGGTCCAGTTCGGGATGGGCGCCGAAGCCGCCCTCGTAGGAGCCGTCGGGGCGGACGACGAGCGCGCGGCCCGTCAGTTCCCGCGGTCCGGAGACGATACGGGCCACCGCCGCCGCCTCGCCGAGTGCGGCGGTGGCGAGGGCGGCCGCGACGACCGGGCGGACGGGGTCGCCCGCCCGCACCGGTACGACGAGGATGTCGATGATGCCGCCGCAGGTGAGCCCTACGGCGAAGGCGTCGTCGTCGCTGTAGCCGAAGCGCTCCAGGACCGACTCGCCGTCCTCAAGGGCCTGTTGGCACAGTTCGTAGACCGCGCCCTCCACACAGCCGCCGGAGACCGAGCCGATCACCGTGCCGTCGCTGTCGACGGCGAGCGCCGCGCCGGGCTGGCGGGGCGCGCTGCCGCCGACGGCGACCACGGTCGCCACGGCGAAGTCACGGCCCTGCTCGACCCACCGGTTGAGCTCCTCGGCGATGTCCAGCATCTCTCGGTCTCCTTAACGGCGGTTGTGCGGAAGGGACTTGATCATGGCCGGGCTAATGGACGCCCAGCCAGCTCTCGATCGGGTTGAGAGCGAAGAACACCACGAAGATCACCGTGAGCGCCCACATGAACACGCCGATCTCGCGCGTCTTGCCCTGGGCGACCTTGATGGCGACGTAGGAGATGACGCCGGCGGCGACACCCGCGGTGATCGAGTACGTGAACGGCATGATCACGACGGTGAGGAAGACCGGGATCGCGGTGGCGCGGTCGGCCCAGTCCACGTGCCGGGCGTTCATCATCATCATGGCGCCGATCACCACCAGGGCCGCGGCCGCGACCTCGCCGGGCACGATCGCCGTGAGCGGGGTGAAGAACAGACAGGCCGCGAAGAACAGGCCGGTGACGACCGAGGACAGACCCGTACGGGCGCCCTCGCCGACCCCGGTGGCCGACTCGACGAAGACCGTCTGGCCCGAGGCGCCGGACACACCGCCGATCGCACCGCCCGCGCCGTCGATGAACAGCGCCTTGGACAGGCCCGGCATCCGGCCCTTGTCGTCGGCCAGCTTGGCCTCGGTGCCGACGCCGATGATGGTGGCCATCGCGTCGAAGAACCCGGCGAGCACCAGCGTGAACACGATCATGCCGACCGTCATCGCGCCGACCTCGCCCCAGCCGCCGAACTCGACGTCGCCGAAGAGGGAGAAGTCCGGCATGGAGACCGCGCTGCCGTGCAGCTCGGGGGCGCCGCTGGCCCACTGGTCGGGCTTGATGACGTCGAACGCGTTGAGGGCGACCGCGATCACGGTGCCGCCGACGATGCCGATCAGGATCGCGCCGGGGATGCCGCGCGCCTGGAGCATGAAGATGGCCAGCAGGGTGACGGCGAACAACAGCACCGGCCAGCCGGCCAGTTCGCCCGTCGGGCCGAGGGAGAGCGGGGTGGCCTCGCCCTGGTGCACGAAGCCGGCCTTGGAGAAACCGATCAGGGCGACGAACAGACCGATGCCCATGGTGATCGCGTGCTTGAGCGCGAGCGGGATCGCGTTCATGATCATCTCGCGCAGGCCGGTGACGACCAGCAGCATGATGACGACGCCGTACATCACGCACATGCCCATGGCCTGCGGCCAGGTCATCTGCGGGGCGACCTGCGAGGCGAGGACGCCGGAGACGGAGAGGCCGGCGGCCAGGGCGAGCGGCACCTTGCCGAAGAAGCCCATCAGCAGCGTGGTGAAGGCCGCCGCGAACGCGGTCGCGGTGATCAGGGCCTTCTGTGCGAGCGTGTCGCCCGCCGCGTCCTTGCCGGACAGGATCAGGGGGTTGAGCAGGAGGATGTACGCCATCGCCATGAAGGTGGTGACGCCGCCGCGCACTTCGCGTGCGACGGAGGATCCCCGGTGGGATATGTGGAAGTACCGGTCGAGCCAAGAGCGTCCGGCGGGGACGCGGGTGCCTTCACCCGCATCTTCGGCGACGGTCTTCGGCTCCAGTGACTGCTGGGTCATGTGGGCCTACTCCCAAGGTTCAAAGGGGCCCCCGCAAACAACCGCGGGCGCGGTTGCGGGATTTGGGAAGGTGCTTCGGCCGCACGACCCGGGGGACGGCCCGAGACGAACGATCAGGATCTGGTACTGACTGCCTTGCGCCAAGTTCCGCGAGCGGTGCGGTACTTGGTTACTCCGGGCGGCGCGGCGAAGTGTGACGTTCCCTGCGCCGCCCGGAGAGACTTGCTACGCCGTGCCCGTGAGGTGTTCGGGCCTGACCGGCGTCCGGTTGAGCTCCAGCCCGGTCGCGTTCCGGATCGCCGCGAGGACGGCCGGGGTCGACGACAGGGTGGGGGCCTCGCCGATGCCGCGCAGCCCGTACGGGGCGTGCTCGTCGGCGAGTTCGAGCACGTCGACGGGGATGATCGGCGTGTCGAGGATGGTCGGGAGCAGGTAGTCCGTGAAGGACGGGTTCCTGACCTTCGCGGTCTTGGGATCGACGACGATCTCCTCCATCACCGCGACTCCCATGCCCTGGAGCGTGCCGCCCTGGATCTGGCCGAGGACGGACAGCGGGTTGAGCGCCTTGCCGACGTCCTGGGCACAGGCCAGTTCGATGACCTTCACCAGGCCGAGCTCGGTGTCGACCTCGACGACGGCGCGGTGCGCGGCGAAGGAGTACTGGACATGGCCGTTGCCCTGGCCGGTGCGCAGGTCGAAGGCCTCGGTCGGCCGGTGCCGCCACTCCTCCTCGATCTCCACGGCCTCGTCCTCCAGGACGTCCGTGAGATCGGCGAGGACCTCGCCGCCGTCGGTGACGACCTTGCCGCCCTCCAGCAGCAGCTCGGCGGTGGCCCAGGCGGGGTGGTAGGAGCCGAACTTGCGGCGCCCGATCTCCAGCACCTTCTCGCGGACCAGCTCGCAGGCGTTCTTCACGGCGCCGCCGGTGACGTACGTCTGACGCGACGCGGACGTCGAACCGGCGCTGCCCACCTGCGTGTCGGCCGGGTGAATCGTCACCTGGGCGACACCCAGCTCGGTGCGGGCGATCTGCGCGTGGACGGTGACTCCGCCCTGGCCGACCTCCGCCATGGCGGTGTGCACGGTGGCGACGGGCTCGCCGGCGATGACCTCCATGCGCACCTTGGCGGTGGAGTAGTCGTCGAAGCCCTCGGAGAAGCCGACGTTCTTGATGCCGACCGCGTAGCCGACACCGCGTACGACGCCTTCACCGTGCGTGGTGTTGGACAGACCGCCGGGCAGCTGCCGTACGTCGGAACCCTCGCTGGACTCCCACTGACGCTCCGGCGGCATGGGCATCGCCTTGACGCGGCGCAGGAGTTCGGCGACCGGGGCCGGGGAGTCGACCGGCTGCCCGGTCGGCATGATCGTGCCCTGTTCCATGGCGTTGAGCTGCCGGAACTCCACCCGGTCCATGCCCACCGCGTCGGCCAGCTTGTCCATCTGCGCCTCGTAGGCGAAGCACGCCTGGACGGCGCCGAAGCCGCGCATGGCGCCGCAGGGCGGGTTGTTGGTGTAGAGGGCGATCGCCTCGATGTCGACGTCGTCCACGACGTACGGGCCGACGCTCAGCGAGGAGGCGTTGCCGACGACCGCCGGGGAGGCCGACGCGTACGCGCCGCCGTCCAGGACGATCCGGCACTTCATGTGCGTGAGCTTGCCGTCCTTGGTGGCGCCGTGCTCGTAGTAGAGCTTCGCCGGGTGGCGGTGGACGTGCCCGAAGAAGGACTCGAAGCGGTTGTAGACGATCTTGACCGGCTTGCCGGTGCGCAGCGCCAGCAGACAGGCGTGGATCTGCATCGAGATGTCCTCGCGGCCGCCGAAGGCGCCGCCGACGCCGGCCAGCGTCATCCGGACCTTGCTCTCGGGCAGGCCGAGGACCGGGGCGATCTGCTTGAGGTCGCTGTGCAGCCACTGGGTGGCGATGTAGAGGTGGACGCCGCCGTCCTCGTCCGGCACCGCGAGACCCGACTCGGGGCCGAGGAAGGCCTGGTCCTGCATGCCGAAGGTGTACTCGCCCTTGACGACGAAGTCGGCCTTCTTGGCGGCCTCTTCGGCGTTGCCGCGGACGATCGGCTGGCGGTGCACGATGTTCGGGTGCGGCACATGGCCGATGTGGTGGTCGTCGCGGCCCTCGTGGACGAGGATCGCGTCCGGCGCGGTCGCGGAGGCCTCGTCGGTGATGACGGGCAGTTCGCGGTACTCGACCTTGATCTTGGCGGCCGCGCGGCGCGCGGTCTCCGGGTGGTCGGCGGCGACGATCGCGACCGGCTCGCCGTGGTGGCGTACCTTGCCGTGGGCGAGGACCGGGGTGTCCTGGATCTCCAGGCCGTAGTTCTTCACGTCGGTCGGCAGGTCGTCGTACGTCATCACGGCGTACACACCCGCCATGGCCAGCGCCTCGCTCGTGTCGATGGACACGATCTCGGCGTGCGCGACGGTGGAGCGGAGGATCTGCCCCCAGAGCATGTCCTCGTGCCACATGTCGGAGGAGTACGCGAACTCGCCGGTGACCTTGAGGGTGCCGTCCGGGCGGAGCGTGGACTCGCCGATGCCGCCCTTGGTCTGGGACCCCTGGGTGATCTTCGTGGGAGCGCCGTTCGTTGGCATGTCGCTCAGACCGCCTCTCCCTGCCGGGCGGCCGCGAGGCGGACCGCGTCCATGATCTTCTCGTAGCCGGTGCACCGGCACAGGTTGCCCGAGAGCGCCTCGCGGATGTCCGCGTCGGACGGGTTCGGGTTGCGCTCCAGCATCTCGTCGGCGGCAACCAGCAGACCCGGCGTGCAGAAGCCGCACTGGACGGCGCCGGCGTCGATGAACGCCTGCTGGATCTGGGAGAGTTCGGTGCCCTCGCCGGTCTGGGAGTCCTGCCCCTTGGCGGCCCAGCCCTGGGCGTCCTGAAGCGACGTACCACAGGCATCGGTACCGCAGGAGCGCTGCTTGGCGTAGTCCGCGAGTCCCTCGACGGTCACCACCTCGCGGCCCTCGACCTGCCCCGCCGCGACGAGACACGCACACACCGGCACGCCGTCGAGGCGGACCGTGCAGGACCCGCACTCGCCCTGCTCACAGGCGTTCTTCGAACCCGGCAGACCGAGCCGCTCGCGCAGCACGTACAGCAGGGACTCGCCCTCCCACACGTCGTCGGCTTCCTGCGGACGTCCGTTGACCGTGAAATTGACGCGCATTACGCGACTCCCTCCGTGCGTGCGGCGGTGCCGCGGTACGACTCCCACGTCCAGGTCAGGGTGCGGCGGGCCATGATGCCCACCGCGTGGCGGCGGTAGCTCGCGGTGCCCCGGACGTCGTCGATCGGGTTGCAGGCGCCGGAGCACAGCTCGGCGAACTGCTTGGCGACCGACGGGGTGATGATCTTGCCGTTGTCCCAGAAGCCGCCCTCTTCCAGGGCCGCGTTCAGGAACTCCTCGGCGGCCTTCGCCCGGACGGGCGTCGGCGCGGCGGACCCGATGCCCGTACGGACGGTCCGCGTCTCGGGGTGCAGCGCGAGCCCGAAGGCGCACACGGCGATGACCATGGCGTTGCGCGTACCGACCTTGGAGTACTGCTGGGGCCCGTCGGCCTTCTTGATGTGCACCGCACGGATCAGCTCGTCGGCGGCGAGCGCATTGCGCTTGACGCCGGTGTAGAACTCGTCGATGGGGATACGGCGCGACCCGCGCACCGACTCCACCTCGACCTCGGCGCCGGCCGCCAGCAGGGCGGGATGGGCGTCGCCGGCCGGGGAGGCGGTGCCGAGGTTGCCGCCGACGCCGCCGCGGTTGCGGATCTGCGGGGAGGCGACCGTGTGCGAGGCGAGAGCCAGGCCCGGCAGCTCGGCGCGCAGGTCCTCCATGATCCGGGTGTACGGGACGGAGGCACCCAGCCGCACGCTCTCCTCGCCGACCTCCCACTCGGTGAGGTCGCCGATGCGGTTCAGGTCGAGCAGGTACTCGGGCCGGCGGTGGTCGAAGTTGATCTCGACCATCACATCGGTGCCACCCGCAATCGGCACAGCGGTGGGGTGCTCTGCCTTCGCGGCGAGCGCCTCCTCCCAGCTGGCGGGGCGAAGGAAGTCCATGACCGGCTCTCTTCTTCGTCTCGTGGGTCGTACAGATTGAGCCAATCCGTGTGCGGCGGGCCCGGCTCGTTCATGTGCTGTTAACGCGGAGTGAGGCCAGTACACAGCGCCTTGCTCCACCGGGGTCAGTCACGGAAACCATGAAGGAGTTGGCTGGCCAGGCCAGGCATCTTGTAGATTCGTATGAACGGAGGTCATCAGAAACCTCTTCGCTTTCCTGTGGAAACGTGCGACACGCCCCGCGTGACCTGGGACACAGCCGAATCGTGGGCCACAGGACGGCGGGCAGTGCTCACCGGCCCGCCGAACGGGCCCGAGAGCCCACCTTTTACTAGATCCATCGTAGATTTCGAGACAAAGAACGGCGGCGACGAGAATGCGGCTGCGCGCACTGCTGGACACCGACGCGCTGGGCCTCAAGCTGCTCGGCGGCGAAGACGAGCTGGATCGCACCGTACGCGGTGTGATGACCACGGACCTGCGGGATCCCAGCCGCTACCTCTCCGGCGGCGAGCTGGTGCTCACCGGCCTGGCCTGGCGCCGCGACGCCGAGGACTCCGAGCCGTTCGTACGGATCCTGGCGCAGGCCGGGGTGGCCGGGCTGGCGTCCGGCACGGCGGAGCTCGGCTATGTCCCGGAGGACCTGATCCTGGCCTGCGCCAGGCACCGCCTGCCCCTGTTCGGCGTGCACGAGGCGGTGGCCTTCGCGACGATCACCGAACACGTCGTACGGCAGGTCTCCGGGGAGCGGGCCGGCGACCTGGCGGCCGTCGTGGACCGCCACCGCCGGATGATGACCTCGGGGCCCGCGGGCGGCGGTCCGGACGTCGTCCTGGACCTGCTCGGCACGGACCTGGACCTGCGCGCCTGGGTCCTGTCCCCCGCCGGCCGGCTGATCGCGGGCTCCAAGGCATCGGGCCCGGCCCTGCCCGCCGACGCCTGCGCCAAGCTGGCGGCCGAGCACCTGGCGGCCGCCCGCACGGGCCGCAGGGGCCCGCACCGGGTGACCCTCGGCTCGACGGTGTACTCGCTCTTCCCCATCCGCAGCACCGGCCGCTCCCCGCAGGCCTCCCGCGACGTGCGCGAGACGGTCCTGTCGGACTGGCTGCTGGCCGTCGAGGCGGACGCCGGGGACTGGCCGGAGGAGCGCCTGGACCTCCTCCAGGGCGTCACCCAGCTGATCGCGGTGGAGCGCGACCGCAGGGACGCGGCCCGCACGGTCCGCCGCCGCCTGGCCCAGGAGGTCCTGGAACTGGTCCAGACGGGCGCGGCCCCCGCCGAGATCGCGGCCCGCCTGCGCGTGGCCGCCCCGGTCCTGCTCCCCGGCCTCGGCGCGGCCCCGCACTGGCAGGTCGTGGTGGCCCGGGTCGAGTGGGAGGGCGGCGAGGTGGAGGGCGGCCCGGTGGCCCAGTCCCTCCTGGAGGAAATCCTCGTGGACCCGCTCACCACGGGCCCGGAGCCGTCCGACCGCATCGCGGTCGCCCACACCGGCGACGAGGCGATCGCGCTCGTACCGCTGCCCGCGGTGTCGGCCGAGCACGACGGCTCGGAAGAGGGCATCCTCGCCGACGCCCTCCTGGAGTCCGTACGGGACCCGCTGGCGGCCGGCCTGGACGACGACGGCCGGGTCACCCTGGGCGTCAGCGCGTCGGTCCACTCGGCGGAGGGCCTGCGAGGCGCCCTGGAGGAGGCGAGGCACGCCCGCAGAGTGGCGGCGGCACGCCCCGGCCGGGTCTGTGCGGCGGGCCACCAGGAACTGGCCTCCCACGTCCTCCTGCTCCCCTTCGTCCCCGACGACGTGCGCCGGGCCTTCACCGCCCGTCTCCTCGACCCCCTCCGCGACTACGACCGCCGCCACCGAGCCGAACTCATCCCCACCCTCGAAGCGTTCCTGGACTGCGACGGCTCCTGGACCCGCTGCGCGACCCGCCTCCACCTGCACGTCAACACGCTGCGTTACCGGGTGGGCCGGATCGAGCAGTTGACGAGCCGGGACCTGTCGCGGCTGGAGGACAAGCTCGATTTCTTCCTGGCCCTGCGGATGAGCTGACCTCCAAGTGGGCGCGCGTTCCCACGACTTTGTGAATTCCTTCACCCACCCCCTTGGCCATGACCGCCCGCAGATGCTGAAATGCGGCGACCACTCATAGCTCAATGGCGTGCTCGGGGAGGGCAAGTGGCGCATACCGCCATGTCTGGTAACGGAACGACCGCCGGTGACGATCCACTCCAGACCGCGGTATGGCGGCTGCGCTCACGCGCATGCTGGGCCGACGCGGCAGCCCTGCTCCACCCCGACACCCCGGCCGCCGCACTCCAACGGGCCTCGCTGCTGGTCGAACGGTGTCTGTACACCGAGCAGGGCTGGGAGGACGCCGAGGACGCGCTGCGCACGGCGGAGGCCCAGGCGCACAGCGACGAGGAGCGGGGCGCGGCCGCTTGTGAACGCGGGCAACTTGCCTACGCGGCCACGCTGCACACGGTGCGGGACCGGGCGGACGAGGCGCGGGCGGCCCTGGGCCGGGCGGCGGCCCTGATCCCGCCGGGAGCGCCGGGCAGGGCCCTGCTGGACTACCGCCGGGGCCTGCTGGCGGAGAACCTGGCCCGCTCCCCGCAGGCGGCCCGTGCCGCGTACCGCAGGGCCCACGCGGCGGCGACAACCCACGCCGACCCCCTCCTCCTCTCCTTCACCTGGCGCCACCTCGCCGGACTGGCCCTGCGCGACGGCGAGTTGGCCGAGGCCCGCCACGGCTTCGCCGAATCCCTAAGGATCCGCGAGGAGTTGGGCTACCTGGTGGGCACGGCCCCCGCACTCGTGTCCCTGGCGGACACGGAAACCGAACCGGAGGCCTCCCGCCTGCGCGAGGAAGCCCGCCGCCTGTTCCGCCTCCTGGGCGGCGTACCGACCTGGCTGGCCCACCAGCTGTCCCCACCGGACGCGGCAACGGCGTAGCCGCAACGCCGGGGAGGGCGCCGACCCGCAGTGGCCCACGGGAAGGGGACGTGCCGGGGGGTGTCCGCCCGCAGCGGCGGGCGCCAACTCCGTTGCCGTACCAAGAAACAGACCGCCCGCCCGAGGACGGACACCCCCCGGCGCGGCCCCGACCCACCCACCACGACCAGGCGCTACGCGCACCCGCACCGAACCGCAACAGGCCGCCGCAGGCACCTACGCGAAGTGCTCCCCCACCAGCACCCGCACCACATCCAGCTCCCGCGCGACCAACGCGTCGAGCAGCGCCGTGTGTTGGGCCGCGTCAGCGATCAGCTCGGCCCGCCCCCGCCCCCCGACCAACGGCCACTGCGACCGCCGATGAAGATCCTCCGCGATCTGCACCAGCTGCTCGTTGCCCGCCAGCCCCAGCACCGCCCGGTGAAACGCCCGGTCCGACTCGGCATACGTGGCCCGGCACCCGCTCGACGCCGCCCGCACCGTGGCCTCCGCCAGCGGCCGCAGCTCCGACCACCGCTCCGCGGGCACCGTCCGCGCAAGCCGCAGCACCACGGGCACCTCGATCAGCGAGCGCACCTCGGCCAGCTCCGCCAGCTCCCGTGCCCCGCGCCGGACCACCCGGAACCCCCGGTTGGGCACGACCTCGACGGCGCCTTCGAGCGCAAGCTGCTGCATGGCCTCACGCACCGGCGTGGCGGAAACCCCGAACCGCTCGCCCAGCACGGGCGCCGAATACACCTCACCGGGCTTCAGCTCGCCCGCCACCAGCGCGGTCCGCAGCGCATCGAGAATCTGCCCCCGCACCGAGGACCGCTGAACGACGGCACGATCCCCCTCCACGCCGGCCCGCGGCCGCGGAATGGGCGGTTCGCTGTGCGTGTGCTCCCCCCGCACATCCCCGGCCCCGGGCTGCACCGGCACCCGCGGCGCCACCGCGCCCCGGACCTGCGGAACCCCGGCCGCCGCCGCACCGGCGGAGCCTCGCGCACCCTGCTTCACGGGCTCCTCCTCCGGACGTGTCGGTACTTGGGGTCA
Source organism: Streptomyces sp. NPDC079141 (assembly GCF_040686775.1). NCBI lineage: Bacteria > Bacillati > Actinomycetota > Actinomycetes > Kitasatosporales > Streptomycetaceae > Streptomyces > Streptomyces sp. NPDC079141. Next base: position 120,111 of record NZ_JBFBLP010000013.1, on the reverse strand, counting down.
TTACGGCGGGTTGTTACTCGCCCGTCAAGCACCATAAGCGCACGGGCCGTCAGTTCAAATCCACTCGATCTCGGGTAAGGTAAGGCTTACCTTCAAACATGAGTGACTCGGGAGCCCGGATGCCTGTACCCCGTTCCGCCACGACGGACGCGTACACCCGGCTCACCGAGGTCATGCCATCACTGGCGGTCACCGAACTCACCCCCACGGACCCCACCCCCACCAACCCCGGCCGGTTCACCGCCGCCGCGCTCGCGCAGGACGCCACCGCCCTGGACACCTTCCTGGCCTGGGACGACGCCCAGGTCCTGCGCGACTACGGCACGCAGGCCCGCCCGGACGTGGTCGCCAGTTTCGGCCTGCACCGCTACGCCTGGCCCGCCTGCCTGCTGATCACGGTCCCTTGGTTCCTGCACCGCCGCGTCCCCCGCCTCCCCGTGACGCACGTCTCGTACGACCGCACGGCCCCCGGCCTGGCCCTCGGCCACATGACCGTCCGCCCGACCGCCGGTTTCGCCTGCCTCCCCGACGACCCGGCCGCGGCGCTCCCCGGCGCCCGGGTGGTCCCGGACGAGGAGGCGCTGCGCGCCGAGGTGCGCGGCGCGGTCGCCGACCACCTCGAACCCGTCCTCGCCGCCTTCGGCCCCCGCATGCGCCGCCGCGGCCGCGCCCTGTGGGGCATGGCGACCGACGACGTCGTGGAGGGACTCTGGTACGTCGCCCATCTCCTCGGTGAGGAGGAGCGGGCGATGCGCGAGCTGGAGCTGCTGCTGCCGGGCGCGACCAAGCCGTACGCCGGCTCGGCGGCGTTCCGTGTGCTCACGGGCCCGAACGGCGAGCCGCTGCCCACCCGGGACCGGGTGAGCTGCTGCATGTTCTACACCCTGCGCCCCGAGGACACCTGCGCCACCTGTCCGCGCACCTGCGACACGGACCGGGTCACCAAGCTGCTGGCCACGGCAGCCAGTTGACGCACCCCCGGACCGTGCACCCCGCTCCGGTCCGCTAAGATCAACTCCCAAGGCCACCCCCGCACGGTTACAGCCGTTTCACAACTTCCTCACTCGTCGCAGGAACTTTCCGTGGAACCACCCGTACGGGTAGTCTTATTCGAACTCAACTCCCGCCCCTCAAGCGGCAGTTCGAGCAGAACGCCGCCCTGGGCATCCCCTTGCACCTCCTTGGCGGCCTCTTGCCCCGAAAACCCCTGAGGGCCGTTGGGATTGGGCCACTATGGCGGGCGTTACGCCCTATCCCAATGCAAGGGACCCCAGATGAGACTGACCGACATATCGCTGAACTGGCTGCTTCCGGGCGCCGTACTGCTCCTGGGCACGCTGGCGGCGGTGGCGGTGCTCGCGCGCGGAAAGCGCTCCTCGGGGAAGGACACGAGCGACGACTCGTGGGAGCGCAGCGAAGAGCGCCGCAGGCGCAAGGAGGCCATATACGGCACGGTCTCCTATGTGCTCCTGTTCTGCTGTGCGGCGGTGGCCGCGGCGCTCTCCTTCCACGGCCTGGTCGGCTTCGGCGAACAGAACCTCGGACTCACCAACGGCTGGCAGTACCTGGTCCCGTTCGGCCTGGACGGAGCGGCGATGTTCTGCTCCGTGCTGGCGGTGCGCGAGGCGAGCCACGGTGACGCGGCGCTCGGCTCCCGGATACTCGTGTGGACGTTCGCGTTCGCCGCGGCCTGGTTCAACTGGGTGCACGCGCCCAGGGGCCTCGGCCACGACGGCGCCCCGCACTTCTTCGCCGGCATGTCCCTGTCCGCGGCGGTGCTCTTCGACCGGGCGCTGAAGCAGACCCGCCGGGCCGCCCTGCGCGAGCAGGGTCTGGTGCCGAGGCCGCTGCCGCAGATCCGCATCGTCCGCTGGCTGCGGGCGCCCCGGGAGACCTACAGGGCCTGGTCCCTGATGCTCCTGGAGAACGTGCGCAGCCTGGACGAGGCGGTCGAGGAAGTGCGCGAGGACAAGCTGAAGAAGGAGGAGCAGCGGCTGCGGCGCCGCGAGGCGCAGCGCGTGGAGCGTGCCCAGCTGAGGGCCATCAGCCGCGGCCACCGCGGTTTCGTCGGCCGTGGCGGCGGGCGTCAGGTGGAGGTGCAGGCGGTGGAGCGCGGCTCCGACCGGGTCACCGCGGAGCCTGCCATATCGACGCCGGAGCAATTGCCCGTACGTACGCGTCCCTCACTGCAGCCCGTACGCAAAGGCTCTGACTCGCTGACCGTCGACCTCACCGCGGAGGACGACACGATGGCCCTGCCGCGTCTGGACTCCCTGGAGCGCAAGCTCAAGGACCTGGAGCAGCAGTTCGGCTAGAGACCGGCCTCATCGGACGAACCCCGAGAGGGGGGTACGACTTCCACGTCGTACCCCCCTCTCGTCGTCACAGGAGACCGGCGTCGAGTTCGAACCACACCGCCTTCCCCACGGCGTGCGGGCGCACTCCCCACGCGTCCGCGAGGGACTGGACGAGGACCAGGCCCCGGCCGTGCGTACCGTCGTCGGCATTCGGTACGCACAGGCGGGGCCTGTGGGACACGAAGTCCCGTACCTCCACGCGCAGTCCATCGGGCTCCACGGTGGCGGTCAGGACCGCGTCGTGGTCCGTGTGGACGAGCGCGTTGGTGACGAGCTCGCTGGTGAGCAGTTCCGCTATCTCCGATCGTCCGGGCCTCCCCCAGTGCCGTAACAGCCTGCGCAGTTCCCTGCGGGCCTCGGGCACCGCCCTGAGATCCGCCCGCCCGAGCCTGCGCCGGAGCTGGTGCGCCTGCGCCGGTTGCGCGAGGCCGTCGGGCTTGTCCTCCGTCGTCTCCGCCGAGAAGGCCCCGATCGCCGTGGGACCGCCTCCTCGTGCCTGCCTCTTCATGACCCCCGCCCGCGTGCCGATGTCGGTTCCCCTCCTGCTCGAACACGTTCACGGGAACCATGCCCCGTCGGGCACGCGACAGTCATGTCGATTCGTCAACTACCCGGTGTCCGGCCAGGAAAGGGCCGCCCTGGACGACATGGGGACGGTGGCGGGAAGGTGTACGGAACCCTTCGTTCGGGCCGGCCGGTGCATACATGCAGCGTGTCGCCGGGCGGCAGCGGCCGGTTCCGGCCGATCCGAGGCGAGGAAAGCCCTGGTGGGCGTGGCGGAGGCGACGAGCGGGCACGGCATCCGCGTACCACGGGTGAACGGGCGGGCCACCGGGGCGGATCACCGGGCACCCGGACGGTCCTGACCGCACCGGATGGGCCCAACTGTCCATCCGCGTCTGCCGATCCGGCCGTAGCCGACTTCGGGACAACCGCTGCGGGGCCGCCCTCCCGACCCCCGTGGCGGGAGGGCGGCCCCGTCTCCTGTTGCGGTCGTGCGGTCAGTGGAGCTTGTTCACGGCCGTCTTCGTGGTCTTCTTGAAGGCGGCCACCGGGGCATCGCCGAAGTCGCCCATCTGCGCCCACTCCACGACGGTGACGGTCCGGCCGTCCCGGCCCACGGAGAGCAGCCGGATGTCCTGGGCGCCCCAGGAGGCCTCGGTGTACAGGCCGTGGACGCGGGCGCCCTCCTCGACCGGCAGCGTGCCGTAGGACTTGTGGGTGGCCTCGATGTCCGGGTACGCCCGCTCGATGCGCCCGGCGCAGGAACGGATCGCCTTGTTCAGGCTCGTGGCGAATGCCTTGGCCTTGGCGGCGGTGCCGACACGGACGTTCAGCTGGCGGGCGTTGGTGTCGAGGTCGGTGTGGAACTCGCGGTAGCGCGAGTCGTAGGCGAGCAGCGCCTCGTCCAGACAGAGCCGCAGTTCGTCCGGGACTCCGTCGGTGACCTTGCCGGCGGTCCAGGCGGACGAGGGGTGGGGCGGGAGTTCGGAGGCCGACAGGAACCGGGGCGCGCTCGCCGCTCCGGTGGCGGCGCCGGCCGGTACGGTGAGGGCCGCACCGGCGACGAGGCCTGCGACGGCGAGTACGGTGACCGCGCCTGCTCGGGTGCGCTTGGGCATGGGTGTCCCCCGTGGGTGAGTGCATGGGTGCGGGTCGTCGTCACCGCGCCGCCGGAAGGTCGGCCCGGCGGTCGTCGGTGCGACACCAAGAGCATCAGCGGTCACAGGACCCGGGCGCAACAGGGGACGCCGGTTCCCTCGTGGTGGAACCATCCCAGGCCGCCTGACGTGCAGGTACATGGGGTGCCTGGGATGCCGTCCCGGGTCGGGAGAACACGGGGGAAGGGTGTCGGCACCAGACGATGTGGCCCGGTTCGCGGAATCTCTGCGGGAGTTGAAGGACCGCACGGACCGCAGCTACGGCTCGCTCGCGCGCCGGCTGGGCATGAACACCTCCACGCTGCACCGCTACTGCGCCGGCGACGCGGTCCCGCAGGACTACGCCCCCGTGGAGCGCTTCGCCGCCCTGTGCGGGGCGTCGGCGGAGGAGCGCATGGAACTGCACCGCCGCTGGCTCCTGGCGGTGGCGGCACGGCAACGGCCCCGGGCCGCGGCGGCACCACAACCGGCGGACCCGCCGGAGGAGCCCGCCGACGCGACACCGGAACCGGAACGGGAACCGGAACCCGCCCCTCCGGGCCGCCCCTGGTACCGCCGCCGACGGACCACGGTCGCCGCGGCCGTGGCATCGGTGCTCCTCGCCACGCTCGGCACCCTCTCCGCCCTGGACACCGGCCCGGGCGACAGGACCGCCGACGACCCGGCCCGGGGCGCGGGCACCCCTCGTACCACCGCACCCGGCCCGACCAAGAGCCCCCTGCCCCCGTCCCCCACGACGACCGAGCCGTCCCCCTCGGACGGGAGTACGGCGAAGCCGTCGCGCACGCCCGAGGCCGAGGAGAGCAGCGGCGCCCCGTCCGCGCAGGGCGAGCCGGTGGCCGGTGCGCCGCTGACCTGGACCGCCGACTCCCAGGTCTGGGCCCAGGGCTGCGGCCACGACTACGTCATCGCCAGGCCGCCGGCCCAGGTCCCGCCGCCTCCGGCCCCGCAGGACGCCGGTAGCTGGGCCGCGGCGGAGGGCGCGGTGCACGGGCGGGAGACGATGGTGCGGATCTCGGTGCAGGGGCGGACGTCCACGGCCGTGGTCCTTGAGGCCCTGCGGGTACGCGTCGTGGGCCGGTCGGCGCCCGCCGAGGGCAACGCCTATGCCATGGACCAGGGGTGCGGAGGGGCGGTGACCCCGCGCTACTTCGACGTCGACCTCGACATCGACCGGCCCCTCGCCCGCCCGGTCGACGGCAACGACTCGGGTACGACGATCCCGGCCATGCGCCTGCCCTACCGGGTGTCCGCCGAAGATCCGGAGGTGCTGCTGGTCAGCGCCCGGACCGGGGGCTGCGACTGCCGCTGGTACCTCGAACTGGACTGGTCCTCGCAGGGCCGCACCGGCACGGTCACCATCGGCGACGACGGCCGCCCGTTCCGCACGACGGCCATCGAGGGCCTGCCGCGCTACGGCTACGACACCGCCACCCGCCAGTGGGGGCCGTACAACCCCTGAGAGCCCGCGCTGTCCGCTCGGTCAGGCCTCCCAGACGGCTGCGGCCGTACGGTCGTCGGCGTAGCCCTTGACCCGGACCTGGGTGTCGGCGAGGAACGCGGCGAGGCCCGGCGGGGTGCGGCCGGACCAGCGGCCGGTGAGGTGGTGGGCCAGTTCGGCCTCGCCGCGCAGGGGTTCGGCCAGGCCGCCGGTGCACATCAGGAGCGTGTCACCCGGGCGGGCGACCGAGGCGCGGAAGCGGAAGGGCTCGCGGGGTGGTTCCGGGGGGCGGGCCGGTTCGTAGGGGCTCGGGGGTGTCGGGATGCCCAGGTCCATGGTGAGGCGGTCGCCCTCGGGTGTCTCGGCCGGGAGCGAGCCGAAGCCGACGACGGCCTCGCCGACGACGTCGGTGACGCGGGGCTCGATGTCCTGCCACTCGCCGTCGCGCAGCCGGAACAGGCCGCCGGCGCCGACGCCGAAGAAGACGCGGGTGCGGCAGTCGGGGTCGGCGGGCAGCAGGAGGCAGCGCAGGGTGGCCGCGTACTCCTCCGGGTCGACGCCCTGTTCGGCGGCGCTGGCGCGGAGTTTGCCGAGGCTGCGGTCGGTGAGGCGGTGCAGGCCGGACTTGAGGTCGCCGCGGCGGGCGGCGCGGATGTCCGCGGCGAGGCGGGCGTGGCTGCGGCCGACGGCACGGCCGATCCAGTGGCAGGCCTCGGCGGCGGCGCGGTGGGCGCCGGGGGTGGCGCGGGCGCCGGTCGCCATCGCGACGAGGAGCAGGGCGTTCTCGCCGGTGCCGAAGCGGGCGGTGAGGAGGGAGTCGCGGCGGGGTTCGCCCCGGTAGCGGGCGGAGTCGCCGCGCAGGGAGACGGCACGCAGGGTGCAGGCTCCGTACCGGGCCCCGTCGAGCACCGTGTCCGCGACGAGATCGTCCAGGTCGTCGGGGTCGGCGGGCGGCAGAGCGGTGGGCTCGGCGTCATAGGTGGGCGGTCCGGAGCCTACGTAGTCGACGGCGGGGGTTGCCCGGTCGGTGCCCGGCGTGGGCGCGGGCGGGGGGTCGGTTGCGCTGCCCGGCGCCGGCGGGATGCCGTCGTTCTCCAGGACGGGCGCCGCCCCCGGTGCGGCACGGGGCGTCGGCACCACGGGCGTCCGCTCCGGGGCGCGGGCTCCCACCGTTCCGGCCGCCGAGGCGAACCTGTCGTCCAGTGAGTCCGGCGCCGCGGTGGGGCCGGTGTCCTGCGTGGAGTCGTCGTACAGCTGCCTCCACCAGTCGTCCTCGTGACCGGTGGGCGTTCCCCCCTGCTGGCTCATGCCCCATATTGTCCACCGCCCGGGGCGTATGAAAACGGGGCAAGCCGAAAATCGAGTGAGGGGTCGAACGGGGTTGCGATAACGGGAGGAACGAGTCGCCGGGCGGTCCCACCCCCCACGGGAGAACCGCCCGGCGACGCCTGGGTGACGGGTCAGCGCACGTCGTAGGCCCGGATCACGGTCTGGCTGACCGAGTTCCCCTTCGCGTCGGTCAGTTCGGCCCTGAGCGTGACCTGCTTCCCGGTCGCTCCGCTGTGCTCGACGACCGCCTCCCACCGGCCGTCCCGCCGCTCGGTGCGGGCCTCGGTCCAGGTCTCGCCCTCGTCGTAGGAGTAGGAGAGCCGGACCTCGGTCAGTTCGCCGGGCTCGTAGCCGGCATGGCCCGTCGCGGTGAGGACGATCCGCTGACCGTCCGTCGCCGGGAGGGTCTTCAGGCCGTCCTCGGGCAGCTCGTAGCGCGGGAAGAGCAGCGGGATGCCCTGCGAGTACACGTCCTCGTCGAGGGCCGAGCGGAAGGACCAGGTGGTGGTCGTGCTCGTGGACCGCTGCCACACCCGGGCCGGTGAGCCGAACTTGGCCGTGTTGAGGGTGAGTTCGTAGGCCGACTCCTCCGCCGGGACCGTGAACACCCCGAACGGCCAGGCGCTTTCGCCGATCGTCTCGCCGTTCCGCTTCAGGACCATGCTGCCGATGTCACCGAAACCGCCCTGGACGCCCTGGTGTTGGCTGTCGCCCCAGAAGCCGGGCGCAACGCCGATCAGATCACCCTGGCGTTCGGCGGCCAGCACCGGCTCACCGCTGTCGTCGAGCGGGGTGGCGGGCGCGAGGACCCCGCCGTACCACTCCTCGGTGCCGCGCTCGCCCTCCTCGTACGTCCGCGCGGGGTCGATCATGAACTCGCCCCAGGGGAAGCTGCTGGAGACGTCCTGGCCCCAGGCGGTGCCGCCGGTGGTGTGGTACTCGGTGCGGGTGAAGGGCGCGGGGACGGTCTCCAGGCCGCTGAAGTAGGCGACCAGTCCGTTCGGGCGGACCGCGGTCTCCAGGTCGATGTGGTCGGTGGCGGCGCCCGCCATCGAGTTGTACGTCGTCCTGGTCGCGGCCAGTTGGCCGTCGCGCACCCGGTAGGTGCGGGCCGAGCCGATCGGGCCGGCCTCCGGGAAGGCGAGGTTGTAGAGGTAGGGGCTCTTGGCCGTGGCCGTCCAGCGCAGGGTCACGTCCCCGGCGGCGAGCAGGGCCGTCGCCTCCTCGGTGGGAACGGCGAGGAGGGGCAGCGGACTTCCGGCGTATCCGGCCGACGGGTACCAGCGGCCGGGTGCGTCGCGGTACAGGAGGAGGGCGACGGCGCCGGCCGCCTTCGCGCGCGTCGCCGCCCCAAGTGCACCTTCGCCCTCGGGCAGCTTGACCAGCGCGATCTTTCCGGACGCTCCCGAAAGTTCCTCTGCCGTCCCGGACTTGGCGTCGAAGAAGGCCGCCTGTCCGGTGCCGTCGAGGTTGGCCGAGCCGACCGTCGCGGTGGTCGGATGCAGTGACGGGCCGCCGACGACGGCGAGTTCGGTGATCTGCGGGGCGGCGGCGCGCCAGAAGCTGTCGAACTCGAAGTCGCCGTCGGTCACCTTGCCGGTGACGGAGGCGTAGTAGCCGCGCAGGGACCGGCCGCCGGCCGCGGTGCCGGCGTGCAGCCAGGTGTCGTCCCACGAGCGGGCGAAACCGAGCGTGGCGCCGCGGAGTTCGGACGGCTTGTCCGTGCGGATGTTCAGGCGGTGGGCCTTGCGTGCGTCGAGGACGACCGTCGTGTCCTCGCGGATCTCCAGCTGCGGACGGGCCAGGAAGGACAGGGAGTTGAGCGGGGCGCCCTCGGCGTCGGGGGTCGCGATGAAGGAGGAGAGGTAGTAGTTGCCGGGCCGGACCGTGTACGTCTGGTCGGTCGCGCCGTCGTTGAAGCGGCGTTCGCCCCTCGCCTCGTCGGTGCCGATCAGGTCGACGGAGGAGCCGTCGGCGGCGGGCCTGCCGAGCCGGTCGATCAGCTTCACGCGCACGGTGACCGTCTCGGGCTGCACATAGAGCGCGAACGGAGTGGAGACGCTCACCCCCTCGGCCGTGGCGAGCACGCGCCCGGTGATGTCGCCGTACTGGGCGGCCTTCAGGGTCGCCGTCGGGTCGACCGAGAGCGGAACCTCGGCCGTTTTGCCCGCCGGGACGGTGACCGTGCGGTCGGTGAGGCGGGCGATCGGCGAGCGGACGGTGGAGCCGTCGTTGCCGGTGACTCCCACCACCGACAGCTTCAACTCCACCGCCCTGTCTGTGGTGTTGGTGTAGGGCACGGAGACCGTCGTCCGGTCGCTCGCGTCCTGCGGCCAGTTGAACGTGCCGCCCTGTACGGCGGCTGCACCGAGCACCTTCTGTCCGACCGCGGCCTCGACGTCGAGGCGTCCGCCGCCGGTCCCCCGGACGTCGCCGGGGATGCCGGTCTCGGCGGAGGAGACGAGGGCCGCCTTGATCTGCCGGGCGGTCCAGTCGGGGTGCCGCTGCTTGACGATCGCGGCGGCGCCCGCGACATGCGGTGTCGCCATCGACGTACCGCTCATGGACTGGTAGGCATACACGCCGCGGCCGCCCGCGTTGGCGGCGGAGATGCCGACGCCGGGGGCGGTGATCTCGGGCTTGAGGGTGTGGGAGCCGTAGGCCGGGCCGCGGCTGGAGAAGGAGGCCGTGGTGTCGTCGCGGTCGACGGCGCCGACGGTGAGCACGCCGGGGGCGCAACCCGGGGACGAGACCGTGTTGTTGCCGGGTCCGGTGTTGCCCGCGGCGATGACGAAAAGGGTGTTCTCGCTGGACTTGGCGAGTTCCTCGGCCGCCTGCGCCATCGGGTCGGAGCAGTCGGTGCGGGCCGGGTTGCCGAGGCTCATGGAGACGACGTCGGCGCCCTCGTCGACCGCCCACTGCATACCGGCGATGATCCAGGAGGTCTCGCCGTAGCCGTAGTCGTTGAGGACCTTGCCGTTGAGGAGTTCGGCGCCGGGCGCAACGCCCTTGTTCTTTCCTTCACTTGCCGCGCCCGTGCCACCGACGGTGGAGGTGGTGTGGGTGCCGTGGCCGTCGTGGTCGTTGGCGTCGGCGGAGTCGGTGAAGTTCTTCGACGCGCCGATGCGGCCCTTGAGGTCGGGGTGGTCGGTGTCGACGCCGGTGTCGAGGACGGCGACCTTGGTGCCCTTGCCGTCGTAGCCGGCGGCCCAGGCCTCGGGGGCGTGCACCTGCCCCGTCGAGCGGTCGAGGGCGGCCTCCACCTTGGCGTCGAGCCACAGCTTCTCGACCCCGCTGCGGGCCCGGCTGACCTCGGACCAGAAGTCGGCGGCCTTCGTCTTGTCCGCCTTGAGGGCGAGGCCGTCGATGGACGGCAGGGCGAGTCCGCGTTCGGCGCCGCGCGGGGCGGAGCGGGGTGCGGCGCCGGCGTAGGTGGCGATCAGCGGGAGGGTCTCGCTGTGCGCGTCGTCGTAGCCCTGGCGGACCAGGCCGGTGACGTTGAAGAGCTCCTCGTCGACCCGGCCGGCGGCGATCGCCTCGATCGCGCCCTCGGGATAGACGTACAGGTCGCCGCCGGACTGGCGGGTCTGGGTGAACGGAGTGGTGCCGTCGGTGCCGGGCAGGACGACGGCCCCGTCCTTGGTGACGAGGACGCGGTCGCCGGTGACGAGGGTGACGACGGAACCCGTGCCGGGGTTGGCCCGGCTGCCGGTCAGCGGTCCGGGCCGGTCCTCGGCCGCGTGCGTGGGTAGTACGGCTGTCGTGACGGCGAGGACGGCGGCGGTCGCCACGCCCAGGGCCGTCCTCGGTATCGCTCTCCCCAAGATCGCCTTCTTCCCGTGTCGCCGCGTGCCCGCGGGAGTGAACGCGCAGGCCAAAGGCCCAAGGCGGGCATTACGGGCGGTGGTTGATGCTGCGGTGGCGTCACCTTGGCAGAGTGACGGGGGGTACGGCGATGATGTGCCGAGGCGGTTATGCGCCGTGGCTGTTTCCCGCCACGGACCTGGGGAGAGCGATGCTGGCAGCGATAGGTCTGGACGAGACGCACGAGTCGGCGTACCGGGCGCTGGTGTCGGTGGGCGCGGCGGACGTCTCCGCTCTGGCGCGGCGGCTGACGCTCGGCGAGCCGGACACCGAACGCGCCCTGCGCCGGCTGGAGCGGCACGGTCTCGCCGCCCAGTCGCCGGCCCGTCCCGGGCGCTGGGTCGCGGCCCCGCCCGGGGTGGCGCTCGGTGCGCTGCTCACCCAGCGGCGGCACGAGCTGGAGAAGGCGGAGCTGGCGGCGGCGCTGCTGGCGGAGGAGTACCGGGCGGCGGCCTCGGAGCCCGGCGTGCACGATCTGGTCGAGGTGGTGACCGGCGCGGACGCGGTGGCCCAGCGGTTCCTCCAGATCCAGCTCGGCGCGAGCCAGGAGGTGTGCGCGCTGGTCACCGGCAACCCGGTCGTCGTGTCCGGCACGGACAACGACGCGGAGGAGCAGGCCACCGACCGCGGGGTGCGCTACCGGGTGGTGGTCGAGCGCTCGGTGTTCGACCTGCCGCACGGGATCACCGAGCTGTCCGCCGCGCTGGGCCGGGACGAGCAGGTGCGGGTGGTGGACCGGGTGCCGACCAAGCTGGTGGTCGCCGACCGCTCGCTGGCCCTGGTGCCGCTCGTCTCGCGGGCCGCGGAGCCCGCCGCGCTGGTCGTGCACGCGAGCGGTCTGCTGGAGCTGCTGTCCGAGCTGTTCGAGTCGGTGTGGCGGGACGCGCTGCCGCTCCGGCTCGGGGCGGCCGGGGTGAGCGAGGAGGAGCCCGACGGCCCCGACGCCACCGATCTGGAGGTGCTCTCGCTGCTGCTGGCGGGGCTGACCGACGCGAGCGTGGCCAAGCAGCTCGACCTGGGCCTCAGGACCGTGCAGCGCCGGGTGAAACGGCTGATGGAGCTGACCGGGGTGTCGACCCGGCTCCAGCTGGGCTGGCACGCCTACGAGCGGGGCTGGGTGGCCCGGAACCGCTGACCTGCGCGTTCCCCCGGGCTCCGGCACCCTGGACAGATGGGAGCGTGGGATCTCCTGCTGGTCGGCATGGTCATCCTGCTCGGCCTGTGCGGGGTACTGGTGCCCGGCGTGCCGGGATCGTGGCTGGTGTGGGCCGGGGTCCTGTGGTGGGCGCTGAAGGATCCGGAGGCGATCGCGTGGTGGGTGCTGGTCGGGGCGACCGTCGCCCTGTTCCTCTCCCAAGTGGTGCGCTGGGCCCTGCCGCCCCGACGGCTGCGGCAGAGCGGCGCCACCCGCCGGATGGGCGTCTACGCCGGCTCGGGCGCGTTCCTGGGCTTCTTCCTGATACCCGTGCTCGGTGCGATCCCCGGTTTCATGGGCGGCATCTACCTGGAGGAACGCCTGCGCCTTGGCCGTCACGCCGAGGCGATGGCGGCACTGCGGACGGCGATGCGCTCGGGCGGCTCCAGCGTGCTGGCGGAGCTGTTCACCTGTCTGCTGATCGCGGGGGCGTGGCTGGGCGCGGTGATCTGGGGGTGACGTAGGGCCTACGGCCTAGGGCGAGGATCCGATGTGCGGGGCGGGCGGTCGTGTTTGGCTGGCCCCATGACGGAACTCAGCGAGGCCGAGCGCAGGTATCTGAAGTCGCAGCGCCTGGGGCGGATGGCCACCGTCGACCCGCAGGGGCAGCCGCAGGCGAACCCGGTCGGATTCCATCCGCGGGACGACGGCACGATCCTGGTCGGCGGCCACGCCATGGGCACCACCAAGAAGTGGCGCAATCTCCAGCGGAACCCGAAGGTGTCGCTCGTCGTCGACGACGTCGTCAGCGTGCGCCCGTGGAAGGTGCGCGGCATCGAGATCCGCGGCGACGCGGAGCTCCTGACCGGCCCGCACGACCTGGGCCCGCACTTCAGCGAGGAGGTGATCCGCATCCGCCCGCGGTGGATCCACAGCTGGGGCCTGGAGGACTGAGCGCTGCGCCGGCTTCACCCGGCCCGCTCAGAGAGCGCCTTCCAGGGTGAGCAGCGCCGTCTTGCGTTCCAGGCCGCCCGCGTAGCCGGTGAGGGAGCCGTCGGCGCCGATCACCCGGTGGCAGGGGCGGAGGATCAGCAGCGGGTTGGCGCCGATCGCGCCGCCGACGGCTCGTACGGCCGCCCGGGAAGCGCCGATCCGGGCGGCGATCTCGCCGTACGTCGTGGTCGCCCCGTAGGGCACGGTGTCGAGGGCGGCCCAGACCTTCCTGCGGAACTCGGTGCCCTCGGCGCGCAGCGGCAGCCGGAACTCCTTCAGCTCGCCCGCGAAGTAGGCGGCGAGCTGTTCCTCGGCGTCCCGGAACAGTGCCGGGTCCTGGCGCCAGCCGTCCTGGACGGTGCGACCGCCCTTCTGGCCGGGCACGGAGAGGGAGGTCAGGGCGCGGGTGGACGGGTCGGCGGTGACGAGGAGCGGGCCGACGGGGCTGTCGACGGTCGTCCAGTGGGTGGTCATGGTTACTCCAACTCCCCTGCGGTACGCAGGTGTTGCAGGGCGTATGAGCGCCAGGGGCGCCAGCTGTCGGGGACGTCGGCGCCCGCCGGGGCGACGTCCGGGTCCCCGAGGGCGCGGGTACGGATGACGGCGACCGTGCGGGGGTCCAGGCCGGGCAGGGCGAGCAGCGCCTCCTGCGCTTCGTCCCGGTCGGCGCCCGGATCCAGTCGTACGGCGCCGTCGGCGAGGGCGGTGGCGAGCGGGCCCGCGGGGCCGTCCGGCTCGGCCTCGGCGAGGACGGCCGGTTCGGGGAAGAGGTGGGTGAGGCCGCCGCAGGGGGCGTCCAGTGTCTTGCCGTACCGCCGCACGAGCCGCTCGGCCTCGGCCCGCCCCACCAGCGCCCGCACGGCCAGTTCCTCCGGGTCGGCGGCGCCCGGTGAGCGCAGTCCGGGCCGGGCGGCGACGAGCGGGGCGAGCCGGGGGTCGGCGCCGAGCCGTTCGTCGACGGCGTACGGGTCGGCGTCGAGGTCGAACAGCCGGCGCAGTCGCTGCACGGCGGTGGTGAGGTCACGGGGGTCGGTGAGGTGCAGACGGGCGTCGAGCCAGCCGCCCGGGTGGGCGCCGGAGGCGGTCCGTACCGTCCCGGTCCGCTCCTCGACCGCGACGATGCCGGTGCCGTGCGGCAGCCGCAGGGTACGGCGGTAGGTGCGCCGATCGGGGGCCCCGCTCACCTCCTCCACGCCGGGCACCGCCTCGGCCTGGAGCAGGTCGAAGACGGCCCTGGACCGGTACGGCCCCCGGTGGGCCAGCCGCAGCGGGATCCCGGCCGTCGGGGTGGCGGCGCGGCGGGCGGAGCGTACGGCGGCCCGCAGCTCGCTGGGTGTCTGCGCGTACACCTCCCGGATGGTGTCGTTGAACTGGCGGACGCTGGCGAACCCGGACGCGAACGCGATCTCCGTGATCGCCAGGTCCGTGGTCTGCAGCAGCGTGCGGGCGGTGTGCGCGCGCTGGGCCCGGGCCAGGGCGACGGGTCCGGCGCCGAGCTCACCGGTGAGCTGCCGCTGGACCTGCCGGGGGCTGTAGCCGAGGCGTGCGGCGAGACCGGAGACGCCCTCGCGGTCCACCACGCCGTCGCCGATCAGCCGCATGGCCCGGCCCACGACGTCGGCGCGGGCGTTCCAGTCGGCGGAGCCGGGGACGGCGTCCGGGCGGCAGCGGCGGCAGGCCCGGAACCCCGAGCCCTGGGCCCCGGCGGCCGTGGTGAAGAAGCGCACGTTACGGCGTTTCGGGGTGACCGCCGGGCAGCTGGGGCGGCAGTAGATGCCGGTCGTTTCGACGGCGAAGAAGAACTCGCCGTCGAAACGGGCGTCCCGGCTGCGTACCGCCTCGTACCTGGTGTCCTCGTCCATCACGCCATCAAGTCTCGGTGACGTGAAGGACTGCTGCTAGCGGGATTCGGACGTGACGTCCGCTACCGCCAGCCGTTGCGCTTCGCTTCCATCGCCGCCCTTCCCTGCGCCCCCTTCCGCTTCCAGTCCCGCTTGATCTCGGCGCGTACGCGGGCGTCGGTCTTGGCGACGATCCACTGGTTCTCGCGGACGAGCTTGCGGTAGCTCTCCAGCCGCCGGTGCGGCAGCTCGCCCGCGTCGACGGCCTCCTGCACCGCGCACCCGGGCTCGCTCTCGTGGGCGCAGTCGTGGAAGCGGCAGTTGCGGGCGAGCTCCTCGATCTCGGAGAAGACCTGCCCCACCCCGCTCCCCGCGTCCCAGAGCCCGACGCCCCGCAGCCCGGGGGTGTCGATCAGCACACCCCCGCCGGGCAGCGCGAGCAGATTCCGGGTGGTCGTCGTGTGCCGCCCCTTGCCGTCCATGTCGCGCGTGGCCTGTACGTCCATGACGTCCTCGCCGAGCAGCGCGTTGGCGAGCGTGGACTTGCCCGCACCGGACTGCCCGAGCAGCACGGCCGTACCGCCGGAGACGATCGCGGCGAGGACGTCCAGCCCCTCGTCGAGATGGGCACTGACGGTCAGCACGGGCACGCCCGGCGCCGTCGTCTCGACGTCCTGCACCAGATGCGCGAGCGTCGCCGCGTCCGGCACCAGATCCGCCTTGGTGAGCACGACCACCGGCTGCGCCCCGGACTCCCAGGCCAGCGCCAGGAACCGTTCGATGCGGCCGAGGTCGAGCTCGACGGCCAGCGACACGGCGACGATCGCATGGTCGACGTTGGCCGCGAGGATCTGCCCCTCGGACCGCTTGGAGGAGGTGGAGCGCACGAAGGCGGTACGGCGCGGCAGATACGTCCGTACATAACGCGGGTTGCCCGACGGTTCGACGGCGACCCAGTCGCCCGTGCACACGACCCGCATGGGGTCGTGCGGCGTGACGAACGCCGTGTCGGCGCGCACCAGCCCATCGGCAGTGACGACGTCGCACTGCCCGCGATCCACCCGGACGACCCGCCCGGCGAGCAGTCCTTCGGCGTCGTAGGGGGCGAACTCGTCCGCCCATGCGTCGTCCCAGCCGTAGGGAGCGAGCGCGGAAAAAGCAGCAGAGAGGGAAGTCAAGGGTGACCCTTCAAAGGGTGGCCCCGGCAAAAGGAGTTGAGGTCAGCCGACGGCCACGGAGGTGGACTTGATGGATTCCTGGATGCGGGTAGCGCTCATCGCAAAGACAGCCATCGGTCGACACCTCCTCGTCACACTCGTTCGTCTCGCACGCACTTCTGTGCTGCGCCGCCACTGTAGCCCGACGCCTCGGCGGCGCGTCAACATGTTTTCGGCCTCAGGCCAAGGTGCAGTCCCGCCCGTTGAGTTCGAAGTCGCGCGCGGGTGAGTTCTTGCCCTGCCACGAGGCAATGAAGCCGAAGGCAAGGGTCCCGTCGGCGGGGACCGTCTTGTTGTAGTCGGCGGCCGTGGCGGTGACGCGGGAGCCGTTCTGGGTGAAGCTTGCGTCCCACATCTGGCCGACCTGCTGGCCGTCGCGGAAGGACCAGGCGACGCGCCAGGTGTCGAGGGGGCGTTCGGTGGTGACGGAGACGGTGACCTGGAAGCCGTCGGGCCACTGGTTGATCAGGTCGTAGCGGACCCGGCAGGTCGCGGGCGCGCTGGTTTCGGGGTCGGCGGCGGTGGTGGTGTGGGTGCCCTGGGGTTCGGGGTCGGGGTCCTTGTGGGCGGGCGGGTTCTTCGCGTCGCTCTCACTCGCGGAGGGGCGCGGGGTGTCGGAGGGGGACCGGGTGGGGGACGACGACGTCAGGGTGGGGGCGGGGTCGGCCACCGGCTGGCGGTCGCCGGGGTCGCCGCCCGCCGCGGCTCCGTCGTCCGTGCTGCCGAAGGGCATCATCGACACGGCGAGCGCGAGCAGGGAGACGAGGACGGCGGCGACGAGGAGGCCGTTGCGTACGACGCGTCCCTTCTGCGCGGCGGGGTCGCGTTCGGTGTCGGGCGTGTCGGGGCGGCCGGCGCCGAGGCGTACCTCGGCGGCGCGGCGGCGGCGCTCCAGGTAGGCGAGGCCGCCCCAGCCGATCACTCCCCCGGCGAGGGCGGCGGGCAGGCCGACGCCGTGCAGCCGCAGACAGGCGGCGGCCTCGGCGCAGTCGGCGCAGCGGGCGAGATGGCGGGAGAGATCCTCGGGGGTCTCGGCGACGGGCGAGCGGGTGACCGCGTCGAGGAGGCGGACGTAGCCGCGGCACTGCGGGTCCTTCGGCGCGTCGAGGTGGTTGCGGCGGCAGCGGTCCCGGAACAGGACGTGCACCTGGGCGAGTTCGTCGGAAACGGTGGCAGGGTCGAGGCCGAGCCGGCGGGCCACGGCAGTCAGCGGCAGCGCCTCCACCTCGGCGAGCCACAGCAGTTCGGCGTCGGGCTGCTGCATGTCGCGCAGTGCGCGCAGGGCGAGCGGGCGGCCGGAGGGCGGGGCCGTGTAGCGGGCGGCCTTGTCCGAGTGGAGCCACAGGCGCAGGTCGGGGTCGAGCGCGTGGCCCTTGCCCGCCTCCTCCCAGTCGGCCGCGGTGGCGCGAACGGCGCTGAGCAGCAAGGGGATTCGGGGCAGACGGGGTGAGCGGCGGCCGCCCCGGACGCCGTGGTCCTCGGCGGCGCGCAGCTCGCGCATACCGGCCGCGAACGCCTGGCGGGCCAGCTCGGTGGCGGCGGTGGAGCCGGCCGTGCACAGGTCGGCGTACGAGAGCACGGCGTCCCAGCACTCGGAGAACAGCGCGGCCTCGGTGGCGTCCTGGGGAGTCGGCAGGTCGGGCATGGGTCTCCTGCATCCACGAGCGAGGTCAACTCGCCATATTGGCAAAGGAGTTGGGGGGAACCTCGCGGCAGAACACGAGCTTTTCACGTCATCGACACAACTGACAAGCGCACTGTTCAGATGTCACACGCGTCCGCCGGGACCCTCGACTCCAGCCTGTTGTACGGATCCCGGCGACACCTTGTTCATCACCCGTCACACTGCGGAGGGTTCCTCCGCGGGCAGGCTGTCCATGAAAGAGCTCACGGAGAAGACGGCACGGCCGGGGCCGGGCTCGCCGTAACCGGGCGGGGACGACAGGCCGAACTCCTCCATGGTGGCGCGGTAGGCCTCCAGCAGCCGGATGTGGTACTCCAGCGGCGCACCCTGCGGGTTGGCCTTGCCGAGCGGGGTCGTGGGCTCGGGGCACCAGGTGGTGAAGCGGGGCGTGATGCCCTGCGACATGAAGAAGCGCAGGCCCTCGGTGGTCGAGGCGATCGCCTCGTCGACCGTCTTGAAGCCGAAGGGCTCGGCCATCTCCACGCCCGCCACGAAGTTGGGGATCACGTTGCGCGCGCCGAAGACCTCCGCGGAGTCCAGGATCCGCTTGTGCCACACGTCGCGGCCGACGTAGCGCTCCTTGCCCGGGCAGTACATCTTGAACAGGTACTCGTCCCACACCTCGTAGTTGGGGTGGTAGATCTGCACGCCGTAGTCCTTGAACCGCTGCACGTCGTCACGCGGCAGCGCCTGGGCGACGACCTTGCCGATCCAACGGCCCGGGAAGCGCTCCTCGATGGCCTTGGCGTAGTGGCCGTAGAAGTCGGCCTCGTCGCGCCCGGAGACCGTCTTGGTGATGGCGCCGCCGGTGAGCGTGTAGGCCGTGGAGGCCTTGGCGGTGTCGTAGCGGTCGATGATCTCCAGGGCCTCCAGCACCTCCTCCACGTCCTTGACGCCCGTGTACGGCCGCCCGGCCGCCTTGTGCTGGCGCCAGTTGTGGTTGATGTCGCAGTACTGGCACTCCTCCTTGGCACCGAAGTACTGGCAGACCCGGAAGACGGTCAGGTAGATCAGGTAGCCCCACTGGATGGTCGGGGCGACCTCCATGACGGACTTCCCGTTGGCGAGGGTGTGCCGGTAGTACTCCGGCATGGGCGGCACCCCGACGTCGGAGATGCGCTTGCCGTCGAGGTAGAGCCCGAGCATGCCGTCGTCGTCGGCGGCCACGCGGTACGGCGACGACGGGTTCACGCGCACCGAGACGACCGTCCGACGCAGGTCGTACGGCCCGCCGGTGAGGATGATCTCCTCGGGCGGACGGCGCAGCGCCGCCTCGCCCAGCTCGGGCAGGGTGCCGTGGTCGAAGGAGAAGATGAAGTACGACTTCGGCTTGACCTCGCCGGACTCGTTGTCGCTCAGCGCGGACGGGTCGAAGGCGACACCTCCGCGGAGCAGGTCCTCCTTGAAGACGGCCTCCCGCGGTACATGCGGAAAGCGCTCCATCAGATCCTCGACCAGCGCGGTACGGCTGCCCATCCCGTGTCTCCTCCCGGCTCAGGCGTTCGACTCCTCACGGTATGCCCCCGCCTGCGCGTCACCCGTGCCGGGTCCCCTCGTGGCGCGCGATGTGCTCCGGGACGGGGGTGTCCGACGGCAGCAGCGGGTCGGGCACCGGTGCGCCCCAGGTGGTGGTCAGGGGCAGCGTTCCGGCCCACAGGCCCAGCTCGGCGTCGGGGCCGTCGCCGTCCTCGGGCGCGCCGGTGCGGATCTTGACCGAGGCGTGTTCGAGGGAGACCGCGAGGAGGGTGGTGGCGGCGAGCTCCTTACGGTTCGGGCGGCGGGCGTACGACCACTGCCCCGGCGCCGCGTGTTCGGTCAGCAGACGCAGGCCTTCGAGCTTCTCCTCGGGGTCGGTGACCTGGCGGGCCTCGCCGTGAATGACGGCGCTCCGGTAGTTCACGCCGTGCTCGAAGACGGACCGGGCGAGGACGAGCCCGTCGACATGAGTGACGGTCACGCACACCGGGGATCCGGCGGCGAGGCTGCGGCTGGCGACCGAGCCATGGACGTACAGCCATCGCTCGTCACGGCCGTAGACGGTCGGGACGACGAGCGGCCGGCCGTCGAGCAGCACGCCGAGATGGCAGACGAAACCGGCGTCTAGGATCGCGTCGAGATCGGCCCTCGCAAGGCTGCCCTGCTCGCGCAGGCGGCGGTGCCGGGTGAGGTCGGTCTGCGGCAGAGTGGCGGGGAACGGTTGCGAGGTCATACCCAGGAAACTACCGAAATCGCACGCCAAGGGCGACCGCGATTGCGGAAACAGTGACCTCAAGGCACCACCACAACGAAATCAGTGGAAGGGGAGGGGTGCTCCGATGACCGGGACCGTGACCAACTGGGCGGGCAACATCACGTACACCGCCAAGGAGCTCCACCGCCCGCACTCGCTCGACGCGCTCAGGGCCCTGGTGGCCGACAGCGCGCGGGTGCGGGTGCTGGGCAGCGGGCATTCGTTCAACGAGATCGCCGAGCCGGGCGCCGAGGGCGTCCTGCTGTCGCTGGCCGGGCTGCCGGACGGGATCGACGTCGACACGGAGGGCCGGACGGTACGGGTCGGCGGTGGCGTGCGATACGCGGAGCTGGCCCGGATGGTGCACGCGCACGGGCTGGCGCTGCCCAACATGGCGTCGCTGCCGCACATCTCGGTGGCGGGGTCGGTGGCGACCGGGACGCACGGCTCGGGCGTGGCCAACGGGCCGCTGGCCTCGGCCGTGCGCGAGGTGGAGCTGGTGACGGCGGACGGCTCGACGCGGCGGATCGGGCGTACGGACGCCCGGTTCGGCGGGGCAGTGACCTCGCTCGGTGCGCTCGGGGTGGTCACCGCGCTGACCCTGGACCTGGAGCCGGCGTTCGAGGTCGAGCAGTATGTGTTCACCGAACTCCCCCTGGAACGACTGGAGTTCGAGACCGTGGCGCGGGCCGCCTACAGCGTCAGCCTGTTCACGGACTGGCGTGCGCCCGGCTTCCGGCAGGTGTGGCTCAAGCGGCGCACCGACCAGCCGCTGCCCGACTTCCCATGGGCCGCGCCCGCGACCGAGCAGATGCACCCGGTGCCGGGCATGCCCGCGGTCAACTGCACCGAACAGTTCGGCGTACCGGGGCCCTGGCACGAGCGACTGCCGCACTTCCGGGCGGAGTTCACCCCGAGCAGCGGCGCCGAGCTCCAGTCGGAGTACCTGCTGCCGCGGCCGTACGCCCTGGACGCGCTGCATGCGCTGGACGCGGTCCGTACGACGATCGCACCGGTGCTCCAGACCTGCGAGGTGCGCACGGTGGCCGCCGACGAGCAGTGGCTGAGCCCGTCGTACGGGCGGGAGACGGTGGCGCTGCACTTCACCTGGGTCGAGGACACGGCGGCGGTACTGCCGGTGCTGCGCCGACTGGAGGAGGCGCTGGAGGGTCTGGACGCACGGCCGCACTGGGGGAAGGTGTTCACCACGCCGGCCGAGGTGCTGCGCGGGCGGTATCCGCGGCTGGACGACTTCCGGTCGCTGGCGCATGAGCTGGACCCGGAGGGGAAGTTCGCCAACGCCTTCGTGCAGAACGTCCTCGGAGACTGACTTTATAAACCCCCTTTCCTAACCCCTTGTCGAAAGTCCCCCGCAGCCCATAGCCTTGCGCCGCGCCGGTGCCGATGCCGCTCCGGCCTGAGCCGAGCCGAAGGGACTGGGGGACGATCCGGTGCTGTGCTCTCCCGGGGGACAACCCCCGGACCCCCGGCAGAAAAGACCGTCAACGCGCCCAGAGCAGAAAAGTGGGGGAAGTTCGATGAAGCGCGGCACCTCACGTGACATCCGCACCGCGAACCGCTACGAGGTGCTGCGCCAGATCATCGCCGCGTCGCCCACCTCCCGGCAGGAGCTGGCGGCCGCCACCGGACTGAGCCTGGCCACGGTCGCCACGCTCGTCGGCGAGCTGCTCGACCTCCGCATGATCACGGAGGTGGGCTTCGAGGACTCGGCGGGCGGCCGCCCCCGGGGTCTCGTCGCGGTCAACGCGTCGGGGGGCGCGTTGATCGGCGTCGACATCGCGGAGACGTACGTCCATGTCGAGCTGTTCGACCTCGCGCTGAACGTCCTGGCCCGCGCCGAGGAGGACGTCCGCCCCGGCGAGAGCCTCCCCGAGCAGGTGGTCAGCCATGTGGCCGCCGCCGTCGGCTCGGTGGTCGCGCAGGCCGGGATCGAGGGCGCGCGGGTACTCGGTGTCGGCGTGAGCGTGCCGGGGCAGGTGGACCGGGCCACCGGCACCTCGGAGTACGCGCCCAACTGGGACTGGCACGAAGTGCCGCTGCTGGACCTGCTCACCGAGCACATCGCCTACCCGCTGTACCTGGACAACCCGCTGCGCGCCTCCGCGGTGGCCGAGCTGTGGTTCGGTGCCGCGCGCGGGCGCGGGGACGCCGTGGTGGTCAACCTCGGGACCGGGGTGGGCGCCGGGCTCGTCCTCGGCGGGGCGCTGCACCGGGGCGTCAGCAACAGCGCCGGCGAGTGGGGCCACACCACGATCGTCCTGGACGGCCGCCTGTGCCGCTGCGGCAAGCACGGCTGTGTGGAGGCGTATGTCGGCGCGTCCGGAATCATGCTCACCCTGCGGGAGTTGAGCGCCGACAGCGCACTGCTGCACCCGGAGGACCAGACGGCCACCATCGCCGCGCTGGCCCGGGGCGTGCAGGAGCACGACCCGGTGGCGCTCAAGGTGGTCCGTGACACCGTCCGCTACCTGGGCACCGGCATCGCCGACCTGGTCAACCTGTTCAACCCCGAGGTGGTCGTGCTCAGCAGCTGGGTGGCGACCGCCCTCGGCGAGCCGCTGGTCGCGGAGGTGCGCGAGGCCGTCGCCCGGCACGCGCTGCCGCGGCCGATGGCCGCAACCGAGATCGTCCTCTCCCCGATCCCCACCGACCCGGTGTGCCTGGGCGCGGCGACGTTCGCGCTCGAAGGGGCACTGCAGTCAGTCGGGCAGAGGCAGTCCAAACGCACCACCCCCGCAAGGAGCCGTACCGCACCGCCTTCATGACGACGGAAGGGATGCACGTGACTCACCCCCACCCGAGGAGACCGGCTCTCCTGACAGTGGCAGCCGCGCTCGCTGTCGCCGGTCCTCTCATATCCGCCCCCACCGCTTCGGCCGCAACCCCCATGGCTGCCGAGGTCTCACCGCACGCCGCTCAGACCATCGACAACATCGGTGCCTCCGGCGCCTGGTGGGTCAACGACCTGAAGAACTTCGACCCGAAGGTGCAAGCCCGGGTCGCCGAGCTGCTGTTCTCCTCCGAGGGCCTGGACCTCAGCAACTACCGCTACAACATCGGCGGTGGCGGCACGGCGGTCACCAC
This sequence comes from Streptomyces sp. NPDC079141, assembly GCF_040686775.1. Lineage (NCBI taxonomy): Bacteria > Bacillati > Actinomycetota > Actinomycetes > Kitasatosporales > Streptomycetaceae > Streptomyces > Streptomyces sp. NPDC079141. The sequence goes on along the minus strand of NZ_JBFBLP010000013.1, from coordinate 97,254 downwards.
GCCGTCCCGGGCCCCGGAGGACTTCCGAAACGACGACGGCAGTTACGACTGGACCAAGGACAAGGGCGGCCGCACCTTCCTCGCCTACGCCGCGAAGTACGGCGTGGAGGACCTGGTGGCCTTCGTCAACAGCGCGCCGGCCGAGTGGAAGACGAACGGCCAGAGCTGCGGCGGCTACTTGAAGGCGGAGAACGAGCAGGACTTCGCCGAGTATGTCGCCGACGTCACCGACCACTTCGCGAAGCTGGGCCAGAAGTTCGACTACATCAGCCCCTTCAACGAGCCGACGAACAGTTTCGACTCCTGCGGCCAGGAGGGCATGCTCGTCGACGTCCCGCAGCGCGACGACATCGTGCGGGCGCTGGGCGCCGAGCAGGACGCGCGCGGGCAGCGGACCGGCATCATCGCCGACGAGTCCACCAGCACGGTGAAGTTCAACGACGAGGTCCCGCAGTGGATCTCGCAGCCGGGGACCGCCCAGTACGTCGACAAGCTGGCCCACCACACCTACGACAACCCCAGCGACGCCAACCGGGCCAAGGTCTACGAGACCTCGAAGAAGGTCGGCATCGAGTCCTGGTCGACGGAGATCTGCTGCTTCGGCAAGGGCGGCACGGGCTGGGCGCAGGAGTACGACCCCACCATCGACGGCGGTCTGAACCTGTCCCGGATCATGTACAAGGACTTCGCGACGGCCCACGACTCGGCGTTCCACTGGTGGGTGGCCCTGTCCGAGATGATCGGCAGCGACCCGTACGCCCGTAACGACGAGGGCTGGAACGACGGCCTGATCTACTACGACCCGGACTACGCCGCCAACGGCAACCAGACCCTGTACTTCACCAAGCGGTACTACGCGCTCGGCCAGTACAGCAAGTTCGTGAAGCCGGGCTCCGTCATGCACAACGTGACCGGCGTCCCGGACGGTGTCGAAGTCAGCACCTACGACCGGAACGGCAAGTGGGTCGTGGTGGTCAACAACCACAACACGACCGGCACTTCGCTGGATCTGCACTTCAACAGCGACACCCCGCTGCGCGCCTCGCAGGGCGTGCGGACGTCGGCCACCGAGGACTGGGCGCACGTCGCGAAGCCGTCCGTCAGCGGCGGCACGATGTCGGCGTCGCTGCCGGCCCGCTCCATCACGACGTACGTCCTCGACCAGAAGGGCCAGGGCGGTTCGGCCGTCACCGGCGCCTGGAAGGGGCAGCAGTCCGGCAAGTGCCTGACTGCGGACTCCTCCGGGGCGGCGATCAGCACCTGCGCGGGCCAGGAGTGGTCGTACGACGCGAAGGGCGCGTTGAAGGGCGTGAACGGCTATCTGACGGCCGGGAGTTCGGGTCTTGCGACCTCCGCCGAGTTCACCGGTGACCCCTCCCAGCGCTGGCTGCTGAACTCCAACGGGCAGATCGTCAGCGAGGCGTCCGGGCAGTGTCTGGACGTCGGCGGGCAGGCGACCGCCGACGGCAGCAGGGTAGGCCTGTGGACCTGCAACGGAGGGGCCAACCAAGCCTGGTTCCGGCAGTGACACAGCACGTCTGAGAGGGAGTTGCGGGCCGCTGGTGCGGCGGCCCGCAACCCCGTCACGTCCGGTATCCCGAACCGTAAACAACGCTTCGAACAGACTTCGTTCAACCCCTTGCCGAAGCCTTAGCCGAAGGTTAACGTCCCGCACCGCAACCTGAATTGAGCCACCTGGCGAAAGCCGTGGAGCCGCAAGCCGTACGAGAGACAAGGACGTCAGCATGTCGGCATCGAGCAACCGCAACTGGGACCGCCGCACTGTTCTGCGAGCCGCCATGGGCCTGGCCGCCACCGGCGGACTGGCCGCGTGCGGCGGCAACAACGGCCGTGGAGGCGGGTCGGGTTCGGGCACCAATCTGGTGCAGTACTTCCACGCCTACGGCGAGGCGGGCACCGAGCAGGCGATCAAGAAGTACGCGAAGGCCTACGACAAGGCGAACGTGACCACGCAGTGGATCACCGGAACGAACTTCGAGAGCAAGCTGTTCTCCGCCCTGCTCACCGAGAACGCGCCGGACGTCTTCGAGTTCCACCCGCAGATCCAGCTGGTGCGCAGCGGCCAGGTGGCCGATCTGAGCGACATCATCAACCCGGTCAAGGACGACTTCAACCAGGCCGACATCGCCTCGCACACCATCGACGGGAAGATATGGGGCGTCCGTATGATCGACGACCCGCAGTTCTTCTACTACCGCAAGTCGATGCTGGCCGACGCGGGCATCGAACCGCCCACCACGCTCGACGAGTTGGTCGAGGCGGCCGCGAAGCTCACCACCGACAAGGTCAAGGGCGTCTTCCTCGGCAACTCCGTCACCCCGGTGATGAACCCGCTGATCTGGTCGACGGGCGCCGACACCCTCGACGACAAGAACCAGATCGCGTACCACACGGACGCGGTCGCCGACGGTCTCGGCAAGCTGCGGACGATGTTCAAGGACGGCCACATGCTCCTGGACGCGCCCGCCGACTGGTGGGACCCCTCCGCCATCACCCAGGGCCTGGTGGCCATCCAGTGGTGCGGCATGTGGGCGATGCCGGTGATCGAGAAGGCCCTCGGCGACGACGTCGGCATCATCCCCTTCCCCGCCTCGGGGTCGGCCGGCAAGCAGGCGGTCACCAACGGCGGCTGGTCGATGTTCGTCAACGCCAAGTCCAAGCACCTGGACGAGGCGAAGGAGTACGTCAAGTGGCTGTGGCTCGACCAGCAGCAGTACCAGGAGGACTGGGCGCTGTCCTACGGCTTCCACATCCCGCCGCGCACCTCCCTCGCCCAGTCCGCCGACAAGCTCAAGTCGGGTCTGGCCGCGGAGGGCGTCAAGCTCTTCAACGAGTTCGGGCACTTCGACAACCCGGCCTGGACCCAGGCCATGATCGTCGCCCTTGAGGGCGTCGTCGCCGACACCGTGCGCAAGGGCGGCAACCCCGAGGCGGCGCTCGACAAGGCCGACAAGACGGTCAACCGCGAGCTCAAGAAGCTCTTCGGATAGGCCGGCGGAAAGAACACCACGACATGTCGACGACCACCGCGCACGGTGTCGCCAAGAGCCCCGCCGCCGACGAGACCCCCGTGGTCCCGCGGCGGCGCGGGGTCCGCGGGCGCACCCTCAACTTCTGGCTCTTCACCGGACCGTTCCTCATCGGTCTCGTGATCTTCGTCTACATCCCGATCGGCTGGAGCGCGTACCTCTCCTTCTTCGAGGCGCGCTACACCGTCACTCCCAGCGAGTTCATCGGGTTCGAGAACTACTCGTACATGCTCACGAACGACAAGTTCGTCGAGTCCCTCATCACCTTCACCGTCTTCGCCGCCATCGTCGTGCCCATCACCTGGGCGCTCTCGCTGGGCCTGGCGCTGCTGGTGCACCGGATCCGCTTCATGAAGGCGTTCTTCCGGTCGGTGTTCTTCCTGCCCACGGCGGTCAGCTTCGTGGCCGCCTCGCTGATCTGGAAGATGTCCGTCTTCAGCGGCGTCCGCTTCGGCCTCGCCAACACCGTGCTGAGCTGGTTCGGCGTGGAGAACATCGCCTGGCTGGCCGACCCCAACCCGCCCTGGTACTGGCTGGTCATCGTCACCGTACGCCTCTGGCTCCAGTCCGGCTTCTACATGATCCTCTTCCTGGCGGCCCTGCAGAACATCCCGCAGGAGCTGTACGAGGCGGCGGCCATCGACGGCGCCAAGCGCGGCTGGCAGACCTTCCGGTACGTGACCCTGCCCCAGCTGCGGGCCACCTCCACCGCCGTGATCCTGCTGCTGCTCGTCGCCGCCTACCAGGCCTTCGACGAGTTCTTCAACCTGCTCGCCAAGACCACCTGGGGCCGTCCCCCGCTGGTCGAGCTGTACTACACGGCCCTCGGCGAGAACCAGGACTACGGCGCCGGCAGCGCGGGCGCCATGATCCTGACCCTGCTGATCTGTATGGTCACCCTGCTCCAGGGGAAGATCATGGGCTTCGGAAGGGGTGAGGAGTCCAAGTGACCACCACCACGCCCACCACCGGCAAACCGCGGCGGATCAAGCGCGGCAGCGTGGTCGGCTCCGCCGGCCTGTACGCCGCCACCGGCTTCGCCGCCTTCCTCTTCCTCGTCCCCTTCTATCTGATCGTCCGCAACGCCCTGTCCACGGACGCCGAGATCACCGGCGAGAACTGGAAGTTCTTCCCCACCGACATCCAGTGGGGCAACTTCACCGAGCTCTTCGACGACCCCACGGTCCCCTTCGGCCAGTCCCTGTGGAACTCCGCGGTCGTCGGCGTGCTGCACACCATCGGCACCCTGCTGGTGTGCTCGCTGGCCGGGTACGGCCTCGCCCGCATCCCGTACCGCCACGCCAACAAGATCTTCTACGCCGTCCTGGTCACCCTGATGGTCCCGACCGCCGTCACCTTCGTGCCGAGCTTCGTCCTCGTCTCGTCGCTCGGCTGGGTCTCCACCCTGCGCGGACTCGTCATTCCGGGCCTCTTCAGCGGTTTCACCTGCTTCCTGTTCCGGCAGTACTTCCTCGGGTTCCCCAAGGAACTGGAGGAGGCGGCGCGGGTGGACGGACTCGGCTACTGGGGCGCGTACTGGCGCGTCGTGGTGCCCAACTCGCTGAACTTCTTCGCGGCCATCGCGACCATCACCTTCATCAGCGGCTGGAACGCCTTCCTGTGGCCCCTGGTCATCGGCCAGGACCAGGAGGCGTGGACGGTCCAGGTCGCGCTCTCCTCGTACATGACCAACCAGACAGTCAACTTCCATCTGATCTTCATGGCCACGGCCATTTCCATCCTGCCCCTGGTGTTCGTGTTCCTGTTCCTCCAGCGCTGGCTGGTGCAGGGCGTCGCGCAGACCGGCATCAAGGGCTGACGCCCTCCTCTCAAGACCTGGAGACCGATGTCTTTCCGCACCACCTCCCCCTCCGCCGACTACGTCGAGGACGTCTCCCCCGGCAGCGGGGCCCTCCCACCCCGCGCCTGGTATCCGACGTCCGACGCGAAATCCCTTTCCCTGAACGGCAGTTGGCGGTTCCGCCTGTCGGCGACGGCGGACGCCGAGGACGAGGCGTTCGCCGCCGAGGGGTACGACGCCGGGGACTGGGCCGAGGTCGCGGTCCCCGGCCACTGGGTCCTCCAGGGACACGGCGCCCCCATCTACACCAACCACCTGTACCCCTTCCCGGTGGACCCGCCGCACGTCCCGACGGAGAACCCCACCGGTGACCATCTGCGCGTCTTCGACCTGCCCGAGGACTGGCCGTCGGACGGCGGCGCGACCCTCCGCTTCGACGGCGTCGAGTCCTGCGCCCGCGTCTGGCTGAACGGCACGGACATCGGCGAGTTCAAGGGCTCCCGCCTGCCGCACGAGTTCGCGGTCGGGCATCTGCTCAGGCCGGGCGGCAACGTGCTCGCCGTCCGTGTGCACCAGTGGTCGGCCGGCTCCTACCTGGAGGACCAGGACCAGTGGTGGCTGCCGGGCATCTTCCGTGATGTCACCCTGCTGCACCGCCCGGCGGGCTGCGCCCTCGACTTCTTCGCGCACGCCTCCTACGACCATGTCACCGGCGAGGGCACCCTGCGCGTCGACTCCGACGTCGACGGCCGCGTGAGCGTCCCGGACCTCGGTATCGACATCGCCACCGGCGAGTCGGCGACGGTGGCCGTCCAGCCGTGGACCGCGGAGACGCCGAAGCTGTACGACGGCGTGCTGGCGACCGAGGGCGAGCGCGTCCCGCTGCGGATCGGCTTCCGTACGGTCGCCCTGGAGGACGGCCTGATCAAGGTCAACGGCAGGCCGGTCCTGTTCAGGGGCGTCAACCGGCACGAGTGGCACCCGGACCGGGGCCGCGCCCTGGACCTGGAGACCATGCGCGAGGACGTGCTGCTGATGAAGCGGCACAACCTCAACGCCGTCCGCACCTCGCACTACCCGCCGCACCCGGCCTTCCTCGACCTGTGCGACGAGTACGGCCTGTGGGTCATCGACGAGTGCGACCTGGAGACCCACGGCTTCACCGAGCAGGGCTGGCGGGACAACCCCTCCGACGACGACCGCTGGACCCCGGCCCTGCTGGACCGCGCCGCCCGGATGGTCGAACGCGACAAGAACCACCCGTCGATCGTCTTCTGGTCCCTCGGCAACGAGGCCGGCACCGGGCGCGGCCTGACCGCGATGGCCGAGTGGATCCGCGGCCGGGACCCCGAGCGGCTCGTGCACTACGAGGGTGACATCAACTGCCGGGACACGGACGTGTACTCGCGGATGTACGCCTTCCACGCCGAGGTCGAGACAATCGGCCAGGGCCTGGACGGCGGCACCCACAAGCGGCGTCAACTCCCCTTCATCCAGTGCGAGTACGGGCACGCCATGGGCAACGGCCCCGGCGGGCTCGCCGACTACCAGGAGCTGTTCGAGAAGTACGAGCGGATCCAGGGCGGCTTCGTCTGGGAGTGGATCGACCACGGCATCCGCCACCCCGGGCTGGGCTTCGCCTACGGCGGCGACTTCGGCGAGGAGCTGCACGACGGCAACTTCGTCTGCGACGGGCTGGTCTTCCCGGACCGGACACCGTCGCCGGGGCTCGTCGAGTACAAGAAGGTCATCGAGCCGGTCCGGATCGAGGGCGACGGCGCGGACGGCACCGTACGCGTGGTCAACAAGTACGACTTCGCCGACCTGTCGGAGCTCGCCTTCGAGTGGTCGTACCAGGTGGACGGCGAGACCGTGGAGTCGGGCACGCTGTCGGTGCCGGCGCTGGCGCCCGGCGAGTCGGCCGACGTGAAGCTGCCCGAGCCGCCCGACAGCCGGGGCGGCGAGGCGCAGTGGACGGTACGGGCGCTGCTGGCCGCGGACACCACATGGGCGGCGAAGGACCACGAGGTGGCGTGGGCCCAACTCCCCGTGACCGGGCGGGTGAAGCCGTCCGTCGCGGCGAGCGGCCGCCCGGACGCCGGTGACCGCCTGATCCACCTCGGCCGGGCCTCCTTCGACGCGCGCACCGGCGCGCTGAAGACCGTCGGCGACGTGGCGGTGACAGCGCCCCGTCTGGACGTGTGGCGGGCGCCCACCGACAACGACGAGGGCGCGGAGTGGCAGTCTGACACCCGCTACGGGACGCTGTGGCGCACGCTCGGCCTGCACCGCATGCAACACCGCCTGGACGGCGTCGAGTTGAGCGAGAACGCGCTCACCGTGCGGACCCGGGTGGCGCCCGCCGCCCGGGAGTTCGGCCTGAGCACGGTCTACCGCTGGACCTCCGACGGCGACCGGCTGAGGCTGACCGTGTCGGTGACGCCGGAGGGCGACTGGACGGTGCCGCTGCCCCGGCTCGGCATCCGGTTCGGGCTCGCGAACGCCGATGCCGTGCAGTGGTTCGGCGGCGGCCCCGGCGAGGCCTATCCCGACACGAAGTCCGCCTCCAGGCTGGGCCGTTGGCACTCCTCCGTCGACGACCTGCAGACCCCGTACGTCCGCCCGCAGGAGAACGGCGCGCGCGCCGACGTCCGCTGGGTGGAGCTCGGCGGTCTGCGCGTCGAGGGCGACCCGGAGTTCTGGTTCAGCGCGCGCCGCTGGACCAGCGAGCAACTGGACGCCGCGGGGCACCTGACGGACCTCGTGCCGGGCGACACGGTCTGGGTCAACCTCGACCACGGCCAGCACGGCATCGGCTCGCAGTCCTGCGGCCCGGGCCCGCTGCCGCAGTACCACCTGCGGGCCGAGCCGACCACGTTCTCCTTCACCTTCTCGGAGGCGATCTGAGCGACGTCAGGGCCGGGCACCGCCAGGTCGGCGGGCCCGGCCCTGACGCCGTCCCCTACGGGCAGCTGATGCGGGTGTCCCCCGTGTCGGTCGTGCAGGTGTCGCTGCCGTAGCCCCCGTTCGCCGTGTCGTTGCCCGACACGTTGTCCACGGTGTTCAGGCGGTCGTTGCCGTAGCTCCCGATCAGGTTGTCGTTGCCGGGCCCCCCGTTCAGCGTGTCGTCGTGGAAGCTGCCGTTCAGGCTGTCGTTGCCGTACCCGCCGTACACCGTGTCGTAGCCGTAGCTGGCGTTGATGCTGTCGTCGCCGCCGAGGCCGCAGATGACGTCGGCGCCGTAGGTGCCGGTGATGGTGTCGTTGCCGCTGGTGCCGATGCGGGTGCAGCCGCGGGCGTTGTTGACGGTGGTGGTGACCGTGGCGGTGTTGTTCCCGGTCGTCGGGTCGGTCTGGGTGGCGCTCACCGTCGCCTGCTGGGTGAGGGTGCCGGTGGCCCGCGGCTCGGCGACGACCGTCACCGTGGCCTGGGCGCCCGGGGCGAGGGTGCCCAGGGTGCAGGACACGGCCGTGGTGCAGGTGCCCTGGGAGGGCGTTGCCGAGATGACCGTGCCCGCGGGGCCCGTGAGCGTGTCGGTGAGGGAGACGCCCGTGGCCGCGATGGTCGTGCTCGTGTTGGTGACCGTCACCGTGTACGTCGCCCGGTCGCCGATGCTGACCGTGGCCGTGCCGGACTTGGTGACCGACAGGTCTACCCCGGGCGGCGGCGGGGTCGCCGTGCCGCCCAGGAAGCGGACCAGGCCGCGGTCGTCTCCGCTGCTGCCGAACGTGACGATGTTGCCGTCGTCCTGGAGGGCGACGCCGAAGATCTCGTCGTAGTAGGTGAAGTCGGCGCTGGCCCGGCCGCCGCTGCCGAAGCCGCTGTCGAGGCTGCCGTCGGTGTTGTAGCGCACCAGGTTGAAGTCGGTGCTGCGGACACCGCCCGTCACGATCTTTCCGTCCGGCTGCAGCACGAGGTCGTGGGCCGCCTCCAGCGTGCCGCCGAAGTCCGTGGTCACCCGGCCGCCCGTGCCGAAGCCCGAGTCCAGGGTGCCGTCGGGGTTGTAGCGGGCCAGGGCGACGTCGAAGCCGGTGCGTCCGGCGGCGACGATCCGGCCGTCGGGCTGCACCGCCACTCCGCGCACCTCTTCCTCCCCGGCGAACGCCGTGGTCACCCGGCCGCCGGTGCCGAAGCCGGTGTCCAGGCTGCCGTCGGTGTTATAGCGGGCGAGTGCGAAGTCGGAGCCGCTGGTTCCCGCGCGGCCCGCGACGACGATACGGCCGTCGGGCTGGAGGGCGAGGTCCTGGCCCGCCGCACCGCCCGCCTCGAACGACGTGGTCACCAGGCCGCCGTCGCCGAAGGCGGGGTCCAGGCCGCCGTCGGGGAGGTAGCGGGCCACCGCGAAGGCACCGCCCGCCCGGCCCGCGGCCACGATCTTCCCGTCGCTCTGCACGGCGACGGCCTGCACCTCGCTCGGGCCGCCGAGGTCCGTCGTGAGCCGGCCGTCCGTGCCGAAGCCCGTGTCCGGGCTGCCGTCCGGGTTGTAGCGGGCCAGCGCGAAGGCGTAGTTGCTGGATCCCGCCACGACGATCCGGCCGTCGCCCTGGACCACGACCGCGTTCGCGTAGTCCTCGGCGCCGTCGAAGTCGGTGAGGACCTCGCCGCCGGTGCCGAAGGAGGTGTCGATGCTGCCGTCGGTGTGGTGCCGCATGACGGAGAAGTCGGTCGTGAGCCAGCCCGCGTCCTGGCTGAGACCGACGGTGACGATCTTGTCGTCGGACTGGAGAGCGAGGTCGTATCCGGTGGAGACGAGGCCGTTGTAGACGTAGACCTTGCCGCCGTCGCCGAAGGAGGGGTCGAGGTCGCCGGGGGCGGCGAGCGCGCCGCCGGGCGTGGCGACCACCAGCCCGAAGGCGCACACGGCTGCGGTGCACAGCCGGGAGAGGAGAGTGGACATGTGCTCAGCGTCCGGATCCGGTACGGCGGTTTCCTCAAGTGGGCCGTGCGGTGGGCCAAGTGGCGCGCACACTTCCCCCCGCCCGGGTGACGGATCCGCGCCGGGCTACTCTCGGCCGAATGGAGGATCAGCGTGCTCGGGCGTACGCCGCCGAGGGCGTCGTGTGGTCCCGGCTCGCCCGGCTGTTGCCGGACGCCGGGGACGTCGACGAGGTACAGGGCTGCTGGGACATCGGGGAGCAGGAGGCGGGCCTGCACGTCCTGGTGGACCGCCTGCTCCAACAGGGGCTGACGGTGGGTGAGCCGGAGCGGGCCGAACTCGCCGTGATGGCCGAGCAGTGGGGCGAGTGGGACCAGCTCGGCGCGGGGATCGCGGCGCTGCCGTGCGGCACCGGGCGGCCGGCGCGGCTGCGGGTCTTCGAGGACGGGGCCCGGGACACGATTCCCCACCCCGCCGGGGAGGCGGTGCTGGTGCCGTGGATCTCCTGCGAGCCGTGCGGCCGGGTGCTGGCCCGGGCTCATGTGCAGGAGGAGTGGGGGGCCTTGTCGTACCTCGCCGTGTCCTACGTCGTCCTCGCCCCCGACGGCGCACGGCTGGAGTTCGACGCGCAGGAGGAGGCGGCGGCCTGGTCGGCGCTCGGCGCCCTTCGGGCGGGGTGCGGCCTCACGTCGTGACGAGGTCCTCCCAGTGGTCGGCGAGGGCGGGGATCGGCTGCGGAACGGGGCCGAGGCCGCCGTCGTAGGGGGCGGCGAGGTCGTGCACCGCGTCTTTGAGCGCGCGTTCGGACAGGCCGGGGGGCGGGGCGGGCAGGGTGTAGTGGACGGTGGGGCCGCCGTCGGTGACCGCGTGGTGCGGGACGGGCGTGTAGCCGTTCCAGCCGATGCCGTTGAGGCGGTGGATCTGGTCGGCCCAGTGCTGGGCGTCGCGCATGTCGCCGTGGCGCAGGTGGAGCAGGTACAGGCACAGCGCGGCGGTGACGCTGCCGGCGCCGGCGCCGTACTGCCACCAGAACTGGGCGCCCTCCTCCTGGTCGGCGAGGTAGAGCAGACAGGCGAAGGGCAGGGCGCCGTCGGGGTCGCGGCTGGCGTCGAAGGCGGTGATGCGGTGGGCGGCACCGTCGTGGTGGACGGTGCCGCGGCACAGCTGGCGCAGGTCGTGCGCCGCCTGTTCGTGCAGGGCGGCGGGTGCCGGGTGGGCCCGTCCGCCGCCGGTCGGCAGAGCGGCGTGGAAGAACCGCACCCAGCGCAGCTCGTGCAGGTGGCGGGCGACGCCGTGCCGGGCGGACTCCAGGTCGGCGTCGGTGTACTCGCCGCGGAAGACGCGAGCCCGGCTCAGGGCCTCCTCGATGCTGCGCGGGGTGCGGCTCATGGGTGGGTCACTCCTTGTCGTCGTCGGCGGTGGCGTCGGTCCGGTACCCCATGGCGGCAGCGAGCCGGTGTTTGGCGGTGCGGCGGGTGGAGCGGACGGTTGCCTCGCTGATGCCCAGGATCAGGGCGGTCTCACGGGTGTCGAAGCCGAGCGCGTCGCGCAGGACGAGCACGTCGAAGTGGCGTTCGCTCAGCCGGGTCATCTCCCGGTACAGGCCCATGCCCTCCTCCAGTTCGGCGATCTCCTGTCCGTACTCGGCGTGGAAGGAGGAGCGGAAAGCCCCGAGCAACGGCGCGCTGGCGGCGCTGATGGCCCGGGCGAAGGCCAGGGTCTCGGTGGTGGCCGGACTGCGGCCCTGCGCCGCGAGTTCGGTGTGCACCCGCTGCTTGAACAGCGCCCAGGCGTACGCGCCGGGGTTGTCCATCACCCTCAAACGCCCCCAGACGGTGGCCAGGTAGACGAAGGTGCTGGTCACCAGTCGGCGGGCCGCGACGGGGTTGCCGAGGTGGATCCGGCTGTACTCGAACAGCGCCCGGTCGTAGCGGGCCTGGAACGCCCAGAACTCGGGCGGCATGACGGACGGGGGCGGGGGGATGGTGGGTCCTGCCGGGTCGGGGGTGGGGCTGGTCATCGGCTGCCTCCCAGGGTGCGGGAGGCCGTGGGGGCGGGTGTTGCGGCGGGCTGCGGCTGGTCGCTCAGGGCGGCGGCCCCGATGCGGACTCCGGCGCCGAGGAGGCGTCGCACTAAGAACCACACGTCGGGCGCGTACGACCGCGCCGCGGCGGCGATGGCCAGCACAAGGCTGACTACGTCGTAGTTCACAGTGGATGTATTCCTTCGCTTTCCGTCGGTGCCGTACCGCTCCGTCCCCCGTGTCGTCGCGGGCCGGACACCTAGAGCCTCGTTGCTCTGGAAAACAGATAAGCGGATCCACCCCGGCAAACGTGCAGCCCGTCGAACAGATCTTTCTAACGGAAGGTAGCCCTCCGCCTACTGTTGGGTAGCCCCGGCTTTGCGGTCGCTCACCGCCACCCCCGCCGAACTGGGACTCTGTCGGAACCGAAGAACTCCGAACGCCATTTGCGCGAACGTGACGCCACAGCAGTCACTTTGACAGTGTGTCGCATCTCACGTTTGCCCGTACGCGGTATCAGTCGGTCCGTTCAGGGAGCGGATGCGGAGGATCGGTGAGGGCAACAGCCAGAGCACGCACAGGGCCCCGCCGACGGCGGCGACGACCAGCGTCCCGCGGAGCCCGATCAGGGACGCGAGCGCTCCGCCGGTCAGTGCGCCCAGGGGGCGAATGCCGTAGTTGACGGTGCTGTAGGCCCCGGCGATCCGGCTGCGCAGTCCGTCGGGGATGACGGACGCCTGGAGCGAGTTGAGGTTGATGTCGAACAGCATCACGCCGAAGGCGGACAGGAAGTAGGCGCCGCCCAGGACGCCGGCACGGAGCACGAGTGAGCCGTCGGCCGCGGCGCCGAGCGCGAAGGGTGCGGGGAACAGCACCGAGCCCACCGCGATGCTGGGGCCCACGCCGATCCGTCGCGCTATCGCGGGCGCCGCCACGGCCCCGAGGAAACCCCCGCTCGCTCCGATCCCGAACGCCAACCCGATGACCCCCGGGGCGAGTTCGAGCACTCGGTCGGCGAACAGCACCAGCAGCCCGGTGCCGGCAAGGAAGGTGAAGAAGTTGACGGTCGTGGCGCAGCCGAGGCTCGCCCGCAGCACCGGGTGCCGGACGATGAACGACAGCCCCGCTCCGGCCTCCCGCAGCAGCGAGGTGCGGGGACCGCCGACGACCGCCGGTTCGTCGACCCGGACCCGCCCCACCAGCACCGCCGAGGCCAGGAAGGACAGGACGTCGGCGACGACCGCCACGGGCGCGGAGAGGGCCTGCACGAGCCCGCCGCCGGCGGCCGGACCGGCGACGTAGGACACCGAACGGCTGGCGCTGAGCTTGCTGTTGGCGTCCACGTACGCCGAGGGCGGCACGAGATGCGCGAAGACGGCCGAGTAGGCCGTGTTGAAGACGACGGCCGCGACACCGGTCAGCAGCGCCACCGCGTACAACTGCCCGAGCGTCACCGCGTCGAGGACGTAGGCCACCGGCAGCGTCAGCAGCACGGCCGCGCGCACCACATCGGCAACCACCATCAGCCGGCGCTTGCCGACGCGCCGGTCGACCCACGCCCCCAGCAGCAGAGCGGCCAGGTTCGGCAGCCACACCAGCGCGGTCAGCAGGGCCACCTGCCCGGCGGAGGCGTGCAGCACACCCACGGCGATGAGCGGCAGCGCCAGTTCGGAGACACGGTCCCCGAACTGCGAGACGGTCTGCCCGGCCCAGAAGCGCAGGAACCGCCGGTCCCGCCACAGCGACGGTCCGACCGTGACCGTGCCCGTCACTGCGCGGCCTCGGGCAGCGCGTACCCGAGCAGCCGGACACCTCTGGCACCGTCCGGCACATCGGCCGGATCCCGCATCGCGTAGACCGCGACGAGTTCCTCGAACGCGTCCTTGAGGGCGGCCAGTTCGTCGGGGGTGACGACGATCCGGGTGTTGTTGGCCCCCACGACACGCGCCCACTCGGGTTCGAGCCCCGGCGCGGTCTCGGTGATCCACCGCATCGGAAGTTCCGCGGTACGGGCGAACATCTCCCCCGCCAGCACCAGGGCGGCCGCCCGGCCCTCGTCGTCCTCCGGCACCCCCACCCGGAAGCCCCGCGCCACCGCCTCCCAGCGCCGCTCCCGGCGGTCGGTCCCGCCCTCGGCGTCCCGGACCAGCCCGAAGCCCGCCAGATGCCGCAGGTGCCAGCTGGTGACGGAGGGCGTGGCACCCACATGCCCGGACAGCTGGGTGGCGGTGGCGGGGCCGTACCGCTGGAGACGCTCCAGGACGGCGAGCCGTACGGGGTGCGCGAGCGCCCGCATGGTCTTGGGGTCGGTGATCTCGATGTCGCCGAGACGGTTGCCGGAGTCCATGACATGAGAGTGTTCTCTCATAAATTGTGAGAGGCAACTCTCAGATTCTGTACGGGGGTTGTTTTCGGTCAGCCACGCTCGCTGGAGTGAGGGGCCTCTGCGCCGTGGTCCCGCGCGTACGCCGTCAGGATCTGGGGCCGTTGTCCCTGTGTATGCAGGAAGCGTTCGTCGAGGACGGTGGCGAGGTCGTCGAGGGCGGCGGTGAGTACGGCGGAGGCGATGCGGGTGCCGGGGTGTCGGGAGTGCCGGGTCCGGGCGGCCAGGTCGGCGGCGAAACCGATGTTCGGGGCGAGCGCGGTGTCGCCGGTGCCGTCGTGGAAGTAGTACGACTCGGGGTACTGGGCGAAGTCGACGCTGACCCGGGCGATGTCGGCGGCGAGCATGTCCAGCACCCTCGCTCCCGCGTCGGAGTGCAACTCCGCGTCGGTCAGTCCGGCGCGCCGCAGATGGCGGATGCGCAGGGCCAGCGTCCGGCGCCGGGCGAGGGCGGGGAAGATGCCGAGGACCCAGGAGACGGTGGCGGTCAGCAGCGCGAATCCGATCAACGCCTCCAGCGGTGCCACGACCCGCAGCCAGCCCTCCGCCGGGGCGATGTCACCGAGGCCGAGGGTGCCCACGATCACCAGGGAGATGTAGAGGGCGTCCACCGGCCGGGAGTGCTGGGCCGGCTCCAGCCCACCGGAGAAGACGAAGCCCTCCGGCATGTGCGGCCAGTAGACCAGCGCCCAGCCCACGGCCACCCCGCAGGTCCACATCGCCACCACGCACGCCATGCCGAGCGGCCCGGCGACTCCCGCGGCGCGCCGTCGGGGACTGGTGCGGGCGGACAGCCGCCACAGTGCCGTTATGACGACCCGGCTCAGCCCTCCGTGCCGGGTCGGGTGCCACAGGGTGTGGAACACATCGCGCAGGATGACCATGACCACCACCGCGCCGACCAGCGAGATCCACCAGGTCATGCACCCTCCTCGGCCGCACCGTCAAGGGCTCCAGCATGCGGCCGACCGGACACCGGGCCGAGTACATCCGCCCGGTGTCCGCTCGGGGAGGTGGCTTCAGTGGTCCGCGCAGCACGGCGTCGGTTCGGGCACCTCGAAGGGGACGAGGGTGCCACCGACGGCCGGCATGGCGGTCAGGACGAGTGCGCCGTCCTGCCACTGCGGACGTACGTGGTCCCGGGTCAGCAGCCGGGTCTCCGGGGCCGGCCGGCCGGGCGCCCCGAGCACGGTCACGCGGTCGATCGCCGAGCGGGCAGGCACCTCCGCGAGGGCCAGCGTGCCGGTGAGCGCGGTGACGCCCGGGTAGATCACCGCCCGGCCCACCGCGTCGGGGACGCCGGGCGTCACCGCGTGGCCCCGGGCCGTGAGCCGCTCCCGGGCGGTGCGCAGGAGCGGCTCCGACGGCAGCGCGAGGGAGAGGGCCACCCGCGGCCGGTCCCCGCGCACCAGGTGCGTGCAGCCGAACGCGCCCTCGGGGAGGTCGAGTTCGGCCGCCAGCATGTGCAGCAGATGATCCGCCGCACGCAGGTCCCTCAGCCCCGGGTCCAGGGTGAGGGCGTACGAGGAGGTCACGACGGCAGGACCCACACCGGGTTGGAGTAGAACCACAGGTCCACCCACGGGTCGGCGTCACCGACGACGTCGATGGCCGGGCCCGCCGGGTCGACCGCCGCGCCCAGCGCGCCGACGGCGGACCGGTTGCCGTCGGTGCCGCGCAGCCGGACGTACAACGGCCGGTCCACACGGCCGAGTTCGTACGTCAGGCGCACGGTGCCGGACGCCTTGTTCACCTCGTACGACTTGACGACCTTGGCGGTCGGCGCCGCGAAGGTGTCCTTGTCCGCCGCCGCGCCCGTCACATCGCCCTGGATGACGTCGACGCGCGCCAGCTTCGGCAGGAAGCCCGCCCAGTTGGGGCCGCCGGCCAGCGCGATGTCGACGGTCAGCGTGACGTTCGTGCCCTTGTGCACATGCAGCGCCCCGCCCAGCGTGGCCCAGCGGCTGCCGCCGGAGACACGGACGTCGAGGCCGCTGATGAGCTGCCCGTGGTCGACCCAGATCCGGCCGGCCCGGATGCCGTCCATGACGGCGGCGTAGGAGAAGCCGTCGGAGCCGACGTGGGTACGGCTGTACTGGCCGGGCCAGTAGTCGCCCTGGGTGACGTCGATCTTCCCGCCGTAGACCGGGTCCTCGTACCGGCCGTTGGCGTTGAAGTCGCTGTTCGGGCCGCGCACGGCGGTGTCGGCGTAGACCTGGTGGGAGTCGGAGTTGGCGGTGATCCACCAGGGCTTGCCCTCGGCGAGGAGGCTGTCCCACAGGCCGCCGACGGTGGCGGTCATCCAGTCGAAGCCACCCCAGGTGCGGTAGCTCTCCGGCGGGTAGCCGGCAAAGGAGTTGGCGCTGGGGTTGTTGTCGTAGATGCCGCGGGCGCGGGCCATGCCGAGCGGCGTGGGCAGGCCGGCGGCCTGGTGGCCGGGGGCGCCCTCGAAGCCGACGGCGATCTGCCGGTCGGCGCCGGTCGCGTCGCGCCAGCCGCGGATCTCGTGCGGGGAGTCGACGCCGCGCCGCGCGGGGTGGTTGGCGAGCATCAGCGCGTCCTTGACCTTGCGCCGCTGCACCTGCTCCGCGAGGAAGTTCAGGCCCGCGATGGCGAGGGCCTCGTTGGCGGGCGTGGAGTCGGAGGCGCCCTTGACGCTGCCGTCGTAGTCGGTCTCGAACTGCTTGAGGACGGAGACCTCGTTCTGGCCGGGGTGGACGAAGACCGTGCCGTGCTCGGCGGCCGGGATGTTCCACTCCAGGCCCTGGAAGACGAGGGTGTCCTCGTACGCGTCCCGGGCCTCGCGGATGTCGGGGTTGACCTTCTCCACGCCGATCTTGGCGTGCGTGGCGCTGCCGTGGTCGGTGATGACCAGCCAGTCCATGCCGTGCTTGGCGCCCTGGCGGACCTGGTCGACGACGCGGTACTTGCCGTCGCTGCTGTACTGGGTGTGGATGTGGTGGTCGCCGGCCAGCCACAGGAAGCCGCCCGTTCTACGGCCGCCGGTGGCGGCAGCGGCGGGGGTCTGCGGGGTGAGGACGCTCGCGGCGGCGAGGCCCGCGCCGAGGAGCCCGGCCCGGCGCAGCAGGGTGCGGCGCGACTGCTGCTCGGGGGTCAGGGCCTCGTCGGGGACGGAGGTGTCGAAGGCGGCGGGCAGCGCCGACGCCGGCTCGTGATCGTGCCCGTGATGGTGGTGGTGATGTCCGTGCCCCATGAAGTGCCTCCTGGTACCGCTGCCTTCCGCGACGCGAGCACGCCGCGTGTGGAGGATCGAGGCGAAACATGAACGTTGAACGACCGCGGGGTGAGCAGCGGGCGGCCCGGGCGCGGCCACTCGCACCGGCACTCACTGTTTTCCCAAGTGCCCTTGTCCGTCACACTGGTTGACCCTGAACCTGAGCGTTGCTCACGTTCCCGTCCTCCGGAGACACCCCCACCATGAGACGACTCCTCGGCACCCTCACAGCCGCCGCCCTGGCCCTGACCGGCCTCGCCGCCACCGGCGCGTCCCCCGCGTCGGCCGCGACGTCCGGCACGTTCAACGTCCTGACCTACAACATCGCGGGCCTCCCGCTCGGCCTGGGCGACAGCGACCCGGAGACCAACACGCCGCTCATCGGGCAGCGGCTGGCCCCGTACGACCTCGTCAACGTGCAGGAGGACTTCAACTACCACGCCTCGCTGTACGCCAACGACACCCACCCGTACCGCACGCCGACCAGCGGCGGGGCGGGCTTCGGCGACGGCCTGAACACGCTGTCCGACCGCGCCTTCGAGGACTTCCAGCGGGTCGACTGGACCGACTGCACCAACGCGGACTGCCTGACCCCGAAGGGCTTCACCCTGGCCCGGGTCCGGCTGGCCGAGGGCGTCTTCGTGGACCTGTACAACGTCCACACCAACGCCGACACCACGGACGCGGCGCTCGCCGCGCGCCGCGCCAACATCGAGCAGCTGTCGGACTTCATCCAGGCGAACTCCTCGGGCAACGCCGTGATCGTCATGGGCGACACGAACACGCGGTACACGCGCGCGGGCGACAACATCCGCACGCTGATCTCCGAGAACGGCCTCAACGACCCGTGGGTGGACCTGGTCAAGGGTGGTACGCCGCCCGCGCAGGGGAGCGACGCGCTGGTCTGCGACGCCGCCGCCCCGACGGACGACTGCGAGGTCGTGGACAAGGTCCTGTACCGGGGCAACGACCTGGTGTCCCTGGACGCCACCCGCTACCACAACGAGTGGGCGTCGTTCCTGCGCTCCGACGGCGAGCATCTCTCCGACCACTTCCCGCACACGGTCGACTTCTCCTACACCGTCAACTCCTCGCTGCGGGCGAGCGACTTCTTCGGCGGCCCGCACGGTACGGCCTTCAACGACGCCGACGACCTGCCGGGCACCCCGTCGCCCCGCACCCTCACCCTGCGCGGCGCCGCCCGCCTGGACGCGGTGTCGCTCACGCACGACGGCGGTACGACGCTGAGCCACGGCGGCACCGGCGGCACCGCGGCCTCCCTGACCCTCGCCTCCGGCGAGCACCTCACCTCGGTGAAGCTGACACAGGGTCAGAAGGACGGCCGTACCCGGATCTTCTCGGCGGCCTTCGCCACGGACAAGGGCCGGACGCTGTCCGCCGGTACGGCCACGTCGGACGCAAGGACCTTCACCGCACCGGCGGGCTGGCAGATCGTCGGCTTCACGGGACGCTCGGGCAGTGAGATCGACAAGCTGGGCGTGCTGTACGCGCCGATCCGCTGAGCCGGGAGGGGGGCCGGGGCTGCACCGCCCCCCGGCCCCCCTCCCCCGTCACTCGCTGCGCAGCACCTCCGCAACCGTCAGCCGTGCGGCTCGCCGTGCCGGGACGAGGGCGCCGAGTACCGCGATGGCCAGGCCCGCGAAGGCCAGTCCGGCCAGGGACGGGGCCTGCCAGACGTCCGTCATGTACGGGGGCAGGGTGATGTCCACCGCGTCCGCCATCCGCGGGACGACGAGTTCGTAGCCCGCCATGCCCAGGGGGACGCCGAGTAGGGAGCCGACGGCGCCGAGGACGGCCATCGAGGTCACCGTCATCGTCGTGACCTGGCGCGGGGTCATCCCGATGGACTTCAGCATGCCCAGGTCCCGGCGCCGGTCACGGGTGTTGAGGACGACCGTGTTGAAGACGCCCAGGCCGGAGACCAGCGCGAGCATCAGGGTGAGCGCGGTGGCGGAGCCGATGATGGTCTGGGTGACCGTGTTGGGGCCCCGCGGCACCGGGTTGACGCCGGAGTCGGCGTCCGCCGCCGCACGTGCGTAGGCGGCCGGGTCCGTGCCGTCGTCCAGCTTGACGTGGTAGGCGATGGGCTTCTCGCGGGGGGCCAGGGTCGTGAAGGTCGACCAGTCGACGACGACCATGCGGGCGTCGCTCGCCATGTACTCCCCGACGACCTGCACCTTCTCGGCCCGGTCGCCCTTCTCCAGCCGGAGGCGGTCGCCGACCCGCACACCGTTCTGCCGCAGGAAGGCGGACCCGGCGACGATCTCTCCGGGGCCGCGCGTCCAACGCCCCTCGGTGAGCACGCTGTCCAGACCGATCCTGTCGCCCCGGTGGGCTTCGATCATCACCTGGTTCACGGAACCCGCCATGCGGGCCTCGATGTCGGCGCGGGCGGTGACCTCGCTCGCGCCCGGCAACTCGGCGAGCAGACTCTGGAGTTGACGGTCACTGTGCTCTGGGCGCAGCTCCTTGCCGTCCTTGTACTTCCCCATGTACACGGTGACCTGGTAGGCGTCGCGACCCGCGCTGCCGAACCGGTCCATCGTGGTCGCGAGGCCGGTCGCGAAGGTCACGGTGGTCACGCCGAGGACCACGGCGGCCAGCGTCAGCGCACTGCGCCCCGGCCGGGCGAACGGCAGCCCCGCGCCCAGGCTCAGTGCGCGCGGCAGGCGGCTGCCGGCCAGCCTGCGCTGGAGACCCAGGGCGCGCCCGGCGCGGGGCGCGCTGCCCGCGCTGATCGCCCGGGCCGCCGACATCCGGTGGGCGCGTACGGCGGGCGCGAGCGCGGCGAGGACACAGACGGCGGGCATGCCGAGCAGGGTCACTGCGTTCACCCAGGGCGCGACGGAGACGCTGTCGTGGAAGACCCCAGCGTCGGGCCCGGAGAAGACGAACTCGAAGAAGGGGCGCGCCAGCGCGTTGCCGAGTGCGGTGCCGAGCGCGCAGCCGAGCACCGCCGGGACGGAGATCATCGTGAGGTAGACGGCGACGACCTGTCCGGGGGTGAAGCCCAGCGCCTTGAGCACGCCGATGTGCCGGAACCCGGAGATCACCGCCCCGCTGACCACATTGCCGATGATGAGCACCGCCACGGCGATGCCGAGGATGCCGAAGGCCATCAGGTACGGGGTGTAGGCGCGGGCCGAACTGCTCACCTGCTCCTTGAGCGTGAGGTAGGACCGGGAGGCGGTGAGCGCGTCCGCCGGAAGTCCGTCGGTGACCGCGGCCAGCTCCGCGCGCAGCCGGTCCTCGCTGCCCGCGTCGTCGAAGCGGAACAGCATCTGGGTGGTCCTCGGGTGCAGGGCCTCGATCTGCTCGGGGGCGACCCACGCGTCCGCGGTGCGGCTGAGGTCGGCGGCGAAGCCGACGACGGTGAGGGTCGGACCGGAGGGGATCTCGATCTTCTTGCCCAGGTCGTCCGGGAGCCAGTCCGCGTTCCGGTTCACGACGATCTCCCCGGGCCGGGTGGCCCAGCGGCCGGCCCATACGTCCAGCCGGTCCACCGGGCCGCCGGGTTCGGCGCGGCCGACGACCGTGATCTCGGCGCCGAGCCCGAACTCCATGGATCTGGAGTTGAGTTCGACCGAGGCCTGGGCGAACGGCCCGGCGACCGCCTCGACCCCGGGCCGGTCGGCCGCGCGGGACAGCCGGTCGTCGGAGACCGCCGCGGGGTCGAAGGCGGCCACGACATGGGGGCCGCGCTGCTTGCCGAAGGCCTTGTCGAACGGGGCGGAGGCGGCGTCGAGCAGCCCGAGCGCCACCACCAGCGCCACCGTCGAGGTCAGGGTCACCAGCGCGATGACGACCGTCTGGAGTCTGCGCCGCCGTACCGCCGCGCGGGCGGCCCGCCACACGGCCCTCATACGGACGGCTCCAGGGTGTGCTCGCCGGTCACCCGGCCGTCGGCGAACTCGACGAGCCGGCTGGCGCAGCGCCGGGCGAGGTGCTCGTCGTGGGTGACCAGGATCAGCGTCTGGCCGATCTGGTTGAGGTCGATGAGCAGGTCCATCACCTGCTCGCCGGCGCGGCTGTCGAGGGCGCCGGTCGGCTCGTCGGCCAACAGCAGGGCGGGCCGGTTCATCAACGCCCGTGCCACGGCGACGCGTTGCCGCTCGCCGCCGCTGAGCACCGCCGGGTAGGCGTTGCGGCGGTCGGCGATGCCGAGTTCGTCGAACAGCTCCAGGGCGCGGCGGCGGGCCTGCCGGGCCGGGGTGCCGGTCAACTGGGCGGCCAGGGCGACGTTGTCGAGCGCGGAGAGATCGTCGAGGAGGTTGAAGAACTGGAAGATCATGCCGATGCGGCGGCGCCGGTAGAGGGATAGGCCCTTCTCGCTCAGCTCCCCCACGTTCTCGCCGTGCACCACAATCGAGCCGCCGGTCGGCCGGTCCAGCCCGGCGATCATGTTCAGCAGGGTGGACTTCCCGCACCCCGACGGCCCCATCACAGCGACGGCCTCCCCCGCCGTGATCTCCAGCGACACCCCGTCCAGCGCGGTCGTCTCCCCGTACTCCTTGCGCACACCGTCGAGCCGTACGACGGCCTCTGCCCTGCTGACTTCTGTGACCATGGGCAGGACGCTAGGGGCAGTCCGGGGGCCGGGACATCCCTCCCGGGGTGGCACCTCACCCGGCTCCTCATCCTGGGGATGCAGGTCCTGGGCCTGTGGGCCGATGCGGCCGCGGTGATCGTCTGCCAAGGTGGAGCCGTGTGGGACTGGGAGACGAACGGGCTGGTGGCGGCGTGTGCGGCCGTGGTGGGGCTGGCCGTGGCCCTGGTGCGGACCCATAGGCGCTGGCAGCGGGCCGTGGGCGAGCGGGGCTGGCTGCTGGAGCGGGAGCGGGAGAGTGCCGCCCAGGCCGCGATCGCGGCCGAACGGGACCGTATCACAAGGGAGTTGCACGACATCGTGAGCCACAACGTCAGCCTCATGGTGGTGCAGGCGGGGGCCGCCCGGGAAGTACTGGCCACGATGCCGGACGAGGCCACGGCGGCCCTGCGGGCCGTGGAGGACGCCGGGCGCGGCGCGATGACCGAACTGCGGCACCTGCTGGGCGTGTTGGCTCCGTCGCCGGACGGCGAGGACACCGACCCGGGCCCGGCGGGCGAGGTCGTGGACCTGACCCCGCAGCCCGGCCTGGACCGGCTCGGCGCGCTCGTCGACCGGATCTCCTTCGCCGGGCTCCCCGTCGAGGTGCGGATCTCCGGCGAGGTGTGCCCGTTGCCGGAGGGCGTGGACGTGACCGCCTACCGCATCATCCAGGAGGCGCTGACCAACGCGCTGCGGCACGGCGACGGCGGCAAGGCCGAGGTCACCGTGCGCTACGCGGAGCACGCGCTGCGCGTGGAAGTGCTGAACACCGGCCCGAGCGTGCTGACCGGCGGCACCCCGCCCCGACCGGCACCGCGGCTGCGCGAGGGCACGGGCCGCGGCCTGCTGGGCCTGCGGGAGCGGGTCGCGGTCTACGGCGGTGACCTGGACGCCCGTCGACGTCTCGGCGGTGGCTACCGGGTCCGGGCGCGTATCCCGCTGGACCGCCCGTGACGGCGCCCCGGGTGCTCGTGGCCGACGACCAGACCCTGATCCGGACCGGCTTCCGGCTGATCCTGACCGCACGCGGCATCGAAGTGGTGGGCGAGGCCGCGGACGGTGTGGAGGCGGTGTCCCTCGCCCGCGAACTCCGCCCCGACGTGGTCCTGATGGACATCCGCATGCCGAACATGGACGGCCTGGAAGCCACCCGCCGCATCCTCCAACAGCTCCCGGACTGCCGGGTGTTGATGCTGACCACCTTCGACCTCGACCACTACGTCTACACGGCCCTGTCGATCGGGGCGAGCGGCTTCCTCCTCAAGGACGTCACCCCGGAGCATCTGGCCGCGGCGGTACGCCTGGTGGCCACCGGCGACGCCCTGCTGGCCCCCTCCATCACCCGCCGCCTGGTGGAGCGCTTCGCGACGCCCGATCCCCCCTCGGTCCCCACCGACCTGTCCGCCCTGACCCCCCGCGAGCTGGAGGTCCTCACCCTGATGGGCCGCGGCCTGTCCAATACGGAACTGGCCGGCCATCTCACCCTCAGCGAGGCGACGGTCAAGTCCCACGTCGCCCGCATCTTCGCGAAGCTCGCCCTGCGCGACCGCGCCCAGGCGGTGGTACTGGCGTACGAGACGGGGCTGGTAAAACCGGGCGGATCTCCGAGTTCCTAGATACCCTAGGCCAGCGGCTAGCACCCACAGGAACCTCGGAGGTCGCCCCATGCCCCGCGCAGGTCTCACGCCCGACCGCATCACCGCGGCCGCCGCCGAACTGGCCGACGAGGTGGGCTTCGAGCGGGTCAGCCTGTCGGCGCTGGCCCGCCGGTTCGGCGTGAAGGACGCGAGTCTGTACTCGCACGTGCGCAACCTCCAGGACCTGCGCACCCGGCTCGCGCTGCGCGCCGGGGCGGAGCTGATCGACCGGATCGCGGTGGCGGTCGCGGGGCGGTCCGGGAAGGACGCGCTGACCGCCTTCGCGGGCGCCTACCGGGAGTACGCCCTGCAGCACCCCGGCCGGTACGCCGCCACGCAGATCCACATCGACCAGGCCCTGGTGGCCGACGCCCCGGCCCTGCGCCGCACCGCCGAGATCACCTACGGCATGCTCCGCGGCTACGGCCTCGACGAACCCGATCTCACCGACGCCGTACGCCTGTTGCGCGCCACCTTCCACGGCTACTGCGCCCTGGAGTCCACCGGCGGCTTCGGCGCCTCTCGCTCCGTCCAGGCCTCCTGGGACCGGGCGGTCGAGGCCCTGCACATCACACTCGAACACTGGCCACGCCAGGAGAGGGACCATGACTGACACACTGCACTACGACGTCCGCGGCAGCGGACCCGCGCTCCTCGTCATACCGGGCGGCGCCGGCCACCCGATGGGCCTGGAGCCCATGACGGAGGCGCTCACCGACCGCTTCACGGTCATCACCTTCGACCCCCTCGGCCTCGCCCACGGCCGCCTCGGCCTGCCCGTCCCCGAGCAGCGGGTGCCGTCGTGGAGCGACAGGGCACGACGCGTGCTCGACGAGGTGCTGCCCGAGGGCGAGGAAGCGAACGTCCTCGGCACCAGCGCGGGCGCCGTCGTGGCGCTCGACCTGCGCGCCCGGCATCCGGAACGGCTGCGGCACGTCGTCGCGCACGAGCCCCCGTGCGTGGGGTTGCTGCCCGACGGCGCCCGGCACCAGGCCATGTTCCGCGAGGTGCACGACACGTACCGCGCGAACGGACTCGCGGCGGCCGCGGCCCGTATGACCGCGGGACTGGCGGAGCGACAGCCGGACCAGCTCCCTGAGGGCGAACCGCTGTCGGCCGAGGAGGAGTTGACCAATCCCATGGTGCTCTCCCTCACCCGGGTCCTGGTCCCCTTCACGGCCCACGTTCCCGACCTGGCCGCTTCCCCCCGGCTGACCGTCGCGGCCGGAACGGACTCCCGCGGCCAACTCCTCTACCGTACGGCCGAGTTCATCGCGGACCACGCGCAGGCCGACTTCGTGGAGTTCCCGGGCGGGCATCTCGGCATCATGGAGCACCCGGCCGAGTTCGCCGACCGCCTCGCACGGACGCTGAGCGGCGAGCCGGTCACTCCGGCCGGTACGTAAGCGTCTGTACCTCGTCGTACGTCGGTGTCGCACCGCCCGGCGTCCGGCCGGCCCGGATCTCGGCGAGTGTCTCGACGGCCGCCCCCAGCGCCCGCCGGTACAGCAGCGAACCGAGGCTGACCCGGCGGACGCCGAGGTCGGCGAGGTGCGGGAGGGTCGGGCCGGTGGGCGAGTAGAGGAGGTTGAGGGGGGCGTCGAGGCGCTTCACCAGGGCGGCGATCCGTACGGGATCGGTCAGCCCGGGGACGAACACGCCGTCGGCGCCCGCCTGTTGGTAGACGTCGAGGCGCCGCAGGGTGTCGAGCTCGTCCCCCTCCCCCAGCCAGTACGTGTCGGTGCGCGCGTTCACGAAGAGGTGCGGTGCGGCCTGCTTGACGGCGGCGATCTTCGCGGCATGCCGGCCGGCGGACCCCAGTCCGTCCTCCAGGTTGATGCCGACGGCTCCGACGGCCGCCAGCTGACCCGCGAACTCGCCCACGGCGTCCGGGTCCTCGCTGAAACCGCCCTCCGCGTCGACGGAGAGCAGGAAGGGCCCGCCGCCGAGCACCAGGGCGAGCCGAAGCGTCTCGTCCCGGGTCGCCGAGGCCCCGTCCGGCAGCCCCGCCGCCGCGGCGACGCCGAGGCTGGTGGTGCCGACGGCCGGGAAGCCCTCGGCGGCCAGGGCCAGGGCGGAGGCGTGGTCCCAGGCGTTGGGCAGGAGGAGGGGCTGTTCGGCGTGGTGGAGGCGGGCGAAGGCAGTCATGAGGGGACGATAGGCGGCCTTCCCTTCGGCCCCCGCCGAAGAGTGTTCAGCCCGCCGCCCGCTCCGCGGCGCTCCGCAACACACAGAACTCGTTGCCCTCGGGATCGGCCAGGACCGCCCACCCCGTGCCGTCCGGGTTGCGGCAGTCGTCGAACAGGGTGGCGCCCAGGGCGAGCAGGCGGTCGACCTCCTCGTCGCGGGTGCGGTCCTCCGGCTGGAGGCAGAAGTGCAGCCGGTTCTTGACGGCCTTGGCCTCGGGCACCGTCACGAAGAGCACCCGCGCCTCCTCGATCAGCACCTCCTCGTCCCCGGGCTTGTCGTCCTCGTGCACGGGCAGGCCCAGGACCTGGGACCAGAAGCCCGCGAGTCCATAGGCGTCGGTGCTGTCGATGGTGGTGTGCCGGATCAAGGAAGTCATGCGCGGGATTCTCACGCGCTGCGGGCGTCCCGGGCAACGCGATAACGGCAACCTTCCCACCCCCGGCGGCAACCACGAGGCATGACAACTGCACGACGCACGACGCCGACCCGCCACCGCCGGATCCGCGCGGCCCGCAAGCCCGCCGTGGGCGCCCTCGCGGCCGCCGGACTGCTCGCCGGGGCGTGGTACGCGACCGCCGGCGCGGCGACGACGTCCCCGACCCTCGCCGTGACGACCACCTCGGTCACCCTCCCGGCCAAGTTCCCCTATCTGTCGGCGGGTTACAACAACACACGGGAGTGGACGCGCACCGCGACGGCGACGGCCCCGAACGGCACCCTGCGCGTCGCCTGGCCCGCCTCCGACGGCATCCACGTCACCCCGTTGACCGCGGCCGGAAAGCGGTCGGGCACGGACACGGTCGTCAAGGGCGCGAAGGAGGTCGGCGGCCTGGTCGCGCACGACGACGGCTTCGCCCTGCTGACCCGGGTCTCCGACACCAACAAGTGGAAGGAGACGGCGGCGGCGATCGTCCGCTACACGGGCGGCAAGAAGACCTGGACGACAAAGCTCACGGGCACCGCCACGAACGACACCGCTCCCCTCCTGGACGGCCAGCTCACCTGGAACGGCACCAAGTACGGCGCCTACTTCGTCGTGCACGGCGCGGGCGGCTTCGCCGACGGCCACTTCGGCGACAAGCTGTCGTACCTCAGCGCCAAGGGCAAGAAGCTGAGCGGCGGCTGGAGTTGGGGGTGCAGCCACAACGAGGGCATCGCCCTGCACCCGGAGAAGACGGGCGCCTTCACCTCCCTGTGCTTCGACGACTGGCGTTCGGGCCTGTTCGTCTCGACGGGGATCGGCGCGCCCGACACCGCCCCCGTCGTACAGCGCGAGCAGTGCTGGGCGGGCTACTGCGGCGGCACGTATCCCGGCCGCACCGGTGACCTGGTGAAGTCCTCCACCGGCCGCTACGCCACCGCGTTCGCCTCCCGCGGCGCCGCCTCCGCCGCGAAGAACCCGGACGACGCGAGCGGCCGCGGCTGGACGGTCAAACCGAAGACGGCCACACACCAGGTGGCGGTCGCCTTTATGAAGAACCGGAACTCAGGACCCGGAAAAGCCGTCTATCTGTCGAACACCAAGACCACCGAACATGTGAATGTACGGCTCGCCCCGTACGGCAAGGACCGGCTGCTGCTCTCCTGGGAGTCCCTGAAGGACGCCAAGTGCGCGAACGGCACCTGCACCGGCACCTTCACGGGCACACATTTCCGGCTCATCGACTGGAACGGCACGTTCCGGAGCGCGGACAAGGTCGTGAGCGCGCGTATCACGGGCGACATAGCGGTCCAGAAGAACGGCACCTTGACCTGGGCATACGTCCCGGTGACCCCGTCGTACGCGAAGGCCCTCACGGGTGCCTCCCCGACGTCGACGAAGCTCCGGATCGCACGGCTGGCACCCTGAGCTCAGTCGACGCCGAAGTGCCGCGACACCTCCTCGATGGTGAACCTCGCACGCAGCTTGCAGGCGGAGTTCTGGTTGGCGAAGAGTCCCGCCCGCCAGAACGCCTGAGGGCGCGGCACGGTCTGGTTCCACCGCACCGGAACGATCCACTCACGAACATCCGCAGCCCCGTCCGTGAGTGGATCGGCCGGCTCGTCCCCAGCCCGGTAGCGGCCCTTCAGAGGAAGCTCTGCCATGCGCCGCGGCTCGCCGTCGAAGGTCAGAACGGCCTCGTCGAAGGGCTGCGGCGCACCGGACACGGTGCCGACCCCCACGTAGCCCGACTTCGGTATGTGGGTAAACACCCGGGCCTGGAGCGGGAGAGACCGCAGCGTGCGCGAGAACCAGTCCCCGCCGCCCGCCGAGACAAAGCCGTAGCTCCTGGCGTCCTCCCAGCTGCGGTGGCCGGTGTCGTCGTCGCCGAAGGAGACGTACCAGTCCGTGCCGTTCCACGGCTCCCGCTTGCCGCGGCCCTTAGGGCCGGTGAGCGGGGCGGCCGACTCAGTGTCCTCGCCCAGCCAGGCGCGCGCCAGGTACGAACGGCCGTCGTCCTCGAAGTAGCGGAAGAACAGGACGTTGATCGGTACGTCGTAGCCCGAGGCGAGATACGTGACGATGCGCTCGGTCGCCGCGTCCATCTCGCCCGCGACGACGGTCAGCGTGTGCGCCCCGTTCAGCGCCTCGGGCGGGCTGCCGCCGAACTCCCGGGCGAAGACCTCGTCCAGTTCCTCGGGCAGTCCGCGGCGGCGTGCGTACGCCGCGTAGATCTCCCGCACCTGTTCGTTGGTGAGGTGCTGCACCCACGACCCGTAGTCCAGGACCTGTGCCACCACCTCCCTGGGCGTGCGGTCTCGTTTGAGCTCCAGGATGTGCAGCCCGCCCTCGGCATCCAGGCCGAGCAGGTCGACGAACTTGCCGTGATCAGTGGGCACCTGTCGCCCGATGAGCAGCAACGGCCGACCCAGGATGGCCGGTTCGGCCTCGATCAGATCCTCCAGCCGCGCTTCGAGCGGCATCGCCGGCGCCGTCACCCGCGCCGGCCGGCCGTCCACCCGCCACAGCCCGAATTCCAAGGGCACGCTCGTCCTCCCAGGTCGATGTCCGCAGTTCTCCGTGCACGGTTCACTGTGCGCCGGGAGACGTCAGGCCCGCGACCACGGCCCTCCCGGTCTCCTTCGCCGTGAGGTACGGCCGGGCGTCGTGAGCCTTGGCTCCGTTGTGCACCAGGACGTCCGTGACGCGGTCGCCGAACACGGGCGCCAGCACCTTGCTGAGGGCTACGATGTCACCGCGGTCAGCGATGTTGGTCCAGCGTTTCACCGGGGCCGGCCAGCGTCCGTGCCCGCCCACCGGCGCCGGCACCAGCCGGTCCAGAACCAGCCCGTGGACTGCCAGCGGCGAGCCAAGGGTGATCAGGGTCAGGTCCCGCAGCTCCGGGCGGGCGCAGAGCGCCTCGTACGCAACCACTGTGCCGAGGGAGTGGGCCAGGACGACCTCGGTGCGGTCGGTCAGTGTGCACAGGAAGCGGTCCTGGACTGCGGCCCGTGTGTCGGGTTCGGTGAAGTAGCGGCGCACATGGCGGGCGTCGCGGATCATCAGCCGCTCCCCAACCCCGGAGAAGAAGGCCGAGTGGCTGAGGGCGTCCAGGGCTCGCTGCACGAGGTACGGGGTGCGGACGCGTGCCGCGACTTCCGGCCCCGCGACCTGCCCCTCCGTCTCCGCCGCCGCCTGCCACCAGGCCAGCAGTAGGTCACGCTCCAGGCCCTCCTCGACGTCCGTGGCGTCCAGTTCGGGGTCCCCCTGCCCGCGGTGGCCACTGGGGCGGAACAGGTCGCCGTAGAACGCCATGGCAACGTCCTGACGTGCGACGGCGGCCGGGGCCATGCCGTCGCTGAGGGCCGGGTACCAGTTCGTGAGGAGCGTCTCGGCGCCCTTGTACTGCTGGGCTATGCCGTGGACGAGAACGATGCGGCTCATGGGCGGCCTCCGGCGGGGTCCGGCGGGTCGGCGACGTTTAGGCCGAGGACGACGACGCCCATTTCCGTGGCCAGGCAGACGTGGCCCGTTGTGGCCGCCGCCACGGCGTTGACCCGGCTACCGACGTCGAGTTCCGCGGTCCAGTCGGCGGAACGCGTGTCCCAGACCCGCAGTACGCCAAAGGCGTCGCCCGCGATGAGCACGGGAACGCCACGGATCTCGGCCGCTTCGAGGGCGCGGACCGGGGAGGGGAATGGCTCAAGTTCGGGGCCCGTGGCGACCCCCGTAGCAAGGTCCCGGAACCGCAGTCGGCCGTCGCCTGCGCCCGACACCACGACATCCCGGTCGAGGCGGAGGAAGTCCACGCTGAACGCGCCCATGGCGTGGTCCGCGATCGGTTCGCGCACGGGTTCGCCGGTGCGCAGGTCCCAAAGCCGGACGGTCCCGTCCAACGCGGCGCTGGCCAGCAGGTGTTCGGCTCCGGGCGGTCCGGAGCGCAGGGCGATCACTTGCGCTGTATGGCCGGTCATCGGTGGGCACACGGGGGCCTGGGTGCCCAGGTCCCAGGCGTGCAGAGCGAAGTCGCCCGCCACCGACACCGCCAACGCACTGCCGTCGAGGCTGTGCAGGGAGGCCTGCCAGCAGGTGCCGAACCGGCGGCCGAGACGTTGACGTGGCTCGACGACCCAGATGTCCGCCTCTGTCCAACTGCTCGTCACGACGACCGTCCGGCCGTCCAGACGAGCGCTCACGGCGCTGTAGAGCGCGTAGTTGGCCGAGGGGATGGGTGGTGCGATCTGCTGCCCGTCCTCCAGCGCGTGCACGCGGATACCGTTGTACCGGCTGCCGGTGACCACCGTCGCCCGGCCGTCGGGAGCGGACACGATGTCGGCTGAGGCCACGCTGCGGTCCGCGCCGCACAGCGGCTCTCCCAGGGGAGTCATCGTGGTGAGGTCCCAGGCCCGCACCTCACGGGTGTAGGCGGCCACCGCCACGGGCGTCCCGTCCACAGTGCCCAGGGCGGGCGCCCGGCACCGCTGCGTGCCCTCTGCCGTGTAGTTCGCCAGTCCCTCCAGGGGCTGTCCCAGGGACGCCCCGCTGTCCAGATCCCATACGCGCACGGAGTTGTCGTAGGCAATTGAAGCCACCAAGGTGGCCCCACCGACCTGGGCGAGGGTGCCGGCCAGGACTGCGTTGGTGTGGCCGACCAGCGGACCGCTGACGGGGGAGCGCGTCACGATGTCGTGCACGTGGACGCCGTTGCCCTCCCGTGTGGACAGCACTACGGGCCGCTCCCCCCAGAAGGCCACACCCAGGGCTTCGGCGTTCAGCGAGAGGTCCCTGAGGTTGAAACACGCCTCTGGTGTGCATGGCTCCCGAGCACCGACTCGCCAGACATAAGCGTGGTCGAGCACCGTTGCGACGGCGATCTCCAGCTCGCGCCCGACACTGCGCACGGCGAGGTACCGGATGCCACCGATGTGTCCGGAGAGAGGCGGAATCACCGGGCGCCGTGTGGCGTGGTCCCAGATCCGTACCGTCCCGTCCTCGCTACCGCTGATCAGGACGGCGGCCGAGTCCAGCACACCGAGCGCGACGCACCACACCACGTTGGTGTGCCCCGCCAGAGGCGGGCCCTCGGCCCGGCCGGTCAACGGATCCCAGCACATGACGTTGGTGTCCTGGCCGCCCGTCACGGCGACGGTCCGCCCCCTCACCGTCCCCAGGGCCACCGCGCTCACCCGGCCCTGGTGTCCCTCCATCGGACGGCCGAGCTGGGACTGTGTCCGCAAGTCCCACAGGCGCGCCGTGCCATCAGCCCCGCCTGTGATCGCCCGAGGGCGGCCACGGTCGTCGTGGATGGCGACGCAGTCCACCTGGCCGCTGTGTGCCTCGTCCGGTTGATCGGCAGACAGATCCCAGATCCGAGCCGTCCGGTCGCGACTGACCGTCACTGCCAAGGACGCGTCCGCAAGACTGGTCAGGGCGGCCGCGCGAATGTCGTCGGCGTGGCCGCGCAGCGGAGAGCGGAGCTGCCGCAGCGTCGCCAGATCCCACAACCGCACCTCCTGGCGACCGGCGGTGAGGGCCACGGTACGGCCCTTGTGCCGGCCAGTCACCGCGGATTCCACTCCGCTTCCCCGATGGTAGCGGTGCGCGACCACCGGTTCCCCGATCTGCCGCCTCGCAGCCAAATCCCACAGGCTGAGCATCCCGGTCCTGTCCCCTACGAGCAGGACGGTCCCCAGGTCGTCGACCTCCGCTGCGCACAAGGTCGTCACCGCCCCCGCCGGTCCGATGAGGGGCGCGCCGTCCATGCACGCATCGCCGCCGCGCGGCACATCGGTGAGGTCCCAGACCCGTACGGTCTTGTCGTACCCGCCGGTGACGGCGACCGTGTGTCCGTCGATGTCGCACAGGGCCGCATCCTGAACCGACCTGCGGTGTCCGGACAGGGCGGCACCGAGTTGCCGTCGATCGCGCAGGTCCCAGAGCCGTGCCGTGCCGTCGTCGCTGGCCGTCAGCACGACGGGCCGGCCGGCCAGGAAGCCGGTCCTGATCGCCCGGATCTGGTTGGTGTGCCCGGTCAGCGGCTCACCGTACGGCTGTCCCGCCGACAGGTCCCACACTCGGACCGTCCCGTCGACTCCCCCGGCCAGTGCCAGGGTGTAGTCGCCGAGTTCACCGATGGTGATCGCGCTCACCGCCACCTCCATCGCCAGCGGTTCTCCGATCTGCCGCTGTGTCGTGAGGTCCCACACCCGTACCGTCGCGTCGGGGCTCCCAGTCACGGCGATGGGCCGTGCGTCGAGGTCGCCCACGGCGACGCAGTCGACGCGCTGCTCGTGGCCGCTCAGCAGCCGGTGCGTGCCGCCGGCCGACCACCACGCCCAGCGCGCCGTCCAGGGCAGGTCGACGCCCAAGTTCTCGATGCGGTCAGCGAGTTCGTCCGCGCCGCATCGCCTCGCCGACAGTTGCAGGTCCGCCGCGCGGGCACCTAGCGGCCAGTCGGCGGTGAGCCGGTGCGCGACCTGCTCGTAGGCGGTGCGGATGTGCCGGGGCGCGTCTCCGCCGATGGAGGCCAACGCCCGTAAGAGACCAAGGGGTTCGCAGGAAAGCAGGAACCCGGGATCCTCGATCAGCTCCCCGAGCCGACCGGCGGCAGCAGCATGTGTGGCCAGGTGCTGCTGTACGTACGGAGGCGCCGCGAACCACTCCCGCCCGCCCGGAACCACGGACACGAGAGCGTCGACCACGGCGCTCTGGATCTCGGAGGTCGCCCGCCCCGCCGTCCTGCGCAGATGCTCGGCCAGCGCCTTGTGGTACAGCCGGTACACCGAGCGGCGGTCGTCGTCGACCACCTCCGCTACATACGCCTCGGCGACGTCCAGTGACCAAGAGACGTCCGCCTCGGTGCAGTCGATCCCGGAGAGCACGGTGCTCAGCGTCGTCCAGATCCGGCCCCTGGGCAGACCGGTGCCCTCGGAGAAGGCAAGAGCGAGCAGCATGCGCCGCACCCGGGACTCGTCGGGGCCGAAGCGGGCCAGGTAGTCGTCGAAGGCCTCCCCGATCTCGCTGGGCAGGTCGTCGGCCCAGCCCGGGCGGCAGATGTCGACGGCGGCACGGTCGGAGCGTAGGGTGCGGGCCGTCGTCCTGGCGTACAGATACACGCCTGCAGCCTTCGCGGCCACGCCCTTCGCGACCGCCGCCGCGAGTTCGGGCCGGTCCCGGTACGGGCTCTGCACCTCGGGCTCCTCCGTGGCGAGCAGCATCTTGGTGACGTATCCGGCGACGTCGTCCCGCTCCGCCCGGTAGCCGGGGCGATCCAGGTCCACGCAGAGGAAAGTGGGGCCGAGCGGGGTGACGAGTTCGGGACGCGTCCCCACCAGCAGCCGTACGCCCGGTATCTCGGACATCGGGCGCAGCAGCTCGCGGGTGATCCGCCGCGGTTCGCCGTGTCCCCCGGCATCAGCCGCGGTGTCGGATCCCGCCTCGTCCACCGCATCCACGACAATGACGACCGGCGGCCCCTTGCGGCCCCGCCGGGTGAGTTCCTGGAGCAGGGCAGCCGCGCCGTCGACGGCCACGCCGAGATTGCCCGCGATCCGCTCGACGATCTCGTCGAGGCGCTTGTGGCGTGCATGCACGGCAGCCGTGACACATCCCGCCGGGACGACGGTCGCGGGGTCGAGGCTCGTCAGGTCGAACCGGGCACGGTACTCGGGGTCCGCCAGCGCGACGACCCTGCCGAGGACCGCCGACTTGCCGCACCCGGGTCGGCCGGTAACCACCCGCCCCATACCGTCGCCCTCATCGGCGGTCAGCCACTCGGTGAGTTCGGCCAGGACACGGGTGCGTCCGCTGAAGTACAGGCCGTGCTCCGACTCGAATTCCACGCCCCGTGAGCGCGGCCCGAAGTGGTCCACCAAGTCCTGTGCCACAAAACGGCGTTGCACCCCAAGGTCCGTCCCGACGGGCGGAAGGGCCTCCCGATAGCCGGAGTTGGGCAGGAAGGGCGCAAGCCCCGTCACCAGGCCGCCGGCCAGTTCGGCACGCTGGCCCCGCCCGCCCGTCTCAAAGGTCTCGTTGACGGCCTTCACCAGTTCGGTGAGGTCAAGGTACTGCTGGCGCTGCCCGGTGCGTTCCGTGGTGAGTACCACGGCCGTGCGCAGCGCACTGACGAAGAGCCCGTCCTCAGCCACGTCCTTGCGGCGGGCAGAGGCCAGGAACCACAGGCCGGTGGATCCGCCGGTGCCGGTGTGCCGGTGGGCGATAGCCTGGAGGGCGAGCGCGGCGGCCTCGGCGCTGCCCGCGCCCGCGGAACAGGTGTCCAGGATCAGCAACAGATGGCGCAGTTCGCCCCGGCACAGGATGCGCACGAGATCCTCGGTCGCGAGCGCGGTGGTGGCCACTTCTTCGTCCTGGGAGTCCCAGCAGAGCAGGTAGTGCCGGTCCCTGTCCTGGACGAGGCCATGCCCCGCGAAGTAGACGACCAGCACGTCGTCCCGCGTCAGTCCCGCATCCACCGACCAGTGGCGCAGCTTCTGACGTATCTGCTCCGCCCCGTCGTACTCGCCGAGCCCGGGCAGAACCGCCTGGTACCCAAAGCCTTCGAAGAGTTCGCGGACCGCCCGGACGTCGGACGGCACCTTCCGGAGCTGTTCGTCCGCCGGGAGGTGACAGTACCGGCCGACGCCCAGCGCCAGGAAGAATCTCCGACCCACCTGCAGCCCCACCCCGTCCCCCGCCAACCTTTGGCAAGACTGTAGCGGTGGGGCCACCCTGCGTACCCGGCCAATGCACGTAACTGCCCGTCGACCGAAAGGAGTTCAACGGCCGACCTCGCCCCGCCCGTCCGCCATCCGGACCAGGATCTCCGTACTCTCCGCCCAGCGGACGACGAACTCGTGCGCCTTCGCCTCCTGCGGCGCCACCTCCGGCGCGGAGAACCTGGACGACGCGAGCGGCCGCGGCTGGACGGTCAAGCCGAAGACGACCGAAATTCCGGACCCGGAATGGTCATTTATCTGTCGAACATCAAGACCACCGAACATGTGAATGCACCCCCCGCCCCGTACAGCAAGGACCGGGCTGCCACTTTCTGGGCATCTTCGGCTCATCGACCGGAACAGCTAGTTCCAGGGCGCGAACAAGCGTGAGCACCCGCGTCACAGACGCCCCTCACGCCCCCTACGACCACCCTCAAGGTGGCCCGCCTCAAGCCCTGACCGAATAACCCACCAATTCCTTCATATGGAGAATGGTTTGAACGGCGCTCATATTCACCGACACGAGTGGGCGCCAATTCTCCCCGCCGCAAGAATGCGGTGAACACATCCTTTCGTCGTGCTACCAATTCTGGGCAGCAACGCACCTCGGGAGGACATGAAGTGACCGATTACCAGCACGTTCCCGTGCGGTCGGCCAAGCGGCATGGGCGCCGCAGATCGCTGGCCTTCAGGACGGCCGCGACGGCCGTCGCGCTCGCCGGTGGCCTGCTCACCGCCACGGTGGCCACGGCCCAGGCGCCGCCGCCCAGCCTGACCGGCAGCGACTTCGAGATCGACACCAACGCCAACCTCATCGTCGACAACCCCAACAGCCCCGACGACTGGGAGACCGTCAACGAGATCCGCGTCCCGGACAACGCCATCGGCGCCGAGGACACCTCGTTCGGCCAGGGGGCCAAGGAGGACACCGAGGTCCCGACGATCGTCGACGGCGGTATCCCGCCGAACAAGAGCGATCTGCGGCACTTCGGTGTCTACCAGGAGGGCGCCAGTACGACCGGCTTCCTCAACCTGTTCTGGAGCCGGGTCCAGGAGCCCACCGGCACCACGAACATGGACTTCGAGTTCAACCAGTCCGAGACGCTCACCGCGAACGGCGTAACCCCCGAACGTACCGCCGGCGACATTCTGATCACCTACGACCTGTCGCAGGGTGGTACCAAGCCGACCATCTCGATCCGGACCTGGTCGGGCACCGCCTGGGGACCGGCCACCAATCTGACCACCCCGCCGGTCCGGGCCGCCGCCTCGATCAACACCAGCGAGATCCTGGCCGAGAACAGTGACGGACTGGGCGAGCTGGACCCGCGTACCTTCGGCGAGGCGCAGATCAGCCTGGCCGCGGTGCTCGGCGGCAACGGCACCACCTGCCGGTCCTTCGCCTCGGCCTACCTCAAGAGCCGTTCCTCGGACTCCTTCAACTCGGCGCTGAAGGACTTCATCCCGCCGCAGAGCGTCAACATCTCCAACTGCGGCAGCGTGCAGATCAACAAGACGGACGACCTGGACGAGGCGCTCGACGGAGCAGAGTTCACGCTCTACAAGGACAACGCCCCGACCGGCGGCATGCGCGGTGACGAGGACACGATCACCACGTTCAAGTGCACCACCGTGGACGGCACCTGCACCATCGACGACGTGCCGCAGGGCGAGTACTGGGTGCACGAGACGCTCGTCCCGGCGGGCCACGACCCGGCGCCCGACCAGCACGTCACCGTCGTCGCCAACGAGACGCAGACGCTGAACTTCTCCGACCCCCGCCAGATGGGCGCGATCCGCGTCACCAAGACCCGTAAGCACGCCGCTTCGGGTCCGGGCGACCACGCGCACGAGGGCATCACCTTCACACTCAACAATGGCGCCACGGCGACGACCGACGCCAACGGGCAGGCCTGCTTCAACAACCTGCCGTTCGGCACGTACACGGTGACCGAGGGCGACCACGCGGGCTACGCGGACAACGCGCCCAAGGAAGTCGTCGTCGACACCAAGGCGAACTGCAACGACAACCCGTACAACGGCGAGACGGTCTCCTTCCGCAACACGCCGCTGACGGACGTCGTGATCACCGCCAACCCGCAGGTGACCGGCGCGACCCAGTCGACGTTCTCCTGCAACGGCAGGACGGCCACCAACGTGACGCCCACGTCGGCGACCTTCCCGAACCTGCCGCCCGGCACCTACAACTGCACGGTCGTCATCGACCCGTGATCTGATCCTCCGCCGTGTGCCCCGGCCGGGCCTGTCCCGGTCGGGGCACACGCACGTCCAGGTCCGTCAGGGTGCCGTCCGCCCAGGTCACCCGCAGCTCCGTGCCCGTCGCGGCAACCGACACCAGGTCCGCCAGCGGACGCGGATGCTGCTCCGCGGTAAGCCGGGCCAGGGCGACGAAGAGGGTGGCGTCCTCTGCGGTGGCGCCGCTGAGAGTGTCGTCGAGGCCGATGGCGGGCAGCAGTTCGGCCCGTACGCCGTCCGGCGCCGCCCACCCCGTCACCCGCACCGGCGTGCCGGGCTCCGCCCCCTCGACCAGATGCGCGCGCACCTCCACCGCACCGCGCACCAGCACCACGCTGGTGACCCGGGCCCCGGAGGACACTTCGTGCCGGGACGCCGCCCAGCCGTCGCCCACCCCCAGCGGCTCGATCCCCGTACGGCTCGGATCGTCGCCGACGATCACGCTGTTGTCGTACGAGGGTGAGGGCTCCGTCGCCGTCGAGTACGCGAGCCGGGTGTAGTAGGGGTCGTAGCGGACGTCCTCGCTGCCGTGGTTGTGCAGGCGGACCAGGCCGTCCGAACTCGTGGACTGGAGCAGCCAGTTGGGTGGTCCGATGGGGTGCGCCTCGTCGCCCCGTTCCACCGGTGCCGGCTCCTCGGTCGCCGTCCACACCTCGTGGTCCGCCGGCAGGAGCAGGCCGAGGAAGCCCTTGCTGGCCCAGTACGGGGACGCCGGGCCCGAGTAGTTCTGCAGGACGGCGGGGTCCGGGCCGTGCCAGCCCAGGCTGAGCAGACCGCGCTCGTCCACCGCACCCCGGTCGAGGAAGTACCGCAGCGCTCCGGAGGCCAGCCGGCGTGTCTCGCCCGGCGCGAGCGGAGTGCGGCCGGTCAGGGCGCCGAGCCAGAGCGGGGCGGTGGTCGCGAAGCGGTAAGTGAGGGAGCGGCCCTGGTGCATGGGGGCGCCGTCGGCGCCGAACAGGCGGGCGTAGTCCTCCAGATGGCGCCTCAGGCGGCCGCCGTAGAGATCCAGCAGCCGTTCGTCGTCCGCCAGCCAGGCGTGCAGCACCGGGTACAGGTGCATGGCCCAGCCGTTGTAGTAGTCGAACTTGCGGCCGTCGCCGTCGGTGTACCAGCCGTCCCCGAGGTACCACTGCTCGATGCGTTCGAGTCCGCGGTCGACGGCCTTGCGGGAGGCCTCCGGCTCGTACCCGACCGAGTCGAGGAAGCCGCCGACGGTCACCGGGAACAACTCCCAGTTGCACGGCCAGGGTTCGGCGGTCAGTGCGTCGCCGAGCCAGCCGGCCGCCCGCTGCCGTACGCCGTCGTCCAGCCGGTCCCACAGCAGGGGGCGGGTCAGGCGCAGGGCGAGGGCGACGGAGGCGGCCTCCACCAGGGGCTGGCTGTGGTGTTCGATGCGCGGCCAGGCGCCCGAGACGCCGGCCGCGAGTCCGTCGGCGTAGCGCTCAAGTGCCGTCTCGTCGCGGCGGAAGGCCGCCAGCAGCAGCGTACGGGCGTATCCCTCCAGGCCGTCGGAGAGGCGGCCGGACCAGCTCTGCCGGTCGCCGGGCAGGTGGTACAGGGCGCGGTCGTCGGTGGCGTACGGCTCGACGGCGGCGAGCAGGGCGTCGGCCGCGGCCTCCCAGTGGGCGCGGGTGAAGCCGGTGCGCGGGCTCGACGTGCGGTCTTCGGGCGGCAGTTGCATGGTGTGCGGTCTTCCTTCCCACGGTGGCCTGGGGCGCCCCGGTTCCGGTCGGGGCGCCCCAGGGGTTCATCCCACCCGTACCAGGCCCTCGGGCACCAGATGCAGGGCGACGAGTTCGTCGCGGACCAGCTCCGCGTACGTGGTGGCGCCGCGCACGGAGGTGTGGGTGTTGTCGCGCTTCTCGTTGTAGAGGTACAGGGACTTGGAGCCCTCGGTACCGAGCGACTCGACGACCGCCTTGGTCTTCGCGGTCAGGTCGATCAGCGGAACGTTCTCGGCGGCGGCGACCGAGCGGATGACCGCCGGGTGGTCCACGCCGAGGCCGTTCACGAGCAGCGCGGTGTTGTTGTTCAGGGTGCCGTCCGAGCTGAACCAGCGCCGGACGATCGGGGTGACCAGCACCGGTTCCCCGCCCTGGTCGCGCACGCCCGCCACCAGGGACTGAAGGTTGGCCCGGTAGGTCGCCTCGTCGGTGGTCTTGTCGTTGTGGGCGAGCTGGATCAGGACCAGGTCGCCGGGCCGGATCTGCGGCTGGACGGTCGCCCACAGCTGCGGGTTCCCCAGGTAGGTCACCGTACTCTCGCCGGAGTCGGCGTAGTTGGCGACGGACAGGCCCTTGCGCAGGTACTGCGGGAGTTGCTGGCCCCAGCCGGTGTAGGGGTCGCCGGGCTGGTCGCAGACGGTGGAGTCGCCGATGAGGAAGATCTGGCGGGCGTGCCGGGCGGGCGTCACCCGGATGTCCGCCAGGGCGGGTGCCGCCCCGCCGATCGTCAGGTCCAGGCCGGCGGTTCCGGCCGCGCCCGTCGGTTCACCCTCGGGGGTGCGGACGTTCACCGTGAAGCTGCGGGCGACCCGTTCGCCGGCCGGGGCGACCGTCTCGGGGAGCAGGGAGCGCCGGGTCTCGCCGGTGACGCTCGTGCTGGAGTCCGTCTCGCCGCCGAGCAGCACCTTCACGTCGTAGGTGCCGGGCGGGACGTCGAAGTGGCAGGCGGTGGCGGTGCAGTTGTCGATGCCGAGTGCCGCGCCGTCCTCCTGCGCCTGGGCCGGTACGGCGGACAGGGCGGTGCCCAGGGTCACGGCCGCCACAACGGCCAGGTTGAAACGTCTCACTCGCGGCTCCTCCGTCACTCGAACCAGTCCTGGCCGTGGACCGTACCCCTTGCGGCAAGCGCTTTCTAGCCCTTGGCCAGATTTCACAAGATTGCCAACCCCAAGCGTGTGAAAGCCCTTTCGCGAAATCGATTCAACTGTCACTCTGCCTGACACCCGCATCCCCGTAACCTCCCGTTAGGAGGTCCCCCCATGTCCGGATCCGTCTCGGACAGCCCGCTCGGCCGCCGCACCTTCGTCCTCGGCGCGGCAGCCGCGGCCGGTACCGCAGCCCTCGCCGGAACCGCCTCCGCAGCCGCCTTCGGCTGGAGCGACGACGGCACCAACTACGTCGTCGACACCGGCGCCAACCTCGTCTTCAAGGTCAGCAAATCCAACGGCGACCTGTCCTCGCTCGTCTACCGGGGCGTGGAGTACCAGGGCTACGACGGCAAGAACTCGCACATCGAGTCCGGTCTCGGCAGCTCCACGGTGACCATCACCCAGTCCGGTTCGACGATCCTGGTCTCCGTCACCTACGGCACGCTCAGGCACTAC
Organism: Streptomyces sp. NPDC079141; assembly: GCF_040686775.1. Lineage (NCBI taxonomy): Bacteria > Bacillati > Actinomycetota > Actinomycetes > Kitasatosporales > Streptomycetaceae > Streptomyces > Streptomyces sp. NPDC079141. The sequence continues at coordinate 56,731 of NZ_JBFBLP010000013.1, read as the reverse complement.
TACGCGGCCCGCAGCGGCGAGAACAACATCTACGTGTGGACCAACAAGGCCGACACGTCCGTCTCGGCGACCCGCTTCATCCTGCGCGTCAAGAAGGGCCTGTTCCTCAACGACGAGCCCGATTCCTACACTTACGCGCCCACCACCATCGAGGCCTCGGACGTGTTCGCCAAGTCCGACGGCCAGACCCGCTCCAAGCACTACTCCAAGCTGCGGGTGATGGACTACAACTACGTCGGCTGGTCCACCGGCAGCGTCGGCCTGTGGATCGTCCGCAGCAACCACGAGAAGGCCTCCGGCGGCCCGTTCTACCGCTCCCTGCTGCGCCACCAGAGCGCGGACGGCGGCGGCCTGTACGAGATCCTCTACTACGGCCAGAACCAGACCGAGGCCGAGCGCTTCGGCCTCCAGGGCCCCTACGTCATCGCCCTCACGGACGGGGGCGCCCCCTCCTCCGCCCTGTACCCGGGCACCCTCACCACCTCGTGGGCCGACTCGCTCGGCCTGTCCGGATACGTCTCCGCGAGCGGCCGGGGCCGGGTGGCCGGCGTCGGCATCAGCGGGCGGAACACGGCCTACGCGTACACCGTGGGCCTTGCCAACTCCTCGGCGCAGTACTGGGGTTCGGCGCGCGCCTCGGACGGCTACTTCTCCATCACCGGAGTGCTGCCGGGCACGTACACGCTGACCGTCTTCAAGGACGAACTCGCCGTGTACACCACCTCGGTGACGGTCACCGCGGGCGGCACGACCACCCTGAACACGATCGCGATCCCGTCCTCGAACGACCCGTCCAACGCGAGCGCGATCTGGCGGATCGGCGACTGGAACGGCACGCCGAAGGGCTTCAAGAACGCCGACCTGATGACGTACGCGCACCCGTCGGACGTCCGCGCCGCGGCCTGGACCGGCAACGTCGTCATCGGCAGCGGGACCGAGACCTCCGCCTTCCCCTGCTACCTGTGGAAGGACGTCAACAGCGGCATCATCGTGTACTTCAAGCTGACCGCCGCGCAGGCCGCCGCCGCGCACACCCTGCGGATCGGCGTGACGACGGCCTACGCCAACGGCCGGCCGCAGGTCGTCGTCAACGACACCTGGACCTCCGCCATCCCCTCGCCGCCCACCCAGCCGAACACGCGGTCGCTGACCAACGGCTCGTACCGCGGCAACAACAACACCTTCAGCTACAGCGTGCCGGCGTCCGCCTGGCTGACGGACACCAGCGCCTACAACACGCTGAAGATCTACGTGGTGAGCGGTTCGGGGACGACGTCCTATCTCAGCGCGGGCACGTCGATCGACGCGATCGACCTGCTCTCCTGACCCGACATCAGGTCCCGCGCGTCCACTGCTGGTTGGTCCCTCCGTTGCAGGTGTACGTGATGATCGCGGCGGAGTTGGCGGTGGACGCGCCGTTCACGTCCAGGCACTCGCCGGTGGCGCGGGAGACGACGCCCACGTAGGAGCCGGTGGTGGTCAGCGACCACTGCTGGTTCGTCGCGGAGGCGTTGCAGGTCTCCTGCGTCACCGTGCCGGCGTTCTCCTGGACGCACAGGGAGCTGTGCCGGGCCATCAGCTGGTAGTAGCCGCCGCCGAGCGACTTGAACCAGTACTTCTGGTTGCTGCCGCCGTTGCAGTCGTACTGCTTGATCTGGCCGCCCGGCCACTGCGACTGGTTGATCACGTCCGCGCACCGGCCCGAGTGCCGGGCGATCAGCGTGTTGTACGTGGCGCTCGTGCCGCTGACCGAGCCGGTGGCCGTGTCGGCGGTGATCTCCGGCGACCAGGACATAGACATCGTGGTGGAGGTCGGGAAGGTCAGCGGCAGCCACACGTACCGGGAGTCGTTGACGGTCCCGCCGAAGGAGTTGCCCCAGCGGTCGCCCAGGTACAGGTAGGAGGTGGCCGAAGTCCCCTGCACAGGAAGGACGTACGCGGTCTGTGAGCCGTAGGCCGTGGAGTCGCCGACGTTGGCCATGGCGGTCCACGGGCCGGACAGGGAGGTCGCGGTCGAGTACTGCTGCTGGTTGGGGCTCCAGCCGGTGGCGCCCGAGGTGAGCATGAAGTACACGCCGTTCCGCTTGAACAGCGCGGGGGCCTCGCGGTGGCCGCCGTGCCAGGGGTCGGCGACCAGGGCGGCGATGCCGGTGTAGTCGGCGGTCAGCCGGTAGATGTGCAGGTCGTAGTTCTCCCGGGCGGCCGAGACCATGTACCCGGTGCCGTCGGTGTCGACGAAGACGGTGATGTCCCGGGACATGTGCGTGCCGAGCGGACGGAAGCTGCCCTGCCAGGTGTAGTTGCCGTCAACGGTGTCGGAGACGGCGACGGCGGCGCGGGCCTCGCCGTAGTCGACGCCGTTCTCCTTGTGCATCCACATCACGAACTTGCCGGTGGACGCGTTGTACATGACCTTGGGCCGCTCGATGTTGGCGGTGGCCAGCTCGGGATCGCTGGCCTCGGTCAGGACGTGGTTCCTGAACTCCCAGTTCTTCAGGTCGCTGGAACGGTAGGCGTCGACGTAGCGGAAGGTGTTGTCGGCGTTGCGGTGCTCGCCGAACCAGTAGTAGTAGGAGCCGACCTTGAGGACACCGCCGCCGTGGGCGTGCACGGGGTTGCCCGAAGTGTCGGTGAACTGCGTGCCGTTGGTGATCGTCTGCGGTGCGGCCTGGGCGGGCCCGGCGATGACCAGGGCGCCGACGAGGGCCAGACAGAGGGCGAGCAGAACCGCGTACGCACGTCTCATGTCACGCACTCTCCTTCGCCGTGTCGGCCACGGGTATGCCGAAGTCCGGGGTGCCGTCGGGGTTCCAGCCGAGGGGCTGGACACGGGTGTGCCGGTTAGGGTCGTTCAGCGGGTCGCCGACGATCTCCTTGTACTGGCGGGCGTGGTAGACGAGGACGTCGGTGCGGCCGTCCTCGGCGACCGTGAAGGAGTTGTGGCCGGGGCCGTACTGCTGGGTCGTGTCATTGCTGGTGAACACCGGCGTCGGGGACTTGGACCAGTTGGCGGGGTTCATCAGGTCGGCGTCCGCGTCGACGGTGAGCAGGCCCATGCAGTAGTTGAAGTCGGTGGCGCTGGCCGAGTACGACATGAACAGCCGCCCGTTGCGGGCGATGACCGACGGGCCCTCGTTGACCTTGTAGCCGATGCACTCCCAGTCGTACTCCGGTGTGGAGAGCCGCACCTGAGGCCCCGTCAGTGTCCACGGGTCGGCCATCTTCGACAGCCACAGCGCGGTGTTGTTGGCCATGCCGGGCTCGTGCTGGGCCCAGGAGAGATAGCGGGTGCCGCGGTGGGTGAAGGTGGTGGCGTCCAGGGAGAAGGTCTCCCACTGCGTCTTCAGCTGCCCGCGCTCCACCCAAGTGCCCTGGAACGGATTGGGGTTGGCGTTCTCCAGCACCCAGATCCGGATGTCCCACACGCTCTCGGCGGGCGCCGCGGCGAAGTAGATGTACCACTTGCCGCCGATGCGGTGGATCTCCGGCGCCCAGATGTGCGCACCCATGTTGCCGGTCGCGTGCTTGCGCCAGATGACCGACTCGGCGGCGGTGGTGAGTCCGGCGAGGGTGCGCGAGCGGCGCAGGATGATGCGGTCGTACTCCGGCGCGGTGGCCGTGAAGTAGTAGAAGCCGTCGGAGTGACGGTGGATGTGCGGGTCGGCGCGGTTGGGGACGAGCGGGTTCACGTACGGGGCTGCCTTAGGGGACGGTGCGGCTGGTGCGGCGGCGTGGGCGACGCCGGGGAGGGCCGGAACGGCGGCGAGGGCGCCGGCGGCCGCGGCGCCCTTCAGCAGCAGTCGGCGGCTGGGGACTTGGGGCAGATCGTGATCGCGGCTCATGCGTACTGCCTCTCAGGGGGATCTGTTCGAGATAACGAACGACATCTGTCATTACGAACGGCTGAAAGCTACGGGCGCGCCGCGGGGAGGTCAACGGGTCGGACGGAGCAAAAGCAAGCGGTTACTGTCGGGCCCTCACTCGATCGGTCAGCTGAAAGAAGCCGGGGCCCGGTGGACGTGGTCGGCTGGAACCACTGTCCGACCCCCGCACCGAAAGGTGAGCCCCCCATGAGACGAGCCCGGTTCCTGGCGGCCGCGGTGTCCGCCGCGCTGGCGACGACCCTGGCCGGCGCCGGCACCGCCCAGGCGCAGCCCTCGCCGGACCACAACTGCGTGTACGAGGAGATCAACATCAACGAGCTCCTCGGCATCCGGGAGCGGGTCATCGGCCCGCCGCCCTGCCGTGAGGCGCTGGCCGGTGAGCGCTGGTCCCGGGTCGGCCCAAGCTGGGCGACGGCGAGCGGACCGGAGGACGCCGTGTACCCGGACGGGTACGAGCCGCGCGAGGAGGCCCCGATCGAGGACTTCAACGCGAAGTTCGAGGGCGCACGCTACGTCGTGGACCGCGGAACGCCCCAGGAGCGGACCTTCGTCTTCGGCCGGGAGGTCCTGCGGACCGGCTTCACCGAGCCGAGCGGCCGGCCGTTCTCCATCCCGGCCTCCCCCTCCCTCCCCCCGCGAAGCCTCGGCGAGCACACCGTCGTCACCTTCCTGCGCCTGAGCGAGGACCACTGCGACGGCCTCGGCACGGACCCCGAGCAGAACTGCCTGCCCGCGGGCGAGTTCCAGTGGACCGGCGACACACCGTTCGAGGTGTTCCCGCGCGGCTCCTGAGTCCCGCACGGGCGGCGCGCCGAATTTCTGTTATCGGCCGCCGCCCGCTTGGACTCCTACCCTCACCTGATCCGTGGCCGCGCTGAATCAACTCACCGTGGTCATAGGGCTCTGCAGCTGTACCGCATCACAGCTCCACTCGGGACTCCGTCTCCCGGCTCCCCCGTCGCAATACGACGTACGCCGGCCGAGTGTGTCCATGTCGGCACGATGTCACCAGCCTCTGACAACGCCTCACGTCGGAGCCGGGCTCGATGACGCACGCTTTCCAAATGTTCGTCTGGGGGTTCTGGGGCGTACGGCAACGTCCTGACCTGCGGTGCAGCTGGTCCCGGCGGGGGTTTTGCACGGTGCTGTACGCCGGTGAATGCAACCAGAACTGCAATCACGGAAGTGGAGCAGCGTGAGTGTGTCCAGCTTCTGCTCGTGGTTCCTGGTCAGCGGGGAATCGCCTCCCTTACTCCCCATTCTGCGACCAGGCCGCGGTGAGCGCGGTGACCGGGTCGGTGTCGGCTGGTGCCGCGGGCCACCATTCGCCGTCGTCGTCCTGGAGGTAGGGGTACCAGCGGGCGTCGGGGCCCAGACGCAGCTGGATGCCGTGGTGGGTGAGGGTGAGGCGGTTGCGCCAGGTTCTGAGGTGTGCGGGGGAGTCGGTCATCTCGGCGAGGGCCGCGTCCAGGGCGGTGCGGGTGGCCTTCATCACCGTCGGGTCGGGGGTGTGGGGCTGTTCGGCGACGGCGATGCCCGTGGGGCCGCCGTGGCGCCAGGCGCGGGTGAGGCGCGCGAAGACAGTGGGTTTGGCGCCGGTGTTCTGGATCAGGTGGTGGAACCACTCGGGTCCGGGGTTGCTCGCGGCGATGCGCACGGCGTCCTGGTGCTGGGTCAGGTGCAGGTCGGCGGTGTCGCCCGCGAGGAGCCGGGCGGCGCGCGCGGTGGCGTCGGCCATGAGGCGTTCCAGGTCCGCGGCGGCCAGGCCGGTGCCGGGTGGCGGGGGGACGGGCAGGGCTGTGGTGTGGACGGCGGGCTCCGGAAGTTCGGGCAGTTCGGGGGGCTCTTCGGCCCAGCGGGCGTACGCGGCGGCAGCCGGGATGCCGGCCGGTGCCGGTGGGGCGGCAGTCTCCTGTGCTGCCGTACGGAGTGCGCGCAGTCGGGCGAAGACCTCCTCGGGACCGCGGCCGCGCAGCGCGAAGAGCACGAATGGGTCGGCGTCGATGGTGGCGGCGACGGCGTAGCAGAGCGCGGCAGCGTGCTTGCAGGGATATCCCCAGTCGGGGCAGGAGCACTCCGGATCGAGCTCGGTGGGCAGTGGGAGCAGCGGGACGCCCGCGTGCCGGGCGTCGTCCACGAGTTCGCCGGGCATCTCGCCGTCGAGAAGTGCCGCGAGATGCCCGGCGCGGGCCGCGATCGTGTCGAGCAGGGTGTCCCACTGGGCGTCGGTGAGGACGGGCAGGTGGACCGAGGAGCGGTACGGGCGCGGGCGGCTGCCCTGGACAGCGGCTTTGACCTGGCCCGGGGCGATGGTGACCGGCCCGACCATGCCCTGGCGGGCGTAGGTGCGTCCGCGCGAGAGCCGTCCGGCGTCCAGGGTGGAGCCCTCCAGGGCGGCCACCCATGCCTGGCCCCACCATGTCGCGGTGAAGGCTCGCTTACCGCGGGCGGGCGCACGGCGCGGGCCAGGGACGGCGGGGCTCATGACTGCCTTCCCAGGGCGACGAGTTCGGCGAGGTCGGCGTCGGACAGTTCGGTGAGGGCTGCCTCGCCGGAGCCGACCACGGCGTCGGCGAGGGCGCGCTTGGCTTCGAGCAGCTTCGCTACCTTGTCCTCCACAGTTCCCTCCGCGAGGAGCTTGTGTACCTGGACGGGTTTGTCCTGGCCGATGCGGTAGGCGCGGTCGGTGGCCTGTTCCTCGACAGCCGGGTTCCACCAGCGGTCGTAGTGCACGACGTGAGCGGCGCGGGTGAGATTGAGTCCGGTGCCCGCCGCCTTCAACGACAGCAGGAACACCGGCACTTCACCGCGCTGGAAGCGGTCCACCATCTCCTCGCGCCGCGCGACGGGGGTACCGCCGTGCAGGAAGAGAGTGGGGACGCCGCGCTCGGCGAGATGCCTCTCCAGTAGTGCCGCCATCTGTTTGTACTGCGTGAAGACCAGCACGGATTCGCCTTCGGCGGTGATGGTGTCGAGAAGTTCGTCGAGCAGGTCGAGCTTGCCGGAGCGGCCCCGCAGAGGGGTGGACTGGCGCAGGCTGTGCTCTTTCAAATACTGGGCGGGGTGGTTGCAGATCTGCTTCAGCGCGGTGAGCAGCTTGAGCACCAGACCCCGCCGCGCGATGCCTTCCGACTCCGCGATCTTCGCCATGGTCTCGCGGACCTGTGCCTCGTACAGACTGGTCTGCTCGGCCGTCAGCGGGACGACGTGGTCGGTCTCGGTCTTGGGCGGCAGTTCGGGCGCGATGCCGGGGTCGGACTTCTTGCGGCGGAGCAGGAAAGGACGTACGAGACGGGACAGGCGCTCGGCCGCCTCGGGATCCTCGCCCGCCTCGATGGCGCGGGCATGCCGGTCACGGAAGGCGGTGAGGGTGCCGAGCAACCCGGGGGTGGTCCAGTCGAGCAGGGCCCACAGCTCGGAGAGGTTGTTCTCCACGGGGGTGCCGGTGAGAGCGACGCGGGCGCGGGCGGGCAGGGCGCGCAGTTCGCGGGCGGTGACGGCGTAGGGGTTCTTGACGTGCTGGGCCTCGTCGGCGGCCACCAGCGACCAGGCTGTCTCGGCAAGCACTTCGCGGTCGCGGCGCAGCACCCCGTAGGTGACCAGGACGATCTCGTCGCCGGCCAGGTCCCCCAGGTGGCGGTCACCGCCGTGGTAACGGCGTACGGGGGTGGACGGTGCGAACCTGGCGGCCTCGCGCTGCCAGTTGCCGAGCAGGGAGGCCGGGCAGACGACAAGGGTGGGGCCCGCGGTGGTGGGGTCGCTCTGGCGGTGCAGGTGCAGAGCGAGCAACGTGATGGTCTTGCCCAGGCCCATGTCGTCGGCGAGACAGCCGCCGAGGCCGAGTGCGCACATCTCGGCCAGCCAGGCCAGGCCCCGCTTCTGGTACTCGCGCAACGTGGCCTTGAGGGCGGCGGGCTGGGGCACGGGGGTGCGGGACTCGGGGTCGCGGATACGAGCGACCAAGTCGCCGAGCGCACCGACCGCCGCACAGGGGACCCGGTCACCGTCCCTCCCCCAGCCTCCGGCCGGGGGGACCCCCATCTCGCTTCGCTCGGCCTCACCGGTCAGCGCCGCGTTCAACGCCTCCATGGGGGTGAGCGGTTCCATCCGGCGGCGCCTGGCGCGGGCCACCAGCTTCGGGTCGGCGACCACCCACTGGTCGCGAAGCCGGACGAGGGGACGGCGTGACTCCGCGAGGGCATCCATCTCGGCCTCGGTGAGCGGCTCGCCGCCAAGGGAGACCTGCCAGCGGAAGTCGAGGAGGGCCTCGGTGTCCAGCAGGCCGCCCGCGGTGGAACCGGGGGCGGTGCGCTGCCCGATCTCCGCAGTCGCGGTGAGCGCCTTGACCAGTTCGCGCGGCCAGTGCACGTCGACACCGGCCGCGCGCAGCGCGTCCGTGGCGTCCCCGAGGAGTTCGAAGGCTTCGTCGTCGGTCAACCGGAGCTGATCGGGAGCGGCATCGTTGAGCAGCCTCCGCAGCGGGGGCCAGGCGCGGGCGCCGCGACGCAGGGCGAGCAGGGTCTCGGTCTCGGCGCGCGGGCCGAGCAGCCGCTCCACTTCGGCCGGCTCGCTCCACAGCCGCGCGGCCTCGACGACGAGCGCCGGGTCCGCCGCGGTGTGCAGTTGCAGGACGGCCCGGAACTGCCGTCGGTGTCCTTCGGGTACGTCGACGCGCAGGGAGACACCGACCTCGGCGGTGAGCGCCGCCTGGGTTTCCTCGGCCCATTCACGCAAGGTGGGCACGGCACGGGCCTCGCGCCAGGCGTACGGCAGGGCTCCCATGGCGAGCGGCGCGGCCGGCGTACGGACCAGATCATCGGCGACCGCGTCGCAGAACTGGCGTACCAGCGCGCCCGGTTCGGTGATCCGTACGGGCGCAGGGCCTGGCTCGGGCAGACAGTGGGCGTGCGGCGGGAAGGCGGCGGCCAGGGCGTCCAGCGTCTGGCGCTGGACGGCGGTAAAAGGACCCACCTGCCAGGTGTCGTAACCGGCGGGGGTGAGGGCCGGGTGGAGGCGGCCGTCGGCGAGCAGCCGCAGCGCGAAGCGAGTGGCGGCCTGCCAGGCGGCGCCGGAGGGATGCGTCGGCTCCGCATCAGCCAGGGCGGAGACAGCGACGGCGACAGGCAGCGCGTAACCCTCGACCCTGCGTCGCCTGACCGAGCGGCTGTGCGGCAGGACCAGCTCCACCACCTCGGTCTCAAGGCCGGTGGGCGCCATACGGTCTCCGGCTGCTGCCCCGGGCGGCTTCCACAGCAGCAGCCGCCCAAGGCGGGCGGGCTCACCGGGCAGGAACACCGCCGCCCAGCCGGCGCCGAGCAGCTCCCTCCCGAAGGCGGATGTTTCCTGCCGGGCGAGCGGCGGTGCGCTCCTCGCGCCCGTACTCGGCTCTCGTACGACGACTCGTGCCACTCTCTTCCGCCCTGTCGCTTGCCGGACCCTCCCCTGGCCCGCTCACTACAGAACCCCACCAGGCAACGTCACGCGCCGGCAACCGCGGGCCTTGGCTTGACTGCTGGCGATGGCGCCACGGCGGATATGCCGCTGCTGAACACACCGGTCCTCAGCCGTACGGTGCAGCGCTACGGTGAGGCCATGAGCACCTGGGACCCAGCCGCGCTGGAGGCGTTGATCGAAGAGGCCACCGTCGACGCCTACGGCCAGGATGAGCAGCTCACCGGCTTCTTCACGATGATCGAGGAGGGCCTCGCCGTGCCGTTCACTACGACTGTTCTCGGCGTCGAGGTGAGCGTGGTCGGTGTCGATCCGGCCGAGGACGGGCATGTGGTCGCACGCTGCGCCCGGGGGTCGGTCCGACAGGGCATCGGAATTCTGGACCTGCCGCTGCCGGAACCCGCCCCCGAGGGCTCGCAGTGGATCGAGGCGTACCGCTACCTGGCCCGCTGAACCGGCGCGTCGCACAACTGTCCAGCCGAGCCCCTGCTCGAACGGGCAGTCGCCCCGACTGCCGCTGACTGGACCGACTGCGGGAAACAGAGAGCACGTAGCGCGCATACCGCAGTATGCTTGTCGCTATGGCTGACACCACACGCATCACGGTGACACTCCCCACCGAGCAGGTGGCGGAGCTGAAGAAGATCACGGACAACATCTCCGGCTACGTGGCCGAAGCGGTCGCCAGACAGATCCGGCACCAGCTTCTGGGGGCAGACCTGCGCAGCCACACAGACGAGCACGGGGCCTTCAGTGAGGAAGAGCTGGCCGAGGCGCGGGCGCGGATCTTCGGTACCACGCAGGCCGCCGGCGGCGCGAGCGCCGCGTGAGCGGGCACATTGAGACTGTCGTCCTGGACAGCGAAGGGCTGTCGGCCTGGATGGCGCAGGACCGGAAGGTTCTGGCGATGTTCCAGGTGTTCCACGGCATGGGAGCGGACCTTGTCGTCAGCGCCAACACCATCGTGGAGGTGAGTCACGCCAGGGTGAACCTGCCCCGACTGCAATGGGCTCTCTCCCGGGTCAAGGTGGAGCCGGTCACGGAGACAGCGGCCAAGGCGGCGGCACAACTGCTCAAGGGCGCCGGTCTGCACGGACACAAGTACGCGATCGACGCCACCGTCGCCGAAGCGGCCTTGCGTCAGCCTGGCCCGGTCGCCATCCTCACGTCGGATGTCGATGACATGACCCGGCTGTGCGGCAGCAAGGTCCGGATGATCGGGCTATGACCTCGCCCGTTGCCAGTCCCCGCCGCTCCCCCGTGGTTCCCCGCACGATCTGGCACGCGAATGGCACGGCCGTCGCTCTGCCTCGGCCGGGATAGGCGATGCCGGGCCCCGACGCACGAGGCCAACCCAGCACCGATCCCCTCCGCTACCGTGGCAGCCCATGGCAGTCCTGATTATCGGTGGCAGTGGCTTTCTGGGAACTGAACTGGTCCGCCAGGCCGCCGCGACGGGGCACGACACGGCCGCGACGTTCGCCTCCCGGCCCGGCAGTGCCTCGGGGGTCGCCTGGCATCAGCTCGACGTCCGGGATCCGGCGTGTGTCGCCAGGTTGATCGCCGAAATTGCCCCGTCGGTCGTCGTCAACGCGTCCAGCGGCCAGTCCGACTGGGCGGTCACCGCCGACGGCGCGGTCCGCGTGGCGCTGGCTGCCGCCGAGCAAGGCTGCCGCCTGGTCCATGTCTCCAGCGACGCGGTGTTCTCCGGCGCGCATGTCCGCTACGCCGAGAGCAGCCTGCCCGATCCGGTCACCCCGTACGGCGCCGCAAAAGCCGCCGCCGAGACGGCGGTACGGCTGCTGGTGAACGGTGCCGTCGTCGCCCGTACCTCGCTGATCCTCGGCCACGGCCAGTCCGGGCACGAGCGCACGGTGCATGCCCTGGTGGCCGGCACCCGCGACGGGGTTCTGTTCACCGACGACATCCGTTGCCCGGTCCATGCCGAAGACCTGGCCGCCGCCTTTGTGGGAGCTCGCGTTGTCGGAGGCGGCCGGGGTGTTCCACCTCGCTGGGCCGGATGCCCTGAGCCGTTATGACCTCGGCGTGCTCATCGCCCGGCATCAAGGGCTTGACGGTGCGCAGTTGCCGGCCGGGCGACGAGCCGATACCAGCCTGCCCGGGGCCCTCGACGTACGCCTCGACAGCCGCGCAACGCAGGAGCGGTTGCGGACCAGGCTCCGCGGCGCCCACGAGTTCCTCCGCGAAGACGGCCGCATTATTGACGTGGACCGGCGGCACACCGTTCGAGGTGTTCCCGCGCGGCTCCTGAGTCCCGCACGGGCGGCGCGCCGAATTTCTGTTATCGGCCGCCGCCCGCTTGCGTCTCCAAGTACGTGCGCAGCCTCATCCTTACGACAGCAGCCGCCGTCGCCGCGGTCGCCCTGACTATCACCGCTCCCCCCGCCGTGGCCGCCGGCCCCCGGGACGTCACCGCCGCCGTCCTCGCGGACCGGGACGTGACCCTCACCGGCGACACGGTCGTCACGGTCCCCGCGGGGACGACGACGTACGACGGGGTGTTCCGCGGCGAGGGCACGCTCACCGTGCGCGGCACCGGGACTCTGGTGCTGACCAGGGACAGCGACTTCACGCTCCCGAAGTCCCGGCAGCGGCAGCGGGTGACGACGCAGGGCGGCAACCACCCGTACGTCACCACGACGAACCCCGACCCGCCCGCGGTCACCGTCGAGCGGGGGGCGACGCTTCAGTACGGCGACGGCGGGACGACCGGGCTGATCGGCCACTTCCCCTACGACACCCCGGCGTTCCGGCTCAACCAGGACAACATCCGGGTCGACGGCACCCTGCGGCTGTCCCTGAAGAGCGCCTACAACCTCGGCACCATCAGCGGCAGTGGTCTGATCACGCAGCCGCGTTTCCTCTGGGGCACCTGGGATCTGTCGGGCGTCCACTCCTTCTCCGGCACCATCGACAACGGCACTCAGGTCAACGCCGGGCGGCCCGAGTACGCCACCTCCCTGCCTCAGGTCCGCAAGGTGCTCAACCAGGGCACCTGGACCGTCGACACCCCGCTCGGGCAGACCGTCACCATGGGCATGGACTTCTACCAGCGGGAGTACGGCAGCGACATCAACATCCAGTCGCGGCCCGGCAGCAAGGTCGTCCTCACCGGCCAGTACAGCTGGTCCGACCAGGGCGGCGACACCGACCCCTCGCTCAGCGACCCCGCCCTGAACTGGACGCCCGCCCGCAAGAACGTCAACAAGCGCGGCACCAACATCAAGGGCGCGAACGTGCAGTGGGGCGACGGGACGACGAACAAGATCTTCATGCCGGGCACGGCCGAGACGGTGTACATCAACGTGCTGGCGGCTCGCGAGCGTTCAAGGCTGACGTTCGACTACAACGGCCCCGTCACCCTCGGCGCCCCCATCGGCGGCGGCGTCTTCCACGACACGCTGTCCGCGCCGGGCGCCGGGGACGTCGTCATCGCCGGGACGCCCGGGAACGACGTGACCTTCGCGGCGAAGCAGTACTACGACGGCTCCACGACCGTGGAGAAGGGGGCGGTGCTGCGGCTCGGGTCGAGCCAGGGCGACGGCTCGCTGCTGATGGGCGGTGCCCGGCGCCAAGTGGTGAACGACGGCACGCTGTTCGTGCAGAACCGGTCGACGCCCGTGTCGCTGTCCCAGGTCGGCGGATCGGGATCGCTGGTGCAGGCAGGCCCGGCGACGACGACACTGACGGGCGCGGCGGTGACGTACACCGGTACGACGACGGTCGAGCAGGGCACCCTCGCGCTGCGGGACGGGGCGACGCTCACCCGAAGCAGGGCCGTCCGGCTGACCTCGGCCAAGTCCCGCCTGGACGCGGGCACTTCGGGGCTTCGGGTGGCGACGACGCTGAGCGGCAAGGGCACGGTGCGGGGGTCCGTGACCAACGACGGTGTGGTGGCGGGGGGTCTGACGCTCTCCGGTGGCTACACGCAGACCGCGAAGGGTGAACTGGTGCTGGGGGGACGGCCGTTGAAGGTGAGCGGCGCGGTCCGGCTGGCCGGAGACCTGGATCTCGCGGCCGCCGGTTCGCGGCCGTCCGCGAAGAGGATCACCGTCCTCGACCACCGGGGTCGGGCCAGGACCGAGGGCGCGTTCCGCGGCCTCAAGCAGGGCACGAAGCTGAAGCTGGCCGACACCACGTACCGGATCAGCTACCGCGGCGGCGACGGCAACGACGTCGTCCTGACCGCGGCCACCGCCCCCAGCTCCTCCCCCAGCGCCACCGACCGGCCGAGGTCCGGCGCCCCGGCCGCCGCCACTCCCACCGCGAACACCGGTAGCAGCGGCCTGGGTTGGTGGCCCTACGTGCTCGCCCTCGGGCTGCTCATCGGCCTCGTCGTACCGGCGGTGAGACGAGGCCGCGGCACCGGCCGGCGCCGGGGAGGACGACACTCGGCGGGCTGACGGGACGGTCGTCGAGCGGCGCCGCTTCAGGGCTGGATGGTGACGATCATTTGCGGCAGCACTCTGCCGGCGATGGAGCCCGACGGGACGCTGCCTATGCGTACCGCGCCCATCGCGCGGTAGAAGGGTTCGGCATTCGGGTCCGCGTCGATCGTGAGCCAGGTGAACCCCAGGTCTCGTCCGGCAGCGATGGTGTGCTCGAACAGCAGGCGGCCGATCCCCTGGCCGATGGCCTGCGGATCGACGAACATCATGCCCAGCTCGCCCGCAGGTGGGTCTCCCACGAGATTCGTGAAGCCCAGGATGTGACCGTCCCGGTCGGCCACCGTGGTGCGTCGGCGTACGACGTCGTTCGCGTGGACGGTGAGCTCGTCCCGGCACGCTTCCAGGAAATCGGCGTCATAGCCCCAATGCGCCTTGGAGCGCAGTGCCAGGTCGCTGAGTGCCGCGGCTTCCGTCGCCCTGGCAGGCCTGATCAGCACGTCCAACTACGTCCCCCGGTCAGGTGTGGGTCCAGCGATCGATCCTCGCACCGTGCTTTCGTACGGGGAAAGTGCGCGGAGCTCTCGTATGCCGGGCCCCCGCCCCGCCTCGACTACCGTCGACCCCATGACCAGCACAACCCCCCTCGCCGAAGCCCTCGCCACCCGTCCCGTCGTCCTCGACGGCGGCATGTCCAACCAGCTGGAGTCCGCCGGGCACGATCTGAGTGACGAGCTGTGGTCGGCGCGGCTGCTTGCCGAGCGGCCCGAGGCGATCGTCGAGGCTCATCTCGCCTATTTCGAGGCGGGAGCGGATGTCGCCATCACCGCCAGCTACCAGGCCACGTTCGAGGGGTTCGCGAAGCGCGGGATCGACCGTGAGGGGGCGGCCGGGCTGCTCGCCCTGAGCGTGGAGCTGGCCCGTGAGGCCGCGCGCCGGGCGAAGGCGGAGCGGCCGCTGTGGGTGGCGGCGTCGGTCGGTCCGTACGGGGCGATGCTCGCCGACGGCTCCGAGTACCGGGGCCGGTACGGACTGAGCGTGGCCGAGCTGGAGCGTTTCCACCGGCCCCGGCTGGAGGTGCTGGCCGGGGCCGGTCCCGACGTTCTGGCGCTGGAAACGGTGCCCGACGCCGACGAGGCCGCGGCACTGCTGCGGGCGGTGCGGGGACTCGGTGTCCCGGCCTGGCTGTCGTACTCGGTCTCCGGCGACCGTACGCGCGCCGGTCAGCCGCTGGAGGAGGCGTTCGGCCTGGCCGCCGGCGTGGACGAGGTGATCGCGGTCGGGGTGAACTGCTGCGCTCCCGAGGATGTGGCAGGGGCGATCGAGACCGCGGCCCGTGTCACCGGCAAGCCGGTGGTCGTCTACCCGAACAGCGGTGAGGCCTGGGACGCCGAGGCCCGCGCCTGGCGGGGCCGCTCCAGCTTCGCCGCCGACGAAGTCCGCGGCTGGCGGGACGCCGGGGCGCGGCTCATCGGGGGCTGCTGCCGGGTGGGCCCGGAGGCGATCACGTCGATCGCGCGGACGCTTACGGCGGCGTAGCGCACCCCGTACGCCGCCCGGCGCACCCCTCGCTCACGCCCCACCCCCCTGCTAGCCTCCCCTTCCTGGGAACCGGTTGTCATCCGTGTTGCCACAGTTCCCGTGGGGTGGGCGAGAGGGGCGAGGCAGGCGTGACGAGGAAGAGCGAGGGCGCGAGCCGCAGCACGATCCGGGACGTTGCGGCCCGCGCGGGGGTGTCCGCGTCGACGGTGTCCCGGGTGCTGGGCGGGGAGTATCCGGTGAGCTCGGCGACCCGGACCCGTGTGATGCGGGCCGTGCGGGACCTGGACTACGTGGCGGACGCGCGCGCCAAGGCGATCGCGGGCGTGGGCACGCCCACGCTGGCGTTCGTGCTGGAGGACATCACCGGGCCGTCGTTCGCGCACATGGCGCACGGTGTGGAGCGGGAGGCGACCCGGCTCGGTCATCTGTGCCTGGTGTGCAGCACGGAGGGCGATGTCCGGCACGAGCTGGAGTTCGTGGAGATGATGCGCGCCCAGCGGGCCGCCGCCGTGATCCTGGTCGGCGGCTCGGCGGACACCCCCGAGTACCGCGACCGCACCCGCCGCATGGCCGACTCACTGGCCTCGGCCGGATCGCGGCTGGTGCTGTGCGGACGGCCGCCGCTCGGCCCGGGCGCGCCGGTCACGGTCATCGAGTACGACAACGAGGGCGGCGCCTACGCCCTGGTCGCGTACGTCCTGGCCCAGGGCCACCGCCGGGTGCTGTTCCTCGGCGGCAAGCCGGACCACAGCACGGCGCAGGGCCGTGAGCGGGGCTATCTCGCCGCCCACCGGGCCCGAGGCCTGGAGCCCGACCCGGCGCTCGTACTGCACGGCGACTTCACCCGCGACGCGGGCCACCGGCTGATGCGCGAGGCGCTGAAGGACGGGCTGGAGTTCACGGCCGTGGTCGCGGCCACCGACATGGTCGCGGCCGGCGCGCTCACCGCGCTGCACGAGGCGGGCCTGGACGTGCCGGGCGACGTGTCGCTGGCCGGCTACGACGACATCCCGTTCGCCCGCGATCTGCACCCGGCACTGACGACGGTCCACGTCCCCTACGAGGAGCTGGGCCGCCTGGCCGTGCGCACGGCGCTGGGCCGCACCCCGGAGAACCCGGACGAGCATCTGCTGCTGGGCACGCACGTGGTGGTACGGGACTCGGTGGCGGCGCCGGCCTGAGCGCTCCGGGCACTCCGGGGCCGCCGGGATCTTGTCGCGGCTCGCTCTGTTTCCTATGCTCACGGCCGTAGAAAGCGTTTACCGTCGGCGATTCCCCGGAGCGTCCAGCATGCGCAGTGGTCCGATCCGCCCCACCGACCGCGCGCACACCGCCCTGCGCCCCGCGTCGGCCGCCCGCATCACCGACGGATTCTGGGCCGCCCGCCGCAGAACAAACGCCGAGGTGAGCATCCCGCAGGGCCCGGCCCGGCTGGAGTCGGCCGGGAATCTGACCAACCTCCGTGCCGCCGCTGCCGGTTCGGGGGAGTTCGTCGGGGACTTTCCGTTCCAGGACTCCGACGTGCACAAGTGGCTTGAGGCGGCGTCCTGGCAGCTCGCCGACCGGTCGGACGACAAGGAACTGGCGGCGCACATAAGCGAGTTGACCGACCTGCTCGCCGCCGCCCAGGACACCGACGGCTACCTCCAGACGTACTACCAGGTCGCCCGCCCCGACCGCCGCTGGCAGGAACTCGGCTGGGGCCACGAGATGTACTGCGCGGGCCATCTCATCCAGGCCGCCGTGGCCCACCACCGCGCGACCGGCGGGCGTGAACTCCTTGACGTGGCCGAGCGGTTCGCCGTTCACATCGACGAGGTCTTCGGCCCCGGCGGGCGGATCGACGGCGTCTGCGGCCACCCCGAGGTCGAGACCGCACTCGTCGAGCTGTACCGCGAGACCGGCGAGCGCCGCTGGCTGGACCTCGCCGCCCACTTCGTCGACCGCCGCGGCCACGGTCTGCTCGACCCCGACCTCAACCCCCACCTGGGCCGCGCCTACTGGCAGGACCACACGCCGGTCCGCGAGGCCGACGCGGTCGCCGGTCACGCCGTACGGCAGCTGTATCTGCTGGCGGCCGTCGCGGACCTGGCCGCGGAGACCGGGGACGCGGAGCTGCGCGCGACGGCCGAGCGGCTGTGGGACTCCATGGTGGCCGCGAAGACGTATCTCACCGGCGGCGTCGGCGCACGTCACGAGGGCGAGGCCTTCGGGGAGCCGTACGAGCTGCCGTCGGACCGGGCGTACGCCGAGACCTGCGCGGCCATCGCGTCGATCCAGTGGTCGTGGCGGATGGCCCTGCTGACCGGCGAGGCGAAGTACTCCGACCTGATCGAACGCACCCTCTACAACGGCTTCCTGTCAGGCGTCGGCCTCGACGGCGACAGCTGGCTGTACGTCAATCCGCTCCAGGTGCGCGAGGAGTACGAGGGCGCGAACGAGGCCGACAAGACGGCCCGCCGCACCCCGTGGTTCCGCTGTGCCTGCTGCCCGCCGAACGTGATGCGCCTGCTGGCCTCGCTCCCCCACTACCTGGTCAGCGGGGACGCGCAGGGCCTGCAGCTGCACCAGTTCGCGACGGGTGTGTACGAGGCGGGCGGCGGCCGGGTCCGGGTGGAGACCGGCTACCCGTGGGACGGGCGGATCGCGGTCACCGTGGAGGAGGCGCCGCGGGCCGAGTGGACGCTGTCGGTGCGGATCCCGTCCTGGTGCACGGACTTCACGGCCGCGGCCCCGGACGGGGAGGCACCGGCCGAGACCGGCCCCGGCTGGCTGAGGGTGCGCCGCCGCTGGGCGGCCGGGGACACGCTCGTCGTCGACTTGGACCTGAGCCCCCGGCTGACCCCGCCCGACCCGAGGGTGGACGCCGTACGCGGCTGCGTGGCGATCGAACGCGGGCCGCTCGTGCACTGCCTGGAGGGCGTCGACCAGGAACCGGGCGTGCCCTTCGACGAGCTCACCCTCCCGCCCGGCTCCCCGCTGTCCGTGCGGCAGGAACCCGGTCTGCTGGGCGGGGTCGATGTGATCAGCGCCGACGGACGACGCCGGGCAGACGGAGCCGTCGTACGGCTGACCGCAGTTCCGTACTACGCATGGGCGAACCGTCGGCCGGGGCCGATGCGCGTGTGGGTTCCGCGGGAGTGACCTCGTCCGCCGCCCACAGGGCCAGTTCCCGGTCCCGGGGGCCGGGCGCGGTGTACGGCGCGCCCTCGCCGAAGATCCGCACCGGGTGGGTGGCGTCCCAGTGCGCCCAGCCGGGGTCGCCGTCCCGGACGAAGCGCACCCACGCCCCGTGCATCGCCTCGGACAGTTCCTTCGGCGAGCCCTGCCCGGCGAGCTTCGCCGACTCGGGGGCGTCGCCGGTGTCGAAGACGAAGCCGAGCTCCAGGGCGTGGCAGGAGCCGAGGTCGGGCAGGTTGGACGGCCAGGCGAACTCGTAGACGTACGAGGAGTCGGGGCGGGCGTCGGCCAGGCGGTGCAGAGGCAGGCGCAGCAGGTGGTCGGTGACCATCTGGCCGACGAGCTCGGCGGTGCCGGCGTCCGGGTGCAGGGCGCGGTAGCCGCGGGGCACCTCGTGGCCGCAGTGGCAGCGGGCCATGGCGCCGGCCAGCGCGACCGGGCCGAGCCGGTCGACGCGCTCCAGGAGGCCACCGGGCACCAGCCACAGCCGGTACTCGTCGCGGGTCCAGCCCGTCATCAGGTCGACGCCGCGGGCGGCCCCGCCCTCGACCAGGGCCGCGAGGGGGTCACGCGGTACGAGATCGCCGTCCTCGACGATGCCGAAGGCCGGCCCGCCGAGCACCGGGCTGCTGAGCCTGCCCACCTCGGCCTGGGTGCGCAGCAGCAGCTCACGGTCGACGTCGGCGAAGGCCGCGGCCGTGGCGGGGACCTTCAGCCGGGTCGCCATACGGCGCACCATGCGCCGCACCTTGTCCCGGTCGGCGGCCTCGGGCGGCCCGCTCTGCAGGATCGCGCGCCGCACCAGGCCCTGGGCCTGCGGGGCGGCCAGCAGCGCCCCGGCGCTGATGGCCCCGGCGGACTGCCCGGCCAGCGTGATCCGGCCGGGGTCACCGCCGAAGGCCTCGATGGCGGAGTGCACCCACTCCAGAGCGGCGAGCTGGTCGCGCAGTCCCGGGTTGGCCGGGGCGTCCGGGAACAGCCCGTAGCCCTCGACCCCCAGCCGGTAGTTCACGGAGACCAGCACGATCCCGTCCCGGGCGAAGGCCCGCCCGTCGTACACGGGCACGGCCGAGGAGCCCCTGGTCAGGGCGCCCCCGTGCAGCCACAGCAGGACCGGGAGCCGGGCTGCGGGGTCCGGGTCGGGCGTCCACACATTGAGGTTCAGACAGTCGTCACCGGGCACGACCGGGTCGGACAGATACTGCGCGAAGACCTCGGAGTACGGCGGTTTCGGCGCCGTGGGCCCGAAGGCCCCCGCGTCGCGCACACCGTCCCAGGGTTCCGGCGGCAGCGGCGGGCGGAACCGGCGGGGTCCGAAGGGGGGTGCCGCGTACGGGATGCCCCGGAACACCGCGATGCCCTGCTCGTACCTGCCGCGTACGGCCCCGTGGGGCGTTGTGACCACGGGGTTCGTCCGGTCCGCCGGCATGCGACCACCAGCCCTTCGCCACGCTCCTGCACCGTTCACATCAGAGCACCACAGTCCGCCGATGTATTCCGGTGCAGGGCGTCGGCGTTCGGCTACTTGGCGTACATGAGCGTGCCGAAGCCCAGCTGGTCGTAGCCGCCGCTGGTGGAGCCGTAGTCACCTCCCCCGCCCTCCGGGGCGACGGAGAAGCACATCTGGGAGATGTACTTGTCGTCGAGGTACAGGCGCCGGTTGTAGTGGTAGTGCAGCATCGCCCAGACGGGGCGGACCTGCCCGCGGGAGCCGGAGCCGATCACCGTCTGGGACTGCTGGGCGCAGTTCTGGCCGCTGCCCCAGGTGTAGGTGGTGTAGGGGACGTCGTTGCCGAGGTTGTACTTGGCGACGTACTGGGCGGCCTTCATGAAGCGGCGGCCGTCGTAGGAGTAGAGGTCCTCGCCCTGGTTCCAGGCCATCTCGCAGATCGCGCCCATCTGGCCCATGCCCATGATCGTGTGGCCCTGGTCGCGGCCGGACTCCTGCCACTGGCCGAGGTCGTAGCCGTCCACGTTGCCGTACAGGAACGGCACCGCGTTGCGGAGGGAGCCGTTGCCCGCGCCGTTCTTGAAGTAGTCGACGGCCTGGTCGTACTTGGCGGCGTCGTTGTTGAGGATGCCGATGGCCATGATCGAGGCCATGTTGCACAGGTCCCAGTTGGCCCAGTAGTTGGTGATGCAGGCGTCGTTGTGTCCGGTGAGGAACTGGTTGTTGAGGGGGTAGAAGACCCGGACCATCATCTCCTGGAAGCGGGCCAGGTCGAATCCGCCGTAGTCGCGCATGAGTTCGGCGGCGTTGGCGAACTGCCAGCCGTAGATGCCGGCGGCGAGGAACCGGTCGGCGTTGCCGGTGACGGTGGTCAGTGTCGACGACCATGCGTTGAGGATGTTGGCCGCGCACTGGGCGTTGGCCTCGGTGCCGCCGATGTGCCAGCGCAGGGCGTTCTGGTAGGCGGCGGCGATGTCGTTGTAGAGCTGCGGGTAGTTCTGGCCGTCGCCGCCGCGGATGATCGTGTCGGTGGCGCGGTGCGTCCAGGTGGACTGGGAGTGGGCGTTGGCGGTCAGCCGGTTCCAGCCGGACAGCCAGGGGTCGTTGCCCGCGGCGACCCTGACCCGGGCACGGTTGATGTCACCCCAGTTGTGCAGCATGCCGGGGTGGGTGAAGGTCGCGGGTGCCGCGCCCGCCGGGGTGGCGGTGATCGCCGTAGTGACGGCAGACACAGTGCTCAGGGCGACGGCGGCGGTGAGTCCGCCCGCGGCCTTGAGCAGACCGCGGCGGCTCAACTCTGGTGCGTGGACATGCTGGTGGGGGGAAGTGCGGCTCATTCGTGCATCTCCAATCCCTGGGGGGATCTAGTGGGGAGTGATGCTCACCTCGTCGAACTCGGTGGTGCAGCGGGCCAGGGGGTCGCGTGAGCAGACCACGAGGCCCACGTAGTAGGGGGCGTCGCCGAAGTCCGGGATCTCGCCGGAGGCGAGGGCGGTCCAGGTGGCGCCGTCGTCGGTGGAGAAGGAGGCGGTGAAGGCGGTCCCGGTGCGCTTCAGCCGCAGCAGGCCGGGGAGTCGGGCCGTGCCGTTGCCGGTGAAGGCCGATCGTCCCGCGACCTTCGTGCGGAGCATCAGCTGGGCGGTGGTGCCGCCGCTGACGATCGTCCCGGCGGCCTGGTCGAAGGGCGACAGCGACTTCGTCATCAGCAGGCCCACGCGGTCGGCCGTGGCGCCGGTGCGGGAGACCAGCCGGGCGGTGATCTCGCAGTCGCCGGTCACCGGGCGTCGTACGAACTGGCCTGTCATTCCTTGGTTGTTGACGCTCAGGTCGGTTCCGGCGCCGCGCACCACGAAGGTCCCGTCCTCGTGGGCGGTGCTGCCGGGGGTGGCGACGTAGGCGACGCCGTAGGCGCCGAGGGTGCGTTCGTCGAGGACCACGTCGCCGAGGTCGCCGTACGTCCAGGGGGCGGGCGGCGGGGTGGCGACGGTGAGGGTGAGGTCGGCGGTGGCCGTGCCGGATGCGTTGGCGGCGGTGGTGGTGACGGTGAACCTGCCTGTCTCGGAGGGGGTTCCGGAGACAAGGCCGGTGCGGGGGTCGAGGCGCAGGCCCTCGGGCAGGCCCTGGGCGGTGAACCTCGTGGGCTCGTGCGAGGCCGTGAGGAGGTGGCCGAACTCGATGCCGCGGTTCGCGAACGCGGTGTCCGGGGAGGTGAACTCCGGCTTCGCGGGGGTGGGCATCACCGCATGGGCGAGTGCCGAACGCGGGCCGCGGCCGTCGGTGTTGGTCTTGACGACGCTGTAGTGGTAGGTCGCGCCCGGTGTGCCGGTGGCGTCCGCGTACCGCAGGCGGGTGCCGAAGCCGACCGGGGCGATGCCTCCCGCGAGGGTGACGTAGGGGCCGGCCGGGTCGGTGGCCCGCAGCACGGTGTACGTGGCCGAGAGGTCGGGGTCGGCCCAGCTCAGCTCTACGGCGTCGGCTCCGGTGACGGCCCGCAGGCCGGTGGCGGTGCGGGTGGGGCGCTGGGTGCGCCAGACCTCGCCGGTGGAGGAACGCACGCTGACGTTGTCGAAGGCGCCGGTGCCGGTCTCGGCGTACTCCTGGTCGACGCCGAGGCAGGAGGTGAGGATCAGGCCCGCGTACGTCGCGCGGCCCAACTCGACCTCGGTGGAGCCTACTTCGGTCCAGTGGATGCCGTCCGGGGAGATGGAGCCGGTGCAGCGGCGGCCCTTGCGTTCCACGCGCACCCAGTAGGGGGCCCGCAGCCGGTAGCCGTCGCCCGCGCCCTCGACGTACGGCGCTTCGAGCGGGGTCGCCGACTCGGGCAGTTCGCCGAGGTCGGAGAGGGGGAACGAGGCGTCGCTGGTGATGGACTTCTGCTGGGCGGGCGGCACGGGGGTGCTGCCCGTGGCGGAGATCCTGGAGCCGGCCGACGGGCGGACGCTCCACACTCCGCTCCAGGTGTGCAGCGGCAGCCCCTGGATCAGCATGGCGGCGTGCGGGGCGGCCGGGTCGAGGGAGTCGCGGACGGTGACGCCGATCTTGGAGTACTGGGAGCTGAGCGGCCACACGACACGCGCGGTGACAACACCGTCGCCGTACAGCGGCAGGTGTGCCAGCCGGTAGGTGTGCGCGGTGCCGCTCGCCTCCAGCAGGAAGCGTTCGCCGTCGAAGGCGGCGGAGCCGGGGCGCTTCACCTCTCCGAGGTCCTGGGTCGACCAGGGTTCGGGCAGGCCGGCGGCGGCCGCGGTCCAGGCGGAACTCCCGCTGCTGCCCAGGGAGTTGGCGGCGGTGACCGTGTAGTAGTAGGTGCGGCCGGGGCGGACGTCGTGGTCGGTGAACCTCGGCGCCTCGACGCCGGTCGCGATCGGCTCGTACGCGCCGTCGGGGCCGGTGGACCGCCGGACCGTGTAGCCGGTCGCCCAGGCGGAGGGCAGCCAGGACACGGTGACGGCACGGTCGTCGCCCGCCGAGGTGATTCCGGCCGGGGCCGTCGGTGCGGTGGGCTCGGCCGTTGCCGTACCGGCGTAGGTGAGGGTGCCGTAGCCCGGGTGGTCCTCCTGGTAGCCCTCCACGACGCGTGCTCCGTCCGTGCCCCGGAAGACGATCTTCTGTGTGTAGGGGGCGGGTTTGCCGAGGCGGCCCGTGTAGTGGGCGTACGTCATCTCCCACAGCGGGCGGTAGACCGCGCGCTGCCGGTCGGACACGGCCGACTTGAGGTACTTGCCGGTGCGGTCGAGGTCGGGGGTGAACGGTACGGAGTCGTCGCCGAGGTTGTAGCGGGCGAAGTACTCGAAGTTGGCGAGGATGCGGTCGTCGGCGAAGCCGTACAGGTCCACGCCCTGCTGCCAGGCGACCTCGGCGGCGTCCGCGAGGAGGCCGAGCGCGAGTTGTTCGTGGGCCTGGTCGCGGCCGGATTCCTGGCCCTGGCCGGCGGCGGTGACGATGCGGTGCAGCACCGAGCCGTTGCCTGAGCCGGCGGCCGCGAAGCGCAGCGCGTCCTCGAACATCACGTGGTTGTCGGTGAAGACGGCGATGGCGAGGATCGTGCGCAGGGCGGCGAGGTCCCAGTTGCCGTTGGCGTAGAGGCAGTAGCCGGACAGAGCCGGGTACCAGACGTCGGTGAAGGAGCGTTCGCAGCATCGGACCGACTCCTCGGGCCAGCCGTCGTAGCCGGTGTGCCGGAGGATCTCGGCGGCGTTGACCAGCTTGAACCCCTGGATTCCGGCGCCGAGTTGGCCGTCGGCGCCGGTGATGCCGGTGAGGGAGGCGGCCCAGACGTCGAGGATGTCGCGGGCCTTGTCGGCGTGGCGTACGTCGCCGGTGACGGCCCACATGAGGGCGTTCTGGTAGGCGGCGGCCGCGTCGCCGGCGGCCTGGCTCGTCCAGTTGGTGGGGCCGCGGCCCCAGGTGGTGATCTGTCCGGTGTTGCGGACGGCGTAGGTGTGCTGGGAGCGGGAGTCGGCGGCGAGCGCGGCAAAGCCTGCGGCGACGGGCTCGCGGCCGGCCGCGACCGCGGACTCCATACGGGCCAGGTCGGCGCGGGAGTGGAGGAGGCCGGGGTGGGCGAAGGCGGACGTCGCGTCGGCGGCCCGGGCCCACGCGGGCGTGGCGGCGAGGGCGGACAGCAGTCCGCTCCCGGCCACGCCCGCGAGTCCCGCCGCGCCGAGGAACGTCCGTCGGCTGAGGGCATGCACGAGAGGTGACTCCTGGCTTACGGGTGCTGCACGGTGAGCGTGAGGGACTTGGTCGCGGTGCCCAGGCCGTTGGTGGCCGAGACGGTGACCTCGTAGGTGCCGGGCACCTGCGGGATGCCGGAGATCAGGCCCGTGGCCTTGTCGACCGTCAGGCCGTCGGGCAGGCCCGCGGCGTCGTACGAGCCGGGCAACTCGGTGGCGGTGACGAGGTGGTTGAAGACCTGCCGTGCAGTGGCGGTGCCCGTGGCAGCGCTGGTGATCTCCGGGGCCGCGGCGCCGGCCTCGGTGGCGGCGTCCAGGAAGCGGAGGTTCTGCACATGCTCGTTGGCGAACATCGGCACCATGTCGGTCATCAGGTACCAGCCCGGCTTGCGCATCTTCTGGTGGATGACGGTGCCGTTGATCGCGAGGTTCTGGAAGGTGACGTTCTTGACCGCGCGGTCCGCGTCGTAGCCGACGACGATCGGCATGTGCTCGTTCTTGCCGTTGTACGTCAGGCCGCGGACGTACACGTCGTGGATGCCGCGGCCGGGTGTGGCGTTGTAGCGGTTGGCCATGACGCGCATGTTGAACAGCTGGCCCCAGGTGAAGTCCTCGACCCGGACGTCCTGGATGCGCACGTTCCGGATGAGGTTGCTGTCGCCGGGGTTGAGGGCGAAGCAGCCCTGGTAGAGGACCTGGGGTTCGCGGTGCTGGAGGATGTCGATGTTGCTGAAGACGATGTTCTCGATGGTCTCGGGCTTCTCGGGGTTGCCGTGGGTGCCCATGTTCACGGGGTGGGCGATGTCGGCCCAGAGGGTGGAGTTGCGGACGGTGATGTTGCGGCAGTCGCCGTAGTAGTCCCAGCGGTGGGCGTACAGGGCGATGCAGTCGTCGCTGTTGCGCATCCACACGCCCTCGATGAGGACGTCCTCGCTGCAGAACACGTCGATGCCGTCGCCCCACTGGCCGGAGCTGTAGGAGTGCAGGTTGCGGACGGTGACCTGCTTGGACTGGCCGATGGTGCAGGAGTAGCCGGACTTGGGGTTGAGGACGAGGATGCCGTCGATCTCGATGTTCTTCGAGTACTGCACCAGCGTGGCGGCGTCGGAGTCCCAGATGATGCCCCGGCCGAGCAGGCGGGCGTTCTCCACGTTGACGAACTCCACGCGGGCCTTGAGCACCGCGCCGCCGGCCAGGTACATCGTCTTGCCGCTGGGCACCTTCACGACGCCGCCCGTGGGGGTGTGCAGACCGGGGCCGTAGTAGAGGACGTCGGGGTCGTCCGCCTCGGGACGGGTCTTCTCGACGGGGTTGGCGTGCAGTTGGAGGTTGCCGTAGATGTCGCCGTCGAGCTCGATGGAGAGGTTGCGCGGCTCGGAGAGGCTGAAGGTGATGGTGTCGCCGGCCACCTCGTGCGGGATGTCGTACGACAGCGGGCGGATCCGGGCGCTGCCGATGGTGCCCTTGGCGGACTTGACCTCTATCTCGACGGTGCCGGTGAAGTCGAGGGAGGCGACCGAGGTGGGGCGGACGATGCCGCCGCCGGTGTTCTCGTTGATGGTCTTGGTGGTGGCGCGCAGGACCGGCACCGGCTTCCACTGGCCGCCGGGGGTACGGGCCTTGACGACATAGGCGGTGTTGATCGGCAGGGTGCCCGGCACGGAGTGGACCACCAGCCGGTCGGCGGCCTCCGGTCTGTCGTCGGCTCTGGCGGTGCCGGCCGCCGTGCCGACCAGGGAGTAGGCGGCAGCGGCGGCGCCCGCGGCCTGGATGACCGTGCGCCGGGACAGGCCGGAGCTCTGGGTGTCGTTCATGGAGAAGTCCTTAGGAGAAAAAGGAGTTTGACTGGGCGTCACTTACGACCGGACAGGACGTCACTTGAGTCCGGTGGTGGACATCCCGGCGACGAATCCGCGCTGGGCGACCAGGAAGATCAGCAGGATGGGGACGACATACATCACGGAGCCGGCGGCCAGGAGGTTGTTCACGGGCAGGCCGCCCGGGGTGACGTAGGAGGTCATGATGGCGACGGAGAGCGTGGTGCGGTCGCTGGACAGCAGCAGCATCGGGGCGAGGAAGTCGCCCCAGCTCCAGGTGAAGGCGATCACGAAGCTCGCGGCCAGCACGGGCCCGGACTGCGGCAGGAAGATCCGCCAGAAGATCCCGGTCCAGCCGCAGCCGTCGACGATCGCGGCCTCCTCCAGCTCTCGCGGCATCCCGGCGAAGAACTGCCGGAAGAGGAAGACCAGATAGGGCGCACCGGCCAGGCCCCACAGCACCCACGGCCAGTAGGTGTCGACCATGCCGAGCTTGGCGAAGATGAGGTACGTCGGGAAGAGCGTGATCATCTGCGGCAGCATCATCGAGCCGAGCAGGATCCCGAACAGGGGCTTCTTTCCGGGGGCGTTGAGGCGGGCGAAGCCGAAGCCGACCCAGGCGGAGCTGAGGGTGACGAGGGTGGCGTAGATCAGGGAGATGATCAGGGAGTTGCGGGCGTAGCCGAGGAAGTCGATCTGGTTGAACGCGTCGGCGAAGTTGTGCCACTGGATGGAGTCGGGCAGCCAGTGCACCGGGGAGGCGGCGAGTTCGGGAGTGGTCTTGAGACCGGTGATGACCAGCCAGCCGAAGGGGCCGAGCATCAGGCCGGTGATGACGACGAGGACGGTGTAGAGGACGAGGCGGGAGGCGCGCACCCGCACCCGGGCCGTGGCGTCGAAGCTCTTCGGGGTGAGGGCGGTCACTTCTTCGCCTCCGGGTCGACGTTGTAGAACACCACTCCGGACGTGGCCTTGAAGATGAGTCCGGTCACGGCGAGGATCAGGACGAAGAGCACCCACAGCAGCGCGGAGGCGTAGCCGTAGCGGCCGAGCGCGAAGTACTCGGCGAACACGTGCATCATGTACATGTAGTTGGTCTGCGGGATCGCGGTGACGCCCTTGGGTGTGGGTTCGGCGGCGATCAGCAGCGGCAGGAGCGTCTGCACCGAGGCGATCATCCCGGTGACGGCCTGGAAGAGCAGGACCGGAGAGAGCAGCGGCACGGTGATGCTGCGGAAGGTCCGCCAGGAGCTCGCGCCGTCGAGGCGGGCCGCCTCGTGGAGTTCGCGGGGTACGTCCTGGAGCCCGGCCAGCGAGATGATCATGACGTTTCCGGCGCCCCACAGCACCGCCATCAGGATCACATAGCGGGCGTACGGGTCGTCGAGCCAGGCCACGGCGTCGATGCCGAAGATGTTCAGTACGCCGTTGGTGGCGCCCGAGTCCCGGTTGAAGAGCTGCTTGAAGATGAGGCCCGCGCCCACCGGCGGTACGACGGCCGGGAGATAGAGCAGGGTGCGGAACAACCCGCGTGCTTTCAGCGGGCGGTTGACCAGGACGGCGAGGCCGAGTCCCGCGACGATCGACAACGGTACGGAGGTGATGGCGAAGACGCCGGCACGGCCCAGCGAGTCCCAGGTCACCGGGTCGTTCAGCAGCTCGCGGTAGTTGTCGAGGCCGACGTAGCGCCAGTTGGGCGAGATGCCGTCGAAGGTGGTGAAGCTCAGCCACAGCGCATACGCCATGGGGCCGACGGTCAACAGCAGGAAGCCGATGATCCAGGGCGCGGTGAACCGGTAGAACGCCCGGTGTCGACGGGCCGTCATGGAGATGCGGGGCCGCCGCTGCGCGGGGTGTGCGGTGCCGGAGCGTGCGGCGGTACGGGGCCGATCGGCGGCCTCGGATATGTGGCCGACTGTCATCCCACCTGCTCCTTACCGTGCTTCATCTGTTCGTTGACGGTCGAGTTGAGGCGTCCCGCGAGGGTGTCGAGGGACATCTCGCCCCTCATCGCCGCCGGGATGACCTGGTTGATGAGGGCTTCCAGCGCGTTCCAGGTGATGTAGGGGGTGAACGGGGTCACCGAGAAGTGTTCGAGTTCGGCCCGCTGCGCGTTGAGGACGCGTTGCTGGTACTCCTCCTTGTGCGGCATCAGCGGCTGGAGCGACTTCAGGCTCGGGATGCCCCAGCCGCCCTCCGCACGTGCCTTGGCCGGCCCCTCGCCGAAGAACCACTCGAAGACCCGCCAGGCGGCGTCCTTGTTGCGGGCCTTGGCCGGCATCCAGAAGCCGGTGGCGCCCTGGCAGGAGCTGACCCGCGGGCTGCCCTCGAAGACGGGGGCGGGGGCGAGCCGGGAGATGTCCGCCACCTTGGGTTCGGCGTAGATCATGCCGCCGAGCCAGTAACCGGCGCCGGACATGGCCATCCGGTTGGCCACATAGGTGGGCCCGTCCCAGGCGTCGGGGTTGGGCTGGATCAGGCTCGGCCCGACCCTGGTCCTGGCGTAGTCGATGTACCAGGCCAGGGCCTTGCGGGCCTCGGGGCTGGTGAAGTCGACGCGGCCGAAGTCCTCGGTGAAGAGGCTGCCTCCGGCGGAGACCGTCAGGTTGGCCAGGAGGGGGCCGAGGCCGAGGCCGTTGTAGCTGCCGCCGTAGACGGTGGTCTGACCGTTCTTGCGCTGGACCAGCTGCTCGGCGTTGTCCAGCCACTCCTCGTAGGTGATCGGCTCGGTCTCGGACGGGTAGGCGAGGCCCGCCTTGTCGAAGTGCGCGGTGTTGAACCAGAACATGGAGTCCTGGGAGAAGTCCTTCGCCATGCCGTAGCGGGGGCCTCTGCCCTGGGTCGTGCCGTCGTAGCGCCACAGGTCGTTGGCCGGGTCCAGGTCGTCGGCCTTGAGGATCGTGGACTTGGCGAAGTACGGGTCGAGGTTCTCGGCGACACCCCGGGCGACGAAGTAGGGCGTGTCGAGGGCGCCGATGCCGCGGATCAGGTCCGGGGCGTTGCCACTGGTGAGCATCGCGATCAGCCGGGTGATGTCGTACTTCACCACGGTGATCCTGATGCCGAGCTCCTTCTGAGCCTGCTGGACCAGTTCCGGGCCGATGTCGTTGAGCTCGGCCATCACGGTGATGCTCTCGCCTCCGCCGGTCGCGGCACCGGCGACCCGCAGGGCACAGCCGCTCAGCGCCGCCGCGCCGGCCGCGGCACCGCCCGCGGAGAGGCTGAGGAATCGGCGGCGGCTCAGCGGGGCCCCGGCATGTGGGCGCATGGACGCACCACCTCCTGCTCTGTGTGCTGGACGATCCGTTCGGCATGTCGGTCGTGGATCGAGAGAGCGACCGTGACCGGCGTTCGGCAACCGGTTGTCATGCAGTGGGGCAGAGCTTCTTCCTGTCAGCAGAGCACGTCAAGAGTCTTGGCAGATTTTCGAAAAGGGTTTCTACACAGGGAGTGGGGGAACCGGTTGCCGTCGATGCCGACGCCGTAGGCGGGATCGACCTGGCAGCGCTCCCGTCTACGACCCGGACGCCCTCGCGGTGCCGCCGGCGGGCGAGGCGGTGCCGGGACATCGCGGCGAGAAAACCCGGTAACCGATTTCGCCCGGGAGATGGACCACCCCCTCAGCACCGGCTCCGCCATACCGATTGACCGCCGCTTCCCGGCAGATCTACGGTAGAAGGCGCTTTCTGAAAATGTTTCCTCATCCTCACTCAGCATGTCAGGAGACTCATGCCCAGCCCCCAGCTGCCGCGGGCCGTGTTCGCGTTGGATCCGGTGCACCTCCCCCTGCTGTTCCCCCCGCCGCTCATGGCCCGGCTGCGCCAGGCGGCCGACCTCGATCCGGCCCTCGTCGTAAGGGACTTCACCGATCCGGCGGCGGCCGACGCGCTCGCTGGGGCCGAGGTGCTGATCACCGGCTGGGGCTGCCCGCACCTGGACACCGGCACCCTCGCCGCGGTCCCCCGGCTGCGCACCGTCCTGCATGCCGCGGGCTCCGTGCGCTCCCTGGTCGGCGAGGCCCTGTGGGAGCGCGGGATCACCGTTTCCAGCGCGGTCACCGGCAACGCGCTGCCCGTCGCGGAGTACACGCTCGCGATGATCCTGCTCGCCGGGAAGGACGCGTTCAGCCATCGCGAGCGGTTCCGCAGCACGCATGCGTATCCCTCACCCGCGGAGACGGCCCGCACCGGGAACGTCGGCCGGCGGGTCGGCATCATCGGGGCGTCCCGGGTCGGGCGACGGGTGCTGGAGCTGCTGCGGCCGTTCGACTTCACGGTGCTGCTGCACGACCCCTATGTCAGCGCCGCCGAGGCCGCGTCGCTCGGGGCGCAACTCGCCTCCCTGGAGGACCTGTTGGGCAACAGCGACATCGTGAGCCTGCACGCCCCCGACATCCCCGAGACCTATCGGATGCTGGACGGCGGGAAACTCGCCCTCATCCGGGACGGAGGCGTGCTGATCAACACCTCCCGAGGGGCCCTGGTCGACCCGGACGCCCTGACCGACGAGCTGGTGTCGGGGCGCCTGCACGCGGTCCTGGACGTCACCGAGCCCGAACCGCTGCCGGCCGGATCCCCCCTCTACCACCTGCCCAACGTCTTCCTCACCCCGCACATCGCGGGGTCGCTCGGCAACGAGCTGGAGCGACTCGGCCGGATCGTGGTGGAGGAACTGGACCGCCTGAGGACAGGTGCACCCCTGGCACATGAGGTGAGACACGCGGACATGGCTAGAGTGGCCTGACCCACATGGGCGCATGCCGACCGACCAAGGGCACAGGCCCACCAACAGCCACTGTCCCCAGGCCACCGGCCGGGAGGGAGCCGAAGGGGCGCGCCGGTGTCGAGCGCACGAGCGCGCGCAGGCGCGCAGCGCTGAGCACGGTCGTGCGCTCGACACCGGCACACAGCGCCCCGCAGGCGACCGACCATCAAGAAGGAGCAAGTAAGGCGTGAGTCAGCGCAAGGCGTCCGGTGACGTCGGTCGGGCCACCATCCGGGATGTGGCGGAGCGGGCGGGCGTGTCCGTGGCGAGTGTGTCGCGCGTGCTGTCCGGCAACTACCCGGTGTCGGAGGACCTGCGCCGCAAGGTGATGAAGGTCGTCCGGGACCTGGACTACGTCACCAACGCCCACGCCCGGTCGCTGGCCGGCGGCGGCACGCCCACGGTGGCGATCCTGATCAACAACATCACCGGTGCGGCGTTCGCCCATGTCGCGAAGGGCGTCGAGGGCGCCGCCACGCTGCGGGGCTGGCTGTCGCTGGTGGGGACGACCGGCGACGACCCGGAGCGGGAACTCGCGCTCGTCAACATGATGCGCCAGCAGGGCGTGGCGGCCGTGGTGCTGCTCGGTGGCGCCTACGACTACGACGAGTACCAGCTGCGCATGGCCCGTTTCGCCCGTTCCCTGGACGCGGCCGGCTCCCATCTCGTACTGGTGGGCCGCCCCCCGCTGGAGGGTGATGTGCCGGCCACGACGGTGGACTACGACAACGAGGGCGGCGCCTATGCCATGGCCAGCCATCTGCTGTCGGCCGGGCACCGCAGAGTGCTGGTGCTGCCCGGGCATTCCGAACTGACCACCGCACAGGGCCGGTTGAGGGGGGCGCAGCGCGCCTTCGAGGCGTACGGCGTGCCCTTCGAACCGGGGCTGGTCCGGCATGGCCCCTATGACTACGAGCACGGGTACGAGGCCGTGGAGGCCGCCCTGCGCGAGACACCGGACTTCACGGCCGTGCTCGCCGGGACGGACGTGGTCGCCGCCGGTGCCATGCAGGCGCTGCGTGCGGCCGGGCTGCGGGTGCCCGAGGACGTGTCGATCGTGGGCTACGACGACATTCCGCTGGCCTCGCAGCTGACGCCCCAACTGACCACCGTGCACGTGCCGTACGAGGAGATGGGCCGGGTCGCGCTGCGTGCGGTGGCGGACCGGCGCGAGGGCGGCGGAGCACGCCGCAAGGGCAGCGACGGCGAGCATCTGGTGCTGGGCACCCATGTCGTCGTACGGAACTCCGTGCGGCCGCCCGTGCGGCGCGGCTGAGCCGGGCGGGCCGTCCTCCGGCGGCCTCGCACCCACCCTGGGAAACGTCGTGAGCGATCGTTACGTAAGCGTTTTCCGAAGGAATTTCACGACTGCGGGACACCCGTAGCGAGCGTTCCCGGAGCCCGGACGCAGCTCCGCTCCAGCATGTCTGAGCTGCGTATATGCAATCGATGGCGGGTCCTGTCGACCCCCGCTCCGCGCTAACCCGCCGGACAAGCCGCCGTAACAAATTTGCCCCCTGCCTCTTGCTATGAGCAGAGGCGTCGGCCTACCGTCCCTGCAACCGCTTACTACAGCTTCTGCTTGGCCAACCCCCCGCAACCGCGAGCCGATGTTCTCCGGCCGCCGTTCCTGGCCGGCACCCCCTCCGAGCCGCCGCCGTTCCGCAAGAACGCCTCCCATTCCGAAGGATCACGGTCAGATGAACTTCACCAGCCCCCGGAGAAGGTTCGCTTCCGCCGCCGTTGCGGGCATCGCGCTGACAGGTCTGCTCACCGCCTGCGGCGGATCCGACTCCGAGGACGACGCCTCGGACTCGTCCGGTCCGGTCACCCTCGACTTCTGGGGGTGGGCCAACGGCCAGGAGGCGGTCGTCAAGGCGTTCAACGCCTCCCACAAGGACATCCAGCTGAAGTACACGAAGGTCACGGACCAGCTGACGATGCAGAAGCAGCTGACCAACGCCGTCAAGGCGGGCAACGCGCCCTGCCTCGTGCAGAACACCGGTGAGTACGTGACGAGCTGGGTCTCGCAGGGCGCGCTCGCCGACATCACCCAGTACGTCGAGGGCAGCAAGGACGAGTTCAACGCCGGTTCCTGGGCGACCGCGCAGGTCCAGGACAAGCTGTACGGCGTTCCCACCAGCTCGGCGCCCAACTTCACGATCTACCGCACGGACCTCTTCGAGAAGTACGGCATCGAACCTCCGAAGACCTGGGACGACTTCATCGCCGCGGGCAAGGTGCTGAAGAAGCACGACATCAAGATCACCAACTACGCCGGCGAGGACCCGAGCACCCTGGAGGTGCTCGCCATGCAGGCCGGCGCGC
Organism: Streptomyces sp. NPDC079141; assembly: GCF_040686775.1. Lineage (NCBI taxonomy): Bacteria > Bacillati > Actinomycetota > Actinomycetes > Kitasatosporales > Streptomycetaceae > Streptomyces > Streptomyces sp. NPDC079141. The sequence goes on along the minus strand of NZ_JBFBLP010000013.1, from coordinate 23,233 downwards.
ACTGGTACGCCATCGACGGCGACTCCTGGAAGGTGGACTTCCAGGACGAGGGCACGCTGAAGGCCGCCAAGGTGATCCAGGAGATCATCGACAACGACCTGAACTCCAAGCTGTCCTTCGCCGACTACGCGGCCGTGCAGCGCAACTACGACAACGGCGGCACCGCGACCCGGCAGATCTCCACCTGGCAGCAGGCCGGCATGGTGCAGAACTTCACCAAGTCCTTCGGCAAGTGGGCGCTCTCGCCCTGGCCGACGTTCGCGGGCGAGGCGGCAAAGACTCCGGCCCCCACCAACCTGACCGGCAGCGTGACCCTGGTGACCAAGGACTGCAAGAGCCAGGAGCAGGCCGCCGAGGCGGCGCTGTGGATGTCCACCGACACCGGTGCGGTGAAGACCATGGCCAGCCCGGAGACCGGCAACGGCGTGATGCCGGCGCTCAAGGACAGTGACGCGTACGTCGCCGAGGCGACCTCGGAGAAGCTGCTCGGGAAGAACTACGACGCGGCGCAGACCGTGGTGAAGGACAGCCTGGGCACGGTCACCACGGACTGGACCTTCGGACCCAACTGGACCGCCATGTTCACCGAGATGCAGGCCGGGTGGGCCAAGGTGGTCAGCAAGGAGCAGACCGTGACCGAGCTGCTGGCGCACATGCAGGAGTGGACGGTCAACGACCTGAAGTCCCGCGGCATCAGCGTCAAGGGCTGAGGCAGATCCCGATGATTCGCTCCCTGCGCTGGAAGGGTGCCGCGTTCACGGTGCCCTTCCAGCTCGGTTTCGTCTTTCTGTATCTGCTCCCCATCGGTTACGCCGTCTACCAGTCGCTCTACCACGAGCAGCAGTCCGGGCTCGGGCTCGGCGGTGCCACCGAGGAGTTCGTCGGGTTCGACAACTACCAACAGGGCCTGACGGACTCGAAGTTCATGGGCTCGGTCCTGCGCGTGGTGCTGTTCGCCTGTGTGCAGATCCCCGTGATGCTGGCCGTCAGCCTGGTGCTGGCGCTCTTGCTGGACGCGCTGACCTCGAAGGCGGCGAGCCGGTTCCGGATCCTGCTGCTGGTGCCGTACATGATCCCCGGCGTGGTCGCGGCGATCGTCTGGCTGAACCTCTACAGCCCGGACGTGGGCCCGCTCACCCCGCTCGGCGAGTTCTTCGGTTTTGACTGGAACTTCTTCGCGCCGTCGATGGTGTGGCCCTCCATCGGCAACCTGCTGACCTGGCACGGCATCGGCTACAACATGGTGATCATCTACTCGGCGCTGCAAGGTGTGCCGCGCGAGCTGTTCGAGGCCGCGCGTCTTGACGGCGCCTCCGAGTGGCGTGTCGCGCTCAGTATCAAGATCCCGTTCGTGCGGGGCGCGTTGGTGCTGACCGGCATGCTCTCGATCATCCAGATGCTCCAGATCTTCAACGAGCCGGCGCTGTTCCGGAACGTCACCCCGCAGACGGTCGACGACAGCTTCACCCCGATCATGATCATCTACAACCAGGCGTTCAACGCCGGGAATTACCACTACGCCGCGACCCTGTCGGTGCTGCTCGCCCTCATCCTCGGTGTCGCCTCCTTCCTCTTCTACCGGCTCACTTCGAGGGAGGCCGACTGATGACGCTCACCGAAGAGCGCGGCGTCAAGGCACGCACGGTGCATCGCCTGGGCCGCCCGGACCCGGCGGCCCGTTCGCGCGGCGGCCAGCGTTTCCTGCTCGTCGGGCTGGTGCTGGCCAGCATGTACAGCCTGTTCCCGGTGTGGTGGCTGATCGTCGCCTCGACCAAGGACCGCACGGGCCTGTACCAGTCCAACGGCCTGTGGTTCTCCGGCTGGCACCTGTGGGACAACCTGGAGCAGCTGTTCACCTACGAGGACGGCATCTTCCTGCGCTGGACCGCCAACTCGTTCCTGTACGCGGGTGTCGGCTCCCTCGGCGGCACGCTGCTCGCCCTTGCGACGGGCTACGGCCTCGCGCGCTTCCAGTTCCCCGGCCGCAATCTGGTGTTCGCGTGCGTGGTCGGCTCGTTCCTGATCCCGATCGCGCTGCTCACGCTGCCGCTCTACCTGCTGTTCTCGGAGATCGGGCTGGTCGACACGCCCTGGGCGATGCTGATCCCCTGCCTGATCAACCCGTTCAGCGTCTACCTGGCGAAGGTGTACACCGAGGCCACGGTCCCGTACGAGCTGCTGGAGGCCGCCCGTATCGACGGCGCCGGCGAACTGCGCATCTTCTTCAGCATCGTGCTGCGGATGATGACGACGGGTGGGGCGACCGTGTTCCTGCTGGCATTCGTGAACACGTGGAACGCCTTCTTCCTCCCTCTCACGGTGTTGCGCGGCGAGGAGAACTGGACCCTCAACCTGGGCCTGTACAACTGGTCCGGCAAGCGTCTGGAGTCCGGCGTCGACCTGACGAGCCTGGTCCTGACCGGTGCCCTGCTCTCCATCGTCCCGATGGCGATCATGATGGTCGCGATGCGCCGCTACTGGCGCACGGGCGTGACGCTGGGGGCGCTGAAGTGACCCGGCTGCACAACCCCGTTCTGCGCGGCTTCGCCCCCGACCCCTCGATGGTGCGCGTCGACGACTGGTACTACCTGGCGACCAGTTCCTTCGAGTGGTTCCCGACGATCCCCGTCCACCGCTCCCGCGACCTGGCGCACTGGGAGTACGCGGGCCACGTCGAGGGCGCGGTCCCCGGCGGCTCCCTCGCCGGGGTGCCCGACTCCGGCGGCGTCTGGGCGCCGTCGCTGAGCTGGGACGGGGAGCGGTTCTGGGTGACGTACTCGATCGTGCGCTCGGTGGGGACGCCGTACTTCGACGTGGACACCTACGTGAGTACGGCCACGGAGGCGGGCGGCAAGTGGACGGCACCGCGCCGGATCGCGAGCCACGGTTTCGATCCCGCGCTCTTCCACGACGAGGGCCGGCTGTGGCTGCTCAATCTGCAGAACGACCACCGCCCGGAAGGCAGGCGGTTCGCCGGGATCGTCATGACCGAGCTGGACCGCGAGACGCTGAGTCCGGTCGGTGAGACCCGACTGCTCCTCCAGCACGAGCGACTCGTCGAGGGACCGAAGCTGGTGCGCCGGAACGGCTGGTACTACCTCGTGCTGGCCGAGGGCGGCACAGGGTTCGAGCACGGGGTACTGGTGGCACGCAGCCGCGAGCTGACCGGGCCGTACGAGCTCGACGACCGGCCGCTGCTGACCTCCCGGGACGACCCGTCGCTTCCGCTGCAGAAGGCGGGTCACGGCGAGCTGGTCCAATTGCCGGACGGCAACTGGGTGTTGAGCCACCTGGCGGCCCGGCCGCTGGCAACGCCGAACGGCCCACGCTGCCCGCTCGGCCGGGAGACGGCAATCCAGACGGTGACCTGGGACGCGGAGGGCTGGCCGAGGATGCGGCACGGGGGTTCGCATCCGGCGGTCGAGGTGGACGTACCAACGCCTTCCGCCCGGGCGGAGCCGGAGGTGCCGACACCTTCCGCCCGGCCGGGGCGGGACGCGGCGACATCTCCCACCCCACCAGACCCCCACCCCACCGCCCCCTTGGCCTGGCCCTGGAGCACTCTTCGCGGTGCCCCCGACCCGTCCTGGGTCGACACGGCGGCGGAGCCCGGTCGGATCCGGCTGCGCGGGCGGCACGGGCCGGAGTCGCGGTGGGCGCACAGCCTGCTCGCGCAGCGGATCACCGAGCACCGGGCGGAGGCGGAGGTCACCGTCGAGGCGTGTCCGCGTACGTTCACCCAGGCGGCGGGGCTGGTGCTCTGGTACGGCACGGAGGCGTATCTGGCCCTTGATCTGACCTGGGCGGAGCCCGAGGGGGAGGAGCAGCGCGGGCAGCAGTGGCGGGAGGCGGGCCGTACGGTTCTCCGGCTCGTGGAGCGCGAGGAGTTCGGCACCCGGACGGCCGCCGTGGTCGACGTCGACGCGGGCGGACCGCTGACCCTCGGGGTGACGGTCGACGGCGCCGAGGCGCGGTTCTGGTACGTCAGGGACGGGGCACGGACGCTTGTCGGGCCCGCGCTGGACTTCTCCAGGCTCTCCGACGACTACGGGTCCAGGCTGCGGTTCACCGGGGCGATGGCCGGCATCCACGCCGTGGACCTCGTCGACGCGGCGTTCACGGCCGACTTCATGGGGTTCCGCCTCACCTGCGGATAGCCCCTCCCCGCCTGTTCGGGGTTTCGAAAGCCGGAGCTCGTGGGGTCCTGCGAACTCCGGCCTCTTCCCGAGGTCTTGCGACGAACCTAGGGTAGAGAGCGCTTACTATCCGGTCGGTGCCCCGACCGCGACAAGCAGCGCTGGTCGAAACTTTCGATGGCCCTCGGGCGGGCCGGAGAGGTGGTTCCCGATGGTCCGCACGGGGAGTGCGAACATGACGGCCGGGCCGACCCTTGCGGTCGTCGCACGCGAGGCGGGGGTGTCCGTGCCGACCGCCTCCAAGGTCGTCAACGGCCGCGAGGACGTCGCCCCCGAGACACGCCGGCGTGTCACCGAGGCGCTGGACCGGCTCGGCTACGTCCGCAGACCCCGCTTCGACGCGGTCAGAACACCCGGCCTCGTCGACCTCGTGGTGCACTCGCTGGACACGTCCTGGTCCGGAGCGGTGCTGCACGGCGTGGAGTCGGCCGCGCACGACGCCGGTCTCGACGTGGTCGTCTCGGCCGGGCTGACCCGGACCGCCGGCGGCCGCCACGAGCGCGGCTGGCTGGACAAGCTCACCGCCCGCGGCTCCTCCGGAGTGCTGTTCAACCTGGCCGAGCTCACCCCCTCGCAGTACGGGTGGCTGGAAGCGCACCGCATCCCGTTCGTGATGATCGACCCGGTCCTCGAACCACCGCCGGGCGTGGTGTCGGTGGGCGCGGCGAACTGGCAGGGCGGCGTGACGGCGACGGAGTACCTGCTGTCGCTCGGCCACGAGCGGATCGCGGTGATCGCCGGTCCCCAGCGCACGATGTCCAGCAGCGCGCGGGTGGCCGGGTACCGTTCCGCGCTCGCCTCGGCGGGGGTGCGGCACCGGCCCGAGTACGTGCGCCATGCCGGGTTCGACGAGGGGGTCGCACGGCGTCGTGTGCGGGAGCTGCTGGAGTTGCCGACCCCGCCGACCGCGGTTTTCGTCTGCTCGGACCGTATGGCGCTCGAGGTGTACGAGGCGATTGCGGAACGGGGGCTGAAGGTGCCGGACGAGGTCAGTGTGGTCGGGTTCGACGATCTGCCGGAGGCGCGGTGGCTCAGTCCGGCGTTGACGACCGTGCGGCAGCCGCTGGCGGAGATGGCGGCGACGGCGCTGCGCCTGCTGGTGCGGATGATGGACGGGGACCGGCCCGAGAGTACGCGGACGGAGTTGTCGACGCGGCTGGTCGAGCGGGGCAGCACGGCTGCCGTGTGAAGGCGGCGACCGGTCGCGCACCTGTTCCATTACGGCCGGGATTCTGCGTAGCCTCCTCAGCGATGAACACGATTCCGGCCCACCTTGACCACCTCGTCCTCGCGACCCCGGACCTGGCGGCAACGGTCGCCGACTTCGCCCGGCGTACCGGTGTCACCCCCGCTCCCGGCGGCGCTCATGTCGGCCTGGGCACCCGCAACCACCTGGTCTCCCTGGGCGGCACCAGCTACCTGGAGATCGTCGGCCCGGACCCGGAACAGTCCGCTCCGGGCCATGCGCGTCCCTTCGGTGTCGACGGGCTGACCGTCCCGCGCACCGTGACCTGGGCGATCAGTACGCCGGACATCGACGCGACGGTCGCGGCGGCCCGGGCCCGCGGCTACGACCCCGGTCCACCGCATGCGATGAGCCGCCGCAGGCCCGACGGAACGCTCCTGGAATGGCGCCTGACCGACGGCGACACGGCCCACCCCTCCGGTCTCGTGCCGTTCCTCATCGACTGGGGCACCTCGGTCCACCCGACGGCGTCCGGCCTGCCGGTCACTCCCCTGTTGTCCCTGTCCGCCGGCGCCCCCGACCCGGACGAGATCAGGCCCCTGCTGGCCGCGCTGGGCACCGCCCTCGACCTGACCGAGGGGCCGGTGGCCCTCACGTTCACGGTGGACACACCGAAGGGTCCGGTGACGTTCGGCTGAGCCCGCCGAAGGTGTCCGTTTCCTTCAAGACCCACCGCCCGGCGCCTGCCTACGGTGGCCGCATGACTCCACGACTCAATGCCATCGCCCTGGTGGTCTCCGACATGACCGCCACCCTCGCCTTCTACCGTCGCCTCGGATTCACGTTCCCCGAGGGCTCAGAGGAGCAGCCGCACGTCGAGGCCGAACTGCCGGGCGGCATGCGATTGTTGCTCGACACCGAGGAGACCGTCCGCTCCTTCCTGCCCGGCTGGCAGGCACCGACCGGCGGAGGCCGGACCTCGCTCGCCCTGCTGTGCGAAGGGCCCGCCGAAGTGGACGCGGTGTACGAGGAGCTGGTGGGCGCCGGCCACCACGGCGAGCTCAAGCCGTGGGACGCGGTGTGGGGACAGCGGTACGCAATCGTCCACGACCCGGACGGCAACGGCGTCGATCTGTTCGCCCCGCTACCGGCGTCCCAGTAGCTCCCCCAGCGGAACCCCCGCCAACTCCTTGACGTCCCGCGCCAGATGGGCCTGGTCGGCGAATCCGGCGCGGACCGCCGTGTCCGCGAACGGAACGCCGGTCCGGGCCAGCTCAAGCGCCCGCCGCATCCGCAGGATCCGGGCCAGCGTCTTGGGCCCGTAGCCGAAGGCGGCCAGGCTGCGCCGGTGCAACTGACGTGCGCCGAGGCCGAGTTCGTCGGCGGTGGTGGCGACGGGGCGGCCCGAGCCGAGGGCGGTGACAAGTCGTCGTAGCAGCGGGTCGGGCGGCGCGGCCCGTTCCAGTACGACGTCTTCGAGCGCGGTGAGGGGATCTGCTGCGCCTTCGATACGGCCACGGAGTCGTCGTACCTGCGAGGCGGGCCACAGCTCCGCGAGGTCGACGCACTGGTCGCGCAGCTCATGCGCGGGAACGCCCAGGAAGGCAGGCGCGTCACCGGGGTGGAAACGCACGCCGAGCCACGCGCCGCCGTCACCTCCGGCGACGTACGCACGAGTGTCAGGTCCGGCGACAACCAGCCGCCCCGCATGCCACATCAAGTCCATGCAGCCATCGGGCAGCACCAGCCCCGACGAGCTGCTGGCCCAGGCGACGGCACCGACCAGCCGGGACGTCCTCTCCGTGTACACACGACCAGGGTAAGAGGAACGCGCCCCTTCAGGGGCGCGGGGCTGTATCGATATGCGGCTCCGCCGCGTGGGCGCGAGCAACCACGACGAACCCGCACCCGCCGAAGCCCTACGCCCCCCTCCCCCGGTGCGCCTGCGGACTCACCCCGTACACCCTCTTGAACGCGCTGGACAGAGCGAACGCGCTCCCGTACCCCACCTGACGGGCGATCGCCTCAAGCGTGTCGTCGGTGTCGCGCAGCGCGTCCGCCGCCAGCGCGAGCCGCCACCCCGTCAGATACGTCATCGGCGGCTCCCCCACCAGTTCCGTGAACCGCCGGGCCAGCGCCGCCCGCGAAACCCCCGCCTTCGCCGCGAGGGACGCCACCGTCCAGGGATGGGCCGGATCGTCCTGGACGAGCCGCAGCACCCGCCCGACCACGGGATCGGCGAGCGCCCGGTACCAGGCCGGCGCCGCTGCCTCGGGCCGGGAGAACCAGGCCCTGAGCGCGGCGATGACCAGCAGGTCGAGCAGCCGGTCCAGGACGACCTCCTGGCCCGGCTCGTCGCGGACGATCTCCTCCATGAGGTACGGCGTGAGCGGGCAGTCCCACACCTCGGCCGTGAGCGTCAGCAGCGGCGGCAGCGCGTCCAGCAGCCGCCCGCTGACCTCCCCCTGCCACAGATAGGTGCCGATCAGCATCACGGCCGAGCCGTCGAGCCGGTCGCCCCAGGAGCGCACGCCGAGATCCATGGAGCCGTTGAGGGGACGGCCGTCGGGGTAGGAGCACTCACCGCCCGGCAGGATCACGGCCTGCGGCGCGGTCTCCGGGTCGTCGGCGCAGGTGTACGGGTCCGGACCACGCGCGATGGCGAGATCCCCGGCGCCGAGCCGGACCGGCTCCCCCGCGTCCGGCGTGATCCACGCCTCGCCGCGGACCATGAGCATCACCGTCAGCGGGGCGCGGTCCTCGATCCGCACGGACCACGGCGGGTCGAAGCACGCACGGATCATGAAGGCACCGCGCGCGCGGGGGCCTTCCAGCAGCCCTGTGAGCGCGTCCATGCCGCCAGCGTAGACGCTCACGCATGGGAACGAGCCTTTCGGCGATGGGGTCTTGGCGCGCGGGGCCGTTGACTGAAGGCATGACGGACAACGCAGCGAAGACGACAGTGGTGGTGACCGGCGCCTCGGGCCGTACCGGCAGCCGGGTGGCCGAGGCGGCGCGGGCGGCGGGGATGGACGTACGGGAGGCCTCCCGGTCCACGGGCTTCGACTGGGAGGACCCGACGACCTGGGCCGAGACCCTGCGGGGTGCGGACGCGGCGTACCTCATGTACCCGTCCGACGTCGGCGCCCCGGCGGCGACCGAGGGGGTCGGGGCGCTGGCCAGGGAGGCCGTGGGGATCGGCGTACGGCGGCTGGTGCTGCTGTCGGCGCGCGGCGAGGAGCAGGCGCTGCCGACGGAGGAGGCGCTGAAGTCGTCGGGCGCGGACTGGACGGTCGTACAGGCCGCGTGGTTCTCGCAGAACTTCAGTGAGGGGCCGCTGGTGGAGGGGTTGCGCGACGGGGAGCTGGTGTTCCCGGCGGGCGAGGTGCAGGAGCCGTTCATCGACGTGCGGGACATCGCGGATGTCGTGGTGGCGGCCCTGGCGTCCGGGGAACGGTACGTGGGACGGACGCTGGAGGTCACCGGGCCGCGGCTGCTGTCCTTCCGGCAGGCGGTCGCGGAGGTCGCGGCGGCCACGGGCACCGGGCTGACGTACACGCCGGTGCCGGCGCGGGCGTACGGCGAGGCGCTGACCGGGTTCGGTGTGCCTCAGGAGGAGGCGGAGTTCCTGGTGGAGGTGTTCGAGGGGCTGCTCGACGGGCGGAACGCCCGTCTCACCGACGGGGTCCGCGAGGTGCTGGGACGCGAGCCGCGCGACTTCTCGGACTTCGTGCGGGAGGCCGCGGCGGCGGGGGCCTGGAAGGCGTAGGGGCTCTCAGGAGTCGTCGTGCTTGTGCGGTGGGTGAGTGCTCTTCACATGGGTCCGCAGCCGGGACGTCACATCCTCCGGCGGCAGGAAGCGGGACCAGCGTTCGGGGAACTCCGAGGGCATGTCCGGGTCGTCCGGGTCGTCGTGGGCGGCCTCGCGGTGGGCGGCCGCCCGGGCCACGTACTCGGCGACCTGCGCCTCGCGCAGCCGCTCGTTGGCGGCGCGGGCCGCGGCCGTCGAGGCGGCCGGCCACACCCGGTCGATCGCGGCGTTGACCGCGGCCCCGACGAGGACGGCGAACGCGGACACACCGATCCACAGCAGGACGGCGACGGCGGCGGCCAGCGAGCCGTAGATCGTGGCGCCCTCGACCGTGTTGGTCAGGTAGATGCGCAGCAGGAAGCTGCCCAGTACCCACATGCCGAGGGCGACCAGGGCGCCGGGCACGTCCTCGATCCAGGGCGAGCGCACCGGCACGGAGACGTGGTAGAGCGTCGTCAGGAAGGCGACGGACAGCAGGATGACGACGGGCCAGTACAGGACCTGGACGAGCGTCTCCGACCAGGGCAGGACGTTGAGGACCGCGTCCGGTCCCGCCACCATCAGCGGCAGCGCGATCGAGCCGATCACCAGGGCCACCAGGAAGAGCACGAAGGCGACCAGCCGGGTCTTGACGATGCCGCGGACGCCGTCGAGGCCGTACATCACGGTGATGGTGTCTATGAAGACGTTCACCGCGCGCGAGCCCGACCACAGGGCGAACAGGAAGCCGATGGAGATGACGTCGGGGCGGCCGCCCTTCATCACGTCGTCGAGGATCGGCTGCGCGATCTGTCTGACGCCCTTGTCCGACAGGACGGTGCGGGAGGCCTCCAGAAGGTTGGCCTCCAGGCTGCTGATGGTGTCGGTGCCGGTCCAGTCGTCGACGTAGCCGAGCAGGCCGATCATGCTCAGCAGGAGCGGCGGCACGGACAGCAGGGTGAAGAAGGCCGCCTCCGCGGCCAGACCCAGGATCCGGTACTCGATGCACGAGTTGACGGTGTCCTTGAGCAACAGCCAGGCGGTCCTGCGCTTCGAGACGTTCCGGTAGAGGGCACGCGCCCGATGGAGACGGCCCGAGGGCCCGTGGGGGGTTTCACTTGCTGGCTGCACGTCCTAACGGTATCCGCCGTTCGGCCTGCTCCTGTCCCGCCCCGTGGGGCGCCGCGTCGGCGACGTGACCACCCCCATACGGAGGGGTAGGTTCACAGTCATGGCAGGCAACCCCCACACCGTGCCGAACCAGCCCCCGCCGCTGGTCGGATACGACGTCTACGGCGCCGACCGGACACTGACCGAGGCGGTCGAACGGCACCTCGATCCGGACCTGCTTCCGGAGGCGCACGGCGATCTGTCGGCGCTGGGGCGGTCGGCCGGCTCGGCGCAGCTCCAGGACTGGGCGGTGCAGGCCAACGAGAACCCGCCGCGGCTGCGCACGCACGACCGCTACGGCAACCGGGTCGACGAGGTCGACTTCCATCCGGCCTGGCACCGGCTGCTCGGCAAGGGCGTCGCCGCGGGACTGACCTCGGCCTGGACGCGGCCGGGCGGGCATGTGCGGCGGGCGGCCGGGTTCCTGGTGTGGACGCAGGTCGAGGCGGGCAACGGCTGTCCGCTGTCGATGACCCACGCCGCCGTGCCCGCGCTGCGCACCGACCCGGATCTCGCCGCCGAGTGGGAGCCCCGGCTGACCTCCACGGTCTACGACCGGGAGCTCAGGCCCGCGGGCCTGAAGGCGGGGGCGCTGCTCGGGATGGCCATGACGGAGAAGCAGGGCGGCAGCGACGTACGCGCGAACACGACGGCCGCGCGGCCCCTTCCCGACGGCGAGTCCTACGAGCTGACCGGGCACAAGTGGTTCTGCTCGGCGCCCATGTCCGACGGGTTCCTGGTGCTGGCCCAGGCTCCGGAGGGCCTGACCTGTTTCCTGGTGCCGCGAGTGCTCCACGACGGCTCGCGCAATGTCTTTCGCATCCAGCGCCTGAAGGACAAGCTCGGCAACCGGTCGAACGCCTCGGCCGAGGTCGAGTTCGCCGGGACCTGGGCGCGCCGGGTCGGCGAGGAGGGGCGCGGGGTGCGCACCATCATCGAGATGGTGGCGGCGACCCGGCTGGACTGTGTGCTGGGCTCGGCGGGGCTGATGCGGCAGGCCGTCGCCCAGGCGGTCCACCACTGCACCTACCGCGAGGCGTTCGGCGGGAAGCTGGTCGACAAGCCGCTGATGCGCAATGTGCTGGCGGACCTGGCGCTGGAGTCCGAGGCGGCGACCACGCTCGCGCTGCGGCTCGCGGCGGCCTACGACGACGGCGGCGAGCAGGAGCGGGCGCTGCTGCGGATCGCGGTGCCGGCCGCCAAGTACTGGGTGACCAAGCGCTGTGCGCCGGTGGCGGTGGAGGCGGCCGAGTGCCTGGGCGGCAACGGGTACGTCGAGGAGTCCGGCATGCCCCGGCTGGTCCGGGAGTCCCCGCTGAACTCGATCTGGGAGGGCGCCGGCAACGTCCAGGCCCTGGACGTCCTGCGGGTGCTGCAACGCGAGCCGCAGGCCCTGAACGCCTACCTCCAGGAGGTCGGCCGGGCCCGCGGCGCCGACCACCGCCTGGACGGAGCCATCAAGGACCTGCTCACCGAACTGGCCGATTTGGACGGCATCGAGGCCCGGGCAAGGCGCCTGACAGAACGGTTGGCCCTGGTCCTCCAAGGTTCGTTGCTGGTCCGCTTCGCCCCGCCGGAGGTGGCTGACGCGTTCTGCGCGTCGCGTCTGGGAGGCGACGGCGGCGCGGCCTTCGGCACATTGCCGTCCACCCTGAATCTCGCGTCGGTGGTGGATCGGGCCAGGCCGCAGGCCTGAGCCCCAGGGGCGCGGGGCTGTGTCGATGTGCGGCTCCGCCGCGTGGGGCGCGACAAGCCCCGACAGCCCCGCAGACGCCAACGCATCGGATGGCGGGGGATGATGCTGCGCCGACACGGCACCATCCCCCGCACTGGCCCGTTCGAGGCCTCGAACACCGCCTGGGCGGTATTGCTCAAGTTTCAATCAGGCCAAGCCGGACCACCAGGGTTGCAGGGGGTTGCAACTTGTTCGCCCCTGTGGGCGGATTGTGCCCCTCCGCCGCGGTCGGGCGGCACTATGAGACGACCGGTCAGTACACAGCACATCTCCGGGAGGACCAGTGGCGCTGTCACCGATGAACGTGACGCAGCTGGCCGCCGTCGACGCGGCACGTGCCGCACGGGTGCTCAACGACGTGCGCAACGCCACGCTCTCCGGTCAGCGCGGGCCGGTCGCCCCGCGTCCGGTGATCGAGGAGTCCTGGGGGCGGATGCTGCGCGGCGGGGTGGACCCCGACCACGACTTCAGATCGGGGCTGCTCTCCCGCGAGGAGGTGCAGCGGCGCCGGGAGGCGACCCCGCTGCGCCATGTCCTGCCCGTGCTGCGCGAGGGACTGCTGTCCGTCGCGGACGTCACGCACCACATCATGGTGGTGGCCGACGAGGACGGCCGGGTGCTGTGGCGGGAGGGCAGCGCGCCGGTGCTGCGCAAGGCCGACGGGTTCGGGTTCGAACTCGGCGCCGACTGGCGGGAGGACGTCGTCGGCACCAACGGCGTGGGCACGCCGGCCGCGGTGCGGCGGCCGGTGCAGGTCTTCGGCGCCGAGCACTTCGTGCGCACGCACACCAGCTGGACCTGCGCGGGTGCCCCCATCACGGATCCGCGGGACGGGCGGCTGCTGGGTGTGGTGGACGTCAGCGGGCCGCTGGAGACCATGCATCCGGCCACCCTCGCCTGGGTGGACTCGGTGGCCAAGCTCGCCGAGGCCCGGCTGCGCGAGCTGCATCTGGGCTCGCTGGAGCGGTTGCGCGCGGTGGCGGCGCCGGTGCTGTCCCGGTTCTCCGGCCGGGCGCTGGTGGTGGACCGGGACGGCTGGACCGCCGCGGTGACCGGGATGCCGTACACGAACCGGATCGCGCTGCCCAAGTCGCTGTCGCCGGGCCGTCGGTGGCTGCCGCCGCTCGGAGTGTGCGCGGTGGAGCCGCTGGCGGGCGGCTGGCTGCTGCGGCCGGACGACGAGCCGGTGCCCGGCGGCGGGGAGCGGCGGATCGTGCTGGATCTGTCGCAGCCGCGCCGCTGGTCGGTGACGGTGTCGGGGGCGGCGGGCAGCTGGAGTCATGAACTCAGTCCCCGGCACGCCGAGTTGCTCTGTCTGCTGGCCCTGCACCGCTCCGGGCGCAGTGCGGCGGCCCTGGCCGAGGACATGTTCGGCGATCCCGGCCGCACGGTGACGGTCCGGGCGGAGATGTCCCGGGTACGGCGTTACCTCGGAGGGCTGCTGGAACACCGGCCGTATCGTTTCTGCGAGAACGCGGAGATCGAGCTCCTGCTCCCGGACGACCCCCGGCAGCTGCTGCCGCACTCCACGGCGCCGGGAATTGCGGCCCACCGGGGCGCTTCCTGACGCTCCCCCGTGGCATCTTCCGCGTATGTGCGGGGTCTTCGTCCACGTATTTGCGGGGTCTTCGTCCGCGGCCGCACCGTACTGCCGTAGCATCCCCTACGGGCCACCCCACCTGCTCCTCGGTCAACGCACGGATCATCAGGCGCAGTTGGCCCGCCTCGGGAGGACCTTATGAAGCATCGCGGGAGACATCGACGGCGCAAGCGGGGCCGTGCGCTGCGCGGTGTGCTGGCCGGAACCGCCCTCGCGCTCACCGCCGCCGCCACCATGATCAGCGCCTCGCAGGCCACGGTCGACGACGATCCCGGAGCGCTGGACCGGATCACCTCCGCCGCCGAGCTCGACACCCTGCGGCTGCACGAGGACCTCGCGCCGGACCGTTCCCTGGACCGGCTGACCGCGGCGATGGGCCGCCCCGTCGGTGTGGAGGCCGTGCTCGACACCGCCGACCGCACCCTGCGGACCGCGGCCGGCTGCACGACGGCCGAGCGCACGGCGCTGCCGGTCGCCCCGGCCGCCACCCGCGCGTACTGCTTCGACGCCGCCGACACCCGCTCCTGGCGGGCCGGAGCGGTCACCACCTCCGGGGACGCCGATGACGACGGCCACTGGGGCGAGCACCGTGTGATCCTGTCCGCCTGGTCCCGCGACGACGTCTCGCGGGTCGCCTTCGTCGACGCGACCGACCCCGACCGCCTCCGCTACACCTGGGCCCTCCTCGCCGTCCCCACGAACGACGGCCGTGACTACCGCGCGCTTTCCTCGCCGGTCTCCGGCATGGTCTGGTACCAGGACAAGCTGCTGGTCACCGCCGCCGAGGGGCTGTACGTCTACGACCTGCACCGCATCCAGCGCACGGCCGGCGAGGGCACGGCGGCGCACGGCTCCCGTTTCGTGCTGCCGGCCGTCGGCTCCTACCGGGGGGTCCACCCCGTCACCCTCTCCCTCGACCGCAGCACCGCCCCCGACAGCCTGGTGGCCGGCGGCGGCGACCGGCTGTGGCGCTATGCGTTCAGCAAGGACCCGGACCGCACCGGGCTGCTCGCCGACGGCAGCGCGAGCGAGGCGTACGAGACGGGGGCGGACCGGCTCGGCGGCGTGCTGTCGTACGGCTCCCGCTGGTACGTGACCCAGGCGGCCGAGGAGCGCGGCACTCTGTGGCGGCAGAGCGCGAGCGGCGCCGAGACCGCCCGGTGCGGTTCCTACGACACGCACCGCTGCTGGAGCGCCCGTTCGGCCTCCCTGTCGTACTGGGAGGAGACCGGCGAGGTCTGGTCGCAGTCGGGGCGGACGCTGTTTTCGCTGTCGCTGAACACGATCGACAGATCGCTGGGATAGATGATTGCCTGACGGCATGAGCAACATCCCCGTGACCATCTGGTCCCTGGAGCAGACCTCGCCGACCGACGCCCTTCCGGCCGCCGCGCCGGACGGCGACGTGCGGATCGTCCGCGCCGAGGTGCCCTCCCCCGAGTTCAGCCGCTTCCTGTACGCCGCCGTCGGCGGCGACATCCGCTGGACCGACCGGCTCGGCTGGACGTACGCGCAGTGGCAGGAGTACCTGGACCGGCCGGGCGTGGAGACCTGGGTGGCGTACGACCGGGGCACTCCCGCCGGATACCTGGAGTTCGTGCCGCAGGAGGACGGCGCGGTGGAGATCCTCCAGTTCGGGCTGATCCCCGCCTTCCGCGGCCGGCGGCTCGGCGGCCATCTGCTGGCGTACGGCACGGCCCGCGCCTGGGACCTCGCGGACCGCTGGCCGGGCCTGCCGCAGACGAAGCGGGTGTGGCTGCACACCTGCACCCTGGACGGCGAGCACGCCGTGGCCAACTACCAGCGCCGGGGCTTCAAGCTCTTCGACACCAAGGTCGAGGAGGAGCCGGAGCGGCCGGTGACCGGCCCCTGGCCCGGGGCGTACCCGGCCTGACCTGCACGAGGCGGATCGGTCCCGCCGTGTGACCAAGGACACCCTTGTCTCGCTCTTCGGGACAAGGGTGTCCGCATGATGGACGAAGCTGGACTGTGTCCAGATCGCCGTGACACGCTTCCGTCATGTCTGGAACTGGAATTGCCTTGGTGAGTCGGCGGCACGTCGACCTCGGCCGCATGTCCAGCGCCATCTGTCCGGCGCGCTGAGAGCTCGTTCAGCTTCGCCCGACACCTCCCCCTTTGCCTGCTTTCCTGCGCAAAGACGCGCACGTCTGCCGTGCGCCCACATGCGCAGGTCAGAGCCGCTTTCCCGCCTGTCCCGAAGGACGTATCAACCATGGCCGCCACCCCGCAGAAGCCCGCTGCCGCGACTCCCCGCCGCAAGGTGAGCCGTCACCGCGGTGAGGGCCAGTGGGCCGCGGGGCACTTCACCCCGCTGAACGGCAACGAGCAGTTCAAGAAGGACGACGACGGTCTCAATGTGCGGACACGCATTGAGACGATTTACTCCAAGCGCGGTTTCGACTCGATCGACCCCAACGACCTGCGCGGCCGCATGCGCTGGTGGGGCCTCTACACCCAGCGCAAGCCCGGGATCGACGGCGGCAAGACCGCGATCCTGGAGCCGGAGGAGCTGGACGACGAGTACTTCATGCTGCGCGTCCGCATCGACGGCGGCCGGCTCACCACCGAGCAGCTGCGTGTCATCGGCGAGATCTCGCAGGAGTTCGCGCGCGGCACCGCCGACATCACCGACCGGCAGAACGTCCAGTACCACTGGATCCGCATCGAGGACGTGCCCGAGATCTGGAACCGCCTGGAGGCGGTCGGCCTGTCCACCACCGAGGCCTGCGGTGACACGCCCCGCGTCGTCATCGGCTCGCCGGTGGCCGGCATCGCCGAGGACGAGATCATCGACGGCAGCCCGGCCATCGACGAGATCCAGCGCCGGATCATCGGCAACAAGGCGTTCTCGAACCTGCCCCGCAAGTTCAAGTCCGCGATCTCCGGCTCGCCGCTGCTGGACGTGGCGCACGAGATCAACGACATCGCCTTCGTCGGCGTGCACCACCCCGAGCACGGACCCGGCTTCGACCTGTGGGTCGGCGGCGGTCTGTCCACCAACCCCAAGATCGGTGTCCGGCTCGGCACCTGGGTCCCGCTCGACGAGGTCCCCGACGTCTACGAGGGCGTCATCTCGATCTTCCGCGACTACGGCTACCGGCGCCTGCGCACCCGCGCCCGCCTGAAGTTCCTCGTCGCCGACTGGGGCGCGGAGAAGTTCCGCCAGGTCCTGGAGGACGAGTACCTGGGGCGCAAGCTGGCCGACGGTCCCGCGCCCGCCCAGCCGGTGGAGCGCTGGCGCGACCACGTCGGTGTGCACCGGCAGAAGGACGGCCGGTTCTACGTCGGTTTCGCCCCGCGCGTCGGCCGCGTGGACGGCGCCACCCTGACGAAGATCGCCGAGCTCGCCGAGGCGCACGGCTCGGGCCGGGTGCGTACCACCGTCGAACAGAAGATGATCGTCCTCGATGTCGAGGAGACGCAGGTCGAGTCGCTGGTCGAAGCCCTGGAGGCGCTGGACCTGACCGCCAAGCCCTCCCCGTTCCGGCGCGGCACGATGGCCTGCACCGGCATCGAGTACTGCAAGCTCGCCATCGTCGAGACCAAGGCGCGCGGCGCCTCCCTGATCGACGAGTTGGAGCGCCGTATCCCGGAGTTCGACGAGCCGATCACCATCAACATCAACGGCTGCCCGAACGCCTGCGCCCGTATCCAGGTCGCGGACATCGGTCTCAAGGGCCAGCTGGTCCTGAACGAGCAGGGCGAGCAGGTCGAGGGCTTCCAGGTGCACCTGGGCGGCGCCCTCGGTCTTGAGGCCGGCTTCGGCCGCAAGGTGCGCGGTCTGAAGGTGACCTCGGAGGAGCTGCCCGACTACGTCGAGCGGGTCCTGAAGCGGTTCCAGGCCGAGCGCGAGGAAGGCGAGCGTTTCGCGACGTGGGCCGCTCGTGCCTCCGAGGAGGCCCTGTCATGAGCGAGCGGGCCGCCCCCTTCTACTGCCCCTACTGCGGTGACGAGGACCTTCGTCCGTCCGAGCAGGGCCACGGCGCGTGGGAATGCGCGGCGTGCAACCGGGCTTTCCAGCTGAAGTTCCTCGGCCTGCTGGCCCGGGGCGTTCGGCAGACCGAAGCAGGGGGAGACGCGATATGACGACCACTCAGGAAGACCGCACCACCGAGGATCTCAAGGCGCTCGCCGAGCAGGCGGGCCGCGATCTTGAGGACGCCTCCGCGCTGGAGATCCTCCAGTGGGCCGCGGACACCTTCGGCCGGCGCTTCTGTGTGACGTCCTCGATGGAGGACGCGGTGGTCGCCCATCTCGCCTCCCGCGCGTTGCCCGGCGTTGACGTCGTGTTCCTCGACACCGGCTACCACTTCCCCGAGACGATCGGTACGCGGGACGCGGTGGAGGCGGTGATGGACGTCAACGTCATCACGCTCACCCCGCGCCAGTCGGTGGCCGAGCAGGACGCCCAGTACGGCCCGAAGCTGCACGACCGCGACCCGGACCTGTGCTGCAAGCTGCGCAAGGTCGAGCCGCTGGAGAGGGGCCTGAAGGGCTACTCGGCCTGGGCGACCGGCCTGCGCCGCGACGAGTCCGAGACCCGGGCGAACACCCCGGTCGTCGGCTGGGACGAGAAGCGGCAGAAGGTCAAGATCTCGCCGATCGCCAAGTGGACCCAGGACGACGTGGACGCCTACGTCGCCGAGCACGGTGTCCTCACCAACCCGCTGCTGATGGACGGCTACACCTCCGTCGGCTGCGCCCCCTGCACCCGCCGCGTCCTGGAGGGCGAGGACGCGCGTGCCGGCCGCTGGGCCGGCCGCGCCAAGACCGAGTGCGGGCTGCACCTGTGACCACGACCCCGTTTCCGGAGATTCAGGAGAACCACGTGACGACCGGAGCCACCGTCTGGCTCACGGGTCTGCCGAGCGCCGGCAAGACCACGATCGCGTACGAGCTGGCCGGCCGGCTGCGCGAAGAGGGCCACAGCGTCGAGGTGCTCGACGGCGACGAGATCCGCGAGTTCATCTCCGCGGGCCTCGGCTTCAGCCGCGAGGACCGGCACACCAATGTGCAGCGCATCGGCTTCCTCGCCGACCTGCTCGCCCGCAACGGCGTCAAGGCGCTGGTGCCGGTGATCGCGCCGTACGCCGACAGCCGCGAGGCGGTGCGCAAGCGCCACCAGGACAGCGGGGCGGCGTACATCGAGGTGCACGTGGCCACTCCGGTCGACGTGTGCTCCGTACGCGATGTGAAGGGGCTGTACGCCAAGCAGGCCGCCGGTGAGCTGTCAGGGCTGACCGGGGTCGACGACCCGTACGAGGAGCCCGAGACGCCCGACCTGCGCATCGAGTCGCAGAACCAGACCGTGCAGGAGTCCGCGGCGGCCGTGTACGCCCTGCTCAGCGAAAGGGGCCTGGCATGACGACGACCGTCTCCTCGATCGAGGAGGGCACGGACACCCCGCACGCCCTCTCCCACCTGGACTCGCTGGAGTCCGAGGCGGTGCACATCTTCCGCGAGGTGGCGGGCGAGTTCGAGCGGCCGGTGATCCTGTTCTCCGGCGGCAAGGACTCCATCGTCATGCTGCATCTGGCGCTGAAGGCGTTCGCCCCGGCGGCGATCCCCTTCTCGCTGCTGCACGTGGACACCGGGCACAACTTCCCCGAGGTGCTCGACTACCGCGACCGCGCGGTCGAGAAGCACGGGCTGCGGCTGCACGTCGCGTCCGTGCAGGACTACATCGACCGCGGGGTGCTCAAGGAGCGCCCGGACGGCACCCGTAACCCGTTGCAGACGGTGCCGCTGACGGAGAAGATCCAGAGCGAGCGGTTCGACGCGGTGTTCGGCGGTGGCCGCCGGGACGAGGAGAAGGCGCGCGCCAAGGAGCGGGTGTTCTCGCTGCGCGACGAGTTCTCCCAGTGGGACCCGCGCCGCCAGCGCCCCGAGCTGTGGAACCTGTACAACGGCCGCCACGCGGCCGGTGAACACGTCCGGGTCTTCCCGCTGTCCAACTGGACCGAGCTGGACGTCTGGCAGTACATCGCCCGCGAGGGCATCGCGCTGCCGGAGATCTACTTCGCGCACGAGCGCGACGTGTTCAAGCGCAGCGGCATGTGGCTGACCGCGGGCGAGTGGGGCGGCCCGAAGGACGGCGAGACCGTCGAGAAGCGGCTCATCCGCTACCGCACGGTCGGCGACATGTCCTGCACCGGTGCCGTCGACTCGGACGCCGTGACGCTTGAGCAGGTCATCACCGAGATCGCCGCGTCCCGGCTCACCGAGCGGGGCGCCACGCGCGCCGACGACAAGCTGTCCGAGGCCGCGATGGAAGACCGCAAGCGCGAGGGGTACTTCTAACCATGAGCACGACCACGGAACTCTCCGAGACGACCCTGCTGCGGTTCGCCACGGCCGGGTCCGTCGACGACGGCAAGTCCACCCTCGTCGGCCGGCTGCTGCACGACTCCAAGTCGGTGCTGGCCGACCAGCTGGAGGCCGTCGAGCACGCCTCCCGCAACCGTGGCCAGGAGGCCCCCGACCTGGCCCTTCTGACGGACGGTCTGCGCGCCGAGCGCGAGCAGGGCATCACCATCGACGTGGCCTACCGCTACTTCGCCACCCCGCGCAGGCGGTTCATCCTCGCCGACACCCCCGGGCATGTGCAGTACACCCGGAACATGGTCACCGGCGCCTCGACCGCCGAGCTGACGGTGATCCTGATCGACGCCCGCAACGGTGTCGTCGAGCAGACCCGCCGGCACGCCGCGCTGGCCGCCCTGCTGCGGGTGCCGCACGTGGTCCTCGCCGTCAACAAGATGGACCTCGTCGACTACCAGGAGTCCGTGTTCGCCGCGATCGCCGAGGAGTTCACGGCGTACGCGACCGAGCTGGGCGTCCCCGAGGTCACCGCGATCCCGATCTCGGCACTCGCCGGTGACAACGTGGTGGAGCCGTCCGCCCACATGGACTGGTACGGCGGCCCGACCGTGCTGGAGCACCTGGAGACCGTCCCGGTCACCCACGACCTCAGCCACTGCCACGCGCGGCTGCCCGTGCAGTACGTCATCCGCCCGCAGACCGCCGAGCACCCCGACTACCGCGGCTACGCCGGTCAGATCGCGGCCGGTTCGTTCCGCGTCGGCGAGCAGATCACCGTGCTGCCGTCGGGCCGCTCCACGAAGATCTCCGGCATCGACCTGCTCGGCGAGCCGGTCAACGTCGCCTGGACCACCCAGTCGGTGACCGTCCTGCTGGAGGACGACATCGACATCTCGCGCGGCGACCTGATCGTGCCCAGCAAGGACGCGCCGCCGACCACGCAGGACATCGAGGCGACCGTGTGCCACGTCGCCGATGCCCCGCTCACCGTCGGCCACCGGGTCCTGCTCAAGCACGGCACCCGCACCGTCAAGGCGATCGTCAAGGACATCCCGTCCCGGCTCACGCTCGACGACCTGTCCCTGCACCCGCACCCGGGACAGCTCGTCGCCAACGACATCGGCCGTGTGAAGGTCCGTACCGCCGAGCCGCTGCCCGTCGACTCCTACGCCGACTCGCGGCGCACCGGTTCGTTCATCCTGATCGACCCGAACGACGGCACCACGCTCACCGCCGGCATGGTCGGCGAGTCCTTCGCCTCCCCGGAGCCCGTCAAGGACGAGGCCGAGGACGACGGTTGGGACTTCTGACCATGAACTCCACCGATTACTACGTGACGTTCGCCAAGGAGGGCGGCCGAGTGGGCAGCGGCGCCCTCGGCAGCGGGCAGGGCGGGGTCGCGCGATGTGCCGGCTGACCAGCCCCCCGTCCGTCTGCCGACCCCCCGGCCGCGCCTGAGCAGGGCGTGAGTGCCGGGCCACCGAGAGGAACACCTCCCGTGCCTGCCACCCCCGCCCTGCGCCGTACCCTCGCGGTACTGGCCGCGCTGCCGCTGCTCGCGCTCGCGGCCTGCGGCTACGGCTCCCAGGCCGTGGAGAACAGCGAGCAGGCGATACCCGGGGCGGCGAAGGTCGGCGGCCTCGACTCGGTGCGGATCGGCTACTTCGGGAACCTCACCCACGCCACCGCGCTGGTGGGCCGCCACGAGGGCATCTTCCAGCGGGAGTTGGGCGGTACGAAGGCGGAGTACGCCGCCTTCAACGCCGGGCCGTCGGAGATCGAGGCCCTCAACTCGGGCTCGATCGACATCGGCTGGATCGGGCCCTCCCCGGCCGTCAACGGGTACGTCAGGGCGAACGGCACGAACCTGCGGATCATCAGCGGTTCGGCCTCCGGCGGGGTGAAGCTGGTGGTCGACCCGGAGAAGATCAGGTCCCTGAAGGACGTCAAGGGCAAGCGGATCGCCACCCCTCAGCTGGGCAACACGCAGGACGTGGCGTTCCTCAACTGGGTCGCCGAGCAGGGCTGGAAGGTCGACGCGCAGAGCGGCAAGGGTGACGTCTCCGTCGTCCGCTCCGACAACAAGGTCACCCCCGACCTCTACCGGTCCGGTTCCGTCGACGGCGCCTGGGTGCCGGAGCCGACCGCGTCGAAGCTGGTCGCCGAGGGCGCGAAGGTGCTGCTGGACGAGGCCGACCTGTGGCCGGACAAGAAGTTCGTGATCACAAACGTCATCGTCCGGCAGGACTTCCTCAAGGAGCACCCGGACGTCGTCGAGGCGGTGCTGCGCGGCTCGGTGAAGACCAACGCCTACATCAACGCCAACCCGGCGGAGGCGAAGACCGCCGCCAACGCGCAGCTGCGGACGGACACCGGCAAGGCGCTCCCGGCCGAGGTCGTCGACGCGGCATGGCCGTCGATCCGGTTCCTCGACGATCCGCTCGCGGCCAGCCTCGACACCGAGGCGCGGCACGCGGTGAAGGCGGGGCTGCTGGAGGAGCCCGACCTGTCCGGCATCTACGACCTGACCCTGCTCAACAAGGTCCTCAAGGCCGAGGGCGAACCCGAGGCCGACGACGCCGGCCTCGGCGTGAAGTAAGGCACGAGTCCCGATGAGTATCCAGGAGGTGACGACCATGGCAACCGCCCTCGCCAAGGCCGCCGACACGGATGTGTCGGTGGAGCACGCCGCTCATATTGAGCATGTCTCGAAGTCCTTCGCCGGTCCGGCCGGACAGCAGCTCGTGCTCGACGACATCTCCCTCGATGTCGCCCAGGGTGAGTTCGTCACCCTCCTGGGCGCCTCCGGCTGCGGCAAGTCCACCCTGCTCAACCTCGTCGCCGGCCTCGACAAACCCACCACCGGACACATCACCACCGACGGCCGCCCCGCCCTGATGTTCCAGGAACACGCCCTGTTCCCCTGGCTCACCGCCGGCAAGAACATCGAACTCGCCCTCAAACTCCGCGGTGTGGCCAAGGCAGAGCGGCATGTGCGGGCCGAGGAGCTGCTGGAGCTGGTCCGCCTGGGCGGCGCCCACGGCAAGCGGGTCCACGAACTGTCCGGCGGCATGCGCCAACGCGTCGCCATGGCCCGCGCCCTGGCCCAGGACAGCCGACTGCTGCTGATGGACGAACCCTTCGCCGCCCTGGACGCCATCACCCGCGACGTCCTGCACGACGAACTCACCCGCATCTGGCGCGAGAGGGGCCT
>NZ_JBFBLP010000012.1:0-274299 GCF_040686775.1 Streptomyces sp. NPDC079141 | reverse complement strand
TTTTCTCGATCCGATTTCCTCGGTGCTTTCCAGGTTCTCGCTTTCGCGTTTCCCTTTCCGGCGGTTCCGACTCTATCAGATCCTTTCGGGCCTGACTCCCAGTCAGCGGGGCTTGTCTTCGCGGCTGTTGGGCCGTTCCGACGAGTGAGACTTTAGCGGATTCCTGGCCCCCGAGCTAATCGGGGCTGCGTCCTTTCGAACGCGGATTCCTCATTTCGCAAATACGCATGCCAATGACGCGACGACGGATCGATCGACCCGTTGTCGATTGTTGACTGGTACTTGCGGAATGGCTGTCCGGGGACCGACCGGAGTCGGCGCTCACGTCGGACAACTCGGAGAACACTACGGATGGGGTCGAGGCGTGTCAACTCCAGTCCGGGCTGCCCCCTGGAGGCGTACTGTGGACGGCATGACAACGCGTACGTGCGCCCAGCTGTGGTGGGCCGCCTGACGGCGGCCGTAGTCACGTATGCACTCAACGGCCGCCGCCTCGGCGGCCGTTCTCGTATCTCCCTCCTGAGGGTCGGCCGGCCGGGCGCGGCGGTCTCGACCAGGAGGTGGAGAGATGACGCGGGTCTTCAGCGGGGTCAAGCCGACCGGGCATCTGACGCTGGGGAACTACCTGGGGGCCATGCGGCGGTGGGCCGACGTCGATCAGCACCGGTCCGACGCCCTGTTCTGCATCGTCGACCTGCACGCGCTGACCGTGGAGCACGATCCGGCGCGGGTGCGGCGGCTGAGCCGGCAGGCGGCGACCCTGCTGTTGGCGTCCGGGCTGGATCCGGAGCTGTGCACCGTGTTCGTACAAAGTCATGTGGACGAGCACGCGCGGCTGTCCTATCTGCTGGAGTGCGTGGCCACGGACGGCGAGATGCGGCGGATGATCCAGTACAAGGAGAAGGCCGGGCGTGAGCGGGAGCGGGGCGGGAGTGTGCGGCTGTCGCTGCTGACCTATCCCGTGCTCATGGCGGCGGACATCCTGGCGTACGAGACCGATGAGGTGCCGGTCGGGGACGACCAGACGCAGCATGTGGAGCTGGCGCGGGATATCGCGGTGCGGTTCAACCAGCGGTACGGGAACACGTTCGTGGTGCCCCGGGCGACGCACCCGGGGGTGGCGGCGCGGGTGATGAACCTCCAGGAGCCGGCGGCGAAGATGGGGAAGAGCGACGACGTCGGGCCGGGGATCGTCTATCTGCTCGACGAGCCGGACGTGGTGCGCAAGAAGGTGATGCGGGCCGTGACCGACAGCGGGCGGGAGGTCGTGTACGACCGGGACGGCCGGCCGGGGGTGGCGAATCTGCTGGAGATCCTCGCCGCGTGCACAGGTGGGAACCCTTCGGACCTGAGCGGTGTATATGAGTCGTACGGCGCCTTGAAGAAGGACACCGCGGAGGCTGTGGTCGAGGTCCTCAGGCCCGTGCAGGAGAGGCACAGGGAACTGTGCGCTGATCCTGGCTATGTGGAGGGGGTGCTGCGGGATGGTGCGGAGAGGGCTCGGGCGATGGCCCGGCCGACCGTGGATGCCGCTTATCGCGCGATCGGACTGCTGCCGGCGGCTGCGGATATCGGCGTGACTGCTTAGCCGGGCGTGC
The DNA here is from genome assembly GCF_040686775.1 of Streptomyces sp. NPDC079141. Classification (NCBI taxonomy): domain Bacteria; kingdom Bacillati; phylum Actinomycetota; class Actinomycetes; order Kitasatosporales; family Streptomycetaceae; genus Streptomyces; species Streptomyces sp. NPDC079141. The sequence goes on along the minus strand of NZ_JBFBLP010000012.1, from coordinate 272,701 downwards.
GCCTGGCCGCCCTCTGCGGGCAGGGGGCGGCCAGGGGTTCAGCTGTTGTTGCCGGAGGCCAGTTCGCGGCTGCGGTCGCGGGCGGCTTCGAGGGCGGCGATGAGGGCGGCCCGTACGCCGTGGTTCTCCAGTTCGCGGATGGCGTTGATGGTGGTGCCGGCCGGCGAGGTGACGTTCTCGCGGAGCTTGACGGGGTGCTCGCCGCTGTCGCGGAGCATCGTGGCGGCGCCGATAGCGGACTGGACGATCAGGTCGTGGGCCTTGTCGCGGGGCAGGCCGAGGAGGATGCCGGCGTCGGTCATGGCTTCGACCAGATAGAAGAAGTACGCCGGGCCCGAGCCGGAGAGGGCGGTGCAGGCGTCCTGCTGGGACTCGGGGACGCGGAGGGTCTTGCCGACGGCGCCGAAGATCTCCTCGGTGTGGGTGAGGTGGTCCTCGGTGGCATGGGTGCCGGCGGAGATGACGGACATGGCCTCGTCGACGAGGGCGGGCGTGTTCGTCATGACACGGACGACGGGGGTGCCCGGAGCGAGGCGCTCCTCGAAGTAGGAGGTGGGGATGCCCGCGGCTCCGCTGATGACCAGGCGGTCGGCGGGGACGTGCGGGGCGAGTTCGTCGAGGAGGGTGCCCATGTCCTGCGGCTTGACCGTGAGGATCAGGGTGTCTGCGGTCTTGGCGGCTTCCGCGTTGGTGACGGGGGTGACCCCGTAGCGCTCGCGGAGCTCGTCGGCCCGTTCCTGGCGGCGGGCGGTGACCAGGAGGTCGTCCGGGCCCCAGCCTGCTCGGATCATTCCGCTGAGCAGGGCTTCGCCGATCTTGCCGGTGCCGAGGACTGCGACTTTCTGAGTCATGGCTGGGGTGCCCTCCGGGGTTGCGTCGTCCGGGGTTCATCCTCCCATCGGGGACTTGAGTGTGGGTGGGGTGTCCGGTGGGCGGGACACCGGGGAGTAGCTGGTGGGGGCTAGGCCGTGCGGCGTCGGAGCGTGGCGGCTCCCAGGGTGAGGACGAGGAGGGCGCAGCCCGCGACGATCAGGACGTCGCGTACGAAGTTGGCGGTCATGTCGGTGTGCCTGAGGACTTCGTTCATGCCGTCGACGGCGTAGGACATGGGGAGGACGTTGGAGATGGCCTCCAGGACCGGGTGCATGTTGGAGCGCGGGGTGAACAGGCCGCAGAGGAGGAGTTGGGGGAAGATCACGGCCGGCATGAACTGAACGGCCTGGAACTCGGAGGCGGCGAAGGCCGAGACGAAGAGGCCGAGTGCGGTGCCCAGGAGGGCGTCGAGGAGGGCGATCAGCAGGAGCAGCCAGGGGCTGCCGATGACGTCCAGGCCGAGGCCCCACAGGGCGAGGGCCGTGGTGAGGGCCGACTGGACGATCGCGATGGTGCCGAAGGCGAGGGCGTAGCCGGCGATGAGGTCGCCCTTGCCGAGGGGCATGGCGAGGAGGCGTTCGAGGGTGCCCGAGGTGCGTTCGCGCAGGGTGGCGATGGAGGTGACCAGGAACATCGTGATCAGGGGGAAGATCCCCAGGAGTGATGCGCCGATGTTGTCGAAGGTGCGCGGGTCGCCGTCGAAGACGTAGCGCAGCAGGAAGAGCATCACGCAGGGGACGAGGATCATCAGCGCGATGGTGCGCGGGTCGTGGCGGAGTTGGCGCAGGACCCGGGCGGCGGTGGCGGTGGTGCGGGAGAAGTTCAGGGGGCTCGTCGGTGCGGGGGCGGCCGTGCCGGTGGGGCGTGGGGTGCCGGTTGTGGTGCTCATCGGGTGGTCTCCTTCTCGCGTGCGGCGGCCGCGACGGCCTCGTCGACCAGGTGCAGGAAGGCCGACTCGACGGTTTCGGAGCCGGTGCGGATGCGCAGGGCGTCCGGGGTGTCGTCGGCGAGGATCTGGCCCTCGCGCATGAGGAGGAGGCGGTGGCAGCGCTCGGCCTCGTCCATGACGTGGGAGGAGATGAGGAGGGTTGCGCCGCGTTGGGCGGCGATGTCGTGGAAGAGGTTCCACAGGTCGCGGCGGAGTACGGGGTCCAGGCCGACCGTGGGTTCGTCGAGGACCAGGAGCTCGGGGGTGCCGAGGAGTGCCACGGCGAGGGAGACGCGGCTGCGCTGGCCGCCGGAGAGGTTCCCGGCGAGGGCGTCGGCGTGGCTGGTGAGGTCGACGTCCTCGATGGCGCGGGTGACGTTCTCGTGGCGGAGGCCGGCGGCGTGGTGGCCGGGGGTGAGGATCGCCGCGAAGTAGTCCAGGTTCTGGCGGACTGTCAGGTCGTCGTAGACGGAGGGCGCCTGGGTGACGTAGCCGATGCGGGTGCGCAGGGTGGGGTGGCCGGCTCGGTGGCCCAGGACGTCGAGGGTGCCGGTGGCCTTGGCCTGGGTGCCGACGATCGAGCGCATGAGGGTCGACTTGCCGCAGCCGGAGGGGCCGAGGAGGCCGGTGACCTGGCCGCGCGGGACGGTGAAGTCGATGCCGCGCAGGACGGTACGGGTGCCGCGGACGACGGTGAGGCCTTCGGCGCGGACGGCGGGTGTGTCGTCGGTGGGGCGGGGGGTGTTCCCGGCTCCGTGGGTGGGTGATGTGGCTGAGGGTGGCGGTGTGTCTGGGGCTGTTGATCCAGAAGGGATATTCATCATGTGCGGATTAACTCTCCATGCGAGGGGTGCCGTCAAGTGGTGGCGCTCGATGGCGCAGGCGCACGGAGGTGCGATCGGAGGCGGGCGGTCCGGTTTGCACGCCTCCGTCGGCCTCAGGAGGTGGCGGCAAGCTGCTGCGCGGTCGGCTTCCTTTCTCGACAATGGATTTCAGTGCGAGGTCATATGCCACGCACGTCCGCCGCGCCCTCCCCCGGTGCGGCACCCACGCATCTCCCGCTCGAAGGGCCGAGGCGTTCTCGGCGTTCTCGGCGTTCTCAACCGGAGGTGCTGCTCACATGCGCCGTGGCGTAGGCAAGGCCGATCTTTTCGCTTCTCTCGTCGTGTTCCTCGTCGCGCTGCCGCTATGCGTGGGAGTGGCCGTAGCCTCCGGCGTGCCCGCCGAACTGGGGCTGGTGACCGGGATCGTCGGTGGGCTGGTCGCCGGGGTGCTGCCCGGGAGCAGCCTCCAGGTCAGCGGGCCGGCGGCGGGACTGACCGTGCTGGTGTACGAGGCCGTACAGGCCCATGGGGTCGAGGTGCTCGGGGTGCTGGTCCTCGGGGCCGGGCTGCTCCAGCTCGGGCTCGGGGCGCTGCGCCTGGGGCGGTGGTTCCGGGCCGTCTCCGTGGCCGTGGTGCAGGGCATGCTCGCCGGAATCGGGCTGGTGCTGGTTGCCGGGCAGGTGTACGCGCTGGGCGACGCGGCGGCGCCCGGCGACGGGCTCGGGCAGCTGGCCGGGCTGGTGTCGCTGCCCGGGCGGGTGGATCCGGTGGCGTTGTCAGTGGGGGCTGCCACCATGGCCGTACTGCTGCTGTGGCCGCGGTGGCGGCGGGGGGCTCGGCTGGTGCCTGCGCCGCTGGTGGCGGTGGCCGTGGCCTCGCTGGTGACCGGGGTGTTCGACCTGGCGGTGCGGCGGGTGGAGGTGCGGGGACTGCTGGATGCCGTACGGGTTCCGGAGTGGGCGGACTTCGGGCGGCTGACGGAAGTGGGGGTGGTGGGGACCGTTGTCGCGTTCGCGCTGATCGCGTCGGCGGAGTCGTTGTTCAGCGCGGCGGCGGTGGACCGGCTGCATCGGGGGCCGCGTACGGACTACGACCGGGAGCTGATCGCGCAGGGCGCGGGGAACACCGTGTGCGGGCTGCTCGGGGCGCTGCCGATGACCGCGGTGATCGTGCGCAGTGCGGCGAATGTGCAGGCCGGGGCGCGGACCAAGGCCTCGCGGGTGCTGCACGGGGCGTGGCTGCTGCTGTTCACGGCCGTCGTGCCGGGTGTGCTCGGGGTGGTTCCGGTGGCGGCGCTGGCCGCGCTGCTGGTGCACGCCGGCTGCAAGCTCGTGCCGCTGCGGGAGCTGGCGGTGCTGTGGCGGACGCATCGGGGGGAGGCCGTGATCCTGGTGGTGACGGGCACCGCGATCGTGATCGGGAATCTGTTCGAGGGGGTGTTGGTGGGGCTGGCGCTTGCCGTGGCGAAGACCGCGTGGGACGCGAGCCATGTGCACGTGGAGACCGAGGACCGGGGGGAGGCCGGAATCGTCGTACGGGTCCTCGGCCATGCGACGTTCCTGCGGCTGCCGAAGCTGCTCGACGCGCTGGAAGCGCTGCCGAGGGACCGGGAGGTGCGGCTGGAGCTGGGCGGGCTGCGGCATCTGGACCATGCGTGTGCCGCGGCCCTGGAGGGGTGGGCCGCGGCACGTGGTCAGGAGTTGATGGCGACCAGCAGGTCGACGTCGTAGGTCTCCTCGACGTTCCCGTCCGGGAAGTCCTTCGTCAAGTGCGCGCGCTCCGCGGTGAGGAAGGCGCGGCTCGCCTCCTCGCCGTGGACGAGGAAGACCGAGTGGCTGCCGATGTTCGCCAGGTGCGTGTCGATCGTGACGCGGCGGCTCCAGCGGACCTTGCGGCGGGCGAAGTCGAGGCGGTGGGCGGGGTCGGCGGCCCGTTCACTCGCCCCGTGCTTCTCCGCGACGGGATCGATGCCGAAGAAGCTCGCCATGCGGGCCGCCTGCGCCGCGATCCAGGGGACGTCGAGGGCGTTGGTGTTCCACCACAGGGCGAGCGCACCGCCCGGGCACAGCACGCGCAGGGCCTCCGGGATCGACTGCTCGGGGTCGGTCCAGTGCCAGGCCTGGGCGTAGGTGAGGAAATCGGTGGAGGAGCCGGCGAGAGGGAGGGCGTTGCCATTGCCGAGGACGATCGGGATGCCGGGGTGGGCGCGGCGGAACTGCACCGCCATACCCTCGCCGGGCTCCACCGCGATCACCCGGGCGCCGCGGGCCTGCAGCACAGCGGTCGCTATACCGGTGCCGGCGCCTACGTCCGCGACGCGGGAGCCGGTGAGGGGGCGGCCTGCCAGGTCTTCCACGGCGTCGAAGAGGGCGGCCGGATAGGAGGGGCGGTTGGCGGCGTACTGGGCCGCGGCGGCGTTGAAGGAATGGGCCCGGGTGGTGTGCGAAGAGGCTGCCGTCATACGGCCATGGTGGCCGCGGGCGGGCCGCGAAGTGGGGTGATTACCGGTAAGCGGCCTGTTCAGGAGCGGCGGCGCTTCTTCGAGGGGTTGCCCGAGCGGCGGGTGCTGCGCTTCTCGTGCTGCTTCAGGGCCGTTTCGTACTCCTCGCGGTGCAGCTTCTCACCGGGGGCCTCGACGAGGGAGCGGAAGAAGTACGCCAGGAGCGAGCCGACGAAGCCGATGGCCAGCAGACCGCGCAGGGAGGCCTGGCGGTCGAGGTCCGGGCGCTTCGTGAAGCCGTCCCAGGTGTGGCGAAACGCGAGCGCGCTGCAGATCGCGAACATCACGACCATCAGAAGCGTGACGAAACTGCCGACGTCCGCGATCTGGAGACCCTGGTAGGCGAAACGGAGGACGAGGCAGGAGACCACCGCGGCGACCAGGGAGCCGACGGCCATGCCTGCGCGGCGGGCTGAGTAGCCGTTCGTGTGGTCGACCCAGGTCGTGCCGAAGAAACGGAGGGGGTCGGGGTGGGGGCCCGTGGCCGGGGGCGGGGTGCCGGGTTCGTCGCTCACGCGTTGATTATGGCTCCGGGGGCGGCCACGGGGTCCTTCGGGCTCAGCCGCAGCGGGAGGCGATGTAGCCGTCGCTGCCTGTGTTCACGTAGGCGTCTGAGACAAATTCGCCGTTGCTGATGTTGTCCCAGATGTTGGAGGTGCCGTAGGGGCCCGTCACTGTGGTGCCGGGCGTCTGGCAGTAGATCGTGACGCGGGAGCCCTCGGGCAGGATGCGCACGATGCTGTAGCCCGTACCGGGTCCGCTGCGGACGTTCAGGCGGACGCCCGGCGCAATGTCGTAGTAGCGGTAAGCCGCGGTGGCCGTCGGTGATACGCCGAGCACCATGAGAAAGGCACCCACAGCCGCGGCGAGCAGGGCGGCTGTCCGTCTCCGGGAGATCATGCGTGTCCTCTTGGTCGGGATGGGTTCAGAGTGCGCAGCGCGGACGGACGTAGCCGTCGCTGCCCGTCTGGACGTAGGCGTCCGCGACGAACTCGCCGTCGTCGATGTTGTCCCAGATGTTCGACGTGCCGTAGGGGCCGGTCACGGTCTCGCCCGGTGTCTGGCAGTAGATCGCGACCTTGGCGCCCTCGGGCAGGACTCGGACGATGGGGTACTGGGTGCCCGGGCCCCTGCGGACGTTCAGGCGGACGCCCGGGGCCACGTCGTAGTAGCGCAGATCCGCGGAGGCGGTGGATGCCGCGCCCAGGACGGTGATGAAGCCACCGGCGGCGCCTGCGAGCAGGACGGATCTACGGGTGTGCGATGTCAATGTCGGTTCCTCGTTCGATGGTCAGGCGCAGCGCGAGGCCACGTAGCCGTCGCTGCCGGTGTTCACGTACGCGTCCGAGACGTACTCGCCGTTACTGATGTTGTCCCAGATCTTGGTGGTGCCGTACGGGCCCGTCACCGTCGCGCCAGGCGTCTGGCAGTAGATCGGGACGCGGGAGCCTTCGGGTAGGACACGCACGATGTCGTAGTTCGTGCCGGGTCCGTTGCGAACATTGAGTCGGACGCCCGGAGCGATCGAGTAGTAGCGGTAGGACGCGGTGGCCAGTGCCTCCACCTGCTCCCCGCCCTCGGCCTCTTCTACACGGTCAACAGCCATAAAACCCTCCCCCGTTGACACCCACGCATGCCGTGGGCCCCGTTGATTCCCCTGAATCGCGCCATGAAACACAAGTGCGCAACTCGCACGCAGAGGCTAGCAAGCCGCCTCTGTCTCGTACGAGTTATCGACTAGGCTCCGTGCGTCGCGCGCGCGGACGAACAGCACGGGGGTGGTCCCATGGCGCCACAGCGGAATGCCGGAGCGGGCGCGGAAGCGGAACTTCCCGAATACGCCGGTCACTACCGGCTGGAGTCATGCCTGGGCTCCGGCGGGATGGGCGTCGTGCATCTGGCGCGCAGCACCTCGGGGATGAAGCTCGCGGTGAAGGTCATCCATGCCGAGTTCGCCAGAGACCGCGAGTTCAGGGGGCGGTTCCGGCAGGAGATCGCTGCGGCTCGCAGGGTGAGCGGGGCCTTCACTGCATCCGTCGTCGATGCCGATCCGGATGCCGAACGGCCTTGGATGGCAACGCTGTTCATCCCCGGGCCGACGCTCTCCGAGCATGTGAAGCGGAACGGCGCCATGGCCCCGGAGCAATTGCGCCGACTGATGGCCGGGCTGGCGGAGGCGCTGCGTGACATCCATCGGGTTGGGGTCGTACACCGGGACCTCAAGCCGAGCAATGTACTGCTCGCGGAAGACGGGCCCAAGGTCATCGACTTCGGCATTTCTCGGCCAAAGGACAGCGAGCTGCGGACCGAGACGGGGAAGTTGATCGGCACGCCGCCGTTCATGGCGCCCGAGCAGTTCCGACGGCCGCGCGAGGTGGGGCCCGCCGCCGACATTTTCGCGCTGGGGTCGGTCATGGTGCACGCGGCCACGGGGCGTGGACCGTTCGACTCGGACAGTCCGTACGTCGTCGCCTATCAGGTCGTCCATGACGAGCCTGACCTCACCGGCGTACCGGAGAACCTCGCGCCACTGATTCAGCAGTGTCTCGCCAAAGAGCCCGAGGACCGACCCACTCCCGACGAGTTGATGCGGTCCCTGCGGTCCGTGGCCGCCTCGTACGACACGCAGGCGTTCATTCCGGCCCAGCGGGCGAGTGTCGAGCCCAGGCCGCCCAAGCCCCTCTCTTTCGAGAAGCAGGAGGCCCACCGGCAGAGGAGGTTCCTGGGGCGGCGGGCAGTTCTGGCAGCCACGGCACTGGCACTTGTCGTGGGCGGCACCTTCACTACGATTCAACTGCTGGGCAACGGCGACCCGGCCCCGGAGGGAAGCGACGTCGGGAAGACCTCGGCCACGTTCAACTCGTGGGAGACCGAGTCGGTGTCCGAATCGGCGTCCGTGCCTCAGTGTTCGTATGGTGAGAGCAAGTTGCTCTGTGCGCAGTCCGGCGTGGTGTTCGCTCTGGATCCGTCCGATGGCAACGTGTTGTGGCGCCACTCCGTCGCAACGACACTCCGGAGCACGCCGCCGGTCCTCGCCGGTGGACTCGTACAACCCCTGACGGTCCAGGACCCCGTTCTGGAAGGCCTCGATCCCGTCTCGGGGAAGCCTCGTTGGGAACGGAAGGCGCCCAGCCACAGCAGTAAGCGATCCGCCGGGGGCATGCTCCTGTTCACCGGCTCGAACGGCATCGTCACCAGCGTGGACGCTGCTTCGGGCGACACGCAGTGGAGCCACCGGATACCCGGCCAGAGTGCGCCGTACTTCTCGTCGTTCGCCGGGGAGCCACTTGCCTTCGCGACGAGCCCGTCCGCCGACGGCACGAACACCCTCGTCACCGCCGTCGACCCGGCCACAGGTGTCGCGCAGTGGGAAGCACGACTGAGCGGCACTCTGAAACCCGTCGGCACCCAGGACGGATCCGCCTTCTTCCTCTCGGTCGGGCCCCTTGGGGACACAACCGCCCTGGTTCGCTACAACCCCGAGTCCCAGGTTTCGGAGCGAATGACACTGCCGGTTCCTCGCCAGGACCCCTTGGCCACGGTGCGTGGCGACGTCGTCTACCTCCTGACCAGGGGCGGTGCCCTGGAGGCCGTCGACGTGGAACGCAGGAAGCGGCGCTGGTCCCTTGAGACCTCCGTGAGCCGAGGCTCGGCACCGGCCGCCGACGCGCGGCACGTGTACATCACTGGTGCCGACGGGCGGCTGCTAGCCGTCGACGCCCGGAGCGGAACGCTGGTCGGTCAGACGCCGCCTCGGCTCTCCGCGAAGGCGGACAGCGTCACTGGCGAACTCCCCTCCCCCGTCCTCGCCAACAACCACGTCTACGCAGCCGCCCCCAACGGCTCCGTCTTCGCCGTGGACGCCCGCAACCCCGCCACCTGGTGACATGACGAAGGGGCCGCCCCCGACGGGAGGCGGCCCCCGGAAACCCACCCGGGCCTCAGCCCAGCTTCGTCACGTCCCGCACCGCGCCCTTGTCCGCGCTCGTCGCCATTGCGGCGTAGGCGCGCAGGGCGGCGGAGACCTTGCGGTCGCGGTTCTTGGGGGCGTACACGCCGTTCAACGCCTGCTCGCGGCGGGCCAGTTCCGGCTCGTCGACGAGGAGTTCGATCGTGCGGTTGGGGATGTCGATGCGGATGCGGTCGCCGTCCTCGACGAGGGCGATCGTGCCGCCGGACGCCGCCTCGGGGGAGGCGTGGCCGATGGAGAGGCCGGACGTGCCGCCGGAGAAGCGGCCGTCGGTGATCAGGGCGCAGGTCTTGCCGAGGCCGCGGCCCTTGAGGAAGGACGTCGGGTAGAGCATCTCCTGCATGCCGGGGCCGCCCTTGGGGCCCTCGTAGCGGATGACGACGACGTCGCCGTCCGTCACCTGCTTGTTGAGGATCTTCTCGACGGCCGCTTCCTGCGACTCGCAGACGACCGCCGGGCCCTCGAAGGTCCAGATCGACTCGTCGACGCCGGCCGTCTTCACGACGCAGCCGTCGACCGCGAGGTTGCCGCGCAGCACCGCCAGGCCGCCGTCCTTGGAGTACGCGTGCTCGGCGGAGCGGATGCAGCCGCCCTCGGCGTCCTCGTCGAGGGCCTTCCAGCGCTCGGACTGGGAGAAGGCCTCGGCGGAGCGGACGCAGCCCGGGGCCGCGTGCCACAGTTCGACGGCCTCCGGCGAAGGCGAACCGCCCCGGACGTCCCAGGTCTTCAGCCAGTCCGCGAGGGACGGGCTGTGGACCGCGTGCACGTCCTCGTTCAGCAGGCCCGCGCGGTGCAGCTCGCCGAGGAGGGCGGGGATGCCGCCGGCCCGGTGCACGTCCTCCATGTAGTACGTACGGTCCTTGGCGACGTTCGGCGCCACCTTCGCCAGGCACGGGACCCGGCGGCTGACCGCGTCGATCTGCTCCAGCCCGAAGGGCACGCCCGCCTCCTGGGCGGCGGCCAGCAGGTGCAGGATCGTGTTCGTGGAGCCGCCCATCGCGATGTCCAGGGCCATGGCGTTCTCGAAGGCCTGGAAGGTGGCGACGTTGCGGGGCAGGACGGTCTCGTCGTCCTGCTCGTAGTAGCGGCGGGTGATGTCCATGACCGTGCGGGCGGCGTCGACGTAGAGCTGCTTGCGCGCGGTGTGGGTGGCGAGGGTGGAGCCGTTGCCGGGCAGGGAGAGGCCGATGGCCTCGGTCAGGCAGTTCATCGAGTTGGCGGTGAACATGCCGGAGCAGCTGCCGCAGGTCGGACAGGCGTTCTCCTCGATACGGAGGATGTCCTCGTCCGAGATCTTGTCGTTCACGGCGTCGGAGATCGCGTCGACCAGGTCGAGCGTGCGGACCGTGCCGTCCACGAGGGTGGCGCGGCCGGACTCCATGGGACCGCCGGAGACGAAGACCGTGGGGATGTTCAGGCGCAGGGCCGCGTTCAGCATGCCCGGGGTGATCTTGTCGCAGTTGGAGATGCAGATCAGGGCGTCGGCGCAGTGGGCCTCGACCATGTACTCCACGCTGTCCGCGATCAGATCGCGGGAGGGGAGGCTGTACAGCATGCCGCCGTGGCCCATCGCGATGCCGTCGTCGACGGCGATCGTGTTGAACTCGCGCGGGATGCCACCGGCCTCGACGATCGCCTCGCTGACGATCCGGCCGACGGGCTGGAGGTGGGTGTGGCCCGGCACGAACTCCGTGAAGCTGTTGGCAACAGCGATGATCGGCTTACGGCCGATGTCCGCACCCGGTACACCGGAGGCGCGCATAAGGGCGCGGGCGCCCGCCATGTTGCGGCCGTGGGTGACTGTGCGGGACCTCAGCTCGGGCATCGTCGCTCGCTCCTTCAGGCAGATAGGGCTGTTATCGAGCGTACGCCGGTCATCCAGGGTCCGGACACGGTGTCCGGAATGCGGGATGTACGTCTCGGCCGGCGGCCGCGCTCACCTCAGGGGCTCGTGAGGTGGCCCTGCACCACCGGTGCCACCCTCGCGATGATCCGCTCCGGGTCCGTGGAGGCGATCGGCTCGATCTTGATGACGTAACGCAGCATGGCGATGCCGACCAGCTGGGCCGCCGCCAGTTCGGCGCGCAGTTCGGCGTCCGGGAGGTCGAGCTGTTCGGCGATACGGCGCAGCAGCTGGGCCGCGATCAGCTTGCGGAAGACGCCGGCCGCGCTCTCGTTGTTGACGGCCGAGCGGACGATCGCGAGCAGTGGGGCCCTGGTCACCGGGTTCTCCCAGAGACCGAAGATCATCCTGGTCAGCCGCTCGCCGACGCCTTCGAGGGAGCCTTCGAGGACGGTGTCACGGGCCCTGAACGCGGGTGCGAAGGCGACCTCCACAGCCGCCTCGAAGATCTGTTCCTTGGTGCCGAAGTAGTGGTGCACCAGCGCGGAGTCCACACCGGCCGCCTTGGCGATCGCGCGGACGGACGTCTTCTCGTAACCCCGCTGGGAGAACTCCTCGCGGGCCACGGCCAGGATCCGGGCGCGGGTGTCGGCGGCTTCGCTGCGGGTACGGCGGCCCCGGCCCCTGCGCGGTGCTGCGGTGTCGGTCACGGCCGGGGCACCTTCACCGCGGAGGCCAGATGGAGGCGGGTGAAGGCCAGTGCCTCGGCGAGGTCGGCCTCCCGTTCGGCGCTGGACATCGCCCGGCGGGTGTTGACCTCGATGACGACATGGCCGTCGAAACCGGTCAGGGCGAGACGTTCCAGCACCTCGGCGCAGGGTTGGGTGCCGCGGCCGGGGACCAGGTGCTCGTCCTTCGCCGAGCCCCGCCCGTCCGCGAGGTGCACATGGCCCAGACGGTCGCCCATGCGGTCGATCATATGGATCGCGTCGGTGCGGGCGGTCGCGGTGTGACTGAGGTCGATCGTGAAGTGGCGGTAGTCGTCCTTGGTGACGTCCCAGTCGGGGGCGTAGGCGAGCATCTCGCGGTCCCGGTAGCGCCACGGGTACATGTTCTCCACAGCGAACCGCACATCTGTCTCGTTCGCCATCCGCCAGATCCCGGCGACGAAGTCACGCGCGTACTGGCGCTGCCAGCGGAACGGCGGATGCACGACGACCGTGCTCGCGCCCAGCTTCTCGGCCGCCGCCTGGGCGCGCTGGAGCTTGACCCAGGGGTCCGTCGACCACACGCGCTGGGTGATCAACAGACAAGGGGCGTGTACGGCCAGGATCGGGACCTGGTGGTAGTCGCTGAGTCTGCGCAGCGCCTCGATGTCCTGACTGACCGGGTCGGTCCACACCATGACCTCGACCCCGTCGTACCCGAGGCGCGCGGCGATCTCGAAGGCCGTCGCCGTCGACTCCGGATAGACGGAGGCCGTCGACAGGGCGACCTTCGCATCCGGGATGCGCACCGCTGGTTCTGCCACGAGGGACAGAGTACGGGGACTCGCTCGGCGTCGTGGAGCCGATCGCTGTGCGCGGGCTGTGGGGTACGACAACCGGCCAGGGAGGTGGAGGGGGTTCGGGGCGTGGGGGTGGCCGGGGTGCGCGGGGTGGGCACGCGCACGCGTGCAGGGCATTTGCGGGCGGGGGTGCACGCGCGCGTGCCGGTTGCGGGGAGTCGGGGTGGGGCACGGGGTGGGGTTCGCGGCGGTGGGGGTCGGTGGGGTGCGGGGTGAGGTGGGGGTGGCGTACTTCACGTGCGTACGCGGGTGGTGCGCGCTGTGCGCTGTGGGACGGGTGGTGTGCGCCGTGCCCTGGGCGATCGGTGGTGTGCGGGCCGCGCGCTGTGCGGCGAGTGGTGTTCCTGGTGACGGGTGGTGTGCGCCACCGCGCGCAACGCGTGGTGTGCGCCCTGTCTCCGCGACCGGCGGCGTGCGCTGCGCCCCGCGACCTGAGGTGTGCGCTCTGCGGCGCGCACTCCGCACCGTGCGCCCTGCGCCCTGCACCGCGCGCCAGGTAGCGCGCTTCACATGTGCACGCCGGTCGCGTGCGGAGTGCGCCCAGCGCGGGCGGCGCACACCGCATCCCGCGCCCCTACGCCACTCCGGCCCCCGCCGCTCCCGCTCCTGCCCCCGCGCCCCCCTCCCGCGCATCACCCCGTAGGCAGGTGATCCAGCTTCCGCAGAATCACGCCCTCCCGCAGCGCCCACGGGCAGATCTCCAGGGTCTCCACGCCGAACAGGTCCATCGCGCCCTCGGCCACCAGCGCGCCCGCCAGGAGCTGGCCCGCGCGGCCCTCGGAGACGCCGGGCAAGTCGGCGCGCTGCGTGGCCGTCATGCCGGCCAGCTGGGGCACCCAGGCCTCCAGGGACTCGCGCTTCAGGTCGCGCTGGACGTAGAGGCCCTCGGCGGAGCGGGCGGCACCGGCGAGGCGGGCCAGCTGCTTGAAGGTCTTGGACGTGGCCACCACGTGGTCGGGGGCGCCGAAGCGGCTGAACTCTCCGACCGTGCGGGCGATCTGGGCGCGGACATGACGACGCAGTGCGCGAATGTCGTCGGGGTCGGGCGGATCGCCGGGCAGCCAGCCTGCGGTGAGGCGGCCGGCGCCGAGCGGCAGTGACACCGCCGCATCCGGCTCCTCGTCGATGCCGTAGGCGATCTCCAGCGAGCCGCCGCCGATGTCGAGGACCAGCAGCTTGCCGGCCGACCACCCGAACCAGCGCCGCACGGCGAGGAAGGTCAGCCGGGCCTCCTCCGCCCCGGTGAGGACCTGGAGCTCGACGCCGGTCTCGGCCTTGACGCGCGCGAGGACGTCGTCGGCGTTGCTGGCCTCCCGCACGGCGGAGGTGGCGAACGGCAGCAGGTTCTCGACGCCCTTGTCCTCGGCGGCCTGGAGCGCCTCCTGGACGACCGAGATCAGTTTGTCGACCCCTTCGGGACCGATGGCCCCGCCCTCGTCGAGGAGTTGGGCAAGGCGCAGTTCCGCCTTGTGCGAGTGCGCGGGCAGCGGTCGCGCGCCCGGGTGCGCATCCACCACCAGCAGATGCACCGTGTTCGATCCCACGTCGAGGACACCGAGTCTCATGTACGGAACGCTACTGCCAGCGGAGCCGTGCACCGCCCCCGGAGCGGTCCCGACCGGGGCTCCGGGCGACTTACCCTGGACGGGTGCCAAAGACGAAAAAGGCGAAGGGCCAGAAGACGGCCAAATCAACCAGCGGTTCTTCGCAGGTGAAGCCACCGAAGAAGTCGAAGAAGGCCTCGGCGGCCGACGAGAAGGGACTCGACTTCGCACGCGCGTGGGTGGAGTTCCCCGATCCGGCAGACGACGAGCAGGTCTTCCGGTGCGATCTGACATGGCTGACCTCTCGTTGGAACTGCATCTTCGGCAGCGGATGCCAGGGCATCCAAGCAGGCCGCGCGGACGACGGTTGCTGCACGCTGGGCGCCCACTTCTCCGACGAGGACGACGAGAAGCGGGTGGCGGAGCATGTGGCGAGGCTCACGCCGGAGATCTGGCAGCACCATGACGAGGGCATGGAGCACGGCTGGATCTCGGAGGACGAGGACGGCGACCGCCAGACCCGCCCCTACAACGGCTCGTGCATCTTCCAGAACCGGCCGGGCTTCGCGGGCGGCGCGGGCTGCTCGCTGCACATCCTCGCCCTGAAGGAGGGCCGCGAGCCGCTGGAGACCAAGCCGGACGTCTGCTGGCAGCTTCCCGTCCGGCGGACCTACGACTGGATCGACCGGCCCGACGACACACGGGTGCTCCAGGTGTCGATCGGCGAGTACGACCGTCGCGGCTGGGGTCCGGGCGGCCACGACCTGCACTGGTGGTGCACGTCGGCGACCTCGGCGCACGGCGCGGGCGACCCGGTCTATGTCTCCTACCGGGCGGAGCTGACCGAGCTGATGGGCAAGGCGGGCTACGACCGGCTGGTCGAGCTGTGCGAGGAGCGGCTGGCCTCGCAGCTGCCCCTGCTGGCACCGCATCCGGCCGATCCCGTCGACTAGGACGCGTTACGACGTGGACGGGCTCGGGTCGCCGCTGTCGCTCGGCGGCGGCGTCGAGCCCTCCGGGTCGGAGGGCGCCGGATCGGTGGGCGTCGGGTCCGGGTCCGGCGACGAGGGCGGCGGATCGCTGGGCGGGGGGTCGCTCGGTGTGGGATCCGTGGGGGCCGGATCGGTGGGCGTCGGGTCCGGGTCGGACGACGAGGGCGGCGGATCGCTGGGCGTGCTGGGGCCGGGGTCGGACGGGGCGGGCGCGGTGCCGTAGCCGTCGATGCACACGACGGCGCCGGCGGGTGAGACGGCCACCCGTGCGCTCCAGTACCCGGACGGCTCGCGCAGATGGTCGACGTACACCTTGATCGTCAACGATTCGCCCGGTTCGAGCGTTCCCGAGGACTGGCTCAGGTAGAGCCAGGAGGCTCCGGTGGTCGCGGACCAGCGGACGGGGGCGTCGCCGGTGGCGGTCAGGGTGATGAGCGTGGTGTCGCCGCGGTGGCCGGCGGTGACGTCGAGGTGGCCGGCGCCCTTCCTGCCCGCGCCGGAGACGCTGATGACCTCCACGGAGACGTCGGGCTTGTCGCCCTTGGAGAAGCGTCCGCCGGGGCGGTTGCTGGCGTTGCCGGCGTTCTCGTAGCCGCCGCCCGCGACCTCGCCGTCGAGGGCGTCCGGACCGTGCGCCTCGCTCGCGCTGGCCGAGCGGCCCGCGGTGCCCTCGCCGGTCGGCGTGCCGCGGTAGGCGGCCCACAGGGCGAGCACGGGCGCGGCCACGACGGTGGCGACGACGGTCGTGGTGACGGCACGCGCGCGGAGGCGGTCGCGGCGGGCGGCCCAGTCCTTGGGGTCCATGGGGAAGCCGCGCCGGTCGAAGCGGGGAGCCGCGCCACGCGCGCGCGTGAGGTGCGCCATGGCGACGTGCAGGGCCGCGCGCGGTGCTTCCAGGACGGGCAGCTCGGCCGGGGTGACGGTGGCGCCGGGCCAGCGGCCGGGGACGGCGCGCTCGGCGGTGCGGCGGCAGCGCGGGCAGTCGTCGACGTGCCGCACCAGCTCGCGGCGCAGGGCCGTGCTGAGCACGAGCTGGTTGTCGCCGGTGAGGCGGGCGACGCTCGGGCAGGTGCCGGTCTCGACCACGGCGAGGGCGGCGCGGGTGCGTTCGACCTCGCAGGCGGCGGAGGCGAGCAGGTCGCGGGCGGCGGCCAGGTCCATGCCGAGGACCGCGGCGACCTCGTGGGCGGCGAGCCGGTGGCGCACGGCGAGTTCGAGCGCCTCGCGCTGCTCCGGCGTCGTGCCGGCGGCCTCCGGCCAGGCGAGCAGCGCGAGTTCGCGCCTGCGTTCCTCCTGGACCGCCTCGGAGACGGGCGCAGCGGCGGTCTGCCGGTGGGCGCCGTGGCGGCCCGCGGCGTGCGTGGCCTGACGTTTCTGCTTGGCCTCGGCGAGCTTGCGCAGGCAGGCCCAGCGGGCCAGTGCGTACAGCCAGGCCCGGCGGTCGCCGGCGGACTCCGGGACGCGCTGTCCGCGCCGTTCGGCGAGCCCGAGGACGTCGCCGAGGGCCGCGGTGGCGGCGTCGTGGTCGCACAGGACGGACAGGCAGTAGGTGAACAGACCGTCCAGGTACGGCTCGTAGCGCGCGGGCGGGCGCTGTGCCAGCGTGCGCGCGGCGGCTCGGTCGCGCGCCTCCCCGTGCGCTCGGTGTGCGCCGGTGGTGCGTGTCGAGGTCTCCGGACTGCTGCTCATCACCCGTGGACCGTAGGCGGCGGGGAGATGCCCCTTCTCCCCCCTTGAGCACTTTTAATCCGTACGGGTGAAACGATCCCTCATAAGGGGACACGAGGGGTCGGTTCCATGGCCGGTTCAAAGTGGTCGTGGCCGGTTCTCGACGGGTGCGGCAGGGTGCCGCCATCGCGCGCCCTGGACTGCTCGCGGCTCCGCGGGCAGGCGCCGTGGCCGCGTTGTCAGTGGCTGCGGTTACGGTTTCGTCCATGGCTGCCCGTACGAAGACCGCCAAAGAGCGACCGTCCTACCGCTGCACCGAGTGCGGCTGGCAGACGGCCAAGTGGCTCGGTCGCTGCCCCGAGTGCCAGGCCTGGGGGACGATCGAGGAATACGGCACGCCCGCGGTCCGTACGACGGCTCCGGGGCGCGTCACCACCTCCGCCGTGCCCATCGGACAGGTCGACGGGCGTCAGGCGACCGCCCGCTCCACCGGCGTGCCCGAGCTGGACCGGGTGCTCGGCGGCGGGCTGGTGCCGGGGGCCGTCGTTCTTCTCGCGGGTGAGCCCGGCGTGGGCAAGTCCACCCTCCTGCTGGATGTCGCGGCCAAGTCGGCCAGCGACGAGCACCGCACCCTCTACGTCACCGGCGAGGAGTCGGCGAGCCAGGTGCGCCTGCGCGCCGACCGCATCAACGCTCTCGACGAGCACCTGTACCTCGCCGCCGAGACCGATCTGGCCGCCGTGCTGGGCCACTTGGACGCGGTCAAGCCCTCGCTGCTCATCCTCGACTCCGTGCAGACGGTGGCCTCCCCGGAGATCGACGGCGCCCCCGGCGGCATGGCGCAGGTGCGGGAGGTGGCCGGGGCGCTGATCCGGGCCTCCAAGGACCGCGGAATGTCCACGCTGCTCGTGGGCCACGTCACCAAGGACGGCGCCATCGCCGGCCCCCGACTCCTGGAACACCTCGTCGACGTCGTCCTGCACTTCGAGGGCGACCGGCACGCGCGCCTGCGCCTGGTGCGCGGCGTCAAGAACCGCTACGGCGCGACGGACGAGGTCGGCTGCTTCGAACTGCACGACGAGGGCATCACGGGCCTTGCGGACCCGAGCGGACTTTTCCTGACACGTCGCGCGGAACCGGTCCCGGGCACCTGCCTGACCGTCACCCTGGAGGGCCGCCGCCCGCTGGTCGCCGAAGTGCAGGCGCTCACCGTCGACTCGCAGATCCCCTCCCCCCGCCGCACCACCTCCGGTCTGGAGACCTCCCGCGTCTCGATGATGCTCGCCGTCCTCGAACAGCGGGGCCGGATCAGCGCCCTGGGCAAGCGGGACATCTACTCCGCGACGGTCGGCGGCGTGAAGCTCTCGGAGCCCGCCGCGGACCTCGCGATCGCCCTCGCGCTGGCCAGTGCCGCCAGCGACACCCCCCTGCCCAAGAACCTCGTCGCGATCGGCGAGGTAGGCCTGGCGGGCGAGGTCAGACGGGTCACAGGCGTGCAGCGCCGGCTCGCGGAGGCGCACCGTCTGGGCTTCACGCACGCGCTCGTGCCGGGCGATCCGGGCAAGATCCCTCCCGGCATGAAGGTCCTGGAAGTCGCCGACATAGGGGACGCTCTGCGGGTCCTTCCGCGCTCGCGTCGCCGAGAGGCCCCACGGGACGAGGAGGACCGCCGGTAGACTTTGCCCTGGTCTCGCCCGTCCGTACGAACCAAGTGTGCGAAACGGGAGCGCCCCAGAACCTGCGACCGGAGGAGTGCAGTGGCAGCCAACGACCGGGCAGCAGCTCCCGGAAAGTCCGGTGGGAGCTCCGGTGCCGATGGCCTGATGCGCGCCTCACTGAGCGCCGTGGCACCCGGCACGGCCCTGCGCGACGGCCTTGAGCGGATTCTCCGCGGCAACACCGGAGGCCTCATCGTGCTCGGCTCCGACAAGACCGTCGAGGCCATGTGCACGGGTGGATTCGTCCTGGATGTGGAGTTCACGGCGACCCGACTGCGGGAGCTGTGCAAGCTGGACGGCGGCATCGTGCTGTCCTCGGACCTGTCGAAGATCCTGCGGGCGGGCGTGCAGCTGGTGCCCGACCCGACGATCCCCACCGAGGAGACGGGCACCCGGCACCGTACGGCGGACCGGGTCAGCAAGCAGGTCGGGTACCCCGTCGTCTCCGTGTCCCAGTCCATGCGGCTGATCGCGCTGTACGTCGACGGGCAGCGCCGCGTCCTGGAGGACTCCGCGGCGATCCTGTCCCGCGCGAACCAGGCGCTGGCGACGCTGGAGCGGTACAAGCTCCGGCTGGACGAGGTCGCGGGCACGCTGTCGGCGCTGGAGATCGAGGACCTGGTGACGGTCCGGGACGTCTCCGCGGTGGCGCAGCGGCTTGAGATGGTTCGTCGCATTGCGACCGAAATCGCCGAGTATGTGGTGGAGCTGGGCACGGACGGGCGTCTGCTGGCGCTCCAGCTGGACGAGTTGATCGCCGGGGTGGAGCCCGAGCGGGAGCTGGTCGTGCGGGACTACGTTCCGGAGCCCACCGCCAAGCGCTCCCGCACGGTCGAGGAGGCGCTGTACGAGCTCGACGCGCTCACCCACGCCGAGTTGCTCGAACTGCCCACGGTGGCCCGGGCATTGGGTTACACCGGGTCGCCCGAGGCGCTGGACTCCGCTGTGTCGCCGCGGGGGTTCAGACTGCTGGCGAAGGTGCCGCGGCTGCCCGGGGCCATCATCGACCGGCTGGTGGAGCACTTCGGGGGGCTGCAGAAGCTGCTTGCCGCGAGCGTGGACGACCTCCAGACCGTGGACGGGGTCGGCGAGGCCCGGGCGCGGAGTGTGCGCGAGGGGCTGTCCCGGTTGGCGGAGTCGTCGATTCTGGAGCGGTACGTCTGAGTCGGCGGGCGCGCACCATCGCGCTGCCCGGCGCGAAGGGGCGCCGCCTGCGACGGCGGCGCCTGCCCGCTAGTCGTTCTCCAGCACGAACGACGTCTGTGCCTTGGCGAAGCCCGGGGTCGTTGCTTCCACCAGGTACGTGCCCGCGCCGGCCGAACCCGCCGGAGGCGTTGCGCACTCGGGCGCACTCGGCTTGCGGTCCCACTTCACCGTGTAGGTGACCTTGCTGTCGGCGGCGACGCGGAACACCAGGTTCGCGGCGGTCTTGGGGCAGTCGGCGGAGGACCAGTAGTCCTCGTCGGCACCCGCCTGAGTGATCGTCAACACCGCGTTCTTCGGGCCGAGATCGACCTTGCAGTCACTGCCGGAGGAGTTCGTCGCGGTGAGCTGGAAGGCGGGTGTCTCGCCGGGCTCGTAGGTGTTGCGGACGCTGCGCAGCGTCAACTTGACGGCTCCGGCAGTGCAGT
Source organism: Streptomyces sp. NPDC079141 (assembly GCF_040686775.1). Classification (NCBI taxonomy): domain Bacteria; kingdom Bacillati; phylum Actinomycetota; class Actinomycetes; order Kitasatosporales; family Streptomycetaceae; genus Streptomyces; species Streptomyces sp. NPDC079141. The sequence goes on along the minus strand of NZ_JBFBLP010000012.1, from coordinate 252,643 downwards.
TGGGCAGCGAGGAGCCCGCCGGAAGCGCGTCGCCCGCGCCGACGCCCGTACCGCCCTGCGAACCGCCGCCCGCGCTCCCGTCGGACCCGGAACCGGACCCGGAACCGCTCCCGTCGCCCGACCCGTCACCGGACCCCGAACCGGAGGTGTCCCCGGAGCCGTCGCCCGACCCGCTGGAGTCCCCGTCGCCCGACTCGTCGCGTCCGCCCGGCGCTTGACTGATCGCCGGCCCAGAGCCGGAGGGGCCCGGGGTGATGGTCGACGGGGCGGGATTCTTGCCGTTGCTGCCGTCGGCGCCGTTCTTGCCGCCTCCGCCGCCCGCGGTGAGCACCCAGGTGATCAGCAGCGCCAACAGGGCGACCACAGACAGCAGTACGGCCCTCCGTCGCCAGTAGATGGAGGAGGGAAGCGGCCCGACCGGATTGCGCAGAGATCCCACGGCGCAAACTGTACGAGAGATCGGCGGGTTCGCTTGCCCCACCCGCCGCCAAGAGCCACAACTTTTCCGGATCATCATCCCGGTACCAGGCCGGAATCAGCGCCTCCACCCCTGATGTTCGCCGGGCCGAACGCGCGACGGTCGCACGAGGGCGGCGCACGCGTTCGCGATCGCGCCCCTTGCACCTCTGGCCATGAATTCATCGAAGCGGAAGCCGGACCCGGACCCGGGGCCAGATCCGCCGCCATACCCCTGAGGGGTGGCGGTGCCACCGTCCGCCCTCCCCCGCATGGCAGGATCGGAAGGCCATGACTGCGCCCACGAAGTCCGACGCCCTCTCCGAATCCCCCGGCGGAGAGCCGCTGCACGCCCCTGTCATCGACTGGTTCGACGAGCACGCCCGCGACCTGCCCTGGCGGCGGCCCGAGGCCGGGCCGTGGGGGGTGATGGTCAGCGAGTTCATGCTCCAGCAGACGCCGGTCAACCGCGTCCTGCCCGTCTACGAGCAGTGGCTGGCCCGCTGGCCGCGCCCCGCCGACCTGGCCGCGGAGGCTCCCGGCGAGGCCGTCCGCGCCTGGGGCCGGCTCGGTTACCCGCGCCGCGCCCTGCGGCTGCACGGCGCGGCCGTCGCGATAACGGAACGGCACGGCGGCGACGTACCGACCGACCACGCGCAGCTGCTGGCGCTGCCCGGCATCGGCGAGTACACCGCCGCTGCGGTCGCCTCGTTCGCGTACGGGCAACGGCATGCCGTGCTCGACACCAACGTCCGCCGGGTCTTCGCGCGGGCCGTCACGGGTGTGCAGTACCCGCCGAACGCCACCACCGCCGCCGAGCGCAAGCTCGCCCGCGCCCTGCTGCCCGAGGACGAGTCGACCGCCGCGCGCTGGGCCGCCGCCTCCATGGAGCTGGGCGCCCTGGTGTGCACGGCCAAGAACGAGTCCTGCGTGCGCTGTCCGATCGCCGCGCAGTGCGCCTGGCGGCTCGCGGGCAAGCCGGAGCACGACGGGCCGCGGCGCCGCGGCCAGACGTACGCCGGCACCGACCGCCAGGTGCGCGGCAAGCTCCTCGCCGTGCTGCGCGAGGCCCACGCGCCCGTCTCGCAGGCGGCCCTTGACCGCGTGTGGCACGAGCCGGTGCAGCGCGCCCGCGCCCTGGACGGCCTGGTCGCGGACGGCCTGGTGGAGCCCCTCCCGGGCGGCCTGTACCGGCTGCCACTGACCTGAGCCGTACGGCGACCGCCGTCACCCGTGCCGTAACCGACGCCCACCCCCGAGCCGTAACAAACCTCCGCCCCGACCCAACCGCCTCAACTACCAAATCGCCCCACACCAGCATCATTCGGTGCACCGCTTTACCCCTTTCCTACTTCCGTTACACAACCGACGGACAGCCGAGGGCCAGCCGCAGGCTGCTCCGCACAGCTCCGTGACAACGCCTCCGTAGCTTCATTTGCGTGCCCGACGGGGTGGCACATCGAGGAAGCAAAACGGGGAAGCGGAGGCGGTCGACATGGCGCAGGGCGAGGTGCTCGGGTTCGAGGAGTACGTCCGCACCCGGCAGGAAGCGCTGCTGCGCAGTGCCCGCCGGCTGGTCCCGGACCCCGTCGACGCACAGGACCTCCTCCAGACGGCGCTGGTCCGGACGTACGGCCGCTGGGAGACCATCGAGGACAAGCGGCTCGCCGACGCCTATCTGCGCCGCGTCATGATCAACACGCGCACGGAGTGGTGGCGGGCCCGCAAGCTGGAGGAGGTGCCGACCGAGCAGCTCCCGGACGCCTCGGTCGACGACTCCACCGAACAGCACGCGGACCGCGCCCTGTTGATGGACGTCATGAAGGTGCTCGCCCCGAAGCAGCGCAGCGTGGTCGTGCTGCGACACTGGGAGCAGATGTCCACGGAGGAGACGGCCGCCGCCCTCGGCATGTCGGCCGGAACGGTCAAGAGCACGCTGCACCGGGCGCTCGCCCGGCTCCGCGAGGAGCTGGAGAGCCGCGATCTGGACGCACGCGCGCTGGAGCGTGAGGAGCGGGAGCGTTGCGCGGCCTAGCCGACGAGGCCACAGGGAAAACGGGGGCCCGCGGAACCCTCCAGGCGGTGATCACGGCGCTGGCCGTGCTCACCGCCCTCGCCCTTTCCGTCTCCGGCTGCGCCACCGGCGGCACCGGCGCCCGCGACGAGGGCCCGGCGCACGACGAGTCGGCCGCGGGCGCGGCCGTCGCCCCGTCCGCCTCCCCCGCGCCGTCGTTCACCGGCCGCCCCGACCAGGCCGACGTCGTGCGGATCGTCAAGCACGACCCACTGGTCTCGGCCGAGGTCAAACGCGATCTGAAGCCGTGCGTCGCCGACGACTACCCCATCGACGTGGGGTACGGCGAGCTGACCGGCGGCTCGTCGAGCGACCTCGTCGTCAACGTGCTGACCTGCGGAGACATGGTCGGGGTCGGCTCGTATGTGTATCGCGAGCGAAACGGCTCGTACGAGAATGTGTTCAAGGCCGAGGAGCCTCCGGTCTATGCGCAGATAGACCGCGGCGAGCTGCTGGTGACCAAGCAGGTGTACGAGAAGGGCGACCCGGTGTCGAGTCCGTCCGGCGAGAACGTGATCACGTACCGGTGGACGTCGGGGCGCTTCTCCCAGACGTACTTCTGGCACAACGACTACGGCACGGTCACCGGCGACGAGCCGTCACCGGTGCCGGAGACCTGACCCGAGGGCCGTGTGAACGCACCGACCTGACGGCCGTATGAAGGGCTGACCCGACGGCCGTGTGAACCGATCGGGCCGCTCCGGCCGATCTCCTGTAGGACGCCCAGCAAGCACACGATCACGAGGACTGAGAGCACCGGGATGGCAGACCAGACCCACGTTCTGTTCGTCGAGGACGACGACGTCATCCGCGAGGCGACCCAGCTCGCCCTGGAGCGGGACGGCTTCGCGGTCACCGCCATGCCCGACGGGCTGTCGGGCCTGGAGGCGTTCCGGGCGGACCGCCCCGACATCGCGCTGCTTGACGTCATGGTCCCGGGGCTCGACGGCGTCAGTCTGTGCCGCCGCATCCGGGACGAGTCGACCGTGCCGGTGATCATGCTGTCGGCGCGCGCGGACTCCATCGACGTCGTGCTGGGCCTGGAGGCGGGCGCGGACGACTACGTGACCAAGCCGTTCGACGGTGCCGTGCTGGTCGCGCGGATCCGGGCGGTGCTGCGCCGCTTCGGGCACGCGGGCGGCGGCGCGCAGGCCGAGGAGCCGGGAGCGGCGGCCACCGGCGGTGTGCTGACCTTCGGCGAGCTGGAGATCGACACCGAGGGCATGGAGGTGCGCCGGGCCGGGCGGCCGGTGGCGCTCACGCCGACCGAGATGCGCCTGCTGCTGGAGTTCTCCTCGGCGCCCGGCACCGTGCTCTCCCGCGACAAGCTGCTGGAGCGCGTGTGGGACTACGGCTGGGGCGGGGACACCCGCGTCGTCGACGTGCATGTGCAGCGGCTGCGCACGAAGATCGGCCAGGACCGTATCGAGACGGTCCGTGGCTTCGGCTACAAGTTGAAGGCCTGACGGGGCGGGGACATGCGGGGGATATCCTGGCGCCGCGCCGACCTGCGCGCGGTCGGTATCCGTACCGGGCTGAAGTGGAAGCTCAGTGCGGCGATCGCGCTGGTCGGCGCGCTGGTGGCGATCGCGCTCAGCCTGGTCGTGCACAACGCGGCCCGGGTGTCGATGCTGGACAACGCGCGCGATCTCGCCGACGAGCGCATCCAGATCGCGCAGCGCAACTACGAACTGGCCGAGCGGCCCAACTTCCCGAGCGTCAAGGTCGACGACCGGGATCTGCCGGACCCGCTGCTGGAGAAGGTCCGGGACGGCCGGCGGGCGACGTACGTGTCCGACACGCCGAGCGGGCCGGACATCTGGGCGGCCGTCATGGCCAAGGACGGGCGGGTGCTGTCCCTGCACACCGGGTTCACCGACCGCAGCGCCGACATCCTCAAGGACCTCGACCAGGCCCTGGTGATCGGCTCCATCGCGGTGGTCCTCGGCGGCAGCGCGCTCGGTGTGCTGATCGGCGGACAGATGTCACGCCGGCTGCGCAAGGCGGCGAGCGCGGCGGGCCAGGTCGCCAAGGGCGAGCCGGACGTGCGGGTGCGGGACGCCATCGGCGGTGTCGTGCGGGACGAGACGGACGACGTGGCGCGGGCGGTGGACGCGATGGCGGACGCCCTCCAGCAGCGGATTGAGGCGGAGCGCCGGGTGACCGCCGACATCGCGCACGAGCTGCGCACGCCGGTCACCGGGCTGCTGACGGCGGCCGAGCTGCTGCCGCCGGGCCGGCCGACCGAGCTGGTGCTGGACCGGGCGAAGGCCATGCGCACGCTGGTGGAGGACGTCCTGGAGGTGGCGCGGCTCGACGGTGCCTCCGAGCGGGCGGAGTTGCAGGACATCATGCTGGGCGAGTTCATCACCCGGCGGGTCGCGGCGAAGGACCCGGACGTCGAGGTGCGGGTGGTGCACGAGTCGGAGGTCACGACCGACCCCCGGCGGCTGGAGCGGGTGCTGTTCAACCTGCTGGCCAACGCCGCCCGGCACGGCAGGCCGACCGTCGAGGTCACCGTCGAGGGGCGGGTGATACGGGTCCGCGACCACGGGCCCGGCTTCCCGGAGGCGCTCCTGGCCGAGGGCCCGAGCCGCTTCCGCACCGGCAGCAGCGACCGCGCCGGCCGCGGTCACGGACTGGGGCTGACCATCGCGGCCGGGCAGGCCCGGGTGCTGGGCGCGCGGCTGACGTTCCGCAACGTACGGCCGGCGGGGGCGCCGGAGGACGTACCCGCGGAGGGCGCGGTGGCGGTGCTGTGGCTGCCGGAGCACGCGCCGACCAACACCGGGAGCTATCCGATGCTGCCCTGAGGAGCCGGCCGCCGCCCTTACGCCGATGGGCCGGCTCGGGGCACTGACAACGGCCCCGCGCCGGCCCGTCGGATCGGACGGTCTCCGCACCGGGTCAGACGGTCTCCGCCACCGCGGCCTCGGCCGCCGGGGCGTCGGCCTTCGGTCCCGCCCCCTTCAGCGGCACCTCCTTCACGAACACCGCCGCGACCAGCGAGACCAGCGTCACCACCGCGCCCAGCAGGAAGGCCGAGTGCGTGCCGGACGACACCGCGTGCTGATAGGCCTCCCGTGCCGCCTCGGGCAGCTTGGCGAGGCTCGCCGCGTCCAGCTGGGCGGACTGCTCGGTCACCTTGGAGCCCAGCGCGCCGGCCCGCTCGGCCATGACGTCCTGGACGCGGCTGTTGAACAGGGCGCCCATGATCGCGACACCGAAGGAGGAGCCCAGGGTGCGGAAGAGCGTGGTGGACGAGGACGCCACGCCCATGTCCTTCATCTCGACGCTGTTCTGCGCGACGAGCATGGTGACCTGCATCAGACAGCCCATGCCGAGGCCGACGACGGCCATGAACACACCCGAGGTGAACCGCGAGGTCCCGGTGTCCATCGTCGACAGCAGATACAGCCCGACGATCATCAGCGCGCTGCCGACGACCGGGAAGACGTAGTAGCGCCCGGAGTTGGTGGTCACCCGTCCCGCCACCATCGACGTCACGAGCATCGCGCCGAGCATCGGCAGGAGCAGCAGCCCGGAGTTGGTCGCGGAGGCGCCCTGCACAGCCTGCTGGTACAGCGGCAGGAAGAGGGTCGCGCCGAACATCACGAAGCCGGCGATGAAGCCGATGACGGACATCAGCGTGAAGTTGCGGCTGCGGAAGATGTGCAGCGGCACGATCGGTTCGGCGGCCTTGGTCTGCCAGAAGACGAACCCGACGAGCGCGGCGACGCCGATCCCGGCGAGCTCCATGATCCGCGCGGACGTCCACGCGTACTCGGTGCCGCCCCAGGTGGTGACCAGCACGGTCGCGGTGATGCCGACGGTCAGCAGCCCGGCGCCCAGGTAGTCGATGCGCGCCTGCGACCTCTTCTTCGGCAGCTGCAGTACGGCGCTGATCGCGGCCAGCGCCACCACGCCGAGCGGCAGGTTGATGTAGAAGGCCCAGCGCCAGCCCCAGTGGTCGGTGATGGTGCCGCCGACGAGCGGTCCGCCGATCATCGCCAGCGCCATGACGCCGGCCATCATGCCCTGGTACTTGCCGCGCTCCCGGGGCGGAATCAGATCGCCGATGATCGCCATGACGCCGACCATGAGGCCGCCGGCGCCGAGGCCCTGCACCGTGCGGAAGCCGATGAGCTGCCCCATGTCCTGGGCCATGCCGCTGAGCGCGGAGCCGATCAGGAAGAGCACGATCGAGCTCATGAAGATGCCCTTGCGCCCGTACATGTCGCCGAGCTTGCCCCACAGCGGGGTGGAGGCTGCGGTGGCGAGCGTGTACGCGGTCACGACCCACGACAGGTGTTCGAGCCCGCCGAGCTCGCCCACGATCGTCGGCATCGCGGTGCCGATGATCATGTTGTCGAGCATCGCGAGCATCATCGTGATCATGAGCGCGAGCAGAACGACCCGTACGCTCCTCGGCCGCTCCTCCGGTACCGCCTCCGCGGTCTGTGTGTCCGCCATGACTCCCACTCCCCCAGCTACTTACTTGCCGCCCGGCTAGTTGTCTACACTGAGGGAAGGTAGAGGCGTAACTAGCCGGGCGTCAAGTAAGTTTCTGGCAAGCGCAAGGAGCACGAGGATGAGCGGCATGGACGGCACCAGGCAGCGGCGCCGCGGGGACACCCGTCAGCGCATCCAGGACGTGGCGCTCGAACTCTTTGCCGAGCAGGGCTACGAGAAGACCTCGCTACGGGAAATCGCCGAGCGCCTGGAGGTCACGAAGGCGGCGCTGTACTACCACTTCAAGACCAAGGAAGAGATCGTCGTCAGCATCTTCGAGGACCTGACGAAGCCGATCGAGGACCTGATCGACTGGGGCAGAGGGCAGCCGCAGACCCTGGAGACCAAGCAGGAGCTCGTACGCCGCTACAGCGACGTCCTGACGACGGCGGCACCCCTGTTCCAGTTCATGCAGGGGAACCAGGCGACCGTACGGGATCTGAGCATCGGCGAGATGTTCAAGAACCGCATGATGGGCATGCGGGAGATCGTCATCGACCCGGACGCGGACCTGGTCGACCAGGTCCGCTGCATCAGCGCCCTCTTCACGCTGCACGCCGGGATGTTCGTCCTGCGGGAACTCGAAGGCGACCCCGAGGAGAAGCGCAAGGCCCTCCTGGAGGTCGCCATCGATCTGATCACCCAGGCGCACGGCGGCGCCAAGGCGTAAGGGTCAGATGGTCAGACCCTTGGCCCGCAGGAAGGCCACCGGGTCGACGGCGGAGCCGTAGTTCGCCGTCGTACGGATCTCGAAGTGCAGGTGCGGCCCGCTGGAGTTGCCGGTGCTGCCGGACAGGGCGATCTTCTGGCCGGTCTTGACGATCTGGCCGGCCTTCACCTGGATCTTCGACAGGTGGGCGTACTGGGAGTACGTGCCGTTGCCGTGCTTGATGACCACGGCGTTGCCGTAGGCGGGGCCGTCGCCGGCGCCGTTCGAGCCGGCCTTGACGACGGTGCCGCCGTGCGCGGCGTAGACCTGGGTGCCGGTGGAGACGGCGAAGTCCTGGCCGCTGTGGGTGGACTGCCACATGGCGCCGGACTGGGCGTAGCTCGCGGTCTTGGTGTACTTCTTCACCGGCTTGACCCAGCTGGTGGCCGAGGTGGCCGCCTTGGCGGAAGTGACCGCCTTGGCCGACGTGGCCTCCGCGGCCGACGCGACTCCGGCCCCCAGCACGACCGACGCACCCAGGGCGCCGGCCACGACGGCGGCACGGGTGCGGAGCTTGGACGTACGGGAAGAGCGGGCGGAGAAGCGCTGGAACATCGGAACCTCGGGGGGTCGGGGACAGAAAAACCACCCGGCACTCTTACGGCCGCCGGATGGGCCATCCCTTGGTAACCCCGACCCCCATCCACCCCCAAAACCGTGATCTACGACGGAACCTAGTACTTCACCCCAAAACCGACCGCTTCTTGACAGAGCCCCCATCGGGGATGAACAGGCCCATGACGGCATATCCCCCTAGGGGGTTCCAGGGCAAAAGTCCTTTTTGCCCGAGCGGACCTTTCCACTAAGCACCCTAGTAACGGACAAATCGCCTGTGCGGCATGTCACCGGCCCTCAAGATCGCGGGACACCGGAATGTGACCGGCACTACCCTGACCAGCGGTCACGCGACGACGGGGGTGGACGGGTTGGACCCGGCAGTACTGGGCACGAGGCTCGCGTCGGGCCTGGTCGGTCCACTGGTGCGCAGGCTGTTCGTACGGGACGGGCCGGGAGCCGCCCTGGTCGACCGCCCGGTCCGGATCTCCGGCTTTGTGTCCTTCAAGGGCGAGAAACGCACCCTGGACCGCTCCGACCTGCACAAACTCTCCGCCGAGCTGGTCGCCCAGGCCCTCAAGGGCGGCGAGCGCGCCATCTACGCCGACGAGGAACAGGCCGTCGTCGAGGCCCTCGCCGACACCCTGTCCGCGCTCGGCGACCTCACCATGACCGACGTACAGGCGGTGGAGCTGGGCCATGAGGTCCTCGCCGCCCACCTCCGCTCCGCGAGCGGCCACCCCGACCGGGACCTGTCCTACGACGCGGCCCAGTTCTACGGCCGGCTGCTCACCACGGCCTGTCTGCACGTCGTCCACTTCTTCACCCAGCGGTCCAGCTTTGTAGCCCGCACTCTCGTCGAACAGACCCGACGGCAGCGCGAGATCATCGCCAAGGTCGACGAACTGATCGCCCGCACCCCCCGCCCCGGCGGCACCGACACCGCGTTCGAGCGGCGCTATCTGTCCTACGTCACCACCAGGCACGGCCAGCTCACGATCTACGGCATCGACCTGGCCAACTCCCCCGACCGCTGGCCCCTGGACGCCGCCTACCTCAGCCTCCAGGCCCTCGGCCCCGCCGAGGACGACCGCGCCGCGGGCCCCGCCTCCGCCGCCGTCTCCCTGCCCGCCGAGCAGGCCCTGGCCGAGCACGACCGGGTGCTGCTGCGCGGAGTGGCAGGGTCCGGCAAGACCACGCTCGTGCAGTGGCTTGCGGTGACCGCCGCCCGGGGCGAGCGCGGCGACCGGATCCCGTACGTCCTGCCGCTGCGCACCCTGGTCCGCCGCCCCGACGGCCTCCCGGCGCCCGACGCCTTCCTGTCCGCCGTACGCCTCCCCTTCCATTCGGGCCAGCCCGACGGCTGGGCGGACCGTGTCCTCGCGGCGGGGCGGGCGCTCCTCCTGGTGGACGGCATCGACGAGATCCCCGAGCGCGAGCGGGAACGCACCCGCCGCTGGCTGCGCGAGCTGCTCGACGTCTACCCCGGCAACCGGTGGCTGGTCACCTCCCGCCCCTCCGCCGTACGCGAGGACTGGCTCGCCGCCGACGGCTTCACGGAGCTGGCGCTCACCCCGATGAGCCAGGACGACGTGGCCGCCTTCATCGACCGCTGGCACACGGCCGCCCGCACCGGCGCGCCCGATCCCGAGCGCCTGGACGGCTACCGGCGCTCCCTCCTCGACGCGGTCCGCAGCAAGCCCGACCTCGGGCGCCTCGCCACCAACCCCCTGATGTGCGGCCTGATCTGCGCCCTGCACCGCGACCGGCGGGGCTATCTCCCGCACGGCAGACAGGAGTTGTACGACGCGGCCCTGTCGATGCTCCTCGCGCGGCGGGACGAGGAACGGGACATGTTCCCCCAAGGGGACGCCGAGGGCGTGTTCCTCACCGAAACCCCGCAGATCCAGCTCCTTCAGCGCCTCGCGTACTGGCTGATCCGCAACAACCAGTCCGAGCTGGACCGCGACCGCGCCGAACGGATCGTCGCCGACGTCCTGCCGTCCCTCCCGGCCGCCGCGGACCAGGGCGACGCCGGGCAGATCCTGCGCCATCTGCTGGTGCGCAGCGGCCTGCTGCGCGAACCGTCCGCCGGGACCGTGGAGTTCGTCCACCGCACCTTCCAGGACTACCTGGGCGCCAAGGCCGCCGTGGAGGACGGCGACTTCGGCCTGCTGGTGCGCGGCGCGCCCGACGAGCAGTGGGCGGACGTCATCCGGATGGCGGTGGCACATGCTCGCCCGCGCGAACGGGCGGAACTGCTGCGGGACTTGAGCGCGGCGGCGGAGCGGGCCGAGGGCCCCGCGAGCGCGCGGATACGGCTCCTTGCGCTGGCCTGCCTGGAGCATGCGACGGAGCTGGATCCACGGGTGCGGGCGGAGGTCGAGGGCAACGCCGCCCCGCTGATCCCGCCCCGGACCACGGAGGAGGCCCGCGCCCTGGCCTCGGTGGGCCCGCTCGCCCTGGAGCTGCTGCCCGGCCCGGAGGGCCTGGACGAGGAGGAGGCGCGGGCGGTCGTCGTCACGGCGTCCCTCATCGGCACGGAGGCGGCGCTGCCGGTGCTGTCGCGATTCCGGTCCCATCCCGCGCTCGACGTACGGGCCCAGCTCTCCTGGAGCTGGTCCCGGTTCGCCACAGGCCGGTACGGCGAGGAGATCGTCGCCCATCTGCCCCAGGAGGGCCTCTTCTTCAGCGCGCGCTCGGCCGAGCAGCTGCGCTTCCTTCGAGGGCTCGGCGGACGGCGTTCCGTCCAGCTCGTCGGCGGTATCCCGGCGGAGGAGATCGGCGCCGGGCTCAACCCCGGGACGACGGCCGAGCTCGTCCTCCGCGACAACGACGAACTGCGTGATCTGAGCTGCCTGGCGAGCCTGCACCAGCTGAGCTATCTGGACGTGAACAGGTGCTTCCACCTGGAGGACCTGTCCGCGCTGGCCCGCCTCCCGCTGATCTGGCTCTCCCTGGACCTGCTGTCACGCGGGCTGGACCTGTCCGTCCTGTCCGGCTCGCCGACACTGAACCAACTCGACCTCGGTCTCCCGCTGGAGGCCGACTCCCTCGACGAGGCACTTCCGCGGGGCCTGAACCTGCACTATCTGCGCTTCACCAAGTCCGCGCTGGAGCGGACCGGGCTGCGTGGCCTCGGCCACTTCCACTCGCTGAAGCGGCTGAGCCTCGCCAAGCTGGACACCTGGCTCTCCCCCGCCGACCGCGAAGAGGTCGCCCGGCTCCCGGAGTTGCGGCATCTGCACATCGACTGGCAGCGCAACGGCGGCTGGCCGGGCCCGCCCCTGCCCGGGGTCACCCACCTCCGCCTGAACAACGTCCAGGGCGCAGAGGACTTCTCGGCCGTCCCGGCCCAGTTCCCCCGGCTGCGTTCGGTCACCGTCGTCCACGCCCCGGACGTCACCGAGGTCCCGGCGGACGTTCTCGCTCCGCTCCCGGCATCCCGTACGTTCGAGACAATCCGCCGCGTCGTATGACGCAAACACCTCTAGCCACCTACCGTTCAGTAACCTTACGGTTCCCCTCGCGCCATCCAGTAACAGGAATATGCGCACGTCACTCTGGCCACGCGAAGGGACCCCCACACACATGACCACCCGACGCCCCTGGGCGCTCCGTATAGCCACGACCGCAGCCGCCGCAGCCGCCCTCGTGGCCGTCACCGGCCCCGCCCAGGCCGCGCCGAGCACCGGCACGACCACCGTCGCCACTGCCGCTGCCGCCGCGGACGTCGACTACGCGACCTGGCAGAACGACTGCCAGGCCGTGATGGACCAGGCGCTGCCCTACCTGAAGCAGCGGATCGCGAACACCAAGCCGGGCGAGAAGCAGGCGATCGTGTTCGACATCGACAACACCACTCTGGAGACCGACTTCGGCTTCAGCTACCCCCAGCCGGCCAACAAGCCCGTCCTGGAGGTCGCCGAGTACGCCCAGGAGCACGGCGTCGCCCTGTTCTTCGTCACCGCCCGCCCCGGCATCATCTACTCGTTCACCGACTACAACCTCAAGCACGTCGGCTACGAGGTCTCCGGCCTCTACGTCCGAGGCTTCCTCGACCTCTTCAAGAACGTCGCGGACTACAAGACGGCCCAGCGCGTCGACATCGAGTCGAAGGGCTACACGATCATCGCGAACATCGGCAACAGCGCCACCGACCTGTCGGGCGGCCACGCCGAGAAGACGTACAAGCTCCCGGACTACGACGGCCAGCTCTCCTGACCGCTGTATCCAACTCCCGGTAGTCTCACCCCCGTTCGCACGATCACGGGGGTGAGGCGGATGGAGCCCGCGGTACTGGGCGGCCGACTGGTGTCCGGCCTGGTCGGCCCACTGGTGCGGAAGCTGTTCGTGCCGGGGACCCCCGGCGCCGGGCTGGTCGACAAGCCCGTACGCCTCACCGACCTGGTGTCGTTCCGGGGCGAGAAGCGCACGATCGGCGAGGCCGAGGTCCGCAGGCTCGCCGGCAAACTGGTGGCGGAGGCCGTCGCCTCGCCCGGCGAGCGGCCGTTCCCGCCCGACGAGGAAGAGGCCGTCACCGACACCCTCGCCCGTCGGCTGCTCGCCCTGGGCGACCTGGACATGGACGACGTCCAGGCCGTACGCCTGGGCAGCCACGAACTCGCCCAGAAACTGCACCGCAGGGCCACACCCCCCGACGGCCTGTCCGGGGACGCCTGCGTGTTCCTCGACTCCATGACCCAGTGGGCCTGCCTGCACATCCTGGAGTTCTTCACCCGCCGGTCCACCTTTGTCGCCCGCACCCTGGTCGAGCACAGCCGCGTACAGTCCGAACTCATCGCCCGCGTCGACGAGCTGATCGCCCGCACGCCCCGCCCCGACGCCCGCGACACCGCGTTCGAACACCGCTATCTGTCGTACGTCGCCCAGCAGCACAACCACATCACCATCTACGGCATCGACCTGCGCGACTCCCCCGACCGCTGGCCCCTCGAAGTCGCCTATCTGAGCCTGGAGGCGACGGGGGACGAAGGGCGCGGCGCCCCCGGCATCCGCTCCGAGAGCACCTTCAGCGTCCACCTCCCCGCCGAGGAAGCCCTGTTGGACCACGACTGCGTGCTGCTGCGCGGGGACGCGGGCTCGGGCAAGACGACCCTCGTGCAGTGGCTCGCGGTCACGGCCGCGCGCAACGGCGACCGCGTCCCGTACGTCCTCCCCCTGCGCACCCTGATCCGCGCGGGCGCCCTCCCGACGCCCGCGCACTTCCTGACGGCGGTGAGCTGTCCGCTGTCCCCGCCGGAGGGCTGGGCGGAGCGGGTACTGACCGCCAAGCGCGCCCTGATCCTGGTCGACGGCCTGGACGAGATCCCGGCGGCGGACCGCCACCGCACCCGCGCCTGGCTCCTCGCCCTGATCCACGCCTTCCCCGGCAACCAGTGGCTGCTGACCTCGCGCCCCACCGCCGTACGCCCCGACTGGCTCACGGCGGAGGGCTTCCGCGAACTGGTCCTCGCCCCCATGCGCCGCACCGAGGTCACCACCTTCGTCCGCCGCTGGCACGAGGCGGCCCAGGCCCCCGAGTACCTGGCACCCCTCCTGGACGCGTTACGCACCAAGCGCGACCTGGCCCGCCTCGCCACCAACCCCCTGATGTGCGGCCTGATCTGCGCACTGCACCGGGAACGGCGCGGCTATCTGCCCATCAGCCGCCAGGAGTTGTACGACGCCGCCCTGTCGATGCTGCTGGCCCGCCGCGACCGGGAGCGCGGCATGGGGGCGCCCGACGGCATCGACCTCAGCCAGGCGGCCCGCTCGGAGCTGCTGCGGCGCATCGCCTACGCGCTGATCCTGAGCGGCCGTACCGAAATGGAGCAGGAGGCCGCCCAGGCCGTCGTGGAACGGGCGCTGCCCGCCATCGGAACGGCCCCCGGGCAGCACGACACCGTGGCGATCTTCCGCCACCTCCTGCTGCGCAGCGGTTTGCTGCGCGAACCGGCCCCGAACATCGTGGACTTCGTCCACCGCACCTTCCAGGACTACCTGGGCGCCCTGGCCGCCGTGGAGGAGGGCCACATCGACGTCCTCGTGAGTCACGCCCACGATCCGCAGTGGGAGGACGTGATCCGCATGGCGGTGGCCCACGCCCGGCCGCACGAACGGGCCGACCTCCTGCGCAAGCTGCTCTCCCTCGACCGCACCCGCACCGACCTGCTGGCCCTGGCCTGCCTGGAACACGCGACATCCGTCGACCCACAGGTGCGGGCGGAGGTCGAGATGCGGGCGTCCCGGCTGATCCCGCCCCAGACCAAGGCGGAGTCCCAGGTCCTCGCCGAGGCCGGCCCCCTGATCCTGGAACTGCTGCCGGGCCCGGAGGGGCTTACGGCGGCGGAGGCGGGGGAAGTGACGCGGACGGCGGCGCTGGTGGGGACGGACGGGGCGCTGCCTGTCCTGAAGAGGTTCCGGGGGCACCCCGATCTCGCGGTGCGCAGCCAACTCGTCGCGGCCTGGGGCCAGTTCGATCCCGAGGAGTACGCCGACGAGGTACTCGCGCATGTCGACGGCACGGACCTCTTCTTCACGGTGCGGGAGGAAGCACAGCTCAGCGCCCTGCCCCGGATCGGCCGTCGGTCCCGGATCCGCTTCAACGGCCCGCACGACCCGGCATCCCTGCTCACGGCACTGGACGAAGAAGCCTTGAGTCACCTGGTGTTGTACGACAACGACCGGCTGACCGACCTGACTCCCCTGCGCTCCCTGCCGGAACTGAACTACCTGCACCTCCACCGCTGCCCCAAGGCGAGGGACCTGTCCCCGCTCGCCGACACCGGGCTCGCCGAACTGCATCTGTGCTGGTCCGGCAGCGACCCGGGATTCGTCGGCCTGGATCGATGCGACAGGCTCCGGATCCTGGGGCTCGACGGGGAACTCGCCTGGGGCGTCACCCTGTCCGGGTTCCTGCCCACCGCGGCTCCGCTGGAGTACCTGTTCCTGGCCCACGGGGCGCTGGAGAGCCGGGGGCTTGAGGACATCGGCCACTGGCCCACGCTGCGCACCTTGAGCCTGGGGCCGGAACCCGGACTCCTGTGGCGACGGGACTGGGAGGCGATCGCCCGCCTGCCGCGGCTCAGCCACCTGTATCTGCACCATTCGGTGCTGGACTGCCTTGAACAGGCTCCGCCGATGCCCGGGGTCGAGGTGCTGCGGGTGACCCACCTGTGGGGCAGGGAGGAGTTGTCCAGGCTGGCCTTCTGCTGCCCGCGGGTCCGCCGGGTGACCCTTGCGGCCGCACGGGACCGCACGGTCGAGGCCGACTGGTATGCCGACGTCTTCCCGAACGCGGAGATCACCGTGGAGTCCGGCTTCTGACATGCCGAAGGGGCCGGCGCCTCATCGGCACCGGCCCCTTCGGACCGAGGCTTACGCCTCCTTGCTCAGGTTCGGTCCGGCGCCGCCGGCCGCCTGCTCGATCGGCGGGACGTCGGGCAGTGCCGACTTCTCCTCACCGCGGAAGGTGAAGGTCTGGGTCTCGCCCTCGCCCTCGGTGTCCACGACCACGATGTGACCGGGGCGCAGCTCGCCGAAGAGGATCTTCTCCGACAACGTGTCCTCGATCTCGCGCTGGATGGTGCGACGCAGCGGACGCGCACCCAGCACCGGGTCGTAACCCTTCTTGGACAGCAGCTCCTTGGCGGACTGGGAGAGCTCGATGCCCATGTCCCGGTCCTTCAGGCGCTCGTCCACCTTGCCGATCATCAGGTCGACGATCGCGAGGATGTCGTCCTGGGTCAGCTGCGGGAAGACGACCACGTCGTCGACGCGGTTGAGGAACTCGGGCCGGAAGTGCTGCTTGAGCTCGTCCGAGACCTTGTTCTTCATCCGCTCGTAGTTGGTCTTCTTGTCACCCGAGGCCGCGAAGCCCAGGTTGAAGCCCTTGGAGATGTCCCTGGTGCCGAGGTTGGTCGTCATGATGATGACCGTGTTCTTGAAGTCCACGACCCGGCCCTGGGAGTCGGTCAGCCGACCGTCCTCCAGGATCTGCAGCAGCGAGTTGAAGATGTCCGGGTGGGCCTTCTCGACCTCGTCGAAGAGGACGACGGAGAACGGCTTGCGGCGGACCTTCTCGGTCAGCTGGCCGCCCTCTTCGTAGCCCACGTAACCGGGGGGCGAACCGAAGAGACGCGACACCGTGTGCTTCTCGCTGAACTCCGACATGTCGAGGGAGATCAGCGCGTCCTCGTCACCGAAGAGGAACTCGGCGAGGGCCTTGGACAGCTCGGTCTTACCGACACCGGACGGGCCGGCGAAGATGAACGAACCACCGGGACGCTTCGGGTCCTTCAGACCCGCACGCGTACGACGGATCGCCTTCGACAGCGCCTTGACGGCGTCGACCTGGCCGATGACCCGCTTGTGGAGCTCGTCCTCCATGCGCAGCAGACGCGAGGACTCCTCCTCGGTCAGCTTGAAGACCGGGATGCCGGTGGCGGTCGCGAGGACCTCGGCGATCAGCTCGCCGTCGACCTCGGCGACGACGTCCATGTCGCCGGCCTTCCACTCCTTCTCCCGCTTGGCCTTGGCGGCCAGGAGCTGCTTCTCCTTGTCGCGCAGGGAGGCGGCCTTCTCGAAGTCCTGCGAGTCGATCGCGGACTCCTTGTCGCGGCGGACGCCGGCGATCTTCTCGTCGAACTCGCGGAGGTCCGGCGGCGCGGTCATCCGGCGGATGCGCATCCGGGAACCGGCCTCGTCGATCAGGTCGATCGCCTTGTCCGGCAGGAAGCGGTCCGAGATGTACCGGTCGGCCAGGGTGGCGGCCTGGACCAGCGCCTCGTCGGTGATGGAGACGCGGTGGTGGGCCTCGTACCGGTCGCGCAGACCCTTGAGGATCTCGATCGTGTGCGGCAGGGACGGCTCGGCGACCTGGATGGGCTGGAAGCGGCGCTCAAGGGCCGCGTCCTTCTCCAGGTGCTTGCGGTACTCGTCCAGCGTGGTCGCACCGATGGTCTGGAGCTCACCACGGGCCAGCATCGGCTTGAGGATGCTCGCGGCGTCGATCGCGCCCTCGGCGGCACCCGCACCCACCAGGGTGTGGAGCTCGTCGATGAACAGGATGATGTCGCCGCGGGTGCGGATCTCCTTGAGGACCTTCTTCAGGCGCTCCTCGAAGTCACCGCGGTAGCGGGAGCCGGCGACCAGCGCGCCGAGGTCCAGGGTGTAGAGGTGCTTGTCCTTGAGGGTCTCGGGCACCTCGCCCTTGACGATGGCCTGGGCGAGGCCCTCGACGACGGCGGTCTTGCCGACGCCGGGCTCACCGATCAGGACCGGGTTGTTCTTGGTACGGCGGGACAGCACCTGCATGACCCGCTCGATCTCCTTCTCGCGCCCGATGACCGGGTCGAGCTTGGACTCACGAGCGGCCTGGGTGAGGTTCCGGCCGAACTGGTCGAGGACCAGGGAGGTGGAAGGAGTGCCCTCGGCGGGCCCGCCGGCGGTGGCGGTCTCCTTGCCCTGGTAGCCGGAGAGCAGCTGGATGACCTGCTGCCGCACCCGGTTGAGATCTGCGCCCAGCTTGACGAGGACCTGGGCGGCGACGCCCTCGCCCTCGCGGATCAGGCCGAGCAGGATGTGCTCCGTGCCGATGTAGTTGTGGCCCAGCTGAAGGGCCTCGCGGAGCGACAGCTCCAGGACCTTCTTGGCACGGGGAGTGAAGGGGATGTGGCCCGAGGGCGCCTGCTGGCCCTGACCGATGATCTCCTCCACCTGCTGGCGGACCGCCTCAAGCGAAATGCCGAGGCTCTCCAGGGCCTTTGCGGCGACACCCTCACCCTCGTGGATCAGGCCCAGGAGGATGTGCTCGGTGCCGATGTAGTTGTGGTTGAGCATCCGGGCTTCTTCCTGAGCCAGGACGACAACCCGCCGCGCGCGGTCGGTGAACCTCTCGAACATCGTTAATCGCTCCTCAGAGCGGTCAGGCAGTGGGGGGAACTTCCCCTCCCTGTCCTTCCGCAGCTTAGTCCCGCAAGCGGGGACCGCTCATTCCAACTGCCGACACCGTCGATGGCCTCCTGACCCCGAACGCCGACATCTGCTCCAACCCGATGGTGCGAGACGATGTTCCCGCAGGCCAGGCAGTTACCCTCACCATCAGTACGCCGATGGCGAACGTGAGACGGCCTTTTCTGCGTGTCGCCCCCTCCCACTAGGGATGTCTTACCCGCTCGGACTGACAGTCCATGCCGCACGCACCGGTTCCCTCCGCTACGGGCGAACAACCTTGCGCCTCCCCGCACCCCCGCACGCCCCCTCCATCGGCACTCTGTGCATTCGCAAGAACACCCAGCGTAACCCGCAGGGCCTTCCGGCGGTTGCACTTGGCATGGTTGCCAGCCTCCCCCCGGTCACCACGGTCCCGCTCCCTCGCCGGCCGCTCGATGCGAGCGATCAGGTCCGCCGTTGGTACGAGAACGAACTGGGGTGGGAAACGGTGCCCGGGAGCCCCCTGCGACTTGTCGTGGGCCTGCGTTTCGACGTCCTGGACGTGCCGGCCGAGGCGGGCCGGGCCGCGCTGCGCCATCTGGCGCCGGGCTCTCCGGTGGCGGTGCGGGGCGACCGGATGCGGCTGCTGCTGGCCGCGGGCAGCGCGGAGGAACTGCCGGGCGTGCTGGACTGGCTGGAGTGGGGCTCGCTGGCGCTCGATCTGACGGCGCTCGGCGAGGGCGGTCTCATGGACGCGCCCGAGCCCCCGGCGGCGGGCGCGACCGGCGGGCGGCCGCTTCCCCTGGGCCGCCCCGGCACCCCGCAGGGGACCGCCGTCTGGTTGCGGCCCCCCGAGCCGGAAAGCGAGGTCGAGGCCTCGCTGCCGACGCTGTCGGCCGTGGGGGGCGGTGGGGGCGCCCCCGATCTCGTACGACTTCTGGACACGGTGGCCACGCAGTGCCACCGGCTGCGGCTGCGGCGCGCGTGCGCTCAGCCGTTGGCCTTCTCGTAGGCCTCGCGAATGGAGGCGGGAACACGGCCGCGGTCATTGACCTCGAAGCCGTTCTCCTTCGCCCACGCGCGGATCTGCGCGGTGTCCTGGCTGCCGCCGGAAGCGGCGCGCGCCTTCCCACGCCCACCCGAAGCACGGCCCCCGGTACGACGACCACCCTTCACGTAAGGGTCGAGAAGGCCACGGAGCTTGTCCGCATTGGCAGTCGTGAGATCGATCTCGTACGTCTTGCCGTCCAGCGCGAACGTCACGGTCTCGTCCGCCTCGCCGCCGTCGAGGTCGTCGACAAGAAGGACCTGAACCTTCTGTGCCACCGGATTTCCTTTCATCGATAACTTTGAGGACCTGGGGTCTGCGGCGTCCGCCGTTTCGCCGTCCCCTGTTATATGCACTACTGCAGTACGTCGGAAAGCAAACCGCTTTTGCCGGAAAAACACAAACCCCTGGGAGAGACCCGCAGCCCGTACCCAGCCCGGAAACATGCGCGTTTCGGACATAGGGCACCGCGGTCGGTGGTTCGGCTTACCCGGCGATCACAGATGCAGAAGCATCCGACTGTTGCCCAAGGTGTTCGGTTTCACTCGTTCGAGACCGAGGAACTCCGCGACGCCCTCGTCATAGGAACGCATCAGCTCCGCGTACACATCTGTGTCGACGGGTGTCTCACCGATCTCCACGAAGCCGTGCTTGCCGAAGAAGTCGACTTCGAAGGTCAGACAGAAAACACGGCGAACACCGAGCCAGCGCGCTGTCTGCAGCAACTTCTCCAGCAACTGGTGCCCGACACCGGCACCCTTCAGGCCGGGCTTCACCGCGAGAGTACGAACTTCCGCGAGGTCTTCCCACATCACGTGCAGGGCGCCGCAGCCGACGACCTCGGCGTTGTCGTCACGTTCCGCGACCCAGAACTCCTGGATGTCCTCGTAAAGCGTCACCATGGCTTTGTCGAGCAGGATGCCGCCGCGGACGTAGGCGTCAAGGAGACGGCGCACGGCCGGGACATCGCTGGTACGGGCCCGCCGGACCGTGATGGCTTTTGCGGTGACTTCGGGGCTCTCTGCGGAGGAGCTCTGTGCAGACATGAGCGGACGCTATCGCCCGTCGGCCTCCGTCGCCGAGCCGGGGTTCTGTCCCGCCGTATCCGGCCCGGTATCCGGAGTGCCCTGCGACACTTCCGGTGTTTCCGGGCCTTGGACGATACGCACGGCGTCCGACAGGGCTTGTCGCTGTTCGTCGCTCATCATGCCGAAGAAGGCGACGAGGGCGGCTGCGGGGTTGTCACTCTGCGACCACGCGTCGTTCATCAGCGCGGCGGCGTAGGCGGCCCGTGTGGACACCGCCTCATATCGATAGGCCCGGCCTTCCGCCTCCCGGCGCACCCAGCCCTTCTGATGGAGATTGTCCAAAACGGTCATCACCGTGGTGTACGCGATGGACCGTTCCTGCTGAAGATCTTCAAGGACTTCTCGAACGGTCACCGGGCGGTTCCACTTCCACACCCGCGTCATGACCGCGTCTTCGAGTTCTCCCAATGGGCGAGGCACAACTCAGCACAATAGTGGGAGATGCCGGGATTGGCGTGCCGGACGTGCACTTTCAACGGCAAACAGGAACAAAAAGGGCGTACGACTCGAAAAACGCGGGATGCGCGGGGAGTCGTACGCCACGGAACGGCCGGCCTCGGTGGCCGGCGCCGTCGGAGGTGGGCGCCTCAGGAGTCGGCGGCGGAGCCCTGCCGGGCACCCTCCGCGCGCGCGAGCGCGGCGTCGACGGCCGCGTCCTCCTTGGCCTTGTTGGCCCCGCCCTGGGTCTTCACGATCACCCGGATCACACCGACGAAGAACACGGCCATGACGGCCGGGGGCACGAGCGCGGAGACGTAGTCCATGCGTCCAGGTTAGCCAGGGGGAAAGGGCGGGGTTGAGCGGGGTTGGGGGGTCGGGGAGTTCGGGCTGGTCGGGGCGGGGCGGAGGGCGGTGGGGACCGTGCCCCCACCGCCGGGGGCCGCGCCGCTCAGCCGGCCGCGAGCTGCTGGGGCGGGTTCGCGGACGGCGGGGCCGGTTTGCGGCGGGGGAAGACCTCGCCCGGGGTGGGGATGGGCCGACGGGCCGGTTCGGGGGATGCGGGCTCAGGGGTGGCCGGCTTCTCCGCGGGCCTCGTCGCGGGCTCCTTGGCGGGCTTCTCGGCGGGATCCTGTTCCGCGTCGGCGACGGGTGCCGCGGAAAGGCCGCCCGGAAGGGCGAGAAGGCGGGTACGGGACGCGGGGACGGTCGGGGGGACCTCGGGGACCTGGCGGCCGGTGCAGCGCGCGAGACGGGCGCGTACGTCGTGCTCGGCCATCACCTGGCAGCGGCTCAGCAGAACCGCCGCGACGGGATTGCCGCGCAGGGCGCGCAGGCCGGCGAGATCGTCCGCCTCCGGGCGGTACCCGGACCCCAGCGCCTCCTCCAGGAGCGCGAGATAGCCGGCGGCGGTGCCGGGAAGGGCGGCGCGGTACCGGGCGAGGTCGGCCACCAGGAAGGCGCGCAGCCGGGCACCCTCGCGCATGGCTTCGTCCAGGGAGTCGGCGAGGCGGAGACAGTCCTGGACGTCCTCGGCCGGGGCGGGGTCGGGGTTCAGGGCGAGGGCGAGCGCGCGGCGGAGCACACGCAGCTCCTCCACGCCGAACGCCATGCCGCCGCGGGATCCGTATGGCGTGGGCATGCGGCGACGATACGCGCTAATCAGACAAACTCGACATAGGGAGAGGGTGTGGCGCGGAGGAGCCACCCGGTTGAGCCGGGGCGGAGGGCGCGCGGCAAGCGCGTACGGCCCTTCCTGACGCGGCCCCGGCGCCCACCCCACGCCTCACATCCGCGACACGTTCCGCTCGTAGACCAGCCGCAGTCCGATCAGCGTCAGCCACGGCTCGTGCTCGTCGATCACCGACGACTCGCCCAGCACCATCGGCGCCAGCCCACCCGTGGCGATCACCGTCACGTCCTCGGGGTCGTCCGCAAGCTCCCGGGCCATCCGGCTCACGACCCCGTCCACCTGACCGGCGAACCCGTACACGATCCCGGACTGCATCGCCTCGACCGTGTTCTTCCCGATCACGCTCCGCGGCCGCGCCACCTCGATCTTCCGAAGCTGCGCCCCCTTCACGCCCAGCGCCTCCACGGAGATCTCGATACCGGGCGCGATGACCCCGCCGACGTACTCCCCGCGCGCGGACACCGCGTCGAACGTCGTCGCCGTACCGAAGTCCACGACGATCGCCGGGCCGCCGTACAGCTCGACCGCCGCCACCGAGTTGATGATCCGGTCCGCGCCGACCTCCTTGGGGTTGTCCGTGAGGATCGGCACCCCGGTCTTCACCCCCGGCTCGACCAGCACCGCGGGGACGTCGCCGTAGTACCGGCGCGTCACCTCGCGCAGCTCGTGCAGCACGGACGGCACCGTCGCGCAGATCGCGATCCCGTCGATCCCGTCGCCCAGCTCCTCTCCGAGGAGCGGGTGCATGCCCATCAGGCCCTGGAGGAGCACCGCCAGCTCGTCGGCCGTCCGGCGCGCGTCCGTGGAGATGCGCCAGTGCTCGACGATGTCCTCGCCGTCGAACAGTCCGAGGACGGTGTGCGTATTGCCTACGTCGATCGTCAGCAGCATGGCCGGTTCCCGCTCCCTACTCCGCCGCTCGCAGGTCCAGCCCGATGTCCAGGATCGGCGAGGAGTGCGTCAGCGCTCCTACGGCCAGGTAGTCGACGCCCGTGTCCGCGTACGCCTTGGCGTTGTCCAGCGTGAGCCGCCCGGAGGCCTCCAGCGCCGCCCGCCCGTGGACCAGCGCCACCGCCTCCTCGCACTCCCCGGGCGTGAAGTTGTCCAGCAGGATCAGGTCGGCACCCGCGTCCACGACCTCCCGCAGCTGGTGCAGCGTGTCGACCTCGACCTCGATCGGCACCTCGGGGAAGGCCTCCCGTACGGCCTTGAAGGCCTGCGCAACCCCGCCCGCGGCGACCACGTGGTTGTCCTTGACCAGGGCCGCGTCCGACAGCGACATCCGGTGGTTCACGCCACCGCCGCAGCGGACCGCGAACTTCTCCAGCGACCGCAGCCCCGGCGTCGTCTTCCGCGTGTCACGCACGCGTGCATTCGTGCCCTCCAGGACGTCCGACCACGCGCGCGTGGCGGTCGCGATGCCCGACAGGCGGCACAGCAGGTTCAGCGCGCTGCGCTCGGCGGTCAGCAGGTCACGCGTGCGCGTGGTGACCGACAGCAGCTTCTGCCCGGCCTCCACCCGGTCGCCGTCCTCCACATGCCGCTCGACCTCGAACTCGTCGGTGCACACCACGGAGATCACCGCTTCGGCAACCCTGAGGCCCGCGACGACGCCCGCCTCGCGCGCGGTGAAGTCGGCGGTGGCGACCGCTTCCTCGGAGATGGTCGCGACCGTCGTCACGTCCACACCGTGGTCGAGGTCCTCCTGGATGGCGACGTTGGCGATGTCCTCGACCTCAACGGGGTCGAGGCCGGCGTCGGCCAGGAGCTCGGCGAGCGCGGGGTCGAGCCCGCATTCCATGTACGACTCGTGCGTCTCTTCGGTGTCCGCGCCACAGGCGCAGCCGTCGCCGCAGCCGCCGTCCTGGGCGAGGGGGAGGTCGGGGGTGCTCACTTCTGTCACTGCTCCTGGGGCTGCCGGGTCGGGGGGAAGTCTGCGGTATCGGTGGGGCGTACGGCGAGTGTGCGGTCCGGATTCAGCCGTACGACGATGTGGCGGCGCCACTTGGTGTCGTCGCGCTCGGCGTGGTCCTCGCGCCAGTGGCAGCCGCGCGTCTCCTCGCGCAACTGAGCGGCGGCGACCAGGACACGGGCCACGCACAGGAGGTTGGTGGCCTCCCAGGTGTCGACGCCGGGCTCGGCGGTCTTGCCGTTCTCGTCGAGGGCGTCGCGCGCCTCGGCGTGCAGCTGCTGGAGCCGGTCGGCGGCGCGGGCGAGGGACTCGGCCGAGCGCAGCACGCCCGCGCCGTCCGTCATGATCCGCTGGATCGTGAAGCGCGCCTCGGCGGCCTGGAGGGGGTGGGCCGGCGTCTCGGGGTACGGGACGGGTTCCGGCACGCGCGCGTGGAGGCCGTCCGCGGCATGGCTCGCGGCGATGTCGGCGGCGATGCGCTCGGCGTAGACCAGGCCCTCCAGGAGGGAGTTGGACGCGAGCCGGTTCGCGCCGTGCACGCCGGTGCACGCGACCTCGCCGCACGCGTACAGGCCGGGGACGGTCGTGCGGCCGTGGGAGTCGGTGCGCACGCCCCCGGAGGCGTAGTGCGCGGCCGGGGCGATCGGGATGGGCTCGTGCACGGGGTCGATGCCGTTGGCGCGGCAGGCGGCCAGGATCGTCGGGAAGCGGTGCTCCCACATCTCGGCGCCGAAGTGCCGGGCGTCGAGGAACATGTGCTCGGCGTCCTGCTCCTGCATGCGCCGCATGATGCCCTTGGCGACGATGTCCCGGGGCGCGAGTTCGGCCAGTTCGTGCTGGCCGACCATGAAGCGCACGCCGTCGGCGTCCACCAGGTGGGCGCCCTCGCCGCGCACGGCCTCGGAGACCAGCGGCTGCTGGCCCTCGGCGTCCGGGCCGAGGAACAGCACCGTGGGGTGGAACTGCACGAATTCGAGGTCGGAGATCTCCGCGCCCGCGCGCAGGGCGAGCCCCACGCCGTCGCCGGTCGACACCGACGGGTTGGTGGTCGCGGAGAAGACCTGGCCCATGCCACCGGTGGCGAGGACGACCGCGGGGGCGTGCACGGCGCCCACGCCGTCGTGCTGGCCCTCGCCCATGACGTGCAGCGTGACTCCGGCGGTGCGGCCGTCGGCGTCGGTGAGCAGGTCCAGGACGAGCGCGTTCTCGATGGCGCGCATGCCCCGCGCGCGTACGGCCTCGACGAGCGCCCGGGAGATCTCCGCGCCGGTAGCGTCGCCGCCGGCGTGCGCGATACGGCGGCGGTGGTGGCCGCCCTCGCGGGTGAGCTCCAGGCCGCCTTCCTCGGACTCGTCGAAGTGGGCGCCCGTCTCGATGAGCCGGCGCACGGCGTCGGGCCCCTCGGTGACGAGGATCCGTACGGCCTCCTCGTCGCACAGGCCCGCGCCCGCCACCAGGGTGTCGTCCAGGTGCTGCTCGGGGGTGTCGCCCTCGCCGAGCGCGGCGGCGATGCCGCCCTGCGCCCAGCGGGTGGAGCCGTCGTCGAGGCGGGCCTTGGTGACGACCACCGTCGTCAGGCCGGCGGCCTCGCAGCGCAGGGCCGCGGTCAGACCGGCGACGCCGGAGCCGACGACCACCACGTCCGCGTCGATGGACCACCCTGGCGCGGGTGCGTGCAGTCGTATGCCTGTGCTGGTCACGAGGCGGCTCCGAAGGTTCCGAACCTGAGGGGAATGTTGTCGATCAGCCGGGTCGTCCCGACCCGGGCGGCGACGGCGAGGACGGCCTCGCCGGTGAAGTCGTCGTCGATCTCGGTGAAGTCGTCGGGGTCGACGAGGGCGAGGTAGTCCAGGGCGAGCGGCGGGTCGAGGCGGGCGGCCTCGTCCAGCACCAGGCGGGCGGCGGCGCGGACGGCCGTCGGGCCGCCGGGGGAGGCTTTCGCGACGGCGTGCGTGTCGGCGGCCGCGCGGGACTCCCCGAGGGCGCTGAGCGCTTCGGCACGCGCGTGCGTGGCGGGTACTTCGCGCGCCCGCGCGCGCAGCGCCTCCTGGGCGGCGTGCCGGTCCTGGCCGGCGAACAGCGCCCGGGACAGCGCGAGGGCGGTGCGCCGCTCGGCGGGCGAGAGGTAGCGGTTGCGGCTGGACAGGGCCAGGCCGTCGTTCTCGCGCACGGTGGGCACGCCGACGATCTCCATGCCGAAGTTCAGGTCACGGACCATGCGGCGGATCAGGGCGAGCTGCTGGGCGTCCTTCTGGCCGAAGAACGCCACGTCGGGGCGGGTGAGATGGAGCAGCTTGGCGACGACGGTGAGCATGCCGTCGAAGTGTCCGGGGCGCACGGCACCCTCCAGGCGCTCCCCCATGGGGCCCGCGCTGAGGCGTACCTGGGGTTCGCCGCCCGGGTAGACCTCGTCCACGGAGGGCGCGAACACGACGTCCGCACCGGCCTCCTCGGCGATCTTGAGGTCGGCTTCGAGGGTGCGCGGGTAGCGGTCGAGGTCCTCGCCCGCGCCGAACTGCAGCGGGTTCACGAAGACCGTGACCACGACCTCGCCGTCCGGGCCGGCGACCTCGCGCGCGGTGCGGATCAGGGTGGCGTGGCCCTCGTGCAGGGCTCCCATGGTCATCACGACGGCACGGTGGCCGACACGCGCGCGTGCGTGCAGTTCGTCGGCGGTGCGCAGCAGGGTGGTGGTCATCCCGCGTCTCCCTTGGTGCTGTCGGCAAGCACACCCAGCAGGTCTTCGGCGAGTTCCGGCTTGAGCAGGCCGTGGGCGAGCGCCCGGTCGGCGGTCGCGCGCGCCATCGCCAGGTAGCCGGCGACGGTCTGCGGGGCGTGCTTGCGCAGCTCCGTGACGTGCGCGGCAACAGTGCCCGCGTCCCCGCGCGCGACGGGACCGGTCAGCGCGGCATCGCCGGACCGCAGGGCGTTGTCCAGGGCGGCGCCGAGCAGCGGGCCGAGCATCCGGTCGGGCGCCTCGACTCCGGCCGCGCGCAGCAGCTCCATGGACTGGGCGACCAGGGTCACCAGGTGGTTGGCGCCCAGGGCGAGGGCCGCGTGGTAGAGCGGGCGCATCTCCTCGGCGATCCACTCCGGCTCGCCGCCCATCTCGATGACCAGGGCCTCGGCAGCGAGCCGCAGTTCCTCGGGTGCCGTGACGCCGAAGGAGCAGCCCGCGAGGCGCTGGACGTCCACCTGGGTGCCGGTGAAGGTCATCGCCGGGTGCAGGGCCAGCGGCAGCGCGCCCGCGCGCAGGGCCGGGTCCAGGACCTTCGCGCCGTATCGCCCGGAGGTGTGCACGAGCAGCTGGCCCGGGCGTACGGCCCCGGTCTCGGCGAGGCCGGTGACAAGGCCGGGCAGGGCGTCGTCGGGGACGGTCAACAGGACCAGGTCGGCGCGCCGGAGGACCTCGGCGGGCGGCACGAGGGGCACGTCGGGCAGCAGTTGCGCGGCCCTTCTCCGGGAGGCGTCCGAGACTCCGGAGACGGCCACCGGACGGTGCCCGGCGAGCTGGAGGGACGCGGCGAGCGCGGGGCCCACCCGACCGGCGCCGACGACGCCGACGGTGAGCCGCGCGGGGCGGTCCTTCGGATCTGGCTGTTGGACTGTACTCACGCGACGGCGGCCTTCCCGTTCCAGTCCGCTCTGGGTACCGGACGATTTCTCGTCATGTTAACGCGATCGGTTCGAGGGGCGTCCGGTTGTCCACAGGCTGTGGGTTTCCGAGAGTCGTCGCCACAAGAAGCGGCGGCCCTCGGAAATGCGAGTGCCCCGGTCCGTCGAAGGGCGCCATCATCCGAGCATGAGTGATACGGCGGAGCAGGGCACGGACACGGTGGAGCGGGGCGCGCAGACGCCGGGGCCGAGTGCGCCCCCATCGGAACAGATGTCCGACGAGGAACGGCGCAAGCGCCTACGAGAGCGGCGCATCAGCGCGTACAGGGGCGCGAAGCATGTACTCGCACGCCCCGGCTTTCTGGGCACGCTCCGCGAGCGCCTTGCCCTGCTGGAACAGGCGCAGGAGCTGTACGACCTGGACGAGCAGGCGGACCTCTACGGCAACGGCGTCGTCGCCGCCCTGGAGGAGAAGGTCGCCGGGCTGCTCGGCAAGGAGGCCGCCGCGTTCTTCCCCACCGGCACGATGGCCCAGCAGGTGGCGCTGCGCTGCTGGGCGGGCCGCACCGGGAACGCAACCGTCGCCCTGCACGCGCTGGCCCATCCCGAAGTGCACGAGCGTCACGCGTTGAGCCAGGTCAGCGGACTGCGCCCGGTCCGGGTGACCGGTGAACCGCGGCTGCCGACCGCCGACGAGGTACGTGACCTCGACGAGCCCTTCGGGACGCTGATGCTGGAACTGCCCCTCAGGGACGCCGGTTTCGTCCTGCCCTCCTGGGAGGAGCTCCTCGAAACCGTCGAGGCGGCGCGGGAGCGCGACGCGGTGGTGCACTTCGACGGCGCGCGCCTGTGGGAGTCCACCGTCCACTTCGACCGCCCGCTGGACGAGATCGCGGACCTGGCGGACAGCGTCTACGTGTCGTTCTACAAGTCCCTGGACGGTTACGGAGGCGCTGCCCTCGCCGGTCCGGCAACGCTCGTGGAGGAGGCCAAGGCATGGCGCCACCGCTACGGCGGCTCGGTGTTCCAGCAGTTCCCCACGGCGCTGACCGCCCTGGCCGGCCTTGAGCGGGAGCTGCCGCGGCTGCCCGAGTACGTGGGCCACGCGCGCGTGGTGGCCACCGCGCTGCGCGAGGGGTTCGCGGCGGCCGGAGTGCCCTGGGCGCGCGTCCACCCCGAGCAGCCGCACACCAACGAGTTCCAGGTCTGGCTGCCGTACGACAGCGAAGCCCTCTCCCGCGCGGCAGTCCGGCAGGGCGAGGAGACGGAGACCCTTCTGTTCGCCAACGCCTGGGACGCCCAGGGGCCGGGTCTGTCCTGCACCGAGGTGTACGTGCGGGCCGCCGGCCTGGAGTGGACCGCCGGCGACGTGCGCACGGCGGTCGCGGAGTTCGTCGCCCGGCTGACCGAGGAGGTCAGCGGGTAGGGCGGGGCCCGCGGCCCGGGGCCGACCACCACCGCCCGCGGACCGGACGGCCGGCGAGGACCGCCCGGAACCGCCGGACTTCTCGCCACTCCCGCACGACCTGCCGGTCGTGGGCGCCGGGCGCCGGCGGGTCGGGCTCGCCGTGCTGCCGTGCGCGGTAGGTGTCGAGGAGGTACTGCTGGGTGATGCTCATGGCGGCCTCTTCGGGACGTGGTGATGGCTCCGGAAGGCTCCGCGGCTGCCCCGGTGCTTCCAGCCTGCGCCCCTCAAGCCGCGAAGTCGCGTCGATTGACGGCGGACGTCAAACGGGATCGGCGTTGTCAGTGGCGGGGTGCACCATGAGGGCATGAGCGTGACGATCGACATCGCGGGGCTGCGGCCGGAGAGGGTGGCCGTCGTGCCCTCACCCCTGGCCGAGCTCGGCATGGCGCTGCACGCGCTGTCCGAGCCCGGCCACCACCCGGGGCTGCAGGGCTGGGCGACCAGCGTGACCGCCCGGCTCGACCCGCACCTGGCCGACCGGATGTGCGAGGCCGACTTCCTGTGGCGGACGACGTTCTCGGACCTCTTCCTGCCCTACGCGGGCCTGCCCGGCGGTGCGCTGCCCGGCGCCACGCTCGCCGAGGACCTGGACCTCCTGGACAAGCTGACGGACGACCAGTTCGTGGACGCAGCCCTGGAGTTCACCTGCGCCCTGCCGTACGCCGTCGAGGGGCCCTCCGTACTCGACGACGCGGAGCTGCGGCAGCGTGCCCTGGAGCTCGCCGCTGCGCGCGGGCCGCAGCAGCTGCGGTTCACGCTGCGGCTGTTCGACGACCCGCCGCAGATCCGGGCCTGGCTGCGGCAGTTCCTTGAGGACTGCGACGAGGTCTTCTTCGCGGACACCTGGTCCCGGCTGCGCCACCAGCTCGCGGCGGACGCCCGGCACAAGACCGACCTCCTGCGGCACCGGGGGCTCGCCGAGGCCCTGGCCTCGGTGTCCCCGTCGGTGGCCGTCGACGAGAGCGCCGGCCGGATCACCATCGACAAGCTGCGCCAGGGCCACAGCTCCATCAAGAGCGACGGCCTCCTCCTGGTGCCGACGAGCCTGGGCTGGCCCCACCTGATGGTGCTCCACCGGCACGGCTGGCACCCGGTCCTGCACTACCCCGTCGGCTCCCCCGGGATCGCCGCACCGCCCTCCGTCGAGCAGCTGACCCTGCGGATGACCGCGCTGTCCCACCCGGTGCGCATGCAGTTGTGCCGCAACCTCGCCCGCTCCACGTACACCACGGGCGAGCTGGTGCAGATCCACGGCATGACCGCCCCCGAGATATCCCGGCACCTGGGCGTCCTGAAGAAGGCCGGCCTGATCACCACGCGCCGCCGCGGCCGCTACGTCCTGCACCAGCTGGACGTCACGGCGGTGGCCCGCCTGGGCAGCGACTTCCTGGAGGCACTGCTGCGCTGAGGCCGCGCCGAGGACGCGCCGCGCGGTCAGTCGAACCGGATGTGCCGGATCCCGACACCCGCCTGCCGCAGCCATGTCCGCAGCGCGCCCTCGTCGTTCGGGCCTAGCCGCAGCCCGGCCAGGCCGGCGATGCGCTCCGCCGTCCTCGGCACGGTCGAGTGGTCGGTCCACAGGTGCTCGGCGAACTCCGGCTCGCGCAGCCGCTCCAGACAGTGGTCGAGCTGCCGCACCGCCCAGCTCTCGCGGCGCAGCCCGGCGTTCTTTCCGGCGATGTACTGGGGGAGGTGCCCCAGGCCGCGCTCGCGCAGCCGCCGCAGGACGGTCGCACGCTCGGCGAGGAGGGTGAAGTGGCGTACGTCGTGGCCGAGTTCGCGCAGTCGTCCGACGGTCTCGGCGAAGTGGCCGGAGTCGGTGACCGTCATGGGCGCGATCACCACGCCGTCGTGCTCCGTCAGGGCCAGATCGAGGACCTCGACGACGCCCTGCCGCCAGGACGCCAGATCCTGGAAGTCGCCCCGCAGGTCCGGGGGCAGCATGCGGTGCAGCCCGAAGCCGACGTGCTCGGGGTCGCAGACGACACTGCCGGGCAGGCGGCGCCGGATCTCGTACGCGGTCTGTGTCTTTCCGCCCCCGAAGGGCCCGTTGATCCACAGGAGCATGCCGCCGACCCTACCGGCGGCCCGGGTGGCCGCTCAGGCCTGACCGCCGGCCCGCACGAGGCCCGTCTCGTAGGCCAGCACCACCACCTGCACCCGGTCCCGCAGCCCGAGCTTGGTCAGGATGCGGCCCACGTGCGTCTTGACGGTCGCCTCGGACAGGACCAGCCGGGCCGCGATCTCGCCGTTGGACAGGCCCTGGGCGACCAGCACCATGACCTCGCGCTCGCGGTCGGTGAGCCGCTCCAGCTCCTTGTGCTGCGGCTCCTTGCCGGTGGAGGGCAGCATGGGCGCGAACCGGTCCAGGAGCCGCCGGGTCGTCGACGGGGCGACCACCGCGTCTCCGCTGTGCACGGCGCGGATGGCGGCGAGCAGCTCGCCGGGCGGCACGTCCTTGAGCATGAAGCCCGAGGCGCCCGCCTTCAGCCCGGAGAAGGCGTACTCGTCGAGGTCGAAGGTGGTCAGGATCAGCACCTTCGGCGGGTTGGCGTCCTGACAGATGCGGCGGGTGGTCTCCACGCCGTCCAGCTTCGGCATGCGCACGTCCATCAGAACCACGTCCACAGCGGTCGTCCGCAGCACCTGGAGGGCCTCGACGCCGTCGCCCGCTTCCGCGACGACCTCCATGTCCGGCTGGGCGGCGAGCACCATCCGGAACCCGGTGCGCAGCAGCACCTGGTCGTCGACGAGCATTACGCGGATCGTCATCGGAGTCCTCTTCCGTGTCCGTCTACAAGGCCGTTACAGGTGTCAACACAGGGCATGGGCAGGCGTCAGTGCACGGGTTTGAGCGGGAGCAGGGCACTGATGCGGAATCCTCCGCCCGGGCGGGGGCCCGCGTCCAGGGTGCCGCCGACCATGCCGACCCGCTCGCGCATCCCGATCAGGCCGTGCCCCTGGCCGTCGACGCCACCGTCCTCGTACAACTCGTGCGGGGCGCCCTTGCCGTCGTCCTCCACGAGCAGACCGAGGCCGTCGTCGAAGTAGACCAGGCGCACGCTCGCACCCGCGTTCGGCCCGCCGTGCTTGCGGGTGTTGGTGAGCGCCTCCTGCACGATGCGGTACGCGGTGAGCTCGACGCCACTGGGCAACGGGCGCGGGGTGCCCTCGACCTTGAAGTCGACCGGCAGGCCCGCGGTACGGCACTGCTCGACGAGGTCCTCGATCTGCTCGACGTCGGGCTGCGGGACGTACTCGCCGCCCTCCTGGTGCTCCCCGGTGCGCAGCACGCCGAGCAGGCGGCGCATCTCGGCGAGGGCCTGGCGGCCGGTGGAGGAGATGGTCTCCAGGGCCTTCTTCGCCTGGTCCGGCGCGGCATCCAGGACGTAGGCGGCGCCGTCGGCCTGGACCACCATCACCGACACGTTGTGCGCGACCACGTCGTGCAGCTCGCGCGCGATCCGGGCTCGTTCGGCGGCGACCGCGACCTTGGCCTGCGCCTCGCGCTCCTTTTCGAGCCGGGTCGCGCGCTCCTCCAGCTGCGCGAAGTAGGCGCGGCGGGTGCGTATCGAGTCGCCGAGCACCCAGGCCAGGGCGAAGGGCACTGTCGTGAAGACGATGAGCGCGATGGTGCCGAGGAGGCTCGACTCGTTCTCCGGCCAGCGCAGCTGTGCCAGGGGCGCCGCGCACAGACCGACGGCCAGCGCCAGCCTGGAGGCCCAGCGGGCGCCGGTCGCGGCCACGGTGTAGGTGATCACCAGCATGGCGAAGTTCGCGGGCATCGTCTCGACGTCCAGCGCGAGCTGCGCCACGCCGAGCGCGACGGCCAGCAGCAGCATCCTCTCCGGCATGCGCCGGCGCAGCGCGATCACCAGGCTCAGCAGCAGGGCGATCGGCACGGCGGCGACCTGGTAGTCGACGCCTTCGACCTCCTGCTGCACGGTTCCGGACACCACCGAGATCCCGAACAGGAAGACGGCCCAGAAGCTGTCGACCCATGTCGGGTGCCTGCGGAGGAAGTCATAGAGGCGCTGCACGTAACCCAGCGTAGGGAAGCGTGACGTGTGCAGGGGTCAACCGAAGGGTCGATCCGCAGCGGGCGCGCGTACTCCGCAAGGTGGAGGCCCCGCTCCCCTGTGCGCTTAGCCTGGGCCCGTGACGCACGAGGCGACGGGCGAATGGCTGGGGTGGCGGGCGGCGACTCGGGAGGCGCTGTACGGGCCGCACGGCTTCTATCGCAGACCCGAGGGCCCTGCCGGGCACTTCCGTACCTCCGTGCACGCCTCGCCGCTCTTCGCCGAGGCCGTGGCCCGGCTGCTGTGCCGGGTCGACGAGGCACTGGGCAGGCCCGCGACGCTCGACTTCGTCGACATGGCGGCCGGCCGGGGCGAACTGGTCACCGCCGTGCTCGCCGCACTGCCCGCCGACGTGGCCGCCCGCGCGCGCGGGTACGCCGTCGAGATCGCCGACCGTCCCGTGGACCTTGATCACCGGATCGAGTGGCTGCCCGAGCCGCCGCAGGCGATCACCGGGCTGCTGTTCGCCAACGAGTGGCTCGACAACGTCCCCGTGGACGTGGCGGAGACGGACTCCGCGGGCGTACCGCGGCAGGTCCTCGTCACGCGGGACGGGACCGAGCGGCTCGGGGAGCCGGTCGCCGGTGCGGACGCGGAGTGGCTCGCGCGGTGGTGGCCGCTGCCCGCCGAGGAGGGACTGCGGGCGGAGATCGGGCTGCCCCGGGACGACGCCTGGGCCTCGGCGGTCGCGTCGGTCGAACGGGGGCTCACGGTCGCGGTGGACTACGCGCACACGGCGGACGCGCGCCCCCTGTTCGGGACGCTGACCGGGTTCCGGGAGGGGCGCGAGACGGCGCCGGTGCCGGACGGGTCGTGCGACATCACGGCGCATGTCGCGCTGGACGCGTGCGCGGAGGCGGGAGCGAGGGCGTCTGCGCGGGCACGCGTGGAAGTGTCCGCGACGGCGCGCGCGCTGCCGAGCCCGCGCCTGATGCTCCAGCGCGACGCCCTGCGCGCCCTGGGCCTCGCAGGCGCACGCCCCCCGCTCACGCTCGCAGCCACGCAACCCACGGAGTACGTCCGCGCCCTCGCCCGCGCCGGTGAGGCCGCCGAGCTCACCGCAGCCGGCGGACTCGGCGACTTCGGCTGGCTGCTCCAGCCGGTCGGCATTCCGGACGCGCCCCTCGGCGGGCCACCCGGGGAGCTACTTGTCGATGTCCCCGACCACGAAGAACAGTGACCCCAAAATCGCCACCATGTCCGCCACCAGCGTGCCCGGCAGCAGCTCGACCAGCGCCTGGATGTTGTTGTACGAGGCCGAGCGCAGCTTCAGCCGGTACGGGGTCTTCTCGCCCTTGCTGACCAGGTAATAGCCGTTGATGCCGAGCGGGTTCTCGGTCCACGCGTACGTGTGCCCCTCGGGCGCCTTGAGGACCTTGGGCAGCCGCTGATTGATCGGTCCGGGCGGCAGGTCGGCGAGCCGGTCCAGGCAGGCGTCTGCGAGGTCGAGGGCGTTGTGCGTCTGCTCCAGAAGCACCTCGAAACGGGCCAGGCAGTCGCCGTCCCGCCGGGTCACCACCTTCAGGGTGTCCTGGAGCTCCCCGTACGCGAGGTAGGGCTCGTCGCGGCGCAGGTCGAAGTCGACGCCCGAGGCGCGCGCGATGGGCCCGCTCACGCCGTACGCGTGCACGGCCTCCGGCGTGAGAGCGCCCACGCCCCGCGTGCGCCCCCGGAAGATCTCGTTGCCGAGGACCAGGTCGTCGTAGACGTCCATACGCGAGCGCACGGCGGCGACGGCGGCACGCGCGCGTGTCGTCCAGCCGGCCGGCAGGTCCTCCTTGAGGCCGCCGACGCGGTTGAACATGTAGTGCATACGGCCGCCGGAGACCTCCTCCATGACGTTCTGGAGGGTCTCGCGCTCCCGGAAGGCGTAGAAGACCGGGGTGATCCCGCCCAGCTCCAAGGGGTACGACCCGAGGAACATCAGGTGGTTGAGCACGCGGTTCAGCTCCGCCAGCAGCGTGCGTGTCCACACCGCGCGCGTGGGCACCTCCATGCCGAGCATGCGCTCCACGGCGAGGACGACGCCCAGCTCGTTGGAGAACGCCGACAGCCAGTCGTGACGGTTGGCGAGCATGATGATCTGGCGGTAGTCGCGGGCCTCGAAGAGCTTCTCCGCGCCGCGATGCATATAGCCGATCACCGGCTCCGCGCTGGTGATGCGCTCGCCGTCCAGGACGAGCCGGAGCCGCAGCACGCCGTGCGTCGACGGGTGCTGGGGCCCGATGTTGAGCACCATGTCGGTGCTCTCCGCGGCGCCGCCGATCCCGACCATGGTCTCCGTCGTAGGAGTCATGGACACAGTCTGTCCTACGTACGCTGGCCGTATGGAGACGGGGAGCCCGGAAAACTCGGTGCACACGGGCAGCACGGGGACCAACGGGGACGAGCCGGTGTGGACCGGACTGCCGCCAGGGCTGTTGCGCATGCGACGGATGCTGCTGGTGGTGTGGCTGGGACTGCTGGCCGCGGGCCTGGCGGTGCTGCTCGGCCTCGTCGTCGGACCCGCCTGGACCGCCTTCGCGCTGCTGCCCCTCGCGGCGATGGTCTGGGGCTGGGTGATGCTGGGCCGCAACTGGCGCTCCTGGCGCTATGCCGAGCGCGCCGACGACCTGCTCATCAGCCGGGGTGTGCTGTGGCGCGAGGAGACCGTCGTGCCGTACGGGCGCATGCAGCTCGTCGAGGTCACCTCCGGGCCCGTCGAGCGGCACTTCGGGCTGGCCAGCGTGCAACTGCACACGGCCGCCGCGGCGACCGACGCGACCATCCCCGGCCTCGACCCGGCCGAGGCGGAACGGTTGCGCGACCGGCTCACCGAGCTGGGCGAGGCCCGATCGGCGGGGCTGTGACGGCGCCGGGCGTCGACGACGACGTACGCGAGAAGCCGCCCGTCACCGAGCGGCGGCTGCATCCCGTGACCCCGCTCCGGCGGGCGTGGGCGCCGGTCGCCGTACTCATCGGGTGGGCGGTGCACGACCCCGACCAGACGCAGCGCCAGCTGACCCGGCTGACGACGACCACCCTGCTGATCGCGGTAGCCGTCATCCTTCCGGCAGCCGCCCTCTACGGCTTCCTCACCTGGTGGTTCACGCACTTCGCGGTGACCACCACCGAACTGCGCATCCGCACCGGGCTGGTGTTCCGGCGCACCGCGCACATCCGGCTCGAACGGATCCAGGCCATCGACGTCACCCAGCCGCTCCTCGCGCGCGTGGCGGGCGTCGCCAAGCTCAAACTCGATGTCGTCGGCACGGACAAGAAGGACGAGCTCGCCTTCCTGGGCGCGGGCGAGGCGCGTGCGCTCCGCGCGGAACTCCTCGCACGCGCCGCCGGATTCGCGCCCGAGACGGCGCATGAAGTCGGTGAAGCGCCGGCGCGCGAGCTGCTGCGCGTGCCCCCGGGCGTGCTCGCCGGCTCACTCGTGCTGACGGGCGCCACCTGGGGCACGCTGGCCGCCGCACTCGTCGTACCGCCGGTGCTGTGGCTGGCCACCCACAGCGTGTGGACGGTCCTGGCCACCGCCGTGCCGCTGCTCGGCGCTGCGGGCGCGAGCAGCGTGGGCCGGTTCGTCGCCGAGTACGACTGGACGGTGGCCGACTCCCCCGACGGGCTGCGCATCGACCGCGGGCTGCTGGACCGCGTCCACGAGACGGTGCCGCCGGGGCGGGTGCAGACCGTGCGCCTCGTCCGGCCCCTGCTGTGGCGGCGGCGCGGGTGGGTGCGGGTCGAGCTGGACGTCGCCGGCTCGTCCAACTCCGTCCTGGTGCCGGTCGCGCCGCGCGAGATCGCCGAGGCGGTCGTCGCGCGCGTGCTGCCCGGCGTGACCGTGCCCCCGGACGCGGCGCTCTCCCGGCCGCCACGGCGCGCGAGGTGGCGCGTGCCCCTGTGGTGGCGGGGTTACGGCCTTGCCGTCACCGACGGGGTGTTCGCCGCGCACGAGGGGCTGCTGAGCCGCAGTCTGGCGCTGGTGCCGCACGCGAAGGTGCAGAGCGTACGGCTCGCACAGGGCCCCTGGCAGCGGCGTCTGGGCCTCGCCCACGTGCATGTGGACACGGGCGCCAACAAGACCGTGACAGCACGGCTCAGGGCCGTTGAGGAGGCCGCGGAGCTGTTGCGGAGTCAGGCGGAGAGGTCACACACGGGGCGGCGGGACGCACGGCCCGACCGGTGGATGGCGTAGCACCGCCGGCCCCGCTCGCCGGGCTTCAGGAAACCGCGCTGCGCAGGCCCTGTACGTCGATCTGCTCGGTCTCGTCGTGAGCCGTCAGGTCGATCACCTGGCCGATGCCGCGGGACTCCTCGTCCGCCGGCTTGAACTGGGCCTCCGCCTCGGCCTTGTGGAGCGCGAGCGCCTCCTGGCCGACGACGTCGGCGAGGTCCTCGTTCTGCACGTCCTCCAGAGCGGAGGAGGGCTCCCCCTGCTTCGTACCGAAGAAGTCGAAGCCGCCCTCGACCATCGGGCGCCGCGCGGGCGCCGACGGGACGACGGCCACCGCCGTCGGGGCGACGAAGTGCCCGGTGGGCTGCTGGGCGGGCAGGGCCGGCCTGTTCGTGGTGGCGGCGGCCGCGCGCGTGTGCTCCTGCCCGTCGACCGCCTCGGGCTTCCCCTGCGCCTCGTCCTCCTGCGCGGCTGAACCGGCCGTCACGGCCTCGTCGTTCGAGGAGCCGCCGCTCTGCGCCGGGATGCTGTTCTGCGCGGGGGCATCGGACTGCGCGGAGGCATCGGACTGCGCCGGGCCGTCGTTCCGCGTGGGTGCAGAAGCCGTCGGCGCGTCGCCGTCCGCCTTGGGGGCGTCCTCGCCGTCGAACCGCGAAAGCGCCGCCCGCGCGCGCAGGAAGAGCTGGGAGCCCTCCGGCGAGAAGATCGCCGGGGCGCTCGCTTCCTCCGCCGCGACCTCGGCCTCGGTGTCGCCCTCGGTCTCCGCCTCGGCCCGGGCTGCCACGGCCCCTGCCTTCTCCGGCTCCTGCTCGTCCACGGGCGCCGGCGCGGGCGGCAGCGCGCGCGACGGCACCGTTGCCTCTATCTCCAGCAGCCGGCGGCCCTCCAGGGCGCTCGCGCGCTCGGTCTCCGCCGTGGCGTACCGCCGCAGCAGCGCCGCGTGTTCGTTGCGCAGGCCCGCGAGTTCCGAGCGCTTGGCCCGCAGCCGCTGCTCCAGCTTGCCGCGCAGCTCGCGCGACTCCTCCAGGTCGGTCTCCAGCTCGGCGACCCGCTCCTCGTGACGCCACTCGTCGCTCGCACGCGCACGCGTGAGGTCGGCGACCTGCTTGCCCGCCTGCGCGTCCCAGCGGCGCATGACGACCGCGCCCATGACCGCCGTCGCCGCGGCAGCCGCGGCCAGTCCGCGGAGCACCATGGCCTCCGAGAACACCCAGGGGCCGACGGCGCAGACGAGCGAGACGCCGGCGATCGCCGAGGGGGGCAGCAGCCTGTGCAGGGGCGGGGAATGGCGGTGACGTCCACGTGGCATGGCCAGAAACTTACCGCGCGTAGGCGAATCTTGGTGGCCCGCCCCGTAAAAACACAGCCATCCCGCAGCCTTCACGAGTCATCAGGAATCAGAAGCGCTCCGGAATAGGACCACGCCCGCAAAGAACAAGATCATTTCCGGCTGTCGGCCCCGTCCGGCAATCGGTCCGGAACTCGTCGATCCGGCTGCTGCTGACGACCAGTGACGTTTCCGCCCCGCTCTTGCCCGGGACTTTCCCCGGCCTTTGAACCGGCTTTGACGAGGTGAGTGAACCTCGCTCCCCAAGACGCCGTCCTAGAGGGCGCAATGTCGCCGGATGCCCGAATCGGCACCGGATCCAAGGTCTCTCGCAGAACTACGGGATGCGATGTCTGTCAGGACGGATGAGGAAGTGCCGGGCGCAATCCCGCAGCTGTCGGGCCGGGCACGCCGATTGTTGCGCGGCCCGCGCCCCGAGGCCGCCCCCCTTCTCATCGGCAGGGCCTGTGCCCTCGTAGGCCTTCTGGACATCGCCGTGGGCGTCTTCCCGCACTTCCGGCACACGCGTGTGCACACCCTCGCCGAGGTGCTGCCGGGCGCGCTCGGCCCGCTCGCGGCCGCGCTCTCGCTCAGCACCGGCGTGCTGTTACTGCTGCTCGCGCCCGGCCTCAAGCAGGGCAAGCGCCGGGCGTGGCGGGCCGCGGTGGCACTGCTCCCGGCCGGCGCCGTGGCCCAGTTCGCCTACCGGCACTCCCTGCTGGGCGCCCTCGTCCCGCTCGTCCTGCTGGCGACCGTGCTGCGCCACCGCGACCGGTTCGCGGCCCTGCCCGACCCGAGCAGCCGGTGGCGGGCGCTGGCCAACTTCGTCCTCATGGGCGCCGGTTCCCTTGCCCTCGGACTCGTCATCGTCAGCGCCCACCCGGGGAGCCTGATCGGCAACCCGAGCCTGGCCGAGCGCATCACCCACGTTCTGTACGGCCTGTTCGGCTTCGAGGGCCCCGTCGCCTACCAGGGCACCGCGACGTGGACCGTCGCCTTCTCCCTGGGCGCCCTCGGCCTGCTCACCGCCGTCACCACGATCTACCTCGCCTTCCGTCCCGAACACCCGGCCGCGCGCCTCACGCAGGAGGACGAGGCCCGCCTGAGGGCCCTCCTGGAGAAGCACGGCGGACGCGACTCCGCCGACCACTTCGCGCTGCGCCGCGACAAGGCCGTCGTCTTCTCCCCCAGTGGCAAGGCGGCGGTGACCTACCGCGTCGTCTCCGGTGTGATGCTCGCCGGCGGCGACCCGATCGGCGACATGGAGGCCTGGCCGGGCGCGATCGAGCGCTTCATGGACGAGGCCCGCGCCCACTCGTGGACCCCGGCCGTCATGGGCTGCTCGGAGACGGGCGGTGCGGTGTGGACCCGCGAGACCGGCCTGGACGCCCTCGAACTCGGCGACGAGGCGGTGGTGGACGTCGCGGATTTCTCGCTCACCGGCCGCTCGATGCGCACCGTGCGCCACATGGTCACGCGCATCGAGCGAGCCGGTTACGCGACCCGGGTACGACACGTCCGTGACCTCGGCCGGGCCGAACCGGACCGCATCCGCCGCGCCACCGACACCGGACGTGGCTCCTCCGTGGCACTGGGCCACCGCGCTCGCGGCGCACGCTTCGTCGACGTGGCCCTGCCCCACTCCCCGCGCCACCGCACCGCTCGCGCGCACCCCTGCGCCCGCACCAGGAAGGAACACAACGTCCGCGCGGCATGACCCCCCGGACAGGCCCGGACGGAAGCTCCCCCGCTCCCCCACGTCCCCAGGGGCTTCCGTCCGGGCCGCACGACCGAACCGCCCCTCCCGGGGCCTACGCTGAACGTATGAGCAAGCAGAGCGGACGCGCGCGCGTGGCAGGACTTCCGGAATGGGACCGCTGCGCGGTCATGGGAGTCGTGAACGTGACCCCGGACTCCTTCTCCGACGGCGGCCGCTGGTTCGACACGACGGCCGCCGTCAAGCACGGCCTCGCCCTGGTCGCCGAGGGCGCGGACCTGGTGGACGTCGGTGGCGAGTCCACCCGCCCCGGCGCCACCCGCGTCGACGAGGCCGAGGAGCTCAAGCGCGTCATCCCGGTCGTCCGCGGTCTCGCCTCCGAGGGCGTCACGATCTCCGTCGACACCATGCGCGCCTCCGTCGCCGAACAGTCCCTCGCGGCCGGCGCCGCCCTTGTCAACGACGTCAGCGGCGGCCTCGCCGACCCCGCGATGATCCCGGTCGTCGCGGACGCCGGCGCCCCCTTCGTCGTCATGCACTGGCGCGGCTTCCTCGAAGGCGGCAACGTCAAGGGCGTCTACGACGACGTCGTCACCGAGGTCGTCGACGAACTGCACGCGCGCGTGGAGGCCGTTCTGGCGGGCGGCATCGCCCCCGACCGCATCGTCGTGGACCCCGGCCTCGGCTTCTCCAAGGACGCCGAGCACGACCTCGTCCTCCTCGCCCACCTCGACCGGCTGCTCGCTCTCGGCCACCCGCTGCTCGTCGCCGCCTCCCGCAAGCGGTTCCTCGGCCGTGTGCTGGCCGGCCCGGAGGGCGCGCCGCCGCCCGCGCGCGAGCGCGACGCCGCAACGGCCGCCGTGTCCGCGCTCGCGGCGCACGCCGGCGCATGGGCAGTGCGCGTGCACGAGGTGCACGCGACGGCGGACGCGGTACGCGTTGCGCGCGCCGTAGAAGGGGCGCGCGACATCCACCGAGCGCCGGGCTCGCACTCCTCCGAAGGAGCCCGGTGAGCGCCCC
Organism: Streptomyces sp. NPDC079141; assembly: GCF_040686775.1. Lineage (NCBI taxonomy): Bacteria > Bacillati > Actinomycetota > Actinomycetes > Kitasatosporales > Streptomycetaceae > Streptomyces > Streptomyces sp. NPDC079141. The sequence goes on along the minus strand of NZ_JBFBLP010000012.1, from coordinate 211,338 downwards.
CCACACCGACGTCGAGCAGGTAGAAGCCGCCAACACCGCCTTCTACGAGGCACTGGAACGCGGCGACTTCGAGGAGGTGTCCTCCCTCTGGCTCACCCCCTCCGACCTCGGCGTCGACGAGACCTACCACGACCCCGCCGACTCCGGAGTGATCTCCTGTGTGCACCCCGGCTGGCCGGTGCTCACCGGCCGCGGCGAGGTCCTGAGGTCGTACGCGCTGATCATGGCGAACACCGACTACATCCAGTTCTTCCTCACCGACGTGCACGTGTCCGTCACCGGCGACACCGCGCTGGTGACCTGCACCGAGAACATCCTCAGCGGCGGTCCCGCACCCGAGGGCGGCGAGGAGCTGGGCCCGCTCGTCGGCCAGCTGGTCGTCGCCACCAATGTCTTCCGTCGCACCCCGGCAGGCTGGAAACTCTGGTCCCACCACGCCTCGCCCGTTCTGGCCGAAACCGACGAGGAAGAAGGCGACGACACACCCTCCTGAGTGGGTAGGCGCCCCTTGGGCCACACCGCGGATCCGCCCACAGGGACCAAGAAGTGGTTGGAATCACGCACCCCTGGGTAGGGGCGGCTACCAACCCGTGAGCCGCCGGGTTCCCCAGGGGAAACACACGGTGAAACCTCCCGGGCCCGTCGGGGGCCCGTGCCCCCGTGGCCCGGCCCTGTCAGTGCCCGCAGGTAGATTCGTCCGAGGCCGGTGTGCCGCCCGCACGCGGCACGGACCGGCCGCTACCGACGATTGCAGGAGTGATTCGCGTGGATCGTGTCGCGCTGAGCGGCCTGAAGGCCCGCGGGTACCACGGTGTGTTCCCCAAGGAGCGCGAGGAGGGCCAGACCTTCATCGTGGACCTCGTCCTGGGCCTGGACACCCGACCGGCCGCCGCCGACGACGACCTGACGAAGACCGTGCACTACGGCATCGTGGCCGAGGAGGTCGTGGCCGTCGTCGAGGGCGAGCCCGTCAACCTCATCGAAACCCTCGCCGAGCGCATCGCCCAGGCCTGTCTCAAGCACGAGGGGGTCCAGGAGGTCGAGGTCCGCGTCCACAAACCCGACGCGCCGATCACGGTCCCCTTCGACGACGTGACCGTCACCATCACCCGGAGCCGAGTATGACCGCGTCCTTCACGCAGGGTCCCAGCGACCCGACCGTCCAGCCGGTACCCGCCTCCGTCGTCGAGAAGGTCGACGCCGCCGACACCACCCTGCACAACCCGCAGCGGGCCGTGATCTCCCTCGGCTCCAACCTCGGCAACCGCCTGGAGACACTCCAGGGCGCCATCGACGCCCTGGAGGACACCCCCGGCGTCCGCATCAAGGGCGTCTCCCCCGTCTACGAGACGGAGCCGTGGGGAGTGGAGCCCGGCAGCCAGCCCTCGTACTTCAACGCGGTCGTCGTCCTGAAGACCACGCTCCCCCCGTCCTCCCTGCTGGAGCGGGCACATGCGGTCGAGGAAGCCTTCCACCGCGTCCGCGACGAGCGCTGGGGCCCGCGCACCCTCGACGTCGACATCGTCGCCTACGCCGATGTCGTCTCCGACGACCCGGTCCTCACCCTTCCCCACCCGCGCGCCCACGAGCGGGCCTTCGTCCTCGCCCCCTGGCACGACCTGGAGCCCGAGGCCCAGCTGCCCGGCCGCGGCGCGGTCGCCGACCTTCTCGGCACCGTCACCCAGGAGGGTGTGTCGGCCCGCCAGGACCTGGAACTCCGACTGCCCGAGTAGTCGTTAAGGTCAAGAAGATCGCCCACAGTCCGTGGAGATCCGGGGGAGCTGAAGGGACACCGTGAGAGAGCTGCGTATCAGGGTGCTGGCCGGCGTCTTCGTCGTGGCCGGCGTCCTGTCCTGGGCGGGCGCCCGCCTCTGGAACTCGATCGGGACCCTGCCGAGCGTCCCCCTGGCCGCCCCCATCGTCCTCGCGCTGATCGCCGCGGTTCTGCTGGCCACGGCGCTCTCGATCCGCTCCCGCCTCAAGGCCCAGCGCGAGCGCCGCCCCGGCGCCAAGGGCGTCGACCCCCTGATGGCCGCCCGCGCGGTCGTGTTCGGCCAGGCCAGCGCCCTGGTCGCCGCCCTCGTCTCCGGCATGTACGGCGGCACGGGCGTCTTCCTGCTGGAGGTCCTCGACATCCCCGCCCGCCGCGACCAGGCCATCTACGCCGGCTTCTCGGTCGTCGCGGGCATCGCCGTCATAGCGGCGGCCATCTTCCTGGAGCGCGTGTGCAAGCTCCCGGAGGACGACGAGCACAACGGGGCGGGGGCGGCACCGGCCGCATGACGGCCGGGCGGCGTCAGCGCGCCATGATCAGGCTCATCGCCTCGTTGCGCGTGGCCGCGTCCCGCAGCTGTCCGCGCACCGCCGAGGTGATGGTCTTCGCGCCGGGCTTGCGGATGCCGCGCATCGACATGCACATGTGCTCGCACTCCACGACGACGATCACCCCACGCGGCTCCAGGATCTCCATCAGGGAGTCCGCTATCTGCGTGGTGAGTCGTTCCTGCACCTGAGGGCGGCGGGCGTAGACATCGACGAGCCGGGCCAGCTTGGACAGCCCGGTGATCTTCCCGGAGGTCGCCGGGATGTACCCGACGTGCGCCACGCCCCGGAACGGCACCAGATGGTGCTCACACGTGCTGTAGACCTCGATGTCCTTCACGAGCACCATCTCGTCGTGCCCGAGGTCGAACGTCGTCGTCAGCACATCCTCGGGCTTCTGCCACAGGCCCGCGAATATCTCCTTGTACGCCCTGGCAACCCGCCCGGGCGTCTCCTTCAGGCCCTCACGGTCCGGGTCCTCGCCGACCGCGATCAGCAGTTCGCGTACGGCGTTCTCGGCGCGCTTCTCGTCGAACTCGCCGATGCGGCCCTCGCCGTCCAGCGTCACGGGGTCGGTCATGTGTGGTGCCTCGTTCCTGTGCGGGTGGCGCGTGTGGGTCACGCGTCTGAACTGCGGACATACGACGATGCCGCGCCCCCCAGGCTAAAACCAGGGGGACGCGGCATCCATTCCGGGCCCGGTGAGGTCACCGGGAACCGGGTGTCAGCTCTCCGGACGCTCCTCGGGAGCGGGCTCCGTCACCGGGGCGTGCTCGGCGGCCGTCGACTTGGCGGTGGTGATCGCCGGCGTCGCGCCGTTGGCGCCGTTCGTCAGTGCGAGCTCCTTCGGGGAGAGCACCGGCGGACGGGTGGACGGCGTACGGCGGGAGGAGCCGGTCCAGGCCGGACGCGGCGGACGCTTGACGATCGGGGCGAAGACCTCGGCGATCTCCTCCTTGCCCAGCGTCTCCTTCTCCAGCAGCGCGAGAACGAGGTTGTCGAGGACGTCGCGGTTCTCGACCAGGATCTCCCAGGCCTCGTTGTGCGCGTTCTCGATGAGCTTCTTGACCTCTTCGTCGACCAGCGCGGCGACCTCTTCCGAGTAGTCGCGCTGGTGAGCCATCTCACGTCCGAGGAACGGCTCGGTGTTGTCGCCGCCGAACTTGATGGCGCCGAGACGCTCGGTCATGCCGTACTGCGTGACCATCGCGCGGGCCGTTGCCGTGGCCTTCTCGATGTCGTTCGCGGCGCCCGTGGTCGGGTCGTGGAAGACCAGTTCCTCGGCCGCGCGGCCGCCCAGCATGTAGGCGAGCTGGTCGAGCATCTCGTTGCGCGTGGTCGAGTACTTGTCCTCGTCCGGGAGCACCATCGTGTAGCCGAGGGCGCGGCCTCGGGACAGGATCGTGATCTTGTGGACGGGGTCGGAGTTCGGGGAGGCCGCCGCGACCAGGGCGTGACCGCCCTCGTGGTACGCGGTGATCTTCTTTTCCTTGTCCGACATGATCCGGGTCCGCTTCTGCGGGCCCGCCACGACGCGGTCGATGGCCTCGTCGAGCATCTGGTTGTCGATGAGCTTCTTGTCCGAGCGGGCCGTGAGCAGCGCCGCCTCGTTCAGCACGTTCGACAGGTCGGCGCCGGTGAAGCCCGGCGTACGGCGGGCGACGGCCGACAGGTCGACGTCCGGGGCGACCGGCTTGCCCTTCTGGTGGACCTTGAGGATCTCCAGACGGCCCTGCATGTCCGGGCGGTCGACCGCGATCTGGCGGTCGAAGCGGCCGGGGCGCAGGAGGGCCGGGTCGAGGATGTCGGGCCGGTTCGTGGCGGCGATCAGGATGACGCCGCCCTTCACGTCGAAGCCGTCCATCTCGACGAGCAGCTGGTTCAGGGTCTGCTCGCGCTCGTCGTGACCGCCGCCGAGGCCGGCGCCGCGGTGGCGGCCGACCGCGTCGATCTCGTCGACGAAGACGATGGCCGGGGCGTTCGCCTTGGCCTGCTCGAACAGGTCACGGACTCGGGAGGCACCGACACCGACGAACATCTCGACGAAGTCGGAACCGGAGATCGAGTAGAACGGCACGCCGGCCTCGCCCGCGACGGCACGCGCGAGCAGGGTCTTGCCGGTGCCGGGAGGGCCGTACAGCAGTACGCCCTTGGGGATCTTGGCGCCGACGGCCTGGAACTTCGCCGGTTCCTGCAGGAACTCCTTGATCTCGTGGAGCTCCTCGACGGCCTCGTCCGAGCCGGCGACGTCCGCGAACGTCGTCTTCGGGGTGTCCTTGGTGATGAGCTTCGCCTTGGACTTCCCGAAGTTCATGACCCGGGAGCCGCCACCCTGCATCTGATTCATCAGGAACAGGAAGACGACCACGATGAGGACGAAGGGGAGCAGCGAGAGCAGGATGCTCACGAAGGCGTTCTGCTTGGTCGGAGAGACCGTGTACCCGTCCGGGATCTGCTTGTCCTGGTACTTGGTCTGCAGGGTGTTGGCGATGTTCACACCCTGGTCGCCGATGTAGCTCGCCTGGATCTTCGAGCTGCCCTCGATCTTTTCGCCGTCCTTGAGCTGGACCTTGATGGTCTGCTCGTCGCCGGTGGTCAGCTTGGCCGACTCGACCTTGTTGTCAGTGATCGCCTGGACGACCTGGCCGGTGTCCACCGTCTTGTAGCCGCCGGACGAGCCGACGACCTGCATCAACACGACCACGGCAAGGACGGCCAGCACGATCCACATGACCGGCCCACGGAAGTATCGCTTCACGTCCATCCATACGGAGCGGTGCCGCCCCGTCCCTCCTGCCATAGTGAGTTTGATAAGACAGTTCTTCTGACGGTACCCCAGCATTGTGGCCCGAAGCCGCACGGAGAAGCTCGGACGGCTGCATTCCCGTCTCTGCATGCTCCAACGGCGCGAACCGCGCTGGGGTTCCCGATCGTCCTACAAGCCTCGCCCTTGTGGCTCAGCCGCGGTGTCAGCCGCCGTAGACGTGGGGCGCGAGCGTACCGACGAACGGGAGGTTGCGGTACTTCTCGGCGTAGTCGAGGCCGTAGCCGACGACGAACTCGTTGGGGATGTCGAAGCCGACCCACTCGACGTCGATGGCGACCTTGGCGGCGTCCGGCTTGCGCAGCAGGGTGCACACCTTCAGCGACTCCGGCTCGCGCGAGCCGAGGTTCGACAGCAGCCAGGACAGCGTCAGGCCGGAGTCGATGATGTCCTCGACGATCAGGACGTGCTTGCCCTTGATGTCGGTGTCGAGGTCCTTGAGGATCCGCACCACACCGGAGGACTGGGTGCCCGCGCCGTAGGAGGACACGGCCATCCAGTCCATGGTGACGGGGGTGGACAGCGCCCGCGCGAGGTCGGCCATGACCATCACCGCGCCCTTGAGGACACCGACGATCAGCAGGTCCTTGCCCGCGTACTCCGCGTCGATCTTCGCCGCCAGCTCCGCCAGCTTCGCGTCGATCTCTTCCTTGGTGATGAGCACCTGCTTGAGGTCGGCACCCATGTCTTTCGCGTCCACCCGCATCACTTTCGGTCGTCCCACCGGCTGCCCGCCCCCGAGGAGGGGGTAAGGATTCAGCCTTGCCGAATCACCAGTCTGCCACCCTGGCGCTGAGCCACGACTTTGCCAGGGAGATTGATGACCCCCTGGCCGCGCCAGCCGGTGATCAGGCGGTCGACTTCTTCGATGTGGCGGGCGAACAGCGAGCCGGCCGGGGCGCCTGCCTCGATGGCGGCGCGGCGCAGGATCCGGCGGCGTACGGCGGGCGGCAGGGCATAGAGCTTGGCGCACTCCAGCAGGCCGGCGGCGTCGCGGACGGAGGTCTCGGCCTGGCTGGCCCAGGCGTCGAGGGCGTCGGCGTCGTCCCGGGAGAGCTGGGCCGTACGGGCGAGAGCCTCGACGACGCCCTTGCCGAGCGCCTTCTCCAGGGCGGGCAGGCCCTCGTGGCGCAGCCGGGACCGGGTGTAGGCGGGGTCGGCGTTGTGGGGGTCGTCCCAGACGGGCAGGGACTGGACCATGCAGGCCCGGCGGGCGGTCTGCCGGTCGAGTTCGAGGAAGGGGCGGCGGTAACGGCCGTCGGCCCCCGAGACCGCGGCCATTCCGGACAGGGAGCGGGTGCCGGAGCCGCGGGCGAGACCGAGCAGGACGGTCTCGGCCTGGTCGTCGCGGGTGTGGCCGAGCAGGATCGCGACGGCGCCGTGGCGCTGGGCGGCGGCGTCGAGGGCGGCGTAGCGGGCGTCCCGGGCGGCGGCCTCGGGTCCGCCTTCGCGGCCGACGGTGACGGCGGCGGACTCGACGGGGTCCAGGCCGAGTTCGCGCAGGCGCAGGACGACTTCCTCCGCGCGCAGGTCGGAGCCGGGCTGGAGGCCGTGGTCGACGGTGACACCGCCGGCACGGATGCCGAGCTTGGGAGCCTCGAAGGCGAGGGCGGAGGCGAGGGCCATGGAGTCGGCGCCGCCGGAGCAGGCCACGAGCACGAGCGGAGACGGCGGGCGCTCGTGCGAGAGGCCGGTTGTGATGCGGTTGTGTTCGGTGAGGATGTCGTGGAGGACGCGGCGGACCGCCAGGCGTATCGCCGCGACCGCAGGATGGGGACCCATGTCCGGTTCCCTTCATGAAGTTGTCGGGGGGTGAGCCCGAGGTTCGGTCACTCAGAGTGTGTAGATGGTGACAGAACCGGGCCGTTCCCCGAGCATTGCACGCCTACCCATGGCTCACGGTCCCTCGGACGGGTGATTGGAGGGGCGTTCGCCTGCCGTCGGCCGGATTCGTTTCACGACCTTTCCCGAGGTTCACGACTCGCTCGTCGGGTTTCACGTCTCGGTCCTGCGGTGCACCCGTGCGATCCAGTCCGCCGGTTTGGCGATCTCCGCCTTGGTCGGGAGGGTGTTCGGGGAGGTCCACACGCGGTTGAAGCCGTCCATGCCGACCTGCTCGACGACCGCGCGCACGAACCGCTCGCCGTCCCGGTACTGCCGGAGCTTGGCGTCCAGACCGAGCAGCTTGCGCAGCGCCAAGTCCAGCCGGGAGGCCCCCTTGGCGCGGCGCTGCTGGAACTTCTCGCGGATCTCCGCGACGGACGGCACGACCGCCGGGCCGACCCCGTCCATGACGAAGTCGGCGTGACCCTCAAGGAGGGACATCACGGCGGTGAGCCGGCCGAGGATCTCCCGCTGGGCCGGGGTCTGCACGATCTCCACGAACGAGTGACCCCCGTCGTCCTCCTCGCCCTCGGGCCGACCGCCCGCGAGGGACTGGGCGGCCTCGCGAATGCGCTCCAGGACGGTCATGGGGTCGACGTCGGTCTCCGCCAAGAACGACTGGATTTCACCCTCAAGGTGGTCCCGCAGCCAGGGCACGGCCGTGAACTGCGTGCGGTGCGTCTCCTCGTGCAGGCACACCCAGAGGCGGAAGTCGTGGGGCTGTACGTCGAGTTCGCGCTCGACGTGCACGATGTTCGGCGCGACGAGCAGCAGCCGGCCGCCGCCGTTAGCACCGGCGGGGAGTTCGCGGGTGGCCGGGGCGAAGGTCTCGTACTGGCCAAGGACCCGCGAGGCCAGGAACGACAGCAGCATGCCGAGTTCGACACCGGTGACCTTGCCGCCGACGGCGCCGAGGACCGCGCCGCCGGGCGTGCTGCCGCGGCGCTCCTGCATCTTGTCGAGGAGCGGTTTGAGGATCTCCCTGAAGCCCGCGACATTGGCCCGCACCCAGCCGGGGCGGTCGACGACGAGGACCGGGGTGTCGTGGGTCTCCTCGGTGCCCAGACGAGTGAAGCCCCGGACGTGTTCCTCCGAGGCCTTGGCGTGCCGGCGCAGCTCCGCGACGACGGCGCGGGCCTCGTCGCGGCTGACCTCGGGTCCCGGCCGCATCAGCCGGGTCGCGGTCGCCACCGCGAGATTCCAGTCGACCATCCCAGGAGTTGCGGCACCACCGATGCTCGTCATGTGTCAACCGTACGTGAGCGTTCCCGCTTGGGGCAGGCCGCAAGGGCGGGCAAGGCCGAGGCGGGTGAACAGCCGTGCGGCTAGGCGCAGCCGCAGGCCGCCAGTGCCGTCGCCGTCCTGTCCAGCGCCGTCTGCGCCGCTCCCGGGTCCATCGTCTCGGAGGCCAGGAACGCGAAGGCCAGAAGATGGCCGTCCTGGTCCACGACCGTTCCCGCGAGGGCGTTCACGCCCGTGAGGGTGCCTGTCTTGGCTCGTACGATGCCGGCGGCGCCGTCGGTGTAACGGCTGGTCAGGGTGCCGGTGAAGCCGGCCACGGGCAGGCCTGTGAGGACCGGGCGGAGTTCGGGGTGGGACGGGTCGCCGGACGTGGCCAGCAGGGCCGTGAGCAGGCCGGTGGTGAGGCGGTCGTCGCGGTTGAGGCCGCTGCCGTCCTTGAACTGGGCGCCGGCGACGGGCAGTCGGAGCTTCTTCAGCCGGTCGTGGATCGCGCGGCCGGCGCCGTCGAAGTCGGCGCGTTCGCCTGCGGCGACGGCGGTCTGGCGGGCGAGGGCCTCGGCGAGGTCGTTGTCGCTGTTGGTCAGCATGCGTTCGACCAGGGCCGACAGCGGGGGCGAGGAGACCGTGGCGAGGGTCTCGGCGCGACCGGTCGCCTTGGAGGGGCCCGGGGACGTCGTCGTGATGCCGTGGTCCTTCAGGAGGTCGGCGAACGTGCGGGCCGCGTCCGCCGCCGGGTCCGTCACGCGCGGGGCAGGGCCGCTGGTCGAGTCGTCGGTGCGGCCCTCGTCGGCCATCAGGGCGCTGACCGGGGCGAGGTTGTCGTTGACCCCGATCGGGTGGATCTCGTTACCCTCGTAGAGGGTCGTGTCGTAGGAGAGCGTCACCTTGGCGAGGCCCTCCTTCTTCAGCGCGGCGGCCGTGTCGGCGGCCAGGGTGTGCAGGCTGGCCCAGCCCTCGGCGTCCTTGCGGGCGGTGAGCGTGGGGTCGCCGCCGCCGACGAGGACGAGTTCCTTCGTGTCGGGTTCGAGGGCGGCGCGGGTGGTGAGGCGGTGGTCGGGGCCGAGAGCGGACAGGGCCGCGACGGCGGTGGCGATCTTCGTCGTGGAGGCGGGGATGAACGCCTCGTCGGCGCCCACCCCGTACAGGCGCTTGCCGGTGGTCACGTCGACGACGGCCGCGGTGCGGCGGGCGCCGAGCGCGGGGGCGTCCAGGAGGGGCGTCAGGACGTCGGTGAGGGCCTTTCCGGTCGGCGCCGTCCGTACGCTGTCGGCGGCGCCGCCGAGGCCGGTGAGGACGGATGCGGCGCTGGGGGCGGGCCGGGGCGCCCTGGACGTCGTAGCGGAACTACGACCGTGATCTGCGCCACCCGTGTGCCCCTGGGCGGCTGCCCGGTCCCTCTCGGCCGTACGCTGACCCGAGGAGTCCCAGGGGCCGGCGGCGGTCACCACGGAGGCGGCCAGTGCCAGCCCGGCAGTGGCGGCACCGGCGGTGTACTGCCAGGTCTTCGGCCTCGTGACCTGTGCTGTCATGGCTCGGCCGACCCGCGTGACCCGCGGTGCGGCGGCTGCCGCGGCCCGTGCGAGACGGGGGCGTACGGCGCTCGCGACCCGCGCCAGATGCGGTCTCGCGGCCCGCCACGGCCTCAGCTCCGGCACGACCACCAGCCCCTTTCGCGATCACACACCTGCGTGAGGGACACTTAATCACCAGAACTATGTGCTGATCATGGAGGAGCCACCGGTGGAGTTCGACGTCACGATCGAGATCCCGAAGGGTTCGCGGAACAAGTACGAGGTGGACCACGAGACCGGTCGGATCCGCCTGGACCGTCGACTCTTCACCTCGACCGCCTACCCGACCGACTACGGCTTCGTCGAGAACACCCTCGGCGAGGACGGCGACCCGCTGGACGCGCTCGTCATTCTGGACGAGCCGACGTTCCCGGGCTGCCTCATCAAGTGCCGCGCGATCGGCATGTTCCGTATGACGGACGAGGCCGGCGGCGACGACAAGCTGCTGTGCGTCCCGGCGACCGACCCGCGCGTGGAGCACCTGCGCGACATCCACCACGTGTCGGAGTTCGACCGCCTGGAGATCCAGCACTTCTTCGAGGTCTACAAGGACCTGGAGCCCGGCAAGTCCGTCGAGGGCGCCGACTGGGTCGGCCGCACCGAGGCCGAGGCCGAGATCGAGCGGTCCTACAAGCGCTTCAAGGACCAGGGCGGCCACTGAGCCTCCAGTCCACTGACGGGCCGCACGCACACGCGTGCGGCCCGTTTTGGTTTGTGTGCGCATACTGAGGCTTGGCCTTGAGGCGTCGTACAGGGAGCGCTGCGCAAAGTGACGGATGCGGAGGACCGCAAGCCGCAGTCGGACGAGGCTAGCGGCACGTTCGACCCCGAGATCACATCCGAGTTCGCCATTCCCGAGGGGCTCGCCGCGCCGAACACCGGTGGCGAGTCGGAGACGTCGTCCGAGTTCGCCCTCCCGGACGGGCTGGACGCACCCGCGGGGCCGGCCGCCGAGCCGGAGGGGTCGGCATTCAGTCCGCCGAGGACCTACCACGCCAAGGACGCGCCGCCCGCGTTCACGCCGGCGACGGGCATCCCCGCGGTCAGCCTGACCAAGAACGTGCCCTGGCAGGACCGGATGCGCACGATGCTGCGCATGCCGGTGGCCGAGCGGCCCGCGCCGGAGCGGATCCACAAGGCCGAGGAGGAGGGGCCCGCCGTCCCCCGCGTGCTCGACCTGACGCTGCGTATCGGCGAGTTGCTGCTGGCGGGCGGGGAGGGCGCCGAGGACGTCGAGGCGGCGATGTTCGCGGTCTGCCGGTCCTACGGCCTGGACCGCTGCGAGCCGAACGTCACCTTCACCCTGCTGTCGATCTCCTACCAGCCCTCACTGGTGGACGACCCGGTGACGGCGTCCCGGACGGTACGGCGGCGCGGCACCGACTACACGCGGCTCGCGGCCGTGTTCCGGCTGGTGGACGACCTCAGCGATCCGGAGACCCATATCTCCCTGGAGGAGGCCTACCGGCGGCTGGCGGAGATCCGCCGCAACCGGCACCCCTATCCGACCTGGGTGCTGACCTCGGCGAGCGGGCTGCTGGCGGGCGCGGCCTCGGTGCTGGTCGGTGGTGACGTGATCGTGTTCATCGCCGCCGCGCTCGGCGCGATGCTCGGCGACCGGCTGGCGTGGCTGTGCGCCGGACGCGGGCTGCCGGAGTTCTACCAGTTCATGGTGGCGGCGATGCCACCGGCCGCGATAGGCGTCGCGCTCACGCTCGCGGACGTGGACGTGAAGGCGTCCGCGGTCATCACCGGCGGGCTGTTCGCGCTGCTGCCGGGGCGGGCGCTGGTGGCGGGCGTGCAGGACGGCCTGACCGGCTTCTACATCACCGCCTCCGCGCGCCTGCTGGAGGTCATGTACTTCTTCGTGGGGATCGTCGCCGGGGTCCTGGTCGTCCTGTACTTCGGCGTGAACCTGGGCGCCAAGCTGAACCCGGACGCGGCCCTGAACATCTCCGAGCGGCCGCTGTGGCAGATCGGCGCGTCGATGCTGCTGTCGCTGACGTTCGCGGTGCTGCTGCAGCAGGAACGGTCCACCGTGCTGGCCGTGACATTGAACGGCGGTGTCGCCTGGTCGGTGTACGGCGCGCTGCACTACGTCGGCGAACTGTCGCCGGTTGCCTCCACGGCCATCGCGGCGGGGCTGGTGGGGCTGTTCGGGCAGCTGCTGTCGCGGTACCGGTTCGCGTCGGCGCTGCCGTACACCACCGCGGCGATCGGGCCGCTGCTGCCGGGGTCGGCCACGTATTTCGGGCTGCTGTCCATCGCCCAGAACGAGGTGGACAAGGGGTTGGTGTCGCTGGCCACGGCCGCCTCCTTGGCCATGGCCATCGCCATCGGGGTGAACCTGGGGTCGGAGATCTCGCGGCTGTTCCTGCGGGTTCCGGTCGGGGCCGGGGCGGGGCGCAGGGCCGCCAAGCGGACGCGGGGCTTCTGAGCCGCGTCGCCCACTGGCCCCGCACCCCTTGAGGGACGCTTCTAGTACCCCTGGTTGTAGGGATACTGCTCGTTCTGCTGGTTGCCGTACGGCTGCTGCTGGTTGCCGTAGGGCTGGGGGTACTGCTGCTGGGCGTAGTACTGGTTCTCGTACTGCTGGCCGTACTGCTGCGGGGGCTCCTCCGTCGGGTCGATGCGGCGGAGCTGGGTGGTGGCGTCGTCCATCATCTGGGGGTACGGCTGCTGCTGGGGCTGCACGGCCGGGGCCTCGGCCGCCGCGCGCTTCTTCTTGGAGCGCTCGCGGAGGTACTCGATGATGATCGGGACGACCGAGACGAAGACGATCAGGATGAGGATCGCCTCGACGTTGGTCTTGATGAAGTCGATCTGGCCGAGCCAGTAGCCGGAGAGGGTGACGCCGGTGCCCCAGGCGATGCCTCCGATGACGTTGTACGTCAGGAACGTGCGGTACTTCATGCGGCCGGCGCCCGCCACGATGGGGGCGAAGGTGCGCACGATCGGTACGAAGCGGGCCAGGACGATCGCCTTGGGGCCGTACTTCTCCATGAACTCGTGCGCCTTCTCCAGGTTCTCCTGTTTGAAGAGCTTGGAGTTCGGGCGGTTGAAGAGCTTCGGGCCGAAGAACTTGCCGATCATGTAGCCGACTTGGTCGCCGATGACGGCGGCCAGCACGATCAGGGTGCACACCAGCCACAGCGGCTGGCTGATGTAGTTCCCCTCGGCCACGAAGAGACCCGCCGTGAACAGCAGGGAGTCGCCGGGCAGGAAGGCGAAGAGGCCGGACTCGGCGAAGACGATCAGCAGGATGCCGGGCAGGCTGAAGGTCTCGATCAGGTAGTCCGGGCTGAGCCACTCGGGGCCGAGCGCAAGCGTGGTCACGGGATTGTGGCTCCTGCTGGTGGGGCGGGCGGGGGCTGGTGCTCAAACGTACCAACGCGGCACTGGTACCAACGCAGCACTGGACGCCCAGGTTCCATGGGCCTCCACAGGATGCCCTGTGGGCCTGCCCGGACCAAGCTGTGCAGCCCGGGCGTCTAGGCCGCACCCGTCACCGGGAAGGGTGACGGGCCGCATTCGCCTCGATCGCGTCCCTGAGGTGCTCGGCGAGGCCGGGGCGCATGGAGTCGTAGAAGGCCTTGAAGCGCTCGTCCGAGACGTACATCTCGCCCAGGCACCGGTGCATCTCGTACGGGCACTCGTAGAACCACCGGCAGATGTGCTGCCGGTGTTCCTCGGCCATGTCCATGGCGGCCTCGCCGGTCGGCGGTACGCCCGCGGCCATCAGGGCGTCGTAGCGCTCGCCCCAGGAGGCCACCTCGGCCTGCATGCGTTTCCAGTCGTCCTTGGTGTAGGTCGCGGCGCGGCGCTGCGACTCGGCGTAGGCCTCCGTGCCGCCCCAGCGCTGCTCCGCCTCCTCGGCGTACTGCTCGGGGTCCTTGTCGCCGAAGACCTCGAACCGCTCCTCGGGGGTGAGGTTGATGCCCATCCTGCGTGCCTCCATGGCGTGCTCCACGGCCGCCGCCATCTTCTGCAGCTTCTCGATCCGGGCGGTCAGCAGTTCGTGCTGGCGGCGCAGATACGCGCGCGGGTCTGCTTTTCCGGCGGCCTGATCGTCGAGCAGGGCGGCGACCTCGTCGAGCGGGAAGCCAAGCTCCCGGTAGAACAGGATCTGCTGCAGCCGGTCGAGGTCGGCGTCGCTGTAGCGCCGGTGGCCCGCACGGCTGCGCTCGCTGGGTACGAGCAGGCCGATGTCGTCGTAGTGGTGCAGGGTGCGCACCGTGACCCCGGCGAAGCCGGCCACCTGTCCCACGGAGTAGCTCACTTCCGCTCCCTTCTCGGTACGCACTCCACGGTGAGTCCTCACGTCACGTGAGGTGCAAGCCCGTGAACCAACGGGATGCCGTTCGGGATGTTGAGTCCGTTTTGCCCGCTTATCGTGTGCCCGTGGATCAGGACACCGCGCAGCAGGCTCCCGCCGTTCCCTCGACCCCGGCACGGTCGCTGCTGCCGTTGATCCTGCCCGCTCTGGTCGTGGGCGTGGCGGCGAGCCTGCTGTTCCTCGCGGTGAGCGAACTCGCGGAGGCCCTCCAGGACGTGCTGTGGCAGGACCTGCCGGACGCGCTGGGCGTGGGCCGGTACTCGGCACTGTGGATGATCGTCATGCTCACCTCGACCGGGGTGCTGGTCGGTCTCGTGGTGTGGAAAGTGCCCGGGCACGCGGGGCCGGACCCGGCCACCACCGGTCTGGAGACGGTCCCGCCGCCACCGGTCGTGATGCCGGGACTGCTGCTGGCGACCGCGCTGATGCTCGCGGGCGGACCGAGCCTGGGCCCGGAGAACCCGATCATCGCCGTCAACGTGGGACTCGCCTTCTGGATGGGGAACCGGTTTCTGCCCCGGCTGCCCGGCGCGCTGTGGGTCGTGCTGGCGGAGGCGGCGACGATCGGCGCGCTGTTCGGTACGCCGGTGGCGGCAGCCCTGGTGATCTCGGAGGCGCTGGCCGGACGGAAGGTCCGGGGGGCACTGTGGGACAACGTCTTCGCCCCCCTCGCCGCGGCCGCCGCCGGCGCGCTGACCACCACTCTGGTGGCCCATCCGACCTTCGACCTCGACCTGCCCGCGTTCGGACACCCCGGCTGGGGCGACCTGCTCGCGGCTCTGGTGATCGCCTCGGCGGGCGCACTGCTCGGCATGGTGGCCGTGTACGCCTTCCCGTACGTCCACAGCGCCTTCTCCCGCCTCGGGCACCCCATGGTGGCGCTTCCGGTGGGCGGACTCGTACTCGGCCTGCTGGGGGCCCTGGGCGGCCATCTGACGCTCTTCAAGGGGCTGGAGGAGGTCGGGGAACTGGCGGCCGATCCCGACGGCTGGTCGGCGGGCGAGTTCGCGACGATGACGGTGGTGAAGCTGGCCGCGCTGCTCGTCGCCGCGTCCTGCGGCTTCCGCGGCGGGCGGATCTTCCCCGCCGTGTTCATCGGGGCAGCCCTCGGGCTGTGTGCCCACGCGCTGGTGCCAGGTGTGCATCCGGCGCTGGGCATCGCGGCGGGCGTGCTCGGCGTGCTGCTCGCCATCACCCGGCAGGGCTGGGTGAGCCTGTTCACCGCCGCCGTCCTGGTGTCCTCCCCCGCAATCCTCGCCCTGCTGTGCTTCGCGTCGCTGCCCGCCTGGCTGCTGGTGACGGGCCGGCCGCAGATGCAGCTGCGCGAGGACGGCACAGCCGTCCGCTGAACCCCCCTCACCGGTAGGAGACTTCGATGCCGCTGCACAAAGGTCCCGGCGGGCCCGCGGAGCGCCCGCTGTCCGTGAACCCCTTCTACGGGGAGGCGAACCCGGTCGGCGGTATGGCCGAGGCGCCACCCGAGCACCGGCTCCCGGACGGCCCGCTGCCACCCGCGACGGCGTACCAGCTCGTCCACGACGAGTTGATGCTGGACGGCAATGCACGGCTGAACCTGGCCACCTTCGTCACCACCTGGATGGAGCCGCAGGCGGGTGTGCTGATGGCGGAGTGCCGGGACAAGAACATGATCGACAAGGACGAGTACCCGCGCACCGCCGAGCTGGAACGGCGCTGTGTGGCGATGCTCGCCGACCTGTGGCACGCGCCCGATCCGGCGGCTGCCGTGGGCTGTTCGACGACCGGTTCGAGCGAGGCGTGCATGCTCGCGGGGATGGCGCTGAAGCGCCGGTGGAGCAAACGGAACACGGGCGGTCGTCCGAACCTCGTCATGGGGGTCAACGTCCAGGTCTGCTGGGAGAAGTTCTGCACCTTCTGGGAGGTGGAGGCCCGCCAGGTCCCGATGGAGGGCGACCGGTTCCGTCTCGATCCGCAGGCCGCCGCCGACCTGTGCGACGAGAACACCATCGGCGTCGTGGGCATCCTCGGGTCGACCTTCGACGGGTCCTACGAGCCGATCGCCGACCTGTGCGCGGCCCTTGACGCCCTTCAGGAGCGCACCGGGCTCGACATCCCGGTGCATGTCGACGGCGCCAGCGGCGCCATGGTCGCGCCCTTCCTCGACACCGACCTGGTGTGGGACTTCCAGTTGCCCAGGGTCGCCTCCATCAACACCTCGGGCCACAAGTACGGCCTGGTCTACCCCGGGGTCGGCTGGGCGCTGTGGCGCGACAAGGAGTCCCTGCCCGAGGAGCTCGTCTTCCGGGTGAACTACCTGGGCGGCGAGATGCCGACTTTCGCGCTGAACTTCTCCCGGCCCGGCGCTCAGGTCGTCGCGCAGTACTACACGTTCCTGCGGCTGGGCCGCGAGGGCTACCGGGCGGTGCAGCAGGCGTCCCGGGACGTCGCCCGCGGTCTCGCCGAGCGCATCGAGGCCCTCGGCGACTTCGAACTGCTCACCCGCGGCGACCAGTTGCCCGTCTTCGCCTTCACCACGGCCTCCGACGTCACGGCCTACGACGTCTTCGACGTGTCCCGCAGACTGCGCGAGCACGGCTGGCTGGTGCCCGCGTACACCTTCCCGGCGAACCGCGAGGACCTGTCCGTGCTGCGGGTGGTGTGCCGCAACGGCTTCTCGACGGATCTCGCGGCGCTGCTGGTGGAGGACCTGGGCCGGCTGCTGCCCGAACTGCGACGCCAGCCGCATCCCTTGGGGCGGGACTCGGCCCAGGCCACCGCCTTCCATCACTGAGCCGGCGAGCCCAGGGTGAACGCGTTCCAGTGCATCCCGTCGGCGGATATGCGGTACTGGCCGTTGCCGTAGCTGTCGTTCCACAGCCAGCCGAGCGGGGTGCGGGTCACCGAGCCCGCCGGGCCCCGGCCCGTGCCGTTCGGGCGGAAGGTGCGGGCGCCGTCGGTACTGCGCCACACGCCGGACTCTCCGTGCACGGTGAGGCTGCCGTCGTCGGCGGCGAGCAGGTCGCCGAGGGAGGAAAGGGGTTCGACGCCCTTGCGGTAGCGCCAGACGCGGGTCCAGGTGTGACCGCCGTCGGTGCTGGTGTGGATCGCGCGCAGGCCGTTCTTCACCCCTTCCTCCTCGGGCAGTTGGCCCGGCTGGAGGGCGTACAGGCGGCTGTCTCCGGCGACGACCCGGAAGGGCCAGCTCTCCTTTCCGGGCTCGGTCACCTCGGTCAGCCGCCAGGTGCGGCCGCGGTCCTCGCTGATGGCCAGCGCCGGGCGGCCGGAGCCGGGGTACTCGCCGGCGACGAAGAGCTTGTCCGGCTCCACCTCGCCGGCCGGCGCGAGGGTGCCCTTCAGGGGCGGCTGCCGCTCCAGGACGCGGTGCTCGCCGGTGTCCGGCAGGACGACGAGCAGCCGGTTGCGGGCGCAGCCGTTGCCGTCGGAAGCCGGGTGCAGGCACTCGTGGGTGAGCAGCGCGCCCTCGGGCACGGAAGCCGTGGCGCCCGTCGGCCTCGTCGAGCCGCGCGTCCAGGTGCGGCCACTGTCGCGGGTGAACCAGGTGGGCGCGGGCTGGGTCCACTCCTCGGCCTGGTCGATGATGACGGCACGGCCCGGCCCGAGGACCGTCAGCCCTGCCGTGATGCCGTTGTCGCCGGTGATGTCCGGCAGCGGGGAGCGGGCCAGGCGCCAGCGTCCGGCGCCCTTGTCGAGGACGGCGACATGCTGGCCGCAGCGCTTGTCGGTGCACCCCGCGAGCAGGGCGAACCCCGATCCGTCGGCGGCGAAACCGACGCTGTGGGACCAGCCCGGGAGGTTCGGGGCGGACGGAATGCGGGGCGGCGGGGTCCCGGGACGGCTGGGCGGCGGGGCGCCGGCCGTGCGCTCCTCCTTCTCCTTCGCGTCCGCGACGCACGCGGCCAGGAGCAGGGCTGCCGTGACAGCCCCGACCAGCGCCCTCAGCCTCTGCATTCCCATGGACTCCCCCGATCTGCGGTGGCCGGCAGCCGATTGCTACTTCTGGTACACCGCAGACCGGGTCCGGGTTCCACTCCCGGCCGGACCAATTCGCTCGAAGCCAGGACCTACTTGCTCAAGCCCCCGAACCGCCGCACCGCCAGCGGAAAGAACACCGCCAGCAGCGCGAGCGGCCAGACGACGGCCGCCCACACGTGCCCCGGCTCCCCGCCCGGGCTGCCGAACAGATCGCGTACGGCCGTCGCCGTGTGGGACATCGGGTTCCACTCGACCACCGTGCCCAGCCAGCCGGGCATGGAGTCGGGGGTGGCGAAGGCGTTGGAGAGGAAGCCGACCGGCCAGACCAGGATCTGCACGGCCTGCACCATCTCCGGCTTCCCGGCGATCAGCGCCAGTTCGATGCCGATCCACAGCATCGCGAACCGGAAGAGCAGGAGCAGCCCCACGGCGGCCAGGAACGGGCCCGCGCCGTCGTGCGCACGCCAGCCGAGCGCGTACCCGACGCCGATCATCACGGCCAGGCCCAGCGCCGACTGGAGCATGTCGGCGACCGCCCGGCCGACCAGTACCGCGCCGCTCGCCATCGGCATCGAACGGAAGCGGTCGATGACCCCCTTGTCGAGGTCTCGGGTGACGGCGATCATCGTGCCCTCCAGGCCGAAGGCCATGGTGAGCGCGAGCATGCCGGGCACCAGGTAGTCGAGGTAGTCGCCGTCGATGCCGCGGCCGCCGCCCACCAGGTAGCCGAACATCAGCAGCAGCATCACGGGGAAGACCAGGTTGACCACGACCTGCACCGGCTGCCGTGCCCAGTGGGCGAGTTCGCGCCGGGTCATGGTCCAGGAATCGGTCAGCGCATAGGTGCTCACGCGGCCTCCTTCACTCGGGAGTCGCCGGTGAGATGCATGAACACCTCGTCCAGCGTGGGCCGCCGCAGAACCACGTCCTCCGCCTCGATGCCGGCCGCCTCCAGGGCCCGTACGACCCCGGAGAGCGCCGCCATGCGGTCGGTGACCGGGGCGCTCAGCCGGCGGCGGTCGGGGTCGACCGAGACCCCCTCCGGGTCGAACGGCAACAGCGCCACCGCGGCGCCCAGTTGGCCGGCGTCGCGCAGGACGACGTCGATGCGGTCGCCGCCGGTGGCCGCCTTCAGCTCGTCGGCCGTGCCGTCGGCGACGACCCGGCCGGAGTCGACGACCGAGATGCGGTCGGCGAGCTGGTCGGCCTCCTCCAGGTACTGCGTGGTGAGCAGGACCGTCGTACCGCCGCCGACCAGGGAACGGACCGCGGCCCACACCTCGGCGCGGCCGCGTGGGTCAAGGCCGGTCGTGGGCTCGTCCAGGAACAGCACCTCCGGGTCGGTGATCAGGGACGCGGCGAGGTCGAGGCGGCGCCGCATGCCGCCGCTGTAGAGCCGGACCGCCTTGCGGCCGGTGTCCGCGAGGCCGAAGCGGTCCAGCAGTTCGTCGGCCCGCACGCGCGCGTGGCGGGCACCCAGGTGGTAGAGGCGGCCGAACATCTCCAGGTTCTGGCGGCCGCCCAGTTCCTCGTCGAGGGCCGCGTGCTGGCCGAGCAGGCCGATGCGGAAGCGGACCGCGCGGGCCTGTTTCACCACGTCGTGCCCGGCCACCTCGATCCGGCCCGCGTCCGGCCGCAGGAGTGTCGACAGGATGCGGACGAGGGTGGTCTTGCCCGCGCCGTTCGGTCCGAGGACCCCGTGCACCGTCCCGCGCGCGACCAGCAGGTCGAGCCCGTCCAGCGCCTTCTTCTCGCCGTACCTCTTGTGTGCGCCTTCGACGGCGATCGCCGTATCGGCCACGAAAACTCCCTCGCTAGTCAAACTTGACTACACACTTTCAAAAGTAACGCCGCCGACCGGAGTCGTCAAACTTGATTAGCGTGCATCCCCGGGATGCGCCTCACCCGTCGCGTACGGGTTCTCCTGGTCGTCCGCCAGCACGCCCACGAAGGGCTCGCCCTCCCCCGCGAACGTGTAGGCACCACCCTCGATCCGCTCGATCAGGCCTCCGGTCCACTCGGCCTCGCCGTCGGCCGTGTGGATCCAGAGGTTCATGATCTCGCCGATGTGACCGAGCTGCCCGGGACCGTCCTCGGGGACGTAGTGCTCGGTGACGGCCCTGCGCCACTCCTCGATCCGCCGGATCCGCTCCTTGAGCAGGGCCACCGTCTCGTCGCGCGGCAGGTCGACCATGAAGCCGATGGCCGCCGACTTCACGTCCATCTTCTGGTCGTACGAGGTCAGCGCCTCGCGCACCAGCCTGAGGAACTCCTCGGTGCCCTGCTCGGTGATCTCGTACTCGGTGCGGGGCGGGCCCCCGGCCGTGGACGGCGCGATCTCGTGGGCGAGGAGCAGTCCCTGTTTCGCCATCTGCTTCAGGGCGTGGTAGATCGAGCCGGGCTTGGCGTTGGACCACTCGTGCGCGCCCCAGTACTCCAGGTCGTTGCGCACCTGGTAGCCGTGGGCCCGCCCGTGCTGGCGCACGGCGCCCAGCACGAGGAGACGGATCGCTGACATGGGCTCCAGGTTATGACCTCAGCTTTCGGCGAGGGCAACCAGCTCGAAGACCGTCTTTCCGTCGAGCGACTCGCGGATGATGTCGGCGTGGCCGGCGTGCCGGGCCGTCTCGCGGATCAGGTGCAGGACCACCCAGCGCATGGACACCCGGCCCTCCGGCGGGAACCAGGGCTGGTCGGGCAGCGCGAAGGTGTCGTCGAGGCTCGGCACCGACCGGATGAACGCCTCCGTCTCGGCAGCCACCTTCTCCCAGTACTCCAGCTGCGAGGCGACCGTCTCGCCGTCGACCAGGGCGAAGCACTCGTGCCAGTTCGACGGGTCCCGCTGTACGGCCGGCTCCTCGCCCCTGGCCCGCGCGATCCAGCTCTGCTCGACCTCGGCCACATGCTTGAGGAGACCGGCCAGGGACAGCTCACTGACGCTCGGGCGCGAGGACGCCTGCTCGTCCGTCAGCCCGAGCACCGCCCGGCGGATCCCGCCGCGCTGCTCCGCGAGGAAGGACAGCAGGGCTCCGCGCTCGTCGCCGTGCGCCTCTGCGGGAACGTGAGTGACCATGACCGGCCGCCTTTCGTCGGGGTGACTCCTTGCCTGACACCGACGAAGTTACGGGCCCTTGCGGTCAGCTTCTGTCCGCAAGGGCCCGCGCGGGAAAAAGTTCCCGGAACTCGGGAAAAGATCCAGAACTCCTAGAAGGGGAACCCGCTCCGCCCGTGCTGCACCGAGATCCACTTCACCGTCGTGAACGCGTCCAGCATCGTCTCGCCGTTCAGGCGGCCCACGCCGGAGCTCTTCTCGCCGCCGAAGGGGACGATCGGCTCGTCGTGGACGGTGCCGTCGTTCACATGGAACATGCCGGTGTCGATCTGCTTGGCGAAGGCGACGCCCCGCTCGATGTTCCCGGTGTGGACGGCGCCGCTCAGGCCGTACGGCGTGTCGTTGACGAGGCGTACGGCCTCCTCCTCGCCGTCGAAGGGGATGAGGAAGGCGACCGGGCCGAAGACCTCCTGCTGGAGCAGGGCGGAGTCGGCGGGGAGGCCGGTCAGTACCGACGGCTCGACCAGGTTGTCGGTGGTCGTGCCGTGCACCAGGGCCGTCGCGCCCTCCGCGATCGCCTGCTCGACGACGCCCGAGATCGAGTCCGCCTGCGAGGAGTTGATGACCGGGCCGATCACGGTCTCCGGGTCGCGCGGGTCGCCGGCCTTGAGGGTCTTGACCTTGGCGACGAACTTCTCGGTGAACTCCTCGGCGACCGAGCGGTCCACCAGGACGCGGTTGGCGGCCATGCAGACCTGGCCCTGATGGACGTACCGGCTGAAGACGGCCGCGTCGACGGCGTAGTCGACGTCGGCGTCGTCGAGGACCACCAGCGCGCTGTTGCCGCCGAGTTCGAGGACCGAGCGCTTGAAGTGCGAGGCGCAGACGGTGGCGACGTGGCGGCCGACCTTGTCGGAGCCGGTGAAGGAGATGACCTTCGGGACCGGGTGCTCGATGAAGGCGTCGCCGATCTCGGCGATGTCCGTGACGACGACGTTGAGCAGACCGGCGGGCAGGCCCGCGTCCTCGAAGATCTTCGCGACCAGGGTGCCGCCGACGATCGGGGTGTTCTGGTGCGGCTTGAGGACCACGCCGTTGCCGAGCGCGAGGGCCGGGGCGACCGACTTCAGCGACAGCAGGAAGGGGAAGTTGAAGGGGCTGATCACACCGACCACACCGACGGGGACGCGGTAGACGCGGTTCTCCTTGCCGTCGACCGGCGAGGGGATGATCCGGCCCTCGGGGCGCAGCGCCAGGTGGACCGCCTCGCGCAGGAACTCCTTGGCGAGGTGGAGTTCGAAGCCCGCCTTCAGCCGCGTACCGCCGAGCTCGGCGATGATCACCTCGGCTATCTCCTGCTCGCGTTCCTCGATCAGGCGCAGGGCCTTCTCGAAGACGCCGCGGCGGGCGTACGCGTTGGTCGCGGCCCAGGCCTTCTGCGCGCGGGCGGCGGCCCGGTAGGCCTGATCCACCTCGTCGACCGTGGCTATGGTGATCGACGCCAGCTTCTCACCGTCGTACGGATTGAAGTCGATGATGTCCCAGGAGCCTGTGCCCGGGCGCCACTCACCGTCGATGTACTGCTGAGCCAGGTCGGTGAAGTAGGACGACATGTGATCCCTCAATCCCCAGCAGGCACCTGATCACTGCTGATCGCTGCTGATCATCTCCACGGTCTGATCACACGTCATCGTACTTGTGTTTCAAGAGAGTTGAAGAAGACCCCGGAGAAGGTCGCGGCTCTCGTCCGGCCCCGGACTGTCCTGCTGAAGCTCCTTCAGCGCCTTCTCGTACTGGGCGACGTCCTCGCGCTTGTCCAGGTACAGCGCGCTGGTGAGCTGCTCCAGGTAGACGACGTCCGACAGGTCGGACTCGGGGAAGCTGAGAATGGTGAAGGCGCCGGACTCTCCCGAGTGCCCACCGAAGCTGAACGGCATGATCTGCAGCCGCACGTTGGGGCGCTCGGAGATCTCGATGAGGTGCTGGAGCTGACCCCGCATCACCTCACGGTCGCCGTACGGCCGGCGCAGGGCAGCCTCGTCAAGGACGAAGTGGAACTCCGGCGCGTTCTCGTCGACGAGGTACTTCTGCCGCTCCAGACGCAGCGCCACCCGTCGCTCGACGTCGGCCTCGCTCGCGCCCTTCATGCCGCGCCGAACGACCGCGCGCGCGTAGGCCTCGGTCTGCAACAGGCCGTGCACGAACTGCACTTCGTAGCAACGGATCAGGGAGGCGGCGCCCTCAAGTCCCACATAGGTGGGGAACCAGCTGGGCAGCACGTCCGAGTAACTGTGCCACCAGCCCGCGACGTTGGCCTCCTTGGCGAGCGAGAGCAGCGAGGTGCGCTCCGCGTCGTCCGTGATGCCGTACAGGGTCAACAGGTCTTCGACGTCCCTGGTCTTGAAGCTCACCCGGCCCAACTCCATCCGGCTGATCTTCGACTCGGACGCACGGATCGAGTACCCCGCGGCCTCGCGGGTGATTCCGCGGGCCTCTCGCAGTCGCCTCAGTTGCGAGCCGAGCAGCATGCGCCGCACCACCGATCCGGGCTCTCCCGCGCTCACGTTCGCCAGCCTCCCCAACTCTTCAGGGCCCGAAGTCTGCCACTAAAACACTCCGAGCTGTACTCGTCCGATTACAGAGATGGAAAGAAGCCAAAGATTTGCATCAGGAAGGGAGAGCGAGAAGGCAAGCGGAGGGCATGAAGATGGCGGAAAAAATGGCCAACAAGCGGTACGGGAGGGTCCAATTCGGTCACGTGCACGTGCATCTGCCCTTGCATCTGCTGTACGCATCCGAAACCATGGTCCCGCGCATCCGCTGCATCGCAACGACCGCGAAATCCCGGGAGTGCCTCGCATGGGGACGAATGGATCGACCATGCTCGAGCCGTTACGGCAGGGCCTTCCGCCGCTGGATCCCGCGGCCGTGTCCAACGCCGCCTCCTGTGCCCTTCCCGCCCGCTACGAAGCGGTGCGCGAAGCCCGGCGATTCACCCGCAGAACGCTCGACCAGTGGGAGATAGGCGACCGTTTCGACGACGTCTGCCTGGTCGTCTCCGAACTGGTCACCAACGCCCTGCGGCACGCCCTGCCGGCGAACGCCTCGCGGGTACCCGAGCAGAGCCCGCCCGTGCGGCTGCACCTGATGCGGTGGACCGAACGACTGGTGTGCGCGGTACGCGATCCCAGCCAGGACAGCCCGGTCGCGCGCGAGTCGGAGGAGGACTTCGCGGCCGAGTCCGGCCGTGGCCTGTTCCTGGTCGACTCCTTCAGCGACGGCTGGGGCTGGCACCCGCTCGCGGGCACCCTCAACGGCAAGGTGGTCTGGGCGCTCTTCCGCCTCCAGCTGCCGTCGCAGGCGAACCCCGTCGACTGAGGAACCGCGGCGCTTCGAGGCGCCGCGGTTCTACGCGCGTTACGGCCTTCACGCACCAACAAAACTGTTCTCTACGCGCGTTAATGCGTAGAACGCGCTGATCGCCGGAAAAGTTCCGGCGATTGACCGGCGGTGCGTCAGCCCGCTACTAGATGGTCGAACTCGCCGTCCTTGACACCCAGCAGCATCGCTTCGATCTCCGCGCGCGTGTAGACGAGCGCGGGACCGTCGGGGAAGCGCGAGTTGCGCACGGCCACGTCCCCACCGGGCAGCCGGGCGAACTCCACACAGGAGCCCTGCGAGTTGCTGTGCCTGCTCTTCTGCCAGGCGACGCCACTGAGCCGGGCGGCGGCCATGCCGTTGTACACGCCGGACGCGTCGTCAACGTCGTACACGTCGTGGTCCACAGGTCGCTCCCCGGTGGTGCACTGGCTGGTGTGGCCATTGATGCAGTGGTCAACTGACCCGGATCATAACCTTGTTCATGTGCCGATGCATGAGCGGATGCACGAGCAGATGCACGTGCACGCGGGGTGTTCCTGCGGTTACAGCTTTGACGCGCGCTTTACCGAAGCCGTTCCGGGCCACCGATCGGGCCGGATCGAATCCCCCGTGCTCTAGGACAGAGACGCATACGGCGCCCATATTGTTCCAACTTTCATGCAAAAACCCCCGTCCGGCGCATGCGGACGGGGGTTGTCGGAGGTCAAGCGGCCTCAGCGGCTCGCGTACGGCAGCAGTGCCATCTCCCGCGCGTTCTTGATCGCCCTGGCCAGCTGTCGCTGCTGCCGCGCGGAGACCCGGGTCACCCGGCGGCTGCGGATCTTGCCGCGGTCGGAGATGAACCGGCGCAGCAGGTCGGTGTCCTTGTAGTCGATGTACTCGATTTTGGCCTGGTCCAGCGGGTTGGGCCGGTTCTTGGCGGGCTTGCGGTCCATCTTGCGGGGCATGGGGGGTCAGACCTCCAGGAGGGTGTCGAAGGCGGGCGGGAGCCGCTTCCAGGCGTCGCGCCCGGCGGCGTACTCGGCGTCGTTCAGCAGGCAGGACTCCAGCAGCCGCGCGAGGCCGTCCCGGTCCAGGCCGGGCGAGGTGAAGACCAGGTGCTGGCAGCAGTCGCCGTGCTCGGGGTGCCAGTCCAGCGCGGCGGCGGCGCGGCGCACCGGCGGGACCATCTCCCAGGCCGCGTCCGGGAGCGAGGCGAGCCAGGGGCCCGCGCTCTCCACGCACAGGGCGCCGCCCGCGGCATCCCAGTGCAGCAGCGTGTCGGGCTTGTCGGCGAGCCAGAACCGGCCCCGGCTGCGGGCGGCGGCGCAGGTCAGGTCCTCCAGCGCCTGGTACAGCCGCTCCGGGTGGAAGGGCCGGCGGCTGTGCCACACCAGCGTCGACACCCCGTGCGCGTCGGCCTCGGCGGGCAGCAGCGCGCAGGCCGGGTGCTGGGCGGCGGCCGCCGCCTCCACGTCGAAGCCGGCGAGTACGGCGCCCGCCAGGTCACCGTGGCCGATCAGGACCTGGCGGGCCGTCGGATGCAGCTGGGCCAGCAGCTCACGGTCCTCGTCGTCGGCGTCCTCGGACTCGACGAGGGCGAGGACGGGGGCGTACTCCAACTGCCGGGCGAAGGTGTCGGCGACCGTGCGCTGGTCGGTGGTGGCGGCGGCCAGGCCGCGCTCGGCCAGGTCGTCGCCGTTGCCGAGGTAGGGCAGCAGAAGCGCCGGGTCCACGGCGGTGACGACGCCGGTGACGGTGAGCCCGCCGGCCGCGACAACCTCCGCCATGGCCTTGGGCTCGACGGAGTCCCACAGCTCGACGACCGCGAGCGGGACGCCGCCCGCGTCCTGGATGCGCTCCAGCTCCGGCACCAGGTCCTCGCGCAGCGCGCAGCAGGCACAGTCGTTGACGAGGGGCGCCTCGCCGGCGTCCCGGATGCCGGTGGCGTCACGGATCGTCCGTACGACCGTGCCGGCGGCGGCCGTCGCCAGGTCGTGGTGGAGCACGACGCTGCCGGGCACCTCGGCGAGCAGCCGGTCCACGGCCGCTCTACGGGCGTCGGCGTGCAGCCCGCCGACGATCACGACGGGGAGCATCAGCCCTGCTTTCCGTACCGGCGTTCGAATCGCTCGACGCGGCCGGCGGTGTCCATGACGCGGGCGGTGCCCGTGTAGAAGGGGTGGCTGACGTTGGAGATCTCGACGTCCACGACCGGGTAGGTGTTGCCGTCCTCCCACTCGATCGTCTTCTCGCTGGTCATCGTCGAGCGGGTGAGGAAGGCATGGTTCGCGGCCCGGTCACGGAAGACGACGGGACCGTACGGGGGGTGGATTCCCTGGCGCATGACTGGTCAGCGCTCCTCTCGGAAGTCGACGTGGCGGCCGGCGACCGGGTCGTACTTGCGCAGGGTCATACGGTCTGGATCGTTGCGGCGGTTCTTGCGGGTCACGTAGGTGTAGCCGGTGCCGGCGGTGGACCGGAGCTTGATGACCGGGCGGAGTTCGTTGCGAGCCATGCTGGTATCTTACTGAAAATGAATTCCATTTACACACCCCGTTCGAGAGAGGTGCGTCACCCGTGTCCGCCCACTGCATGCTGACCGGCGCCCGGCCCGGCTTCGGCAACAACATCTCCCACTCCCACCGGCGCACCTCCCGCCGCTTCGACCCCAACATCCAGAGCAAGCGGTACTGGCTGCCGAGCGAGAGCCGGTACGTCCGGCTGAAGCTGAGCGCGAAGGGGATCAAGACCGTCGACTCGATCGGCGTCGAGGCGGCTGTGGCGCGCATCCGCGCGCGGGGGGTGCGGGTCTGATGGCGAAGAAGAGCAAGATCGCGAAGAACGAGAAGCGGCAGGAGATCGTCGCGCGGTACGCCGCGCGACGGGCCGAGCTGAAGGAGATCATCCGGCGGCCGTCGTCGACGGATGCCGAACGCCTGGCCGCCCAGCGGGAGCTGAACCGGCAGCCCCGCGACGCGAGCCCCACGCGCGTGCGCAACCGCGACCAGACGGACGGGCGGCCGCGCGGGTACTTCCGGGCGTTCGGGCTGTCCCGGGTGTCGCTGAGGCAGCAGGCGCATGCCGGGTATCTGCCGGGGGTGCGCAAGTCGTCCTGGTAGGCGGTGCTCCGGTGGTGCTCCGGTGGTGCTCCGGTGGTGCTCGAACTCACAGGTTCCGGGTGGGTTACGTACTGGTAGCTTGCTGCGGTTGTAGCGTCCAACCGGCTCACCCTGGGGGCTTGCAGTGACTTCGGCGACGTACACGCGCGTGGCGCGCGGGCGAGGGCGGATCGCGGTGGCGGCCGCGGGGCTGACAGGTGTGCTCGTGCTGAGCGGGTGCAGCGACGACGGCTCCACGGACGATGCCTCGCCCAGCCCGAGCGCCACGCCGTCCGCCACCCGGACCGCGGACACCGGCGGGGGCGACGGCGGTACGGCGTCCCCGGCCGGCGACCTGGAGGGCAGTTGGCTCGCTACCACCGACGGCAAGGCCGTCGCGCTGGTCGTCACCGGCAGCCGGGCCGGGCTGTTCGCGACCGGCGGGACGGTGTGCAGCGGCACCGCGGGCGAGGAGACGATTCGCCTCACGTGCACGGACGGCAGCAAGGATCGGGCGACGGGGACGATCGACTCCGTCAGCGAGGACCGACTCAAGGTCACCTGGGAGGGCGGCCTCGGTCCCGAGACGTATCTGAAGGCCGAGGGCGCCGAGCTGCCGACCGGACTGCCGACCGCCGGTCTGGGGTCGTGACCCTCGCGGTCCGGTCCGCCCCTCGGGTTTCGGCACCCGGCTCACAGCCGTATGCGTGATGATCCATGCACGCAAGCAGCCCCGCCCGCCCCAGAGGACACGACATGCGCGCCACCGCCCTGCCCCTCGCCGCCGTTGCCGCGGCTCTTCTGCTGACCTCCTGCAGTGACGAAGGGGGCGACTCCACGACCGCCTGCGCGATCGGCGGGATGGACGTCAAGGTCGGTCCCGCCAACGCCGCTCCCGCCGCCGGGGACACCGGCAACGTGCCCGTCACCCTCACCAACACCGGCACCGAGTGCACCCTGGACGGCCTGCCCGCCGTGACGCTCAAGGCGGGCGGCACCTCGGCGGAGGTCGCCCCCGACCCCGCCGCCGCGGCGCAGAAGCTGACGCTCGCCGAGGGCGGCTCGCTGTCGTTCACCGTCACGTACGCGCGCGGGGAGGGCAATCAGAGCCTCGCGGTGAAGACGGCCGAGTTCGCGCTGCCCGGCGCCGACACGACGAAGAGCTTCCCGTGGTCGTACGGCGATGTCGCGCTCAAGGGCGGGAAGCCGGACGCCACGGTCAGCGGGTTCCAGCAGACGGGCGACTGAGCCCGCGTCAGTCCAGCGGCCGCCGGGCCTTCACCTGCGCCCTGTCGGCCGCCTCGGCACCCTGGGTCCAGCCCGCGGCGTCACTGACGCCCCGCAGCCGGGTCGTGGTGGTCTCGGGGAACATGCGGTCCAGGCGGTCGGTGACCGCGACCTCACGGGAGGCCAGCACCGGCAGCAGATCGTCGCTGACCTGGGTCTCGGCCGCCTTCGCGAGACGGGTGCCGATGCGGTGCGCGTAGGCGGCGAGGAATGACTGCCGGAACGTCTTGGTCCGCTTCCGCCCGCCCGCGCGCGCCTGCGCCTCCGCCTTCGTCATCGCCGTCTGCGCCTGGACGAGCAGCGAGGTGTAGAGCAGCTCGGCCACCTCCAGGTCCGACTCGAATCCGACCACGGTGGAGAAGCAGAAGGGTTCGTTCCACACCGCCCGGCAGTGGTTCGCGGCGGCCACCGCGTCCAGCAGCACCGCCTTGGCCTGCTCGTACGGCGGCTCGACACCGATCCGGCAGGCACCCGGCACATCGCCGGCCGGCGCCTGCGCCGACAGCAGGGCCTCGTCGACGCTGTGCCGGGCCATCAGCTCCTGCGCCTTGGCGGTCAGCGCCTCCGCCTCCTCCGGGTAGCCGGTCGCCTCCGCCTTGGCGAGCAGCGCGCGGATCCGGGTGAGCATGCGGGACTCGGGCCGGTGCGACTGCTGCGGCTCGTCGAGACGTTCGAGCGACGGCAGGCGCAGCAGCAGGCGGTACAGCTCCAGAACGGCCGTCGCGTGCGAGAAGCGGTCGGTGCGCGGCGGGGCGTCCACGGTCGCGGCCAGCTCGTCGAGCTGCGCCCGCCAACGCGGGCCGCGGGGGCCGTCGTCGGGCGCCTGCGCGCTGATGAGGGACGACAGCAGTTGCACGTGTACGTCGTCCAGCTCGCGTCGGACGATGCGGACGACGTCGGCGGGCTGCCAGCCGCGCCGCCAGGCCGCCGCGACGAACTCCGTTCCCCGGCACTCCAGTTCGGGGTCGGCGGTGGGGTCGGCGGCGAGGAGGGAGGCGCCGGTGTCCAGGGCCGTGTCGGAGTCGGTGTGCAGGGCGGCCTGGAAGGCGAGGTCGACGGTACGGGGCGTGCTCACGTGAGGATCGTGCCATGGCGCCGGGACGGGGCCTCGCGCGCGGGCCTGGCGGCGTCGCCGAAGCAGCGGCACGCACGCGTGCGGGGCGTCCGACCACCGGATCGGCCACTTCGTGGACCGGGCCCGGCGCTCGATGGCCTCCTGCATCCTCACTGTCAGACCCCCCTGCCACACTCGCAGCATGACCGACCGCTGGGCGCTCGCTCCGGCCGAGGGTGGTGGCGTGGAGCTCGCCCCCCTCGGTCCGGACGGGCTGCCCTCCGGACCGGTGCGACGGGAGGCGGACCTGGCCCAGGCCGTGCGCGGGCGGCCGGGGGTCACGCGGTGGGTGTGGCGGTCCACGGCCGAGGTCTATCCGCGTCTGCTCGCCGCGGGGGTGCGAGTCGAGCGGTGCTACGACATCGAGGACGCCGAGACCCTCCTGCTCGGCCACGAGGGGCGGTACGGAGAACCCCGTTCCGCGGCCGCCGCCCTGGCCCGGCTGCGCGGCGGACCCGTACCGCCCGACCCGCCCCAGCGGTCCGCCGAACCGGGCGCGCAGTCGCCCCTCTTCGAGCCGCAGTCGGCCCGTGTGCCGCTGGCCGACCTGATCGAGGTGTACGCCGGCCAGCAGCGCCGGCACGACACCACCGCGCACCCCGACCGGATGCGGCTGCTGACGGCGGCCGAGTCGGCGGGGATGCTGGTCGCCGCCGAGATGAACCGCTCCGGTCTGCCGTGGAGCGCCGAGGTGCACCGCCGGGTGCTGCACGAACTGCTCGGCGAGCGGTACGCGGGCGGCGGTGAGCCACGCCGCCTGGCCGAGCTCGCGGACGAGGTGTCCGCCGCGTTCGGCCGCCGTGTCCGCCCCGATCTGCCCGCCGACGTCCTCAAGGCCTTCGCCCAGGCCGGCCTCAAGGTGAGGTCGACGCGACGCTGGGAGATCGAGTCCCTCGACCATCCGGCCGTGAAACCGCTGGTCGAGTACAAGAAGCTGTACCGGATCTGGGTCGCCCACGGCTGGTCCTGGCTCCAGGACTGGGTGCGCGACGGCCGCTTCCGGCCCGAGTTCCTCGCGGGCGGGACGGTCACCGGGCGATGGGTGACCAACGGCGGGGGCGGACTGCAGATCCCCAAGGTCATCCGGCGGGCCGTCGTCGCCGACCCGGGCTGGCGGCTCGTCGTCGCCGACGCCGACCAGATGGAGCCGCGCATACTGGCCGCCATTTCCCGCGACCCCGGTCTGATGGAGGTGGCCGGCCGGGAGACCGACCTGTACCAGTCCGTCTCCGACCGCGCCTTCTCCGGCGACCGCGCCCAGGCCAAGCTCGCGGTGCTCGGCGCGGTCTACGGCCAGACCTCCGGCGACGGCCTGAAGAACCTCGCCGCGCTGCGCCGCCGCTTCCCGCGCGCGGTGGCCTACGTCGACGACGCCGCGCGGGCCGGTGAGGAGGGCCGGCTCGTGCGGACCTGGCTGGGCCGCACCTGCCCGCCGGCGGCCGGAGCGGGCGAGGATCCGGAGGAGGAGGCGGGCATCCCGGTCGCCGACGACGACTCCGAGGACCGTCAGCAGTGGGTGCCGGGCTACGCCTCCAGCAACGCCCGCGCGCGGGGCCGATTCGCCCGGAACTTCGTCGTCCAGGGCAGCGCCGCCGACTGGGCCCTGCTGCTGCTCGCCGCGCTGCGCCGGGCCTGCGCCGACATGGCGGCCGAACTGGTCTTCTTCCAGCACGACGAGGTCATCGTGCACTGTCCGAAGGAGGAGGCCGAGGCGGTCGTGGACGCGATCCGGCAGGCGTCGGAGCTGGCCGGGCGGCTGACGTTCGGGCAGACGCCGGTGCGGTTTCCGTTCACGACGGCGGTGGTGGAGTGCTATGCCGACGCCAAGTGATCAGCCGACGTCGGTGAGGAGCTGCTGGAGCTCGACGACCACCGTCTTCTCGTCCGTCCCGTCCAACGCGTCGAGCGCCGCCCGCCAGGCCGCGTACGCCTCCTCCACGCGCCCCAGCTCGCGCAGCACCAGCCCGTACTGGTGGCGGGCGAGACCGCCTATATATCCGTCGGCGCGGGCGTCCGCGCGGCTCAGCAGCTCGGCGCACTCGCTCTCGGCCCGTTCCGTCCGGCCGAGCAGACGCAGGGCGCGGACCAGTCCGAGCCGGGACTGGGACTCGCCGTGCCAGTCGCCGTGGCCGCCGAGGATCCGCCGGCTCTCCTCGAAGTGCGGTACGGCGGCGGCCGGTTCGCCCAGGGTGAGATGGGCGTAGCCGATGTTGCAGTGCGCGGAGTGCTGCACGATGACGTTGCCGATCTCGGCGCCGATCGCGAGCGAGCGCCGGTGCTGCTCGATGGCGGCCCGGGGGTCGGTGTGCTCGTACAGGTTGCCGAGATGGCCGTAGGTCACGGCCTCGCCCCAGGGGTCGTCCAACTGCCGTGACAGCTCCAGGCTCTGCCGCAGCGCCTCCCCGGACTCGGTGTACCGGCCGAGGTTCTCCAGCAGCAGGCCCTGGTTCTGGAGGCAGCGCCGGATCCGGGAGACCACGTCGAGCCGCCGCCAGATCTCCAGGGACCGGTCGACGAGCGCGAGGGCATCGCTCTGGCGGCCGGTGAGGAAGCGCAGTCCGGCCAGGTCGCCCAGCGCGTACGCCTCGGCGACCTCGTCCCCGAGCCGCCGCGCGATCCGGAGCGCGGCCTGCCCGAGCACCTCCATCTCGGAGACGCGGCCGCTGCGTTGGAGGTAGGGGAAGAGGAGGCGCAACAGGGTGGAGACATGGGCGGGGATGCCGTCGTCGGGCGCGTCCGCGTACCGCTCGACCAGGGTGACGATGTTCTCCAGCTCCGAGCCGCACCAGACGAAGGCCTCTTCGGAGGAGGCGAAGGGCGGCACGGACAGGGCGTGCGTCGCGTGTTCGGGCGGCTGCGCGGCGGTCGGGCGGCGCCGGTCCTCCTGGTCGAGGCCCGGCTCGACGATCGCGGTGAAGGCGCGTTCGGCGACGGCCGTGTACCAGCGCACGGCGGTGCGGGCGATGTCGGGCGCGTGTCGGGTGTCCGTCAGTTCGCGGACGAAGTCGCGGACCAGGTCGTGGGGGGCGTAACGGCCGTACGCGGTCTCCTCCAGGAGAGCCACGTCGACGAGCCGGTCGAGGGCCGCCTCGGCGGGCGTGGTGTCGGTGCCGAGGAGGCGGGCGATGAGGGGCGCGCCGTAGGTGGGCAGGTCGAGGGCGCCCAGGCGGCGCAGGGCGAGTGCGGCGTCGCGGTCGGTCCGGCGGCCCGAGGCGGCGAGCGCGTCATGGGCCACGGCCAGGGAGCGGCGTACGGACAGGTCGTCGTACTCCAGGTGCCGCAACCGTCCTTCCGTGGCGGCCAGTTGATCGGCGAGCACGTCCGGGGTGAGGGCCCGGCGGGCGGCCAGCCGGGCGGCGACGATGCGCAGGGCGAGCGGGAGGCGGCCGGTGAGTTCGACGAGGGGGTGGGTGGCGTCGATGCGGTCCTCGCCATCGGGGTCCTCGGCCTCGTCGCGGCCGGACACCGCCCGCAGCAGCGCCGCGCTCTCCTCGGCCGACAGCGGATCGAGCGGGAAACGCCGGGCGCCGTCGAGCGCGGTGAGCGGCGAACGGCTGGTGACGATCACCGCGCAGTCGGCGCCGGCCGGCAGCAACGGCCGTACCTGCGCCGCGTTCGCCGCGTCGTCCAGGACCAGGAGAGTGCGGGTCGGCGCGAGCAGCGAGCGGAGCAACGCGGCGGCCGCGTCCGGGTGTTCGGGGATGCTGCGGGGGCTGGCACCGACGTCACGGAGCAGCGCGGCGAGCGCCTGGCCGGGGGCGAGGGGGGTCATTCCGGGGGTGGCGCCGTGCAGATGGACGTAGAGCTGCCCGTCGGGGAAACGTTCCCGCAGGCCGTGGGCGACATGCAGGGCGAGGGCACTCTTGCCGACGCCGGCCATACCACTGAGGACGGCGACGGCGGGGTGTTGGGCGGGGGCGGCCTGGGAGAGGGTGCGGTGCAGGCTGCCGATGAGCGAGGCGCGTCCGGTGAAGTGGGCGGGGGGTGGGGGAAGTTGGGCGGGGCGGGGCAGAGGGGTGCGTGCGGCTTCTTTGTGGGGGGCGGCGGCTGGCGTTGTGGGGGCGGTGGCTGGCGCACCCGAGGCGCGGGCTGTCGAGCCCACCGTCCCCGAGCCTCCCGTCTCCGAACGCGCCGCATCTGGGCCCGCCGTCTCCGAACGCGCGGTCTCCGAGCCGGCGTTCCCCGGCTGCGGCTCGCCCGTCCCCCGCAGCACCTCCATGTGCGCGTCCCGCACCGCCCGGCCCGGCTCGATGCCGAGTTCCTCCAGGAGACGGTTGCGCAGGTCGCGGTGGACGGCCAGGGCCTCGGCCCGGCGGCCGGTGCGGTACAGGGCGAGCATCAGCTGACGGTGGTACGCCTCGCGCAGCGGATGCTCGGCGGTGAGCGCGGCCAGTTCCGGTACGAGGGAGTCCAGTCGCGCGTCGACGACGGCCAGTTCGGCGTCGTAGCGCCACTCCAGAAGCAGCAGCCGGGCCTCCTGGAGGCGTTGTACGAGCGCGTATCCGCCCAGCTCGGAGGGGAGCCCGCTGAGCGGGGCGCCTCGCCACAGCCCGAGCCCCGACTCGCACTCGCGTACGGTCCGCCGCCAGTCCCGGTCGGCGTGGGCGGCACGGGCGGCGGCGACATGGCCGTCGAAGACGTGCAGGTCGAGCTCGCCCTCGTCGACGCGCAGTTGGTAGCCGGGAGACACCGCCCGAAGCCGTTCGGGGTCGTCGAGCAGCCGCCGCAGCCGGGTCACATGGTTGTGCAGCGAGGCCTGCGCCGACGTGGGCGGCGCACCGCCCCACAGGGCGTCCTTCAGCGAGTCCACGGAGACGACGCGGCCGGATTCGAGCAGCAGTGCGGCCAGCAGGACACGCACCTTGGGGCTGCCGATGGGACGGATTCCGACACCTTCGGCGGCATCCGCGCCGTCAGGGCCGTACAGAACGGTCGGCCCCAGCAGCCCGAACCGCAGTTCGCACCGCATCACAGCGTCCCACCGCCCCATTGCCTTCCCGAGTGCGCACGACGACGTACGGCATCTCGAACCACTCTGGCGGATTCCCGCCCGCCAGCGGCGGTTTTCCGCCATCTGCCCGCGACGGCCCAACCGCCGCGATTCCCTGCCGTTCCGGCCATCCATCGGCATCGAACGACGGCTTCACGCCAATCGACCGACGACGACACGGAGAACCATTGGCCACATGTTAGCGATCTGTTGGTGCTCCCTGATGTGATCACTACATCGGATCTGGCCCGACGGTGCGCGCGTATGACGCGTTACTCGGGGGAGTGACGCCGTCGCGCCGGATCCGGGGACGTACAGGGGTCCCGGTCGGCGGAGGTGAACGACCGGGACCCTCGTCCCGTCTCCTCGACCGCCGCCCGCACCGGCCGCGCCGTCGCCACCCTCATTGATCTACTGCCCGAAGCCCGACACCACCCTCGCGTCCGCTCAACGAGAAAACCCAGCTCAGACTGGGTCTGAGCTGGGTTTCAGTGGAGCCGCCTTCGGGATTCGAACCCGAGACCTACGCATTACGAGTGCGTTGCTCTGGCCATCTGAGCTAAGGCGGCGCGCTGTCCGCACTATGGTGCGATCAGCAACGTCGGTAAGTCTACACAGTTTCCGGGGGTGCTCCGTACCGGCCCCGGAGGGGGTCCTCCGGGGCCGGCGGCGGGTGCTACGAGCAGCGCTTCTTGTCGGTCGGTGGGGTGCCGCGCAGGAGGTAGGCGTTGATCGTGCGGTCGATGCAGTCGCTGCCGCGGCCGTAGGCGGTGTGGCCGTCGCCCTCGTAGGTGAGGAGGCGGGCCGAGGAGAGTTGGGCGGCCAAGGCCCGGGCCCAGCGGTAGGGGGTGGCCGGGTCGCGGGTCGTGCCGACCACGACGATCGGGGCCGCGCCCTTCGCCTCGATGCGGTGCGGCTCGCCCGTGGGGGCGACCGGCCAGTACGCGCAGTTCAGGGAGGCCCAGGCGAGGCCCTCGCCGAAGACGGGGGACGCCTTCTCGAAGGCGGGCAGGGCGTCCTCCACCTGGTCGGGGCCGGCGAAGGCCGCGGGGAGGTCCAGGCAGTTCACGGCCGCGTTGGCGAACATCAGGTTCGCGTAGTGGCCGTCGGCGTCCCGCTCGTAGTAGCTGTCGGCGAGGATCAGCAGGCCCGCGCCGTCGTTCTCCTCCATCGCCGAGGTCAGCGCCTCGCGCAACTGTGCCCAGGCCGCCTCGTCGTACATCGCCGCGATCACACCGATGGTGGCGAGGGACTCGCCGAGCCTGCGGCCGTCCGCGTCGCCGGTGGGGATCGGACGGCTGTCCAGTCCGTCGAAGAAGGCCTTGAGGTTCGGGCCGACCGCGTCGGCCTTCTCGCCCAGCGGGCAGTCCGGCTGCTGGACGCAGTCCCGCGCGAACGCCCGGAACGCCGTCTCGAAGCCCGCCGTCTGGTCGAGGTTCAACCGGCGGGCCGGCAGCGACGGGTCCATGGCGCCGTCCAGGACGAGCCTGCCGACGCGCTTCGGGAAGAGCCCCGCGTACGTCGCCCCGAGGAACGTTCCGTACGACGCCCCCACATAGGTCAGCCGCTCGTCCCCCAGCACCGCCCGCAGGATGTCCATGTCCCGGGCCGTCTCGACGGTGGACACATGGCGCAGCAGCTCCGGCGAGTCCGCTCCGCAGCCTTCCGCGAACTTCTGGTACGCCTCCACCAGCGCCGTCTTCTCCGACGCGTCGTCGGGCGTGATGTCCGTCTGCGTGTACGTGTCCATGTCCGGGCCGTCGAGGCACTCGACGGGCTCGCTGCGGGCGACGCCGCGCGGGTCGACCGCGACCATGTCGTAGCGGGCGCGGACGTCGGCCGGGTAGCCGATCCCGGCGTACGCCTGGAGGTAGCCGACCGCCGAACCGCCCGGCCCTCCGGGGTTGACCAGCAGCGACCCGAGCCGGGAGCCCGGCCCCGTGGCCTTCTTGCGGGAGACCGCAAGCCGTACGTCGCCCCCGTCCGGCTCGGCGTAGTCGAGCGGCGCCTTCAGCGTGGCGCACTCGAAGCCGGGGACGCCGCAGCCGCGCCAGTTCAGCTTCTGCCCGTAGTACGGCGCGAGCGCGTCCGGCGTGGACTGCGGCAGCGCGGCCAGTGCGGCCGCCGCCGGGCTGGCGGAACTCGTCGACCCGCCGGAGGTGCAGGCGGTGACGACCAGCGCGGCGAGGGCGAGGAGAACACCGGCGGTGCGGGCCCCGTGGGGGCGGGGGCGGGCTGGGGAGGGGCGCCTGATGTGCATCTCGCGAGCGTAACTCTGCGCAGCCGTTCAGATGCCCTGCGTGCACGCTCCGGCTCGTACGGATTACCTGGTCAACCTCCCGTTGATCGTTGTGCGGGTGCCCCCAGCCCGCTCTCAGCCCGCTCTCAGCCCGCTCTCAGCGCCATCGTCATCGCCTCCACCGCGAGCAGCGGCGCCACATTGCGGTCGAGGGCGTCACGGCAGGCCGCGATCGCCTCGATGCGGCGCAGTGTGGACTCCGGGGAGCTGCCCCGGGCCAGGCGCTCCAGGGCGTCCTCGGCGTCGGCGTTGGCGATCGCCACGCGGGAGCCGAGCTGGAGGGCGAGGACGTCGCGGTAGAAGGCCGTGAGGTCGGTCAGGGCAAGGTCGAGGCTGTCGCGCTGGGTACGCGTGCGGCGCCGCTTCTGCTTGTCCTCCAGGTCCTTCATCACGCCCGCCGTGCCCCGCGGCATCCGGCCGCCCTGGGCCGCGCCCAGCGCCGCCTTCAGCTCCTCGGTCTCCTTGCCGTCCATCTCCTCGGCGAGCTGCTTGGCGTCCTCCGCCGCCGCGTCGACGAGCTCCTGGGCAGCCTTGAGGCAGCCGCCGACGTCCTCGACCCGCAGCGGCAGCTTCAGCACGGCGGCGCGGCGCTCCCGGGCCGCCGGGTCCGTGGCCAGGCGACGGGCCCGGTCGACGTGGCCCTGCGTGGCGCGCGCCGCGGCGGCCGCCACGCCGGGCTCGATGCCCTCACGACGTACGAGCATGTCGGCGATGGCGTCGACCGACGGCGTGCGCAGGTTCAGGTGGCGGCAGCGGGAGCGGATCGTGGGCAGGACGTCCTCGATGGAGGGGGCGCACAGCAGCCAGACCGTGCGGGGGGCGGGCTCCTCCACGGCCTTGAGGACGGCGTTGGCCGACTTCTCGTTCAGCCGCTCGGCGTCCTCGACGAGGATGACCTGCCAGCGGCCGTTAGCGGGCGAGGTGAACGACTTGCGGACGGTGTCCCGCATGTCGTCGGCGAGGATCTGAGTGCCGACGGCGGCGACGGTGGTGACATCGGCGTGGGTGCCGATCAGCGCCGTATGACATCCGTCGCAGAAGCCGCAGCCGGGGGATCCGCCGAGCGCGCGGTCGGGGCTGACGCACTGCAGCGCGGCGGCGAACGCCCGCGCCGCCTGGGTGTGCCCCGCACCGGGCGGTCCCGTGAACAGCCAGGCGTGCGTCATCTTCGACGCCTCCGGCGGCGGCGCGTCCGTGGCGGCCGCGGTGACCAGGGCATCGGCGTCCCGGGCAGCGGCGGCGAGCTGCTCGCTCACCTTCTCCTGCCCCACCAGGTCATCCCACACGGTCATGGCTCACGCCGCCCTTTCCGTCCACATCTCGCGGTGCGCCATCCATTGTGGGGGGCGGGACTGACAATCGGTTCCGGGCAGCGGGGGCCGGGGCATCAACGGCATGACTGCGCCGCCGCCGACCCCAGCACCGGCACCTCAGCGCCGCCGCCGACCCCGACTCCGGGACCGGCAGCTCAGCGCCGGCCCCGGCCCCGCCCTCGCTCGTCGCCGTACTCGTCCTCGTGCGGCCCGAGCAGTTCGTCCGCCAGCGTCGGCAGATCGTCCAGCGGGGTCTCCTCGGCCCAGTCGGACCGCGGTCGCCGCCGCGGCGGCTCCTGCTCACCGGCCTGCGGATCGACCTGCGGCAGTTCGCGCGTGCGGTCATCGGTCCCGTCCGGTCGCGCGGCCGGCTCCGGGTGCTCGTCCCGGAAGAACCCCGGCGGCACCCGGTCCGTAGGACGCTCCTCCCGCACCGGCGGCAGCACCGCGGTCTCGTCCGCGGCGCCCGGAGGCACCTGCGGCAGCACGGTCGTCTCGTCCCCCGCGCCCGGCACGGCAGGCAGCAGCGTCGTCTCGTCCGAGGCCCCCGCCGGAGTGGGCGGCTGCGGGAGTTCCGCCGTCACCTCGGAGTCGGAAGCCGCAGCCGGCTCGTCGCCCCCCTTGCCCGAGGCAGCGCGCGGCAGCACCGCCGTCTCCTCGGCCGGCCCGCCGGAAGCGTTCGTCGGTGTCACGACCGGCGTCGGCACGGTCCCGGCGTCCGGTGAGGCGGCCGGAGCCGCGGGAGTCGTCGGCTTGGGGCCGGCCTCCGCCACGGCCGTGGCCTGCTCGGCGAGGCGGCGGGCCTCCTCTGCGCGCAGCAGCGCCTCCTCGGCCTTGCGCTGCTTCTCCAGGCGTCGCGCCTCGGCCTCGGCCCGCAGCCGTGCCTCTTCCTCGGCCTGCTTGCGGCGGCGGTCCTCCTCCGCCCTGCGCCGGGCCTCCTCCTCGGCCCGCGCCTTCTCCTCGGCGAGCAGCCGCTGCCGCTCCTCCTCGGCGCGGCGAGCCGCTTCCTCGGCCCGCAGCCGGGCCTCCTCCGCCTGCCGTTCGGCCTCGCGGCGCTGCGCCTCCTCCAGCTCGCGGCGCTTGCGCTCCTCCTCCTCGGCACGCAGCCGGGCGAGCTGCTCCTGGCGCTCACGCTCCAGGCGCTCCTCCTCGGCCTTGCGGGCGGCCTCTTCCTCGGCCTTCCTGCGGGCCTCCTCCTCGGCCTTGCGCCGCGCCTCCTCCTGCTCCCGAATCTCCTGCTCGGACAGCGGCAGCGTCTGGTCGAGCCGGTGCCGGACGATGGTCGTCACGGCCTCGGGCTCCTGGCCCGCGTCCACCACGAGGTAGCGCCCGGGGTCGGCGGCGGCCAGCGTCAGGAATCCGGACCGCACGCGCGCGTGGAACTCGGCCGGCTCCGACTCCAGCCGGTCCGGCGCCTCGGTGAACCGCTCGCGCGCGGTCTCCGGGTCGACGTCCAGCAGCACGGTGAGATGCGGCACCAGGCCATGGGTGGCCCAGCGGTTGATCCGGGCGATCTCGGTCGGCGACAGGTCGCGGCCCGCGCCCTGGTAGGCCACCGACGAGTCGATGTACCGGTCGGAGATGACCACCGCACCGCGCTCCAGCGCGGGACGGACGACCGTGTCGACGTGCTCCGCGCGGTCCGCCGCGTACAGAAGCGCCTCCGCGCGGTGCGACAGACCGGCGCTGGAGACGTCCAGCAGGATCGACCGCAGCCGCTTGCCCACCGGGGTGGCTCCCGGCTCGCGCGTCACGACGACCTCGTGGCCCTTGCCCCTGATCCACTCGGCGAGCGCCGCGGCCTGGGTGGACTTGCCGGCGCCGTCGCCGCCCTCCAGGGCGATGAAGAAGCCGGTCGCGGCGGGCACCTGCTCGGGGTCGTCGCCGCCGAGCAGGGCGTCGCGCAGGTCGTGCCGCAGCGGTACGCCGGAGCGGTCGTCGACCTTGGCCAGCACCAGCGCCGCCACCGGCAGCAGCAGCGCGCCGACCAGCATCAGCGTGAACGCGGCGCCACCGTGGGCGAACACGAACCGGCCGTTCTCCAGCCGGTGCGGCCCGATCGCCGCGGCCACCACGGGCGCGACGAGCACGCCGAGCGCCACGAAGACGCGGACGACCGCGTGCAGGTGCTCGGTCGTGCGGGGGCGCCGGTAGTCCTCGGTCTCCTGGTCGAGCAGCGCGTGCCCGGTGTTGGCGGCCACGCCCGCGCCGATGCCGGCCAGCGCGACGATCAGCAGGACGGTGGTGACGTCCGGGACGAGACCTGCGGCCAGCAGGGCGATGCCGGTGAAGGCGATGGCCAGCGCCAGCAGGCGCCGCCGCGACAGCGACACCAGCATCCTGGGCGCCGTACGGATGCCGACCACGACTCCGCCGGTCAGCCCGAGCACCAGCAGGCCGTAGAGCACCGGTCCGCCGCCCAGGTCCTTGGCGTGCAGCACGGAGACGGCCACGGCGGCCGAGATCGCGCCCGCGACGGCCGCGCAGGCCGGCACCAGCAGCGGGATCGCGCCGGTGCGTCCCTTGTCGACGCCGGTGCCCGTCCTGGGCCGGCGCAGCCCCTCCAGCGGGGAACGCGCGCGCGGGGTGCGTGTTCCGGGCAGTTCCAGGAAGGTCACCACGGACAGGGACGCGGCGAACAGACCGGCCGCGACGTACGACGCGAGGGCCGCCCGGTGCTGGTCGAACCAGTCGATGCCGGTGCCCAGCAGGTTGTTGCAGAGGGCGGCGGTGACGAGCGTGGCGGCCGCGAGCGGGACGGCCACGAAGCTCGTACGCAGCGACAGGCGCCGCAGCGCGTCCATGTGGTCCGGCAGCGGGCGCACCGTGGCCCCCTCCGGGGGCGGGGCGGGCAGCAGCGCGGGAGCCGCGCTCTCCCGGCACACGGTCCAGAAGCGCTCGGCGACGCCGGTCACGAAGACGGTCACCAGGAGGGCGGCCAGCGCGTTCTCGGGCGTCCAGTCGATCCACAGCGGCGCGACGATCAGCAGGGCGGCCCGCAGACCGTCCGCGCCGACCATCGTCCAGCGGCGGTCGAGCGGTCCCTCCGGGGAGGTCAGCGAGGTGAGCGGGCCCAGCAGGACGGCGCCGAAGAGCAGCGTCGCCAGGATGCGCGCGCCGAAGACGGTCGCCACTGCGAACGCCACACCTCGGTAGTCACCTCCGAACGAACCCTCGGCGATCGCCGCCTGGAGGGCGAGGAGGATCAGCACCAGAAGGGCGAGGACATCGCCGACACCGCCCACGAGCTGTGCGCTCCACAACCGCCTGAGCTGCGGTCGGCGCAGCAGGGCGCGGACGGCGCGCTCGCGGGAGTCCGCGACCAGGGCGTCGTCAGGGGTTGGATGGTGGGCCGTCGGCTGCTCGGCACGCGTCATGCTTTCAGCCTATCGGCAGGCACCGACAGCCCGCGGCAGCCGTCCGAACGTACGCCCGCCCCGACACCAAAGAGTGATGCCGGGGCGTTCGTTTCGCGAAGTGGGCGCCGAGTGGAGAGGCTCGCTCAGTCCTCGGCGGCCGGCTTCGAGGCCGTCGTCTTCTTCGCGGCGGCCTTCTTCGTCGTGGTCGTCTTCTTCGCCGCGGTCTTCTTCGCGGTCGTCGCCTTCTTGGCCGGAGCCTTCTTCGTGGCGGTCTTCTTGGCCGGAGCCTTCTTCGCCGTCTTCTTGGCGGGCGCCTTGGCCCGCTTCTCGGCGAGCAGCTCGAAGCCGCGCTCCGGGGTGATCGTCTCGACGCTGTCGCCGGAGCGCAGGGTCGCGTTGGTCTCCCCGTCGGTGACGTACGGGCCGAAGCGGCCGTCCTTCACCACGACCGGCTTCTCGCTGACCGGGTCGGTGCCCAGCTCCTTCAGCGGCGGCTTGGCGGCGGCGCGGCCACGCTGCTTGGGCTGGGCGTAGATCGCCTCCGCCTCCTCCAGCGTGATCGTGAAGAGCTGCTCCTCGGACTGCAGCGAGCGCGAGTCCGTGCCCTTCTTCAGATACGGCCCGTAGCGGCCGTTCTGCGCGGTGATCTCCACGCCTTCCGCGTCGGCGCCCACGACCCGCGGCAGCGACATCAGCTTCAGCGCGTCGTCGAGCGTCACCGTGTCCAGCGACATCGACTTGAACAGCGAGGCCGTACGCGGCTTGACGGCGTTCTTGCCGGTCTTCGGGGTGCCCTCGGGGAGCACCTCGGTGACGTACGGGCCGTAGCGGCCGTCCTTGGCGACGATCTGGTGGCCGGTCACCGGGTCGGCGCCCAGCTCGAAGTCGCCGCTCGGCTTGGCCAGCAGTTCCTCGGCCAGCTCGACGGAGAGCTCGTCGGGCGCGAGGTCCTCGGGGATGTCCGCGCGCTGGTGGCCCTCGGCGTCCTTCTCGCCGCGCTCGATGTACGGCCCGTAGCGGCCGACCCGCAGCACGATGTCGTTGCCCACGGGGAACGACGACACCTCGCGCGCGTCGATCGCGCCCAGGTCGGTCACCAGCTCCTTGAGGCCGCCGAGGTGGTCCCCGTCGCCGTTGCCGGCGTCCGCCGCGCCGCCCTCTCCGGTGCCTTCGCCGAAGTAGAAGCGCTTGAGCCACGGCACGGACTGCGCCTCGCCGCGCGCGATGCGGTCGAGGTCGTCCTCCATCTTGGCGGTGAAGTCGTAGTCGACGAGCCGCCCGAAGTGCTTCTCCAGGAGGTTGACCACGGCGAAGGACAGGAAGGACGGCACGAGGGCCGTGCCCTTCTTGAAGACGTAGCCGCGGTCGAGGATCGTGCCGATGATCGACGCGTACGTCGACGGGCGGCCGATCTCGCGCTCTTCGAGCTCCTTGACCAGGGAGGCCTCGGTGTAGCGGGCCGGGGGCTTGGTGGCGTGCCCGTCGACCGTGATCTCCTCGGCGCTGAGCGCGTCGCCCTCGCTCACCTGGGGCAGCCGGCGCTCGCGGTCGTCCAGCTCGGCGTTCGGGTCGTCGGCGCCCTCGACGTAGGCCTTCAGGAAGCCGTGGAAGGTGATCGTCTTGCCGGAGGCGCTGAACTCGACGTCCCGGCCGTCGGCGGCGGTGCCACCGATCTTCACGGTGACGGAGTTGCCCGTGGCGTCCTTCATCTGCGAGGCGACGGTCCGCTTCCAGATCAGCTCGTAGAGCTTGAACTGGTCGCCGGTCAGTCCGGTCTCGGCAGGCGTGCGGAAACGATCACCCGACGGGCGGATCGCCTCGTGCGCCTCCTGGGCG
The DNA here is from genome assembly GCF_040686775.1 of Streptomyces sp. NPDC079141. NCBI lineage: Bacteria > Bacillati > Actinomycetota > Actinomycetes > Kitasatosporales > Streptomycetaceae > Streptomyces > Streptomyces sp. NPDC079141. Next base: position 167,476 of record NZ_JBFBLP010000012.1, on the reverse strand, counting down.
TTCTTGACCTTCCCGGCGTACGTCCGCGGGGCGGACGGCAGGTAGTCGGCGCCGTACAGCTGCGTGACCTGGGCGCGGGCGGCGGCGACCGCCGTGTCCGACAGGGTCGTGGAGTCCGTACGCATGTAGGTGATGAAGCCGTTCTCGTACAGCTTCTGAGCCACCTGCATGGTCGCCTTCGCGCCGAAGCCGAGCTTCCTGGACGCCTCCTGCTGGAGCGTCGTCGTGCGGAAGGGGGCGTACGGCGAGCGGCGGTACGGCTTGGACTCGACGGAACGGACGGCGAACCGCGTCTGCTCCAGGGCGGCGGCCAGGGCGCGGGCGTTCGCCTCGTCGAGGTGGAGGGTGTTCGCGCTCTTGAGCTGTCCCAGGGAGTCGAAGTCGCGGCCCTGCGCGACCCGCCTGCCGTCGACGGTCTGGAGGCGGGCGACCAGCGACGACGGGTCCGACGGGTCCCCGGCGCGGCCGGTCGCGAAGGTGCCCGTCAGGTCCCAGTACTCGGCAGAACGAAACGCGATGCGCTCGCGTTCCCGCTCGACGACGAGTCGCGTGGCGACGGACTGGACACGGCCGGCCGACAGGCGCGGCATGACCTTCTTCCACAGGACCGGCGAGACCTCGTAGCCGTAGAGACGGTCGAGGATGCGGCGGGTCTCCTGGGCGTCGACCAGCTTCTGGTTCAGCTCGCGCGGATTGGCGACGGCGGCCTGGATCGCGGCCTTGGTGATCTCGTGGAAGACCATCCGCTTGACCGGGACCTTGGGCTTGAGCACCTCCTGGAGGTGCCAGGCGATCGCCTCGCCCTCGCGGTCCTCATCGGTGGCGAGGAAGAGCTCGTCGGACTCCTTCAGCAGGTCCTTGAGCTTCTTGACCTGGGCGCGCTTGTCGGCGTTGACCACATAGATCGGCTCGAAGTCATGTTCGACGTCCACACCGAGGCGGCGGACCTCACCGGTGTACTTCTCCGGCACCTCCGCGGCACCGTTGGGGAGGTCGCGAATGTGCCCGACGCTCGCCTCGACAACGTATCCGGGGCCGAGATAGCCCTTGATCGTCTTCGCCTTGGCAGGCGACTCGACGATGACGAGTCGGCGGCCGCCCTTCGCGGTCTCGCTGGTCGGGGACAACTTCGCTCTTCTCTCCGGTCGACGCTGGGTGGCCTCCCCAGGCCTTGCTCCCGGGGTCGGGTCATGGTGACGCTGCGGAGTGTGACGGTACATCCCGCCCCCGTGTCAAACGGGAAAAGCCCACAACGGCCACTCGAACGGTAACCCGACTACCGCCATTCCTGCCGCCCGGAGTGCCCACCGGCCATTTCGAGCCTTTCCGGAGGACCGCCTCCCAATTATCGGAGGCGCAGCTCGGACGCGGTTCTCACAGACGGGTGAAGCACCATGCGCCGAGGACGAGCGCGATCACCGAGGCGAGGCTCGCGAGGGTCAGCGATGCGACGGGGTTCACACCGTGGGCGACCGGCTCTCGGTGCCGTACCCGGCTCACCGTCCACGCCAGCAGCCCGGCTCCGAACAGGGCGAACACCAGTCCCGCGAAGATCGCCGGTCCCCTCTCCATGGCGCCCTTGCCCCTTTTCTCCCGTCCGCGCGTGCCCAGCCCCGGGAGACTGACACGCGCGGGCGGCGGACAGGCGAACCTCAGGTGAACGCGGGAGCGACGCGACCGTGGACTGCGCAGGGTCCCGCCGGCCTCCTCGATCCCCTCGGGCCCGCCCCGAGCTCAGACCGAGCCGGGCGCGGGTATCTTTCCGGTCGTCTTCTTGTTGTCGCTCCGGCTGACGGTGCACACGACCTTGGTGAAGCCCTCGTCCCAGTCCTCCGAGTCGGCCACCCAGCCGTACACGGTGCGCTCCTCACCCGGCGCCCAAGTCGACTCGAATTTGTTCCCGCACAGCTTGGTCGCGTTGTCGGAACCCTTCTCGTAGCTCATTTCCGCGGGTGCCTGAACAGTTCCTACGACCTGGTCGGTGTGCGGTTCGGCGCAGTCGGTGAGAGGCGCGTTGTAGCCGTCGTCCTCCTCCTCGTAGACCCAGCAGTCACCCACACTCATCTGACCGACCCACAGATTCACTCCCTCGTCGCGGAAACGGCCCACCTCTCCGCCTATCGCGGCATGGCGGCCCAGTACGAGACATGCCGTACCGCTGTTGGCCGCGGTGAAGCCCTCCTGCGTCGGTACGACGGCGTAGCCGCTCGCGTCCGGCAGGGCGTCGACGACGGACCGGCTCTGGTTCTCGCAGCGCTTCGCGCCCCGGTCGCGGGCGTCGGCGTAGTCGGTGGCCGTGTCGACCGCCACGACCTGGCCATCGGGCCAGTCGTCGGCGCAGTCCACGACGCCCAGGTTCGGCGCGGACTTGAACGGGGTGCCCGACCAGACCGCCTGCACGCAGTCGCCCGCCTCCAGCGGCTCGGTCAGGCCGACCACGTCGCCGTACGGATACACGGGCCCGGTCGGCGACGGCGAGCCCTGCGAGGCGCTCGGCGAGGGCGACCGCTTCGTCGCCGCGTTCTCCTTGGCGTCGTCGTCCCCACCACCGGTCAGCAGCACCGCTCCCCACACACCGCCCGCGACGACGAGAACGGCCGCCACGACGATCGCGACGATCGCGGCGCGGCGCTTGCCGAAGGGGACGCGCGGCGGGGCACCCGGCGGGCCACCGCCGTACGCCGGTTGGGTGACACCCGAGGCATACGGCGAAGGCGCCCCGCTCCCGCCGTACGGCGCCGCACTCCCGCCGCCGTACGGCGCACCCGCGCCGCCCCCGGCGTAGGTGGAGCCGGGCCCTTGCGCGTACGGGTTCCCGGGGTCGACGGGCGACTGCGCGGCGGGCCGGTGCCACATGCCGTACGGGGTCGGGGCGGGCGTGTCCCCAGGGCCGCCGGGCGTGGCCGGACCGCCCGTCGGAGTGTGCGGGGTGTGAGGTGTCTGCGGGGTGTTCGGTGTCGAGGACGCTCCCGGCGTCTGCGGTGTGCCCGACGCGGGCGGTCCGCCCCAGCCGCCCGCCGGGCCGGCCCCGGCGCCGGGCGGCTGACTCGCGTCGTACCCGGGCGGCGCTCCGCCTGGCCACGCCTCTGGCGGCACCCCGGGCCCGGCCGGTGTCGGCCCCGCCTGGGCCGCGCCGTACCCCGCGGGCGGTGGCCCGAAGCCCTCGTGAGGCGGCGCCTGTCCCTGTCCGGCCCCCCACACCGGGGGGACGCCCTGCACCACCCGCTCCAGCCCGCGCGCGACGGTCTCCGGTGCCGACCGGCGGACCGGGTCCTTCACCAGCAACCCCTGGAGGACGGGCCCCAGTTCGCCCGCGCGGACGGGCGGGGTCGGGTCCTCGCCGAGCAGGGCGGTGAGGGTCGCGTAGTCGCCGTGGCGGTCGAAGGGGCCGCGGCCTTCGACGGCGGCGTACAGCGTGGCGCCGAGGGAGAACAGGTCGGCGGCCGGGGTGGGCGGCTCACCGCGGGCCCGTTCGGGGGCGAGGTAGCCGGGCGTGCCGAGGATGCCGGCCGTGGCGGTGAGCCGGGGTTCGCGGGACTCGGGCTGGAGCGCGATGCCGTAGTCGGTGAGCAGCACGCGCGCGTAGGCGTCGCCCGAAGCGTCCGGCGCCAGAAGGATGTTGGCCGGTTTCACGTCCCGGTGCAGGATGCCGATCCGGTGTCCGGCGGTGAGCGCGTCGAGGACGGCCAGCCCGATGCGGGCCACCTGCACGGGCGGCAGCGGCCCCGACCGCCGTACGACCGCCTGGAGATCGACCGCGTCCGGCACGTACTCCATGACGATCCACGGCAGCCCCTCGTGCACCACCACGTCGTGCACAGTCGCCACATGCGGATGTCCGCGCAGCCGGGCCGCGTGCCGGGCCTCGCTGCGGGCCCGCGCGATGCGCTGGGCGGGCTCGCTCGCGTCCATCGGCACATCCGGAAGCGCGATCTCCTTCATCGCGACTTCGCAGGCCAGTTCCTCGTCGTGGGCCAGCCACACCCGGCCCATGCCGCCCGCGCCGAGCGAGCGCAGCAGCCGGTAACGGCCGTTGATGACCCTGCCTTCGCCCTGCTCCGGCGTCTCCCCCACCATCACGCCTCCCCCGAGACCCGAGACGGCGCGCCTCCCCCGAGAACGCGCGAAGTTCGTCCCTAGAAGGTAGCTTCGCACCCGCCACTGACAGGAGCCCTTTTACGGAGCAATCCCATCAGAGCGGACACGCGGGCCTCAGGAGTGCGGGCACGCCTCACCCGTGGCGCACGGCCGGGGTCACGCCGGCTCCAGGAACCCCTGCTCCACCAGCAGCCGGATCTGCGCGGGCGTGCGGTCGCGCAGCAACACGGGGTCCTCGCCCACCAGTTGGGCGATCGCGTCCAGGATGCGGCCCGCGCTCAGCGAGCCGTCGCAGACACCCGCGAAGCCGGCGCCGACCGTGTCCACCTTGGTGGCACGGCGCATTCCGCGGTTCTGGCGCAGCACGACGTGCTCCGGGTCCTCGGCACCGGGCAGCCCGACCTGCTCCTGGACGACCTCAGCGACCAGTTTGAAGTGCCCGGCGAGCAGCGCCGCGTCGTCGTGCGCGCGCAGGTAGTCGAGGCGGTCGAAGTGCGCCCGGACCGTGTCGCCGAGGGGCTGCTCGACCGGATGCGGCCACTCCTCCACGGTGACGGACGGCACAGCGGAGCCCGTCCTGCGCAGGGTGATCCACCCGAACCCCACGGCCTTCACCTTGCGCGCCTCGAACTCGTCCAGCCATGCGTCGTAGCGCGCCTGGTACTCGGCCGGGTCGCCGCGGTGGTCACCGGCGTCCCGCAGCCACAGCTCGGCGTACTGCGTGATGTCCTGCACCTCACGCTGCACGATCCAGGCGTCGCAGCCGCGCGGCACCCACGACCGAAGCCGGTCCTGCCAATCCTCCCCTTCCACGTGCTGCCAGTTGGCGAGGAACTGCGCGAACCCGCCCTCGTTGAGCCGTTCCCCCGCTCCCTGAACGAGCGAGCGGCACAGATCGTCCCCGCTCATCCCGCCGTCGCGGTACGTCAGCCGCGCACCGGGCGAGATCACGAACGGCGGGTTCGACACGATCAGGTCGTACGTCTCATCGCTCCGGAGCGGCTCGAACAGCGATCCCTCGCGCAGATCGGCCGCCGGGGCGCCGGACAGCGCCAGCGTCAGCGCGGTGATGTGCAACGCGCGCGGGTTGAGATCGGTCGCCGTCACGCGCGTGGCGTGCTGTGCGGCGTGCAGCGCCTGGATCCCCGAGCCGGTGCCGAGGTCGAGGGCCGAGGAGACCGGCGTACGGACGGTGATGCCGGCGAGGGTCGTGGAGGCACCGCCGACGCCGAGGACGACCCCCTCGTCCTTGCTGCCGATGCCTCCGGCGCCGCCCACCGCGCACCCGAGGTCCGACACGATGAACCAGTCCTCGCCGCCGGGCCCGCCGTACGGCCGTACGTCCACGGTCGCGGCCACCTCGTCGGCGCCCGCGCGGACCAGCCAGCCGCTCTCCAGACACTCCTCCGCGGGCAGAACGTCCGCCACGCGCGCGTGCGGCACGGGCTGCTGCAACAGGAACAGCCGTACGAGGATTTCCAGCGGCGCGTCCCCGCGCGTCGCCCGCAGCGCGGGGACGGTCTCGCTGCGCGCGAGTGCCGCGTACGCGGGGGCGCCGAGCAGTTCGAGCAGCCCGTCGGCGGTGAAGGAGGCCCCGAGCAGGGCGTCCCGCAGCCGTGCGGTGACGTCGAGGCGGTCGGAAGCGGGCAGGGCGGGCAGGCTGGAGGTACTCACGCCCCCATTGTGACCCGCGCTACCGGCTCACCGCGGCACAACAGGGGCCTCCCGGAGTTCCGGCTCAGCTGGCGGCCGCCGACTCCGACGCCGACTGGCAGCTGGGCTGCTTGGCCATCGCCTCGCCGACCTCGCCCTCCTCCAGCTCCTTGAGGGCGTCGTTGCCGCTCTGGCTGAGCTTGTCCAGCTCGGTGGCGATGTCCTTCAGGCCGTCGGCGAACTCGGCCTGGTCCTTCGTGTCGAGCTCGTCGACCTGCTTCTTCAGGGAGGCGTACGACGCGGAGATGCTGTTGAGCTCCTTGACGGCGTTCTGCTGCTTCGTCTCGCCGTTCTCCACGTCGGGCGCCCCGGCCTTGTCCACGGCGGTCCCGATGGCCTTGTAGGCGTCCGACATGTCCTGGAAGGCCTTGGCGTCGGTCTTCTGCACGTCCTCCGGCGTGCTGTTGTCCGACGTCTCCTTCTGGATCGCGGCGTTGGCGGCCTCGATCTTCTTGGCCTGCGGCTGCACCGCGTCGCAGACCTGCTTGGCCCACGCGTCCAGCTTGTCGTTGTCGTCGCTGCCGCCGCATCCCGACAGCGCCAGTACCAGTACCGCACCGCCGGACAGTGCGGCCGCGAGCTTCTTGTTCACCGGATTGGTCCCTTCCATGGCTCTCGGCCCCGGAACATACACGCCGGATGGCCTACAACCGCATGTCGGGGGTCCGGTAAGAAGCCTTTTGTAACCATTTGCACCAAGCGAGAGAAGGCTCACGATGAGGGCGTGAACACACAAGGGCGGGCGGACGGCACGTCAATGCGCGCCGTCCGCCCGCCCCTTGAGCCGGGACTCGTGCCGGACCCTACGAAACCACCGCCGGATCCGCCGACTTGGCGGTCCGCTCGGCGTTGTCCTCGTCACCCATGGCGATCCCGCGCCGCTTGGAGACGTAGACCGCACCGGCGATCACCACGAAAGCGAGCACCGCGATCAGGACCCGTGCGCCGACGTTCTTGTCGTCGCCGTACGAGAAATCGATCACGGCGGGCGCGATCAGCAGCGCCACCAGGTTCATCACCTTCAGCAGCGGGTTGATCGCGGGACCCGCGGTGTCCTTGAACGGGTCACCGACCGTGTCGCCGATCACCGTGGCGGCGTGGGCCTCGCTGCCCTTGCCGCCGTGATGGCCGTCCTCCACGAGCTTCTTGGCGTTGTCCCAGGAACCACCGGAGTTGGCGAGGAACACCGCCATCAGCGTGCCCGCACCGATCGCGCCCGCCAGGAAGGCGCCGAGCGCGCCGACCCCGAGCGTGAACCCGATGAAGATCGGCGCCAGCACGGCGAGCAACCCGGGCGTGGCGAGTTCGCGCAGGGCGTCGCGGGTACAGATGTCGACGACCTTTCCGTACTCCGGCTTCTCGGTGTAGTCCATGATCCCGGGCCGCTCGCGGAACTGCCGCCGCACCTCGTAGACCACCGAACCCGCCGAACGCGACACGGCGTTGATGGCGAGTCCGGAGAAGAGGAAGACGACCGCCGCGCCCGCGATGAGACCGACGAGGTTGTTGGGCTGCGAGATGTCCATGACCAGGTTCATCGGCGCGTCCTCACCCGTGAACTGCTCACCCACGTCCCGCGCACCCGTCTCGATCGCATCCCGGTACGACCCGAAGAGCGCCGACGCCGCCAGTACGGCCGTGGCGATGGCGATGCCCTTCGTGATGGCCTTGGTGGTGTTGCCGACCGCGTCCAGGTTGGTGAGCACCTGCGCGCCCGCCCCCTCGACGTCGCCGGACATCTCGGCGATGCCCTGCGCGTTGTCGGAGACAGGTCCGAAGGTGTCCATCGCGACGATCACACCGACCGTGGTGAGCAGGCCGGTGCCGGCCAGCGCCACCGCGAACAGCGCCAGCATGATCGACGTACCGCCGAGCAGGAACGCCCCGTACACGCCGAGGCCGATCAACAGGGCGGTGTAGACGGCCGATTCGAGACCGACGGAGATACCGGCGAGGACGACGGTGGCCGGGCCGGTCAGCGAGCTCTTGCCGATGTCCTTGACCGGCCGACGGTTGGTCTCGGTGAAGTAGCCGGTCAGCTGCTGGATCACGGCGGCGAGCAGGATGCCGATCGCCACGGCGACGAGCGCGAGGATCCGCGGGTCGCCGTCGTGCCCGATGATCTCCTTGTCCGTGACGCCGTCCAGGTCGGCGTACGACGACGGCAGATACGCGAAGACCGCGATCGCCACCAGCGCGAGCGAGATCACCGCGGAGATGAAGAAGCCGCGGTTGATCGCCGACATCCCGCTGCGGTCGCTGCGGCGCGGGGCCACGGCGAAGATGCCGATCATGGCCGTGAGCACGCCGATGGCGGGCACCAGCAGCGGGAAGGCGAGGCCCGCGTCACCGAAGGCCGCCTTGCCGAGGATCAGCGCGGCGACCAGGGTCACGGCGTAGGACTCGAAGAGGTCGGCCGCCATGCCCGCGCAGTCGCCGACGTTGTCGCCCACGTTGTCGGCGATGGTCGCGGCATTGCGCGGGTCGTCCTCCGGAATGCCCTGCTCGACCTTGCCGACCAGGTCGGCGCCGACGTCGGCGGCCTTGGTGAAGATGCCGCCGCCGACACGCATGAACATGGCGATGAGGGCGGCCCCGAGGCCGAATCCCTCCAGCACCTTCGGCGCGTCGGCCGCGTACACCAGCACCACACAGGAGGCGCCCAGCAGACCGAGCCCCACCGTGAACATGCCGACGACGCCGCCCGTGCGGAAAGCGATCTTCATGGCTTTGTGCGAGACGGCGGTGAGATCCTTTTCCGGCTCACCCTCCGCCGGGGTCGCTTCCCTGGCCGCGGCGGCAACGCGCACATTGCTGCGTACGGCGAGCCACATGCCGATATAGCCGGTGGCCGCCGAGAACGCGGCGCCGATCAAGAAGAACACCGATCGGCCGGCGCGCTGATTCCAGTCGTCCGCGGGCAGCAGCATGAGCAGGAAGAACACGACGACGGCGAAAACGCCGAGCGTGCGCAACTGCCGGGCCAGATAGGCGTTCGCACCTTCCTGGACCGCTGCCGCGATCTTCTTCATGCTGTCGGTGCCCTCGCCCGCCGCGAGCACCTGGCGCACCAGGACGCCGGCGACCACGAGTGCGGCCAGGGCCACGGCCCCGATGACCATCACCATGGCGCGGTTGCCGTCGGTCAACACTGCGGCTGCGAGGGTTGTGGGGTGGTCCAACTGATGAGGGGTAGAAAGCCCCGCCATTCGTCCTCCTTGACGCTTGGGCTGAGCTCAAGATGTGGACGGATTGTAGGTACCGGAACCTGATCAAAACAGTGCGCGGTTAACGGAATTGGTCTTCACATGCTCTTCAGCAAATGATCGACCTCCGACCACGGAACCCGAAAGTGGTAATGCCTCAAAAGCATTGACGCGAGACGGGCGCCCACCAGGAACTTGATCGAATTATCGCGTGATTGATCGTGAAGGAATTCACGAATAGCATCGGACGAGTCCACTGTAGACACGGATCCCGCGCGCCGACATGCCGAAGGGCCCTACCTGGGTAGGGCCCTTCGGGTACGGATACGCAGTGACGCGGGGGTCAGGGAAGCTCGGCCACCGAGGGCGTCGTGGGCCACGTCATGCGGATCAGTCCGCCGTGTTCCCCGGCGGTGACCTCGACGTCGTCGACGAGCCCGCTGATGACCGCGAGGCCCATCTCGTCCTCCTCGGACTCCGCGTCCTCGCCCGCGGCGCCCGGTGCCCGGTCGCCCGGGGCGGAGCGCGGCGCCTCGTCGCCGACCTCGATGGAGAACTGCTTCTCCTCCTCGATCAGCACCACCTTCACCGGTGCCGTGACGCCGCCGAGCTGATGCAGTCCCACGGCACGGGTGCAGGCCTCACCGACGGCGAGGCGCACCTCGTCGAGTACGGCCTCGTCCACTCCGGCCCTGCGCGCCACCGCTGCCGCCACCAACCGGGCGGTCCTGACGTGCTCGGGCAGCGCGCTGAAGCGGAGTTCAACGGTGGCCATGCATCCCCCTCGGAACTACGGGCGTGCTGTCCGGAGGGCCGGGCCGCCGAAAGCCCGGTCCCCCTTCTTGAACTTCTTCCGCCCCGGGCGCGGGCTCCCACCGGGCCCGGAGCCGGTGGTCAGTCGGTGGCCGCCACCGCTTCCTCGACCGAGGTGTGGATCGGGAACACCTTGGTGAGACCGGTGATGCGGAAGATCTTGAGAATGCGCTCCTGGTTGCAGACCAGGCGCAGCGAGCCCTCATGGGCACGCACCCGCTTCAGGCCGCCGACCAGTACGCCGAGCCCGGTGGAGTCGAGGAAGTCCACGCCCTCCATGTCGACGACGAGGTGGAAACTCCCGTCGTTCACCAGCTCGACCAGCTGCTCGCGCAGCTTGGGCGCGGTATATACGTCGATTTCGCCACCGACCTCGACGACCGTACGATCGCCGACGGTACGGGTCGACAGGGACAGGTCCACGGATCCTCCAGCACCTTGCTATCGAGCGGTCGTCCCTCGGGACACCTCGGCTTGCAGTCCCAGGACGGTTCGCCAGCCGCGATGGCATTCAATCACTTACCGGCAGGCGTGCACGACGCCTTGGTCCCATTGTCCGTCACGCCAGTGACACACTCGGTGCCGATGGCCAAGAATCACCGATCCGATCGATCCTCGACGGACCCCGTCTCCCGGGCGGACCCGGGCACGGTCCTGGGCCGGCTGGCCGCGGGGCCGAGCCGAGCTTCGCGCATCACTCATACGGAGCATGTGCCCCCGCGCGAGGGCCGCCATGCCGTCTGGCCTGACCGGATCCGAACGGAGGTCATCGCCGCCGTACAGGCCGCGGGGATCGAACACCCCTGGGCCCACCAGGCACGCGCCGCCGAGCACGCCCTGGACGGCGACTCCGTGGTCGTCGCCACCGGCACCGCGTCCGGCAAGTCGCTGGCCTATCTCGCACCCGTGCTCTCGACGCTCCTGGACGGCTCCGAGGCCCCGAACGGCCGGGGCGCCACCGCCCTGTACCTGGCACCCACGAAGGCTCTCGCGGCGGATCAGTGCCGTTCGGTGAAGGAACTTTCACAACCGCTGGGCAATTCTGTTCGACCAGCCGTGTACGACGGGGACACGCCGTTCGAGGAACGCGAGTGGATCCGCCAGTACGCCAACTACGTCCTGACCAACCCGGACATGCTGCACCGCGGGATCCTGCCCTCCCACCCCCGCTGGTCCTCCTTCCTGAAGGCGCTGAAGTACGTCGTCATCGACGAGTGCCACACCTATCGCGGGGTCTTCGGCTCCCATGTCGCCCAGGTGCTGCGCCGCCTGCGCCGCCTGTGCGCCCGCTACGGCGCCTCCCCCGTCTTCCTGCTGGCCTCCGCGACCGCCGCCGAGCCCTCGGTGGCCGCGCGGCGCCTGACCGGCCTGCCGGTGGTGGAGGTGGCCGACGACGCCTCACCGCGCGGTGAACTGGTGTTCGCCCTCTGGGAGCCTCCGCTCACCGAGATGCAGGGCGAGAAGGGCGCCCCGGTCCGCCGCACCGCCACCGCCGAGACGGCCGACCTGCTGACCGACCTCGCCGTGCAGGGCATCCGAACGGTCGCCTTCGTCCGCTCCCGGCGCGGTGCCGAGCTGATCTCGGTGATCGCCCAGGAGCGCCTCGCCGAGGTCGACCGCTCCCTCGCCCGGCGTGTCGCGGCCTACCGCGGCGGCTATCTCCCCGAGGAGCGCCGCGCCCTGGAACAGGCCCTCCACTCCGGAGAGTTGCTGGGCCTCGCCGCGACGACCGCCCTGGAGCTCGGCATCGATGTCTCCGGCCTGGACGCGGTGGTGATCGCCGGGTATCCGGGCACCCGCGCGTCCCTGTGGCAGCAGGCGGGCCGGGCCGGCCGCTCCGGCCAGGGCGCGCTGGCGGTCCTGGTCGCCCGGGACGACCCGCTGGACACCTTCCTGGTCCACCACCCCGAGGCCCTGTTCGACCGGCCGGTCGAGTCGACGGTCCTCGACCCCGACAACCCGTATGTCCTGGCTCCGCACTTGTGCGCGGCGGCCGCCGAACTCCCGTTGACCGACGACGATCTGGAACTGTTCGGCCCCGAAACCGAGAGCCTCCTGCCCCAGTTGGAGGCCGCGAAGCTGCTGCGCCGCCGGACGAAGGCCTGGCACTGGACCCGCCGGGAACGGGCCGCCGACCTCACCGACATCCGCGGCGAGGGCGGACGGCCGGTCCAGGTCGTCGAGTCCGGCACCGGCCGGCTGCTCGGCACGGTCGACGCGGGCGCCGCGCACACGACGGTGCACGAGGGCGCGGTCCATCTGCACCAGGGCCGTACGTATCTGGTGCGCAGCCTGGACCTGGAGGACTCCGTCGCCCTGGTCGAGGAGGCGAGCCCCTCGTACGCGACGGTCGCCCGCGACACGACGTCGATCTCCGTCCTGGAGACGGACACCGAGATCCCGTGGGGCGACGGACGCCTCTGCTACGGCTCCGTCGAGGTCACCAACCAAGTGGTCTCCTTCCTCCGCCGGCGCCTGATCACCGGCGAGGTCCTGGGCGAGACGAAACTCGACCTCCCTCCTCGTACGCTGCGCACGCGCGCGGTGTGGTGGACGGTCACCGAGGACCAGCTCGACGAGGCCCGGATCAACCCGGAGATCCTCGGCGGCGCCCTGCACGCCGCCGAGCACGCCTCGATCGGCCTGCTGCCCCTCTTCGCCACCTGCGACCGCTGGGACATCGGCGGCGTCTCGATCCCCCTCCACCCCGACACCCTCCTCCCCACGGTCTTCGTCTACGACGGCCATCCCGGCGGCGCGGGCTTCGCGGAGCGCGCCTTCCACACGGCCCGCGCCTGGCTCACCGCCACCCGTCAGGCCATCGCCTCCTGCGAGTGCGAGGCCGGCTGCCCGTCCTGCATCCAGTCCCCCAAGTGCGGCAACGGCAACGATCCGCTCCACAAGAGGGGTGCCGTACGGCTGCTCACGGTGCTGTTGCGGGGGGCGCCGACGGAAGAGACCCAGGCCCAGGCCCCGGAGTCGGCCCAGTCCCCATCCCCGTCCCAGTCCCCGGAGCCGGCCCCGCAGGCCCCGCCCGTGCCCTGACCTCCGCCGCGAACGGTCCCCTGCCGGACGCCGCCGTCACGTCCGAGACGTCGCCCACGAGCGCGCACCGCACGAGCCGGGTGCCCTGGGCCCGGGCCACGCGGTCCGCCCGGGCGCAGGCCGCCGCGGCGCCCTCGGCCCAGTGGTCCGCCGCGGCGAGCGCCGCGAGGTCCGCACCGCCGGCCGCACGGTGCCGGGTCACCACGGCCTGGCCCAGGGCGAGCACGGCACCGAAGACCACGCACAGGACAGCGAGCGCGGCGACACTCCAGACAGTGGCGGAACCCCGGTCCGAGTACCGGCGTTCGACAATGGGCCCGATGCGGCCGATGCGCCGCGGGCGGCGGCCCGACTGCGCTCTCATCTCTCCGCTCCCGTCATCTCCTCAGCCGCCGCCACGGCCTCCTCCCGTACCTCGAAGGGCAGTCCCCGCAGCACCGCCGGCTTCGCCACGACGACCACCCGGACGCGGCCCCCGTTGCGGCTCACCGTGACCTTCGCGCCCGCCGGTGCGGCCTCGCGCGTCACCTCGACGACGGCGTCGGCCGGGTCCTGGCGGGCCGCCGCGCGGGCGCCCGTCCGTGCCGCGTCCACGCACTGGATCTGCGCGGCGACCACGAGCAGGCCCCACACCAGTGCCATCGCGAACATGATCAGGACGGGCATCACCACGGCCGACTCCGCCGTCACGAACCCTCGGTCGCGCCGGCGCCGCTCACATCCGCGCATCGAGCGCCCGTTTCACGATGGCCTGGAGTTCCGCACTGACCTGCCCGCTGGTCACCACCTTGTAGAGGACCACCGCGAACGCGACCGCCGCGACGATTCCCATCGCGTACTCGGAGGTGACCATCCCCCCGTCCCGCCGTGCCGCCCGTGCCCTGCACACCACGGCACGCATCCGTGCCCGTACTGCCTTGTACATCTCAACCCCCGTAAGGATTCGTTCCGTTGTCCGTCGAACCGTTCAGTTCCTGCGTCCTGTCGCCTCGGTCAGTGGCCACCCCCTCCCAGCACGCCGCCTGCCAGCCCGATCACCACGGGCAGGACTCCGACCGCGATGAACGCGGGCAGGAAGCACAGCCCCACCGGCGCGGTGACCATGACCGCCGCCCGTCGTGCCCGGGCGGTCGCCGCGCGGGCCCAGTCGGCGCGGGCGTCCGCGGCGAGCCGCGCGACAGGCGCGGCCGCCGGCAGCCCGGACACATCGGCCCGCTCCAGCAACCTGGCCAGCGCCTCGGCCCCGGGCAGTGCGGCCAACGTCCGCCAAGCGGCGCCCGGTTCGCCGCCGAGCCGTACCTCCGCCGACCCGCGCGCCAGCGCCTCCCCCACCGGTCCGCCCAGTGCCTCACCCACGGCCTGGGCTGCAACCACCGGTCCGGCGCCGGCCGCGATACAGGCCGCCAACAGATCGGCGGCGAGCGGTAGTTGCCGTGCCACCTCCGCGGGGTCGTAAGCCGCCCCGGCTCCGGCAGCGGCCCGCCGGCCGAGCCATCGCTCCATCACGGCCGCCGCCGTCACCCCGACCACGGCCCCGACGACTCCGCCGACCAGCACCCACCCGGCACCCACCACCGCCACCGCGGGCAGCCATCGCCGCAGCACGCCCCGCGCCTCGAACCGCGCACGGACCGGTGCCGCCTCCGCGACGGCCAGCAACTCCGCCACCCGGCGCCGAACTCTCCGCTCGCGCCGCACCGACGCCACCCATCGCGCCAACCACCCGACTGCCAGCACGACCCCCACAACTACCCCCAGCCTGTGGACAACCTCCGCACTCACCACGCCTCCCGCCATGCCTGCCTCCGCACGTCACGCCTCCGCATCTCCACTCGGGCCCTCCCTCGCCCGCCGCTCCCTCATCGCCGCCGCCCCCTCACACCACCTCCGCCCCCTGCACAATCCGCAGCGCCCACCACATCCCCAGCCCCTCCAACAGCCCACCGGCGAACAGGCACCCGAGCCCCGCCCCGGAGTGCAGCAGCACGCCCAGCGGATCGGCGCCCATGACCGCGCCGAGGAGGAGGCCGAGGACCGGCAGCCCGGCGAGCATCGCGACCGTGGAGCGGGCGCCCGCCAACTGCGCTCGCAGATCGGCACGTTGGTCCCGTTCCGCGCGCAGTGCGGCTTCCAGGCGGTCCAGTCCCGCCGCGAGCCCCGCGCCCTGGTCCACGGCCACCCGCCAGCACGCCGCGAGCCCCAGCAGCCCGTCGGCACCCGGTCGGCGCGCCGCCACCGCCAACGCGCCCGGGACGTCGCCGCCGAAGCGCGCCGCCGCCAGCACCGCCGGCTGAGCGTCGCCGAGCCCGCCCGAGTCGTGGGCGGCGCGCAGCAGCGCCTCCCCCGGCTGCCGTCCGGCACGCACCTCCCCGGCGAGCGCCGCGCACAGCGCGATCACCGCGTCCCCGCGCCGTTCCCGCGCGCGCCGCGCCTCCCCGGCCAGCCGCATCCGCCGCAGCAACGGCACCCCGGCCGCCCCGGCGACGAGCGGGAGCACCGAGGCGCCCAGCATCGCCACCACGAGCCCGACGGCCGGCGCCCACCACTCGGCCCGCAGTCGCCCACGGGCGCGCCGTACCTCACCGGCCAGGTGCCGCCAGGCGGGCGGTCCCACGCCCACCGTCCCGCCGCCCGCGAGCAGCAGTTGCGCCCGCCGCGCCTGGGAACGCCGCTCGCCCAGCGCCCACGCGGTCGCGGCCACGCACACCAGGGCCGCGCCCGTCGCCGCCTCACCCGTCCCGATCACCGCTCCGTCCCCCCGTCACCCGTCCCGATCACCACGCCGTCCCCCCGGTCGGCCGACTCGTCCAACTCGCCTCCCCCACCGCGAAGCAGCCCCCGCAGCCGCTCCCATCCCCGCTCCGGCACGAACGCCCGCGGGCCCCACCGCAGCGCCGGCACCGTCCGCACCAGCCCCGACGGCTCCCGTTCCAGCACATGCACCTCGGCGACCCGCCGCCGCCCGGCCCGGTCCCGCACGAGATGCAGGACCACCGACAGCGCGGCCGCCAACTGGCTGTGCAGCGCGGCCCGGTCGAGCCCGGCCGCCGTGCCGAGCGCCTCCAGCCGGGCCGGTACATCGGCCCCCGCATTGGCATGGACGGTCCCGCAGCCGCCCTCGTGCCCCGTGTTGAGCGCGGCCAGCAGATGGACCACCTCCGGTCCCCGGACCTCGCCCACGACCAGCCGGTCCGGCCGCATCCGCAGGGCCTGCCGCACAAGGTCCTGGAGCGTGACGAGCCCTGCGCCCTCCTGGTTGGCGGGTCTGCTCTCCAGCCGTACGACGTGCGGATGGTCGGGCCGCAGCTCCGCCGAGTCCTCGGCGAGGACGATCCGTTCGCCCGGCCCGACGAGCCCGAGCAGTGCGCTCAGCAGTGTGGTCTTGCCGCTGCCGGTCCCACCGCTGATCAGGAACGACAGCCGTGCCCGGACGAGCGCCCCGAGGACGCGGTCCCCGCCCGGCGGCACCGTGCCCGCGCCCACCAGTTCGTCGAGCGTGAACGCGCGCGGCCGTACGACCCGGAGCGAGAGGCAGGTGCAGCCGACGGCCACCGGGGGCAGCACGGCGTGCAGGCGGGTTCCGTCGGGCAGTCGGGCGTCGGCCCAGGGCCGTGCGTCGTCGAGCCGGCGTCCGGCCACCGCGGCCAGGCGCTGCGCAAGGCGTCGTACGGCCGCCGCGTCGGGGAAGGAGACGCCGGTCAGCTCCAGTCCGCGGCCGCGGTCCACCCAGACCCGGTCCGGGGCCGACACGAGTACGTCGGTCACCGAGGGGTCGGCGAGCAGCGGTTCCAGCGGTCCGCTGCCGATCAGTTCGGACCTCAACCGGTCGGCGGCTCCGAGGACTTCGGCGTCCCCGAGCACCCGCCCCTGTTCCCGCAGGGCCTGCGCCACGCGCGCGGGCGTCGGTTCGGCCCCGCTCTCGGCCAGTCTGCGGCGCACCCCGTCGAGCAGTTCCACCGACATGTCGGCTGCGTCAGGTCCCGAGATCGCGTTCATACGGCCCCCGCCTCCAGCAACGCCCGCTCCCAGAACCCCTTGCAGAATCGGGCCAGTGGTCCGCGGCCCGCCGCGGCGGGCGGGGACTTGCTCCCGTGGGGCCGCAGCAGGCCGGACTCGACGGGCACTTCGCCGGCCAGGGGCAGTCCGAGGAGCCGGGCCACCTCACGGTCGTCGAGTCCGGGCGCGTACGGCCCGCGCACCGCGACCCGCAGGTCCCCCAGCACCATTCCGACCGCGGAGGCAACGCGGCCCGCGGCCGCGACGGCTCGCAGCTCGGCGGGGACCACGAGGATCCCGAGGTCGAGCTGGGCGAGCGCCTCGGCGACCCCGTCGTCGAGGCGGCGCGGCAGATCGACCACGACGGTGCCGCCACGGCGGCGGGCGGCGGCCAGCACCGCCCGTACGGCCTGCGGCGGAACGGCGACGCAGTCTCCGCGGTCCCAGCTGAGCACCCTCAGCGAGTGCAGCCGGGGCAGCGACTCCTCCAGGGCGCCGCCGCCGACCCGCCCGCGCGAGGCGGCGAACGCGGGCCAGCGCAGCCCCTCGGCCGTCTCGCCGCCTAGGACTACATCGAGTCCGCCTCCCAGGGGATCGGCGTCCACCAGCAGGGTGCGCAGTCCCTCGCGCGCGGAGGTGACCGCCAGCGCGCAGGCCAGCGTGGACGCGCCGGCCCCGCCTCGGCCGCCGATGACGCCCACGGTGAGTGCGGGCCGGCCCACTCCCTCGGCCACGTCGGCGATGCGGTCGACCAGCCACTGCTCCCCGTCGGGCAGCATCAGGACATGGTCGGCGCCGATCTCGACGGCCCGGCGCCAGACCCCGGAGTCGTCCTGGTCCCGGCCGACCAGCACCACTCCGCGCCTGCGGGCGGCTCCCCGCACGCGGCGGGCCGCGTCGTCGCCGACCAGGACGAGCGGTGCGGCCTCCCAGTTGCCTCTGGGTTCCGGAATTCCGTGATGGACCTCGGGTGTGGCGCCGGCGGCCGCGCACAGGCGCAGCAGGTCGTCCAGCAGGTCGGCGTCCTCGGTGACGATCAGCGGTGCGCCCGGCTGCCCCGAGGCGGCGGGCGGTGGATCATGTGTGACGGCTGCGGTCATGGCTTGGGTCCCCCTTCGCTGCATCTCTCGCGCAGCCCCTGCGGCCCCGCGATTCCCAAACGTGTGAAGAACCGGCGTCCGGTCTCCATATGAGCGGCCGATACGAACCGGCCAAACGCGCCCGACTAACCGGAACCGGCCATGAACTCGACGCCGGCGGGACGCGTTGGAATCACGGTGCAGCGATGCCGGAAATCGTGTGGATCTTGGTCGAAAACTGTGGACAACTCCGCGGTTGTGAATATCGCCATCACCCATACCGGTGACCCCTGTACTGGTCTCCGTACGGCTTCCGCAGAGCAGCGCGTCAACTACGCACAGTGACGGATCATGGGCATGTCGAAGAGGCGGCTACAGCCGCCTCGATGCGACCTCACGGTCACGAACAGAAGGGGAAAACCCACCCGGACATGCGACGACCCCCGCCGGGGGGGAGAGCGGGGGTCGTCTCCACGGCCGACTCGGGGGGGGAGGAGCCGGGCCGGGTTAGCACGGTCGCGAACGATCCGTGACTTCCATGGTGTACCCGAGAGCCCTCTCAGGCAAACCCACGCGCCCCACCTTACGCCGAATGGGCTGCGCCTATGCTCGGGGTCGTGGAAAACCACTCCTTGCCCCGCACAGCTGCCTTCTTTGACCTGGACAAGACGGTCATTGCGAAGTCGAGCACGCTCACGTTCAGCAAGTCGTTCTACCAAGGCGGACTGATCAACCGCAGGGCCGTCCTGCGGACCGCCTATGTCCAGTTCGTCTTCCTCGCGGGCGGCGCCGACCACGACCAGATGGAGCGCATGCGCGAGTACCTCTCCGCGCTGTGCCGCGGCTGGAACGTCGAACAGGTCAAGGAACTCGTCGCCGAGACCCTCCACGACCTGATCGACCCGATCATCTACGACGAGGCCGCCTCCCTCATCGAGGAGCACCACACCGCCGGCCGCGACGTGGTGATCGTGTCCACGTCGGGCGCCGAGGTGGTCGAGCCGATCGGCGAACTGCTGGGCGCGGACCGCGTGGTGGCCACGCGCATGGTGGTGGGCGACGACGGCTGCTTCACCGGAGAGGTGGAGTACTACGCGTACGGCCCGACGAAGGCCGAGGCCATCAAGGAGCTGGCCGAGTCCGAGGGATACGACCTCTCGCGGTGCTACGCCTACAGCGACTCGGCGACCGACCTGCCGATGCTGAAGTCGGTCGGCCATCCGCACGCCGTGAACCCGGACCGCGCACTACGCCGCGAAGCCCTCGCGCGCGGGTGGCCGATTCTCGACTTCCACCGGCCGGTGCGGCTCAAGCAGCGGCTGCCCGCGCTCTCCGTACCGGCCCGTCCGGCGCTCGTCGCGGCGGCGGCCATAGGCGCCGCGGCAGCCACCGCGGGTCTCGTCTGGTACGCCAGCCGCCGCCGCGCCGCACTCATTTGACCTGCGCGTTCGCCACCACACTCGGGCCGTTCGCAATACCGGCGCCCGTTTACATCCTGTTTGAACCTAAAAGTAAAGAACTGCAGCCAGGACTTCCGCTTGCCCCATGCCTGGAGTACAAAGGAGTCAACGGCCCGCGAGACCAAGGACATCCGAAAGGATCACCTTAAAAACGCAATTTGGCCCCACGGACCGAGCATGAACACTGGGCACCCACGCGACGTCGACCCGTCGATTACGGGCCAGCCGCACCAGGTCACGGGCAAAGCTCCCGACCTGATGGGCAACATATCGAGGACGCTTGGTAACCGGGTGGACATGCCAGCGGCGGTACGAATACTCGTACCGCCGCAACCCGTTGAGGCCCCCTGTTCGGGGGCCTTTTCCGTCTAGGCCGCGCCCCGCTGGAGCGCCTCGCACACCGCCGTCGACTCACGCGCACCGAGCCCGACCGCCTTGCCGCAGTGCTCGATCCAGGCGGCCACGCCCTCCGGAGTGCCGGAGACGTACCCGTCGAGCGCCGCCAGATAGGCCGCCCGGCCGAGTTCGGCGTGACCGACCTCCGCCGGACAGACGGACTTCGGGTCGAGGCCGCTGCCCACCAGGACGATCCGCTCGGCCGCGCGCGCGACCAGGCCGTTGTGGGACGTGAAGGGGCGCAGCGCCAGCAGCTCGCCGTGCACGACGGCGGCCGTCACCAGCGCCGGGGCGGAGCCCCCCGCGATGATCAGCTCGGACAGGCCCTCCAGCCGTCCGTGTACCTCCGCCGCGCTCGGCAGCGGCAGCTTGATCAGCGGCTCGTCGACCGGCTCGCCCGCCTGCCGCGGACGCCCGACCTCGGGGCCGTTGGTCGCCGCCGCCACCAGGTGCAGGCGCGCCAGCACCCGCAGCGGCGACTGCCGCCAGATGGACAGCAGTTGACCCGCCTCGGCGGTCAGCCGCAGGGACGCGCCCACGACCCGCGCCTCTTCGTCACCACTGAAGTCGGTACGCCGGCGCACCTCTTCGAGGGCCCAGTCGGCACCGGACAGCGCGGCGGAACCCCGGGCGCCGCGCAGCGCGGCCTCGGAGGTGATCGCGTTGCTGCGGCGCCGCATGATCCGGTGCCCGTAGACCCGGTCCACGGCCTTGCGCACGGACTCCACGGACTCGGCCACACCGGGCAGCGAGCCCAGGGCCGCGAGCGGATCGGCGGACGCGCCTGTCGTACTCATGAGTACGACATTACGCACCTCCCGGCACCGCCCCACGATCGAGTGGCCTTCTTCACGTCCGCCTGCCACGTACGGCGACTGCGGCACTACCCTTGGTGAACATGAAAATTGCTTTCGTCGGGAAGGGCGGCAGCGGCAAGACGACCCTGTCCTCCCTGTTCATCCGGCATCTCGCAGCCGCCGGAGCGCCGGTGGTCGCGGTCGACGCCGACATCAACCAGCACCTGGGGGCCGCGCTCGGCCTCGACGAGTCCGAGGCGGCCGCCCTGCCCGCGATGGGCGACCGGCTGCCGTTGATCAAGGACTACCTGCGCGGCTCCAACCCGCGCATCGCGTCGGCCGAGACGATGATCAAGACGACCCCGCCCGGCGAGGGCTCGCGTCTGCTGCGGGTGCGCGAGGACAACCCGGTCTACGACGCCTGCGCCAGGCCGGTGGAACTCGACGGCGGCGCCGTCCGTTTGATGGTCACCGGGCCCTTCACGGACGCCGACCTGGGGGTTGCCTGCTACCACTCCAAGACAGGAGCGGTGGAGCTGTGCCTGAACCACCTGGTGGACGGGCGTGACGAGTACGTCGTGGTCGACATGACCGCCGGCTCGGACTCCTTCGCCTCAGGCATGTTCACCCGCTTCGACATCACGTTCCTCGTCGCCGAGCCGACCCGGAAGGGGGTCTCCGTCTATCGCCAGTACAAGGAGTACGCCCGCGACTTCGGCGTCACCCTGAAGGTCGTCGGCAACAAGGTGCAGGGTCAGGACGACCTCGACTTCCTCCGCGCCGAGGTCGGGGACGACCTGCTCGTGACGGTCGGGCACTCGGACTGGGTGCGCGCCATGGAGAAGGGCCGCCCGCCCCGGTTCGACCGCCTGGAGGACGCCAACCGCCGCGCCCTGCGGGAGCTGCGGTCGGCCGCCGATGCCACGTACGAGGTGCGGGACTGGGAGCGCTACACACGCCAGATGGTGCACTTCCACCTGAAGAACGCACAGTCGTGGGGCAACGAGCGGACCGGGGCCGACCTGGCCGCGCAGGTCGACCCCTCCTTCGTCCTCGGTGAGGGCGTCACCGCTCTGGCGTGACGGTCAGGGCCTTGCCGCCGGCGCCCCGGGCACGCCCTTCGGCGCCGGGGCGGGGCGGCCCGACAGGAAGGACGCCCAGCCCTGTTGCGGGGCCTCGCCGACCTTCAGCGTGTTGAGCTTCGCCAGGACCTGCGGGTCCTGGGCGTCCAGCCAGTCGGCGAGCTGACGGAACGACACACAGCGCACCTCGGACTTGGTGCACACCTGCTCGATGACCTCCTCGACGGCCCGCATGTAGGTGCCGCCGTTCCAGGACTCGAAGTGGTTGCCGATGATCAGGGGCGCCCGGTTGCCGTCGTAGGCGCGGTTGAAGCCCCCCAGCAGTCCGTCACGCATCTGGTCGCCCCAGAACTCGTACTTGTCCGGGTCGCCCTGGCTGGTGGTGCCGGACTGGTTGACCATGAAGTTGTAGTCCATGGTCAGCTGCTCGTAGGAGTGGCCGGGGAACGGCACGAGCTGCATCGACAGGTCCCACAGGCCTTCCTCCTTCTTCGGCCAGAGCTGGTTGTTGACGCCGCTGGTGTCGTAGCGGAAGCCCAGGTCGCGGGCCGCCTTCATGAAGTTCTTCCGGCCCTCCAGGCACGGTGTGCGGGCGCCGACGAGCTCCTTGTCGTAGTCGAAGGGCAGCGCTGCCGCCTTCGTCATACCGGTGTTGGTCTTCCAGGACTTCACGAACTGCTTCGCCTGGGCGATCTCGTCCTTCCAGTCCTGCACCGACCACTCGCCGACACCGCCGCCCCGGCCGCAGAAGTGGCCGTTGAAGTGGGTGCCCACCTCGTTGCCCTCCAGCCACGCCCCGCGCAGCTGCTTGACGGTGTCAGCGATGCCCTGCTCGTCGTTGAAGCCGATGTCGGAGCGGCCCGGGGAGTGCTGCGGCGGCCGGTACAGGTCGCGCTTGTGCTCCGGCAGCATGTACACGCCGCTCAGGAAGTACGTCATCGTCGCGTTGTTGGCCTTGGCGACCTTGCGGAAGTGGGAGAACAGCCGCTGGCCGTCCTCGCCCGCGCCGTCCCAGGAGAACACCACGAACTGCGGCGGTTTCTGACCGGGCTTCAGCCGCTCGGGTCTGGGCAGGTACGGCTGGGCGCCGGTGTACGAGGTCGAGCCGTCGCCGATCAGCCGGACCGGGCTCCTGGGCGGCGCCTGGGCCGGCTTCGCCTTCTGCGGGCCGGGGGCCCCTGCCTTGGAACCGTCGGTGCCGAGGGCGCAACCGGCGAGTGATGCGGCACAGACCGCGGCGACCACGGCGCCCGCGGCGATCCTCTGGGTGGCGGCCATGTTCCGCCCACCTCTTCCTTCTCTCAGGCCAACGCCGGCAATGGCGTTTTCTAGTGATCTGCCGGAAATGCCGACAGCGCCGCCAAGGTCGCACGGGACCGAGAAGGAATTAGTACGACAAGCCGATCAAAGATCCCCATCACTCTTCCGGGCGAGGTATTCACCCATTTGCCTGGAAAATCTATGCCCGCCCTTTACTCTGCATTACGATCCGTTTACCGAGCGTTGAATCATCCCGCCGCTGCACGCCGTGACCCACGGCCGCGACCCGACCCCCCGCCATCCGACGGGGGACCGCCAGACCCGCGACCGCGCTGCCCCGGAGGAGACGGGAACCATGTCAGCCTGCGTCCCCACCCGCGCCACCGACCCCACTCGGACCAAGCGCCCCCACCCACCCCACAGTCCGCCCCCGACCCGGCCCCGCCGCTTCCGTGTCGCCGGTGCCGATGTCTCCGCGTCCATCGCGGTCTTCCTGATCGCCCTGCCCCTGTCCCTCGGCATCGCCCTGGCCACCGGAGCCCCCCTCCAGGCAGGCCTCGTCGCGGCCGCCGTCGGCGGACTCGTCGCCGGCCGGATCGGCGGCTCCCCGCTCCAGGTCAGCGGCCCCGCCGCCGGTCTCACGGTGGTCACCGCCGACCTCATCCAGCGCTACGGCTGGCGGACCACCTGCGCCATCACCGTTCTCGCCGGACTCACCCAACTCGGCCTGGGCTTCCTGCGCGTGGCGCGCACCGCGCTCGCGGTCAGCCCCGCCATCGTGCACGGCATGCTCGCCGGTATCGGCGTCACCATCGCCGTCGCCCAACTGCACATCGTCCTCGGCGGCACCCCGCAGAGCTCCGTCCCCGCCAACCTGCGTGCGCTGCCCGCCCAGTTGGCCGACCTGCATCCGGCCGCCCTGTCGGTGAGCGCGCTGACCCTCACCCTGCTGCTGCTCTGGCCGCGGATCCCCGGCCGGGCCGGACGTCTGCTGCGCGGGATCCCGGCCGCGCTCGTCGCGGTCGCCGGCGCCACCGCGACCGCCTCGCTCGCCGGGCTCCACCTGCCCAAGGTCGACCTGCCGTCCTGGAGCAGTCACGCGCTGGCCGGGCTCCCCGAGGGCCCGGTGCTGGGTCTGGTCGCCGCGGTGCTGACCGTCACCCTGGTGTGCAGCGTGCAGTCGCTGCTCGGCGCGGTCGCCGTGGACAAGCTGGTGACCGGCCGCCCGGGCCTGACCACCCGTGTCGGCCGCTCCGACCTCGACCGCGAACTGCTCGGGCAGGGCGCGGCCAACATCGTCTCCGGCGGCCTCGGGGGACTGCCCGTCGCCGGTGTGGCCGTGCGCAGTTCGGCAAATGTTCAAGCCGGTGCCGTGAGCCGGAACTCCACGATGCTGCACGGCGTTCTCGTAGTAGTCGCCGCGCTGCTGATGGTCCCGATCCTGGAGCTCATCCCGCTCGCCTCGCTCGCCGCCCTGGTGATGGCCGTCGGCATCCAGATGGTGTCCCTGCACCACATCCGCACGGTGACCCGCCACCGCGAAGTGCTGGTCTACGCCGTCACCATCACCGGCGTGGTCTTCCTCGGCGTCCTGGAGGGCGTGGCGCTCGGGATCGCCATGGCCGTCACCGTCTCCCTGCACCGCCTCGCCCGCACCCGGATCACCCACGACGAGAAGGAAGGAGTCCATTACGTACATGTCCGAGGACAGTTGACGTTCCTCGCGGTGCCGCGGCTCAGCCGTGCCCTGCATCTCGTGCCCCAAGGGACCCGAGTGGTCGTGGAGTTGGACGGGTCCTTCATGGACCACGCGGCCTACGAGTCCTTGCAGGACTGGCAGAACACGCACACCGCGCAGGGAGGCTCCGTCGAGCTGACCGGCCGCCGCGCCGGAGTCCGCATCGCCGAGCCCGGAGCCGCCGCCGACCCGAGCGCCGACTCCGGGGCCGTCGAGGCGACCGCTCCCACCGGCTGCCGTTGCAGCCCCTGGACGCCCTGGCGCAACCACCAGTGCGAGCGACCGATGGCGGTGCCCGAGGACACCGGATCGTCGCCCGGCCCCGGTGCGAGCGACGGGACCGGCGCATCCGGGCCGAGCGGGCATGAACTGGCGCGTGGCATCAGTGCGTTCCAGCGCAATACCGCTCCCCTGGTGCGAGGCGAGCTGGCCCGTCTGGCCCGCGAGGGACAGCGGCCCTCCCAGCTCTTCCTCACCTGTGCCGACTCGCGTCTCGTCACCTCGATGATCACCTCCAGTGGTCCCGGTGACCTCTTCGTGGTGCGCAACGTGGGCAACCTGGTGCCTCCCCCGGCCAACACCGGGAGCTGCCCCCAGCCCGGTGAGGAGAGCGGGGACGACTCGGTCGCGGCCGCGATCGAGTACGCGGTGGACGTGCTGCAGGTGCGGTCCATCACGGTGTGCGGACACTCCGGGTGCGGGGCCATGCAGGCGCTGCTCAACTCCGAACCCGGCGGCGCCCAGACCCCGCTCAAGCGGTGGCTGCGGCATGGCCTGCCGAGCCTGGAGCGCATGGCCGACGACAGCCGGCCCTGGGCCAGGCTCGCCGGGCGGGCACCGGCCGACGCGGTCGAGCAGCTCTGTCTGACCAATGTGGTCCAGCAGTTGGAGCATCTGCGGGCCCACGAGTCGGTGGCCCGTGCCCTGCGGAAGGGGGAGTTGGAACTGCACGGGATGTACTTCCACGTGGGCGAGGCGCAGGCCTACCTGCTCACCAGGGCGGGCGCGGACGACGTGTTCGACCACGTGGCCGGCGTGGAGGACCTGCGCAGTCCGGCGTAGCGCTCCGCGGGACGGGCACCCCGGGCGTCGGCACCGACCGGGATGCCCGTCGGCTGCGGGTCAGTGCCGGGGCACCTCCACGGGCTTGCAGGCACCGACTTCGCCGCGCACCGCGTAGACGCCGACGATCAGGACCTCGCTCCTGTCCGCCTGGGAAGGCCTCGTGTTCTCGATGGCGAGGGAGTCGCCGGGGTGCAGAGTGGTCTTCCAGGTCCCCGCCCGGACGGCCTCCCGCACCAATGCACGCTGCTCGTCCTCGACTCTGTGCGGCTTCTCGGCCGAGTCGCCGTCCCAGAAGGAGGGAAGCGGTTCGCCGCGCGGCTGCTCGCACTGCTTCCCGGCCGGGAGGTCGTCGATGGTCACGTGGATGCCCTGCGCCCGCAGCCGTTCGGCGAGTTGGAGCTGGGCGTCGGGGGCGAGGGACATGTCCTTCATGGTGAGGGTCACGCTGCCATCGCCGTGGCGCTGCACCGCGTACGCGGGTGTGTCGGCCGGTGAGCCCGGCACCAGCACTACGGCCAGCCCGGCCGCCGAGCAGGCAGCGGCGGCAAGGGCCAGCCTGGGGCGCGTGAGCACACGGCGCCGTGCGGCGGGTGCCTCGGCCGAGGCGGTCCGGTCGGCGGCGCGGAGCTCGATCTCGCTCCGCAGCTCCGTCAGCAGTCGGTCCTCGAACGTCGTCCTGGTGGTCATGCCTCTCCTCCGGTGGCGTACGACAGGGATGTGTTCTGCGGGTCCGGGGCCGTCGAATCGGCCTGCGCGCGCAGCGACTTGCGGGCCCGGTGCAGTCGTACGCGGGCCGTGACGGGGCGGATGCCGAGGGCGGCGGCGGTCTCGCCGAGGGTGAGCTGGTCGACCACGATCAGCTCCATGACGGCCCGCTCGCCCTCCGGGAGCCGTTCCAGGGCCGCGAGGGCGCGGCGGCCGGGGCTCTCGGCGTCGAGCTTGTCCTCAAGGCGGGCGATGTCGTCGGCCTCCAGCAGCCGCCGCCCCGAGATGCGCCGGTCGCGAGCCGTCTCGCGGGCCATCCGGCGGTACTCCCCCGCGACCACGTTGCGGGCGATGCCGTAGAGCCAGGCTCGCTCGCTGCCCCTGCCGGGGCGGTAGGTGTGGGCGGAGTCGAGGACGGCGAGGAAGACCTCGGCGGTCAGGTCCGCCACTGTGTGGGCGTCCGCGACACGCCGGGCCACGAAAGAGGTCACGGCGCTCACATGGCGCCGGTAGAACTCCTCGAAGAGTTCCGGGTCGCGGGCCGCCGCGGCGGGCCCGCCCCGTATCCCTTCCACTCGGACTCCCTTCTCGTCGGTGACGCTTCACCCGTACTTGGGCCGAAGTGTGAAAGGCGTTACAGAGTCTGAACTCCGCCTGGTCAGCGTCCGTGGGTACGGATGACGCCGACTGCCGCAAGAACTGCCACCACCAGCCGCACACAGGTCTAAACCAATTCCCGGTCGACCCTTGTCATCGGGCCCTCAGGTCTGATGAGCTGTGGCCTGGGACACAACGGTCGCCCCCGACAAAGCGCCGCAAGGGAGATGTCGTGAGCAACGAAAGCCTGGCCAACCTGCTCAAGGAAGAACGCAGGTTCGCACCCCCCGCCGACCTGGCCGCGAACGCCAACGTCACGGCGGAGGCGTATGAACAGGCCAAGGCTGACAGGCTCGGCTTCTGGGCCGAGCAGGCCCGCCGGCTGACCTGGGCCAAGGAGCCGACCGAGACGCTGGACTGGTCGAACCCGCCGTTCGCCAAGTGGTTCAAGGACGGCGAGCTGAACGTCGCGTACAACTGCGTGGACCGGCATGTGGAGGCCGGGCACGGCGACCGGGTCGCCATCCACTTCGAGGGCGAGCCCGGTGACAGCCGCGCGATCACCTACGCCGAGCTCAAGGACGAGGTCTCCAGGGCCGCCAACGCCCTGCTGGAGCTGGGCGTTCGCAAGGGCGACCGGGTCGCCGTCTACATGCCGATGATCCCCGAGACGGCCGTCGCGATGCTCGCCTGCGCCCGGATCGGCGCCGCGCACTCGGTCGTCTTCGGCGGGTTCTCGGCGGACGCACTCGCCACCCGTATCCAGGACGCCGACGCCAAGGTCGTCATCACCTCCGACGGCGGCTACCGGCGCGGCAAGCCGTCCGCGCTCAAGCCGGCGGTGGACGACGCGATCGACAAGGTGGACAACGTCGAGCACGTGCTCGTCGTCCGGCGGACCGGGCAGGACGTCGCCTGGACCGAGGGCCGTGACGTGTGGTGGCACGAGATCGTCGAGCGGCAGAGCGCCGAGCACACCCCCGAGGCCTTCGAGGCCGAGCAGCCGCTGTTCATCCTCTACACGTCCGGTACGACGGGTAAGCCGAAGGGCATCCTGCACACCTCCGGCGGCTACCTCACCCAGGCGGCCTACACCCACCACGCCGTCTTCGACCTCAAGCCGGAGACCGACGTGTACTGGTGCACCGCCGACGTCGGCTGGGTCACCGGGCACTCGTACATCGTCTACGGGCCGCTCGCCAACGGCGCGACGCAGGTGATGTACGAGGGCACGCCGGACACCCCGCACCAGGGCCGCTTCTGGGAGATCGTGCAGAAGTACGGGGTCACCATCCTGTACACGGCGCCGACCGCCATCCGTACGTTCATGAAGTGGGGCGACGACATCCCCGCGAAGTTCGACCTCAGCAGCCTGCGCGTCCTCGGCTCGGTCGGCGAGCCCATCAACCCCGAGGCGTGGATCTGGTACCGCAAGCACATCGGCGCGGACGCCACCCCGATCGTGGACACCTGGTGGCAGACCGAGACCGGCGCGATGATGATCTCGCCGCTGCCCGGCGTGACCGAGACCAAGCCCGGCTCCGCGCAGACGCCGCTGCCCGGCATCTGCGCCACGGTCGTCGACGACGAGGCGAACGAGGTCCCGAACGGCGGTGGCGGCTACCTGGTCCTCACCGAGCCGTGGCCCTCGATGCTGCGCACGATCTGGGGCGACGACCAGCGGTTCATCGACACGTACTGGTCGCGCTTCGAGGGCAAGTACTTCGCCGGTGACGGCGCGAAGAAGGACGACGACGGCGACATCTGGCTGCTGGGCCGGGTCGACGACGTGATGCTCGTGTCCGGGCACAACATCTCCACCACCGAGGTCGAGTCGGCCCTCGTCTCCCACCCCTCCGTGGCCGAGGCGGCCGTGGTCGGCGCGGCGGACGAGACGACCGGCCAGGCGATCGTCGCCTTCGTGATCCTGCGCGGTACGGCGGCCGAGACCGAGGACCTGGTCGCCGAGCTGCGGGGTCATGTGGGCGCCACGCTCGGCCCGATCGCCAAGCCGCAGCGGATCATGCCGGTGGCCGAGCTGCCGAAGACCCGTTCCGGCAAGATCATGCGCCGGCTGCTGCGCGACATCGCCGAGAACCGTGAGCTCGGCGATGTCACCACGCTGACGGACTCCACGGTCATGGATCTCATCCAGGCGAAGCTGCCGGCGGCGCCGAGCGAGGACTGATCCACCGACCACCGAAGGGCCGCCCGGGCGAACGCGCCGGGTGGCCCTTTTGTGCCTAATGTGAGGTCCGCCGGATGCTTCCCCACGCACGTTAGGTAAGCTAAAGAAAACGACGTCTACATCAGGTGCGCCGGGAAGTCTGGTCGGCATGTGCTCCGTGCTGCCCACCCGACCGGAGGTCTCCCGTGTCCGCGCCCCGCCCCGCCCCCAGCCGCAAGGTCCTCGGACGCCTCTCCCTGCCCGAGCGCACCTTCGTCGCGGACGCGCTGCGTACCGAGACGGTCGGCGGTGTATTGCTGCTCCTGGCCGCGGTCGCCGCGCTGATCTGGGCGAACACCCCCGCCCTGCACGACAGCTACGAGAGCGTCAGCCACTTCCACATAGGCCCCGCGGCCCTCGGACTCGACCTGTCCCTCGCCCACTGGGCCGCCGACGGACTCCTCGCGATCTTCTTCTTCGTCGCCGGCATCGAGCTCAAGCGCGAACTCGTCGCCGGTGACCTCCGCGACCCCAAGGCAGCCGCGCTGCCCGTGGTCGCGGCCCTGTGCGGCATGGCCGTACCGGCGCTCGTCTACACCCTCACCGCCGCCACCGGCGGGGGCTCGCTGTCGGGCTGGGCGGTCCCCACCGCGACCGACATCGCCTTCGCGCTGGCCGTGCTCGCCGTCATCGGCACCTCCCTGCCGAGCGCCCTGCGCGCCTTCCTGCTCACCCTCGCCGTCGTCGACGACCTCTTCGCGATCCTGATCATCGCGGTCTTCTTCACCGACACCATCGACTTCGCCGCGCTCGGCGGCGCGGTGGTCGGCCTCGCGGTCTTCTGGCTGCTGCTGCGCAAGGGCGTACGCGGCTGGTACGTCTACGTCCCGCTCGCGCTCGTCATCTGGGCGCTGATGTACAACAGCGGCATCCACGCCACCATCGCCGGCGTCGCCATGGGTCTGATGCTGCGCTGCACCCGCCACGAGGATGAGCAGCACTCCCCCGGCGAGCACATCGAGCACCTGGTACGGCCCCTCTCGGCGGGCCTGGCCGTGCCGCTGTTCGCGCTGTTCAGCGCGGGTGTGTCGATCTCCGGCGGCGCGGTCGGCGATGTGTTCAGCCAGCCGGAGACGCT
Source organism: Streptomyces sp. NPDC079141 (assembly GCF_040686775.1). NCBI lineage: Bacteria > Bacillati > Actinomycetota > Actinomycetes > Kitasatosporales > Streptomycetaceae > Streptomyces > Streptomyces sp. NPDC079141. The sequence continues at coordinate 137,121 of NZ_JBFBLP010000012.1, read as the reverse complement.
CGGCGTGGTGCTCGGGCTCGTGGTCGGCAAGACGGTCGGCATCTTCGGCGGCACCTGGCTGACGGCACGTTTCACCAGGGCCTCGCTCAGCGACGACCTCGCCTGGGCCGATGTGTTCGCCGTGGCCACGCTCGCCGGCATCGGCTTCACCGTCTCGCTGCTCATCGGCGAACTCGCCTTCGAGGGCGACACGACAATGACGGACGAGATCAAGGCCGCCGTCCTGCTGGGCTCCCTCATCGCGGCGACCCTGGCGGCCGTGCTGCTGAAGATACGGAACGGCACGTACCGCCGGATGTGCGAGGCCGAGGAGCGCGACGAGGACCTCGACGGCATCCCGGACATCTACGAGGAGGACCAGCCGGAGTACCACCTGCGGATGGCTGCCATCCACGAGCGCAAGGCCGCCGAGCACCGCAGGATCGCCGAGGTCAAGGCCGCCGAGCGCCACGCCCTTGCGGAAGTGACGGGCGGGGCAAGCGAGGACAACGACCGTCGGGCATGATCTGACGGGACGGTACAAAACCTGCTCGATAGAGGGAGTCCGCGATGAGCGCACCCGACGGCAGCCCGGTCGGCGCCGAACGCAGCATCGGCCAGCTGTTCGCCTCGGCGACCACCGAGATGTCGGCGCTGGTGCACGACGAGATCGCGCTGGCCAAGGCGCAGCTCAAGCAGGACGTGAAGCGCGGTGCCACCAGCGGCGGCGCGTTCATGGTGGCCGGCGCCGTTCTGGTGTTCTCGCTGCCGATGCTCAACTTTGCCCTGGCGTACGGCATTCGTACCTGGAGCGACTGGAACCTCGCGATCTGCTTCCTGCTGTCCTTCGCGGCGAACGTCCTCATCGCGGTCGGCCTGGCGATGATCGGCGTCGTCTTCGCGAAGAAGGCCAAGAAGAGCAAGGGCCCGCAGAAGGTCGCCGCGTCCATGAAGGAGACGGCGGGCGTCCTGCAGAAGGCCAAGCCCCACCCGCGGACCGCACCGGCCCTGGAGGACCGCTCCCCCGCGGCCATCGAGGCTGTGGCACGCTCGTCGTCATGACGGACCCCGCCACTGCCTCGGTCGTACGGCCCGACGGTCCCTGGACCCATCGCGACGTCGCGGCCAATGGTGCGCGCTTCCACATCGCCGAGATGGGCGACGGGCCGCTCGTCCTGCTGCTGCACGGCTTTCCGCAGTTCTGGTGGACCTGGCGGCACCAGCTGCCGGCCCTCGCCGACGCCGGTTTCCGGGCCGTCGCCATGGACCTGCGCGGCGTCGGCGGCAGCGACCGCACCCCGCGCGGCTACGACCCCGCCAACCTCGCCCTCGACATCACCGGCGTGATCCGCTCCCTCGGCGAGCCGGACGCCGCGCTGGTCGGCCACGACCTGGGCGGCTACCTGGCGTGGACGGCGGCCGTGATGCGCCCGAAGCTGGTACGGCGGCTCGCGGTCTCGTCCATGCCGCACCCGCGACGGTGGCGCTCGGCGATGCTCTCGGACGTCAAGCAGACGACCGCCGGTTCCTACATCTGGGGGTTCCAGCGCCCCTGGATCCCCGAGCGTCAGCTCACCGCCGACGACGGGGCGCTGGTGGGCCGGCTCGTGCGGGACTGGTCCGGGCCGCGGCTGCCGGACGACGAGGCGGTGGAGACGTACCGGCGCGCCATGAGCATCCCCTCGACCGCGCACTGCTCGATCGAGCCGTACCGCTGGATGGTGCGGTCAATGGCCCGCCCCGACGGCATCCAGTTCAACCGGCGCATGAAGCGGCCGGTGCGGGTGCCGACGCTGCATCTGCACGGCTCCCTCGACCCCGTGATGCGCACCCGCAGCGCGGCCGGCTCCGGCGAGTACGTCGAAGCCCCGTACCGCTGGCGGCTGTTCGACGGTCTCGGCCATTTCCCGCACGAGGAGGATCCGGTCGCCTTCTCCGCCGAGTTGGTCAACTGGCTGAAGGATCCCGAACCCGATCGGTGACCGTGCCGATGCGCCCGGTATCCGGACCTGAACACCTGTACTACGAACAGCCAAATGCCCGGCGCATAGGCCAATTGGGGGCCCTGGGGGCGGTTATCGACCTTGGGGCAGGGGCACACGTCGGGGTATGGGCTGGACGCACGACTACAGTGACGCAGCACGCAATCGCCGCTCGGGCAACGCCCTGAGCTCCCACCAGCGGGGCGCCGCCCCGCAGATGGCGGGCAGCGACCTCCGGGTGGGAATCCCACGCATCCTGCGCCGCCGGGCCCGCTGGGTCTCGGTACGCCTGCGTCACCCGCGCGGCTGAGCGCCCGAGCCCCTCGCGGGCCTGCGGCGCGCGGCTGTTGCCGTGGACCGAGGACCTACAACGCGCAGCTGTCGCTGTCGACCTGCTGGTTGGCGGTGCGCCCGGCGGTGATGTCCTCCTGGATCTCGTCCACCGTCAGCGCGTAGCCGGTGTCGGCGTCGTCGAGGGACTTCGCGAAGACCACGCCGTACACCTTGCCCTCGGGGGTGAGGAGCGGGCCGCCGGAGTTGCCCTGGCGGACGGTCGCGTACAGCGAGTAGACGTCACGGTGCACGGTGCCGCGGTGGTAGATGTCCGGGCCGTTGGCGGGGATACGGCCGCGGACGCGCGCGGCGCGGACGTCGTAGGCGCCGTTCTCCGGGAAGCCCGCGATGATCGCGCCGTCGCCGCTGCGGGCGTCCGTGGAGGTGAACTGGAGCGCGGGCGCGTCCAGATCGGGGACGTCGAGTACGGCGATGTCGCGCTTCCAGTCGTAGAGGACGACCGTCGCGTCGTACTTGCGGCCCTCGCCGCCTATCTGGACGGTGGGTTCGTCGACGCCGCCCACGACATGGGCGTTGGTCATCACGCGGCGGTCGGAGTAGACGAAGCCGGTGCCCTCCAGGACCTTGCCGCAACTCTCCGCGGTGCCCACGACCTTGACGATGGAATTCTTCGCGCTGGTGGCGACGGCGCTGCTGGCGAGGGCCGGGTCGGGCGGCTGGACCTCGTTGATGGGCTCGTTGGAGAACGGGCTGAAGACCTGCGGGAAGCCGTTCTGCGCGAGGACCGCGGAGAAGTCCGCGAACCAGGTGTCGGCCTGCGCGGGCAGCGCCCGTGACACCCCGAGCAGCACCTTGGAGTTACGGACCTCCTTGCCGAGCGTCGGCAAAGTGGTGCCGGCCAGAGCCGAGCCGATCAGCCAGGCGACCAGGAGCATCGCGACAACGTTGACCAGGGCGCCGCCGGTCGCGTCCAGGGCGCGGGCCGGGGACCAGGTGATGTACCGGCGCAGCTTGTTGCCGAGGTGGGTGGTCAGGGCCTGGCCGACGGAGGCACAGACGATGACGACGACCACGGCGACGACCGCCGCGGTCGTGCTGACCTCGGCGTTGTCCGTCAGGGCGTCCCAGATGACCGGGAGCAGGTAGACGGCGACGAGGCCGCCGCCGAGGAAGCCGATCACCGACAGGATGCCGACGACGAAGCCCTGGCGGTAGCCCACGATCGCGAACCACACGGCGGCGACCAGCAGCAGGATGTCGAGCACGTTCACCGCTTCAAGCCTCGCCTCGTCACTTCACGGCCCCCCGGATTACACAGCACGGCGCCCACCCTGTCATGACCGCCAGTCCAGCGGGACCTGCCTGTCCCGGTCCCAGGGCCGCTCCCAGCCCGCGAAGTGGATCAAGCGGTCGATGATCCCCGCGGTGAAGCCCCAGACGAGGGCCGATTCGACCAGGAATGCCGGACCTTTGTGGCCGCTGGGATGGACGGCTGTGGCGCGGTTGGCGGGGTCCGTGAGATCCGCCACGGGGACCGTGAAGACCCGGGCGGTCTCGTTCGGATCGACGACGCCGACCGGGGTCGGCTCGCGCCACCAGCCCAGCACCGGGGTGACGACGAAGCCGCTGACCGGGATGTACAGCCGGGGCAGGACGCCGAAGAGCTGTACGCCCGCCGGATCGAGCCCGGTCTCCTCCTCGGCCTCGCGGAGAGCGGCCCGCAGGGGTCCGTCGGCCTTCGGGTCGCCGTCCTCGGGATCGAGGGCGCCGCCGGGGAAGGAGGGCTGGCCGGCATGGGAGCGCAGGGAGCTGGCCCGCTCCATGAGCAGCAGCTCGGGCCCGCGCTCGCCGTCGCCGTCACCCTCGCCGAACAGGATCAGAACGGCGGACTGGCGTCCCGCCCCGCTCTCCGGCGGCAGGAAGCGGCTCAGCTGCACCGGCTGGACCGTCTCCACGGCGTGCACCACCGGGTCGAGCCAGGCGGGCAGGCCGTCCTTGCTGAGCACCACCGGCCCGCCCTGGGTATTGCTCGCGCGTGTCATCGCCACCCCCGTCGTTCTGCCGTGTCCAACGCCGGGCCGCACCGAGATCGTTCCTGGGCCGGACCCTGAGATCGACCCTGAGATCGACCCTGAGATCGGCCCTGGGGTCGAGCCTGAGATCGGCCCTGAGACCGAGCCTGAGCTCGGCCTGAAGGGCAGCCCCGGGACGGCCCCTGAACAGGCCCGCCGGGCCGACGACGCAGCACCGCCCGGCCCCGCCTGCGCGCGCGGCCCGTCATCCGGCCCCCAGCGGCGGGGCCGGTTTGCCGCCCGCGTCCAGGTAGGACTGCGGGGGGTTCAGACGCTGGCCCGGGAAGCCGCCCTTCTCGTACTTGAGGAGCTTCTTCGCCTTCTCCGGGTCGGTCTCGCCCTCGCCGTACGCCGGGCAGAGCGGGGCGATGGGGCAGGCGCCGCAGGCGGGCTTGCGGGCGTGGCAGATGCGGCGGCCGTGCCAGATCACGTGGTGGGAGAGGTCCGTCCAGTCGCTCTTGGGGAACAGCGCGCCGACGGCCGCCTCGATCTTGTCGGGGTCGGTCTCCTCGGTCCACCGCCAGCGCCGCACGAGCCGCTGGAAGTGCGTGTCGACGGTGATGCCGGGCCGCCCGAAGGCGTTGCCGAGGACGACGAAGGCGGTCTTGCGGCCGACGCCGGGCAGTTTGACGAGGTCCTCAAGACGGCCGGGCACCTCACCGCCGAAGTCCTCCGTCAGCGCCTTGGACAGCCCTATGACCGACCTGGTCTTGGCCCGGAAGAACCCGCACGGGCGCAGGATCTCCTCGACCTCCTCCGGGTTGGCGGCGGCCAGGTCCTCGGGCGTCGGGTACTTGGCGAAGAGTGCGGGGGTCGTCTGGTTGACGCGCAGATCGGTCGTCTGGGCGGACAGGACCGTGGCGACCACCAGCTGGAAGGGGTTCTCGAAATCCAGTTCGGGGTGGGCGTACGGGTAGACGTCCGCGAGCTCGCGGTTGATACGGCGGGCACGACGGACGAGCGCGGTACGCGACTCCTCTTTCGGAGCCTTGCTCGCTGCCGTCTTAGGAGCCTTGCCCGCGGCCGACTTCCTGACCGGCGCAGCCTTCTTCACAGGGGCACCCTTTGTCGCTTTTGCCGTTTTCTTTCCGCCACCGGGGTCCTGTTCGCCCACAGCGGAATCTCGACGTACAACCACCCGCCCAGCCCCCTTGGCCTGTGCTCTCACCGGCGATTTGGACACCCGGCCAGCCTAAAGCCCGGCACCGACATCCGCCCCGGCCCCTGAAGATCAGCCCCCAATTGGACCCCTGCCGCTTACCTCGGGACACCTGTGCGGCATCCTTGTGACAGATCACACTGTTTGGACCGTCCGGCAAAATGGGGAACACGGTCCCCTGGTACCAAGGGGGAGCAAGATCCCCTGAGCAGGTCGACAAGGAGAGAACTCGTGGACGACGTTCTGCGGCGCAACCCGCTCTTCGCGGCACTCGACGACGAGCAGTCCGCGGAACTGCGCGCCTCCATGAGTGAGGTGACCCTCGCACGTGGCGACTCCCTGTTCCACGAGGGCGACCCGGGTGACCGGCTCTATGTCGTCACCGAGGGCAAGGTCAAGCTCCACCGCACTTCCCCCGACGGCCGCGAGAACATGCTCGCCGTCGTCGGCCCCGGCGAGCTCATCGGCGAACTGTCGCTCTTCGACCCGGGCCCGCGCACGGCGACCGCCACCGCGCTGACCGAGGTCAAGCTGCTCGGCCTCGGCCACGGCGACCTCCAGCCCTGGCTGAACGCCCGCCCCGAGGTGGCCACCGCACTGCTGCGCGCCGTGGCCCGGCGCCTGCGCCGCACCAACGACGCGATGTCCGACCTCGTCTTCTCGGACGTCCCCGGCCGTGTGGCCCGCGCCCTGCTGGACCTCTCCCGTCGCTTCGGCGTGCAGTCCGAGGAGGGCATCCACGTCGTCCACGACCTCACGCAGGAGGAGCTGGCCCAGCTGGTCGGCGCGTCCCGCGAGACCGTGAACAAGGCCCTCGCCGACTTCGCCCAGCGCGGCTGGCTGCGCCTGGAGGCGCGCGCGGTGATCCTGCTGGACGTGGAGCGCCTCGCGAAGCGGTCCCGCTGACGCTCGGCCTCGGCGCCTTACTGCTGCTTCAGGGCCCGTCCTCTCATGAGGCGGGCCCTGTTCGCGTGACCGCCTCCCGGGCCCCCGGCCCGAGCGGCCTCGTCCTCAAGCGCCGGACGGGCTGAACGCAGCAGGCCGCGCCGAAAAATGCGCCGCCCCGGCCGCCCCGCCGGGGCACAGTTGCTCCATGGCCGAAACCGTTCAGCGCCCCGGACTCGATCCCCAGGGCTGCATCGAGCGCGAGGGATCGCTCGGGCGCGTCACCCACTCCTTCCGCCCGGTCGTCGCCGCCGCACGTGACCGGCTGCTCGACGCGTTCGGGGCACGTATGGACAGCGCGTACCTCTACGGGTCGATTCCGCGCGGCACCGCGCGCGTGGGGCGCAGCGACCTCGACCTGCTGGTCGCGCTGCGCGCGGAGCCGACCGACGCCGACCGGGAGGCCGCCCGGGTGCTCGGCGAGGCGCTCGACAAGGAGTTCGCGCAGATCGACGGCGTAGGCACGCTCCTGTACAGCCGGACGCGGCTGCTGAGCGACCTGGAGACGTACGACCTGGGCTGGTTCGTCGCCTGCCTGTGCACGCCGCTGCTCGGCGAGGACCTCGCCGAGTACCTGCCGCGCTACCGGCCCGACTCGCTGCTCGCCCGGGAGACCAATGGGGACCTGGCCCTCCTGCTCCCCCGCTGGCGCGAACGGATCGCCGCTGCCGAGGACTCCGAACAGGCCCGCAGACCGCTCGTCCGGTACATGTCCCGCCACCTCGTCCGCACCGGATTCACGCTCGTCATGCCCCGTTGGAACGGCTGGACCAGCGACCTGACGGAGATGGCCGCGGCGTTCGGCGCGTACTACCCCGACCGGGCGGAGCAGGTGCGCGCGGCGGCCGCCCTCGGCTGTGCGCCGACCGGCGACCCGGCCGTACTGCGCTCCTACGTCGACGACTTGGGCCCGTGGCTCGCCGCCGAGTACGCGCGCGTGCACGGCGTAAAGACACCGCGCCCCGACTAGACGAGCCCGTGCTCCGACAAGTAGTCCAGCTGCGCCCGCACCGACAGCTCCGCCGCCGGCCACAGGGAACGGTCGACATCCGCGTACACGTGGCGGACGATCTCCTCGGGCGTCCGGTAGCCGTCCTCGACCGCCGTCTCGACCTGGGCGAGGCGGTGGGCGCGGTGGGCCAGGTAGAACTCGACGGCGCCCTGGGCGTCCTCCAGGACCGGCCCGTGGCCCGGCAGCACCGTGTGGACGCCGTCGTCGACCGTGAGCGAGCGCAGCCGGCGCAGTGAGTCCAGATAGTCGCCGAGACGGCCGTCGGGATGCGCCACGACGGTCGTTCCACGCCCCAGGACGGTGTCTCCGGTCAGGACCGCGCGGTCGGCCGGGAGATGGAAGCACAGGGAGTCCGCGGTGTGCCCGGGCGTCGGTACGACCTTCAGCTCAAGACCGCCGACCCGCACCACGTCCCCGGCGCCCAGCCCTTCCTCCCCCAGCCGCAGCGCCGGGTCCAGCGCGCGCACCTTCGTGCCGGTCAGCCCGGCGAAACGCGCGGCGCCCTCGGCGTGGTCGGGGTGACCGTGCGTCAGCAGGGTGAGGGCGATGCGCTTGCCGGCCTGCTCGGCGGTGTCGACGACATTGCGCAGATGGCCCTCGTCGAGCGGCCCCGGGTCGACCACGACCGCGAGTTCGGAGCCCGGCTCGGACAGGATCCAGGTGTTCGTGCCGTCCAGGGTCATCGCGGAGGCGTTGGGCGCGAGGACGTTCACCGCGCGCGGGGTGGCGGGGCCCGAGAGGACCCCGCCGCGCGGCCGGCCGGGCAGGGTGCTTGCGTCCGTCATGCGGGGGCTCCACCGGTCGGGATGTGCTTGGTGAACTCGTCGTGCCCCGGCCAGGTGAGCACGATCTCGCCGTCCGCCAGGTACGCCTGTGCCAGGACGGGGGTCATGTCCCGCCCGGGGGCGGCCGCGAGCGCCTCGGCGGCCGTGCCGTACGGCGCGAGCTGGCGCAGGGTGGCGATCGTGGGCGGCATCATCAGCAGCTCGCCCTTGTCGTACGAGGCCGCCGCGCCCGTCGGCTGGATCCACACCGTGCGGTCGGCCTCCGTGGAGGCGTTGCGGGTGCGCTGCCCCTTTGGGAGAGCGGCCACGAAGAACCATGTGTCGTAGCGCTTGGGCTCGAACTCCGGGGTGATCCAGCGCGTCCAGGCACCCAGCAGGTCGGAGCGCAGGACCAGGCCGCGGCGGTCCAGGAACTCGGCGAAGGACAGGTCACGGGCGACCAGGGCCGCGCGGTCCGCCTCCCAGTCCTCCCCCGTGGTGTCGCCGACGACGGCATCGGGGGCGGGGCCGGCGAGCAGGACGCCCGCCTCCTCGTACGTCTCCCGCACCGCCGCGCAGACGATCGCCTGGGCCCCCGTCTCGTCCACGCCGAGCCGCTGCGCCCACCACGCGCGCGTGGGGCCCGCCCAGCGGACGTGGTGCTCGTCGTCACGGGGGTCGACGCCGCCGCCGGGGTACGCGTACGCGCCGCCGGCGAAGGCCATGGAGGCGCGTCTGCGGAGCATGTGGACGGCGGGGCCGGTGCCGGTGTCCTTCAGCAGCATGACGGTGGCCGCGCGCTTGGGGGTCACCGGAGTGAGGGTGCCCTCCGCGAGCGCGCGGATGCGGTCGGGCCACTCCGCGGGATACCACTGACCGTTCGCCATGTGCGGAGGCTATCTCGGGGTGCGCGGATGTTCGAGAGGTGCCCGGAGTGAGGGGTGGGGGTCGGGTCCACTGCCCCGGCCCCCACCGAGCCCGCACGGGCCGCCGGAGGCGTTACGCCTCGACGAGCTCCACCTGCACCTCGACCTCGACCGGCGCGTCCAGCGGCAGCACGGCCACGCCCACCGCGCTGCGCGCGTGGACGCCCTTGTCGCCGAGTACCTCGCCGAGCAGCTCACTGGTGCCGTTGATGACACCCGGCTGCCCCGTGAAGTCCGAGGCGGACGCCACGAAGCCCACGACCTTCACCACGCGCGCGATGCGGTCCAGGTCACCGACGACGGACTTGACCGCGGCAAGGGCGTTGAGCGCGCACGTACGGGCAAGCTCCTTCGCCTCCTCCGCCGTGACCTCCGCGCCGACCTTCCCGGTGACCGGAAGCTTGCCCTCCACCATGGGCAGCTGACCGGAGGTGTACACGTAGACGCCCGACTGCACGGCCGGCTGGTACGCGGCCAGCGGCGGCACGACCTCCGGAAGCGTCAGACCCAGCTCGGCCAGCCGAGCCTCCACCGCGCTCATGCCTGCTTCTCCCGCTTCAGGTAGGCCACGAGCTGCTCGGGGTTGTTCGGCCCGGGCACGACCTGGACGAGCTCCCAGCCGTCCTCGCCCCAGGTGTCCAGAATCTGCTTCGTGGCATGGACGAGCAGCGGCACGGTTGCGTATTCCCACTTGGTCATGTGGCCGACTCTAGCCCCTGCCGCCCCCGCGTCCGGCCGCCCCCGTCCCCACCCCGCGCGCACGTTGTCCACAGCCTCCGGCGTGATCCGGCGGCCGACTGGTTAGGCTCGAAGACGTGAGCAGGCTCCAGGTCGTCAGCGGCAAGGGCGGGACCGGAAAGACCACGGTCGCCGCAGCGCTCGCGCTCGCTCTCGCCACCGAGGGGAAGCGGACGCTTCTCGTCGAGGTCGAGGGCAGGCAGGGCATCGCACAGCTCTTCGAGACGGAGGCGCTGCCTTATGAGGAACGGAAGATCGCCGTAGCGCCGGGCGGCGGGGAGGTGTACGCCCTCGCCATCGACCCCGAACTGGCCCTACTGGACTACCTCCAGATGTTCTACAAGATGGGCGGCGCGGGACGGGCGCTGAAGAAACTCGGCGCCATCGACTTCGCCACCACCATCGCCCCGGGCCTCAGGGACGTTTTGCTGACCGGCAAGGCGTGTGAGGCGGTCCGACGCAAGGAAAAGAACGGCCGGTTCGTCTACGACTACGTCGTCATGGACGCCCCGCCCACCGGCCGCGTCACGCGCTTCCTGAACGTCAACGACGAGGTCGCCGGCCTCGCCAGGATCGGCCCGATACACAATCAGGCGCAGGCCGTGATGCGGGTGCTGAAGTCGTCGGAGACGGCCGTGCACCTGGTGACGCTGCTGGAGGAGATGCCGGTCCAGGAGACGGCGGACGGCATCGCCGAACTGCGGGCGGCCCGGCTGCCGGTGGGCCGGGTCATCGTGAACATGGTGCGGCCGCAGGTGTTGGACGCGGCCGACCTGGAACTCGTACGCAGCACGCCCCGTACGGCCCTCGCGCAGTCCCTGTCGGCGGCCGGCCTCGGCGGTGCGCGGCGCGGCGGGCACGCGGAGCGGCTGGTGGACCCGCTGCTGGCGCAGGCCGAGGAGTATGCCGAGCGGTACACGCTGGAGCACGAGCAGCGCGCCGTCCTGGCCGAACTCGGCCTGCCGATGCACGAACTGCCGCTGCTCGCCGAGGGACTGGACCTGGCGGGGCTGTACGAACTGGCCACCGAGCTGCGAGAGCAGGGGATGAAATGAGCCCGGACGCCCACACAGGTGCCCATCACCACCTCACCCCGGCCCGCGGCCTGGACGTCGATCCGCTCCTCGACGACGCCAAGACGCGGATCATCGTGTGCTGCGGCTCGGGCGGCGTGGGCAAGACGACCACCGCTGCGGCCCTCGGCCTGCGCGCGGCCGAGCGCGGCCGGAAGGTGGTGGTCCTCACCATCGACCCGGCCCGCCGTCTCGCGCAGTCCATGGGCATCGACTCGCTCGACAACACCCCACGCCGCGTGAAGGGTGTCGAGGGCGAGGGCGAACTGCACGCGATGATGCTCGACATGAAGCGCACCTTCGACGAGATCGTCGAGGCGCACGCGGATCCCGAGCGGGCGGCCGCGATTCTGGGCAACCCCTTCTACCAGTCGCTCTCGGCGGGCTTCGCGGGCACGCAGGAGTACATGGCGATGGAGAAGCTGGGCCAGCTGCGGGCGAAGGACGCCTGGGACCTGATCGTCGTGGACACGCCGCCGTCGCGCTCCGCGCTGGACTTCCTCGACGCGCCCAAGCGCCTCGGGTCGTTCCTCGACGGCAAGCTGATCCGCGTCCTGCTGGCACCCGCCAAGGTCGGCGGCCGGGCCGGGATGAAGTTCCTGAACGTCGGCATGTCGATGATGACCGGCGCCCTCGGCAAGCTGCTCGGCGGGCAGCTGCTGAAGGACGTGCAGACGTTCGTGGCGGCGATGGACTCGATGTTCGGCGGGTTCCGTACGCGCGCGGACGCGACGTACAAGCTGCTTCAGGCGCCCGGGACGGCGTTCCTGGTGGTCGCGGCGCCGGAGCGGGACGCGCTGCGCGAGGCCGCGTACTTCGTGGAGCGGCTGGCCGCCGAGGACATGCCGCTCGCGGGTCTGGTGCTCAACCGTGTCCACGGCAGCGGCGCCGACCGGCTGTCGGCCGAGCGGGCGCTCGCCGCCGCGGAAAATCTTGAGGAGTCCCGCATTGTCGATCAGGACGGCGGGAAAGCTGGACTTCGTAACTCTCCCGACACGTACGGCAGTTCAGAATCTCCCGCTCCCGAGGCACCGCCCGAAGCCACCGAGGAAGGCTCCCCCGCCGCCACGGACGTCGAGCGCCTCGGCGACCCGGACCCCGCGCGCCCCGTCGACCAGCTCACCGCAGGCCTGCTGAGGCTGCACGCCGATCGTATGCAGTTGCTCTCCCGCGAGCAGCGCACGCGTGATCGCTTCACCGCGCTCCACCCCGAGGTGGCGGTGGCCGAAGTGGCCGCGCTGCCCGGCGATGTGCATGACCTCGCGGGGCTGCGGGACATCGGAAACCGGCTGGCGGCCGGCCGACCGGAGCTGCCCAACCCCGGTGCCGGCGCGTGAGGGGGAATCCCCTCAGCTCACCGCCGCGTAGTTCTCGTAGACATCGTCGTCGTCGAGGGGCACCAGGCCCACTCCGCGCTCGTACTCCGTACGAGCCGTCTCCAGCAGCCGGCGCCAGGAGGTGACGGTCGGCCGCCTGCGCAGCAGTGCGCGACGCTCCCGCTCCGTCATGCCTCCCCACACGCCGAACTCGACGCGGTTGTCGAGCGCATCGGCCAGACATTCCGTGCGTACCGGACATCCGGTGCACACTGCCTTGGCCCTGTTCTGCGCTGCTCCCTGAACGAACAGTTCATCCGGATCGGTAGTGCGGCAGGCCGCCTGCGCACTCCAGTCGGTTACCCAGCCCATACCGGCGCCGTCCTCTCCCGAATCGAGGCTCCCCCACGGCGGCAGCGGCATATTCACCGCCGCCAGTTGAGGACGTTACGGAAGGTGGGCACAGCGCAACACCCCCAGCGGGCCCAATCTTGAATGGCCCGAACGGACTATGCGTAAGCGGCAGATCACCCGGGGGAGTGAGCTGGTGACATGCGTGATCATCCCGGCAAAGCGGGACAGTTCAGTTGAGTCACAACGGGCGCCAGGTGACACACAAGGCGGATTCGGACACGTTCCCATCAAAAAAGTGATGGCCGACCGGAACGATTCGGGGTCGCCGGACGTATTGATACGTAGCCCTACTGCTGTGACAGTTGAGAGCAGCTTAGGCCAAGGCATATACGCGTGTCCGGCGAATGAGAACGTAGGCTGCCCCCATGCCAAAGAAGCGCTCGGGCGGTGGTCTGTCGCCAACGCAGCAGGCCGCCAAGTTCCTCGGTGTCAGTGTGCTCGCGGGAGCCGTCCTGGCAGGCATCGCCCTGCCCGCGGTCGGCGCGCTGGGGCTGGCCGCCAAGGGCTCGGTCGAGAGTTTCGACGAGCTCCCGGCCAACCTCAAGACGCCACCGCTGAGTCAGCGCACCACGATCCTCGACGCCAAGGGCGGCACGATCGCCACGGTCTACTCGCGCGACCGCACGGTGGTCGACCTCAAGGACATCTCGCCGTACATGCAGAAGGCGATCGTCGCGATCGAGGACGCCCGCTTCTACCAGCACGGCGCGGTCGACCTGAAGGGCGTCCTGCGCGCGCTGAACCGCAACGCGCAGAGCGGCGGGGTCTCCGAGGGCGCCTCCACGCTCACCCAGCAGTACGTCAAGAACGTCTTCGTCGAAGAGGCCGGCGACGACCCGACGAAGGTCGCGCAGGCCACCCAGCAGACCCTCGGCCGCAAGATCCGCGAACTGAAGTACGCGATCCAGGTCGAGGAGGAGCTCGGCAAGAAGAAGATCCTTGAGAACTACCTGAACATCACGTTCTTCGGCCAGCAGGCCTACGGCGTCGAGGCCGCCGCCCAGCGCTACTTCTCCAAGTCGGCCAAGGACCTGAAGCTGGACGAGGCCGCGCTGCTCGCCGGCATCGTCCAGTCGCCGTCGCGCTACGACCCGGTCAACGACGAGGCCGAGGCCACCAAGCGGCGCAACACCGTGCTCCAGCGCATGGCCGACGTCGGCAACGTCTCCCAGGCGGAGGCCGACGCGGCCAAGGAGAAGCCGCTGGGCCTGAAGGTCAGCAAGCCCAAGAACGGCTGCATCACCGCGGTCAAGGGCGCGGGCTTCTTCTGCGACTACGTCCGCGCGGTGTTCCTGCAGGACCCGGTCTTCGGCAAGACCAAGGAGGCCCGGGCCAAGATCTGGAACCAGGGCGGTCTGACGATCCAGACGACCCTCGACCCGCAGGCTCAGGACTCGGTCCAGCAGTCGGTCAAGGACCACGTCTACAAGAGCGACGACGTGGCGACCGCCGCGACGATCGTCGAGCCCGGCACCGGCAAGATCCTCGCCATGGGCCAGTCCCGCCCGTACGGCTTCGGCAAGAACGAGACGCAGATCAACCTCTCCGTCGACGCGGCCATGGGCGGCGGCGCGGGCTACCAGCCCGGTTCGACGTTCAAGCCGATCGTGGCCGCGGCGGCGCTTGAGGGCGGCACGCCGGCGAACAAGGTGTACCGGTCGCCGTACGAGATGGACTACCCGAGCCCGGTCTCGGCCTGCGACGGCAAGACCTGGAACGAGTCGGGCGTCCCGGTCGCCAACGAGAACGAGTCCGAGGTCGGCCCGTACGACATGAAGGAAGCGACCGCGAAGTCGGTCAACACCTACTACATCGAATTGATCAGCGAGATCGGCATCTGCCCGGTCACGGAGATGGCCGGGAAGATGGGCGTCGAACGCGCGAACGGCGCCAAGATGGACCAGGCCCCCTCCATCGCCCTCGGCACCCAGGAGATGTCCCCGCTGACCATGGCGAACGGCTACGCCACCTTCGCCGCCCGCGGCATGTACTGCACGCCGGTCGCCATCGAGTCGATCACCCAGCGCGTCGGCGGCAAGACCAAGTCGCTTGAGGTCCCCAAGTCGACCTGCTCGCGCGCGATGTCCGAGCAGACCGCCGACACCATCAACACCCTGCTGCGGGGCGTGGTCGAGGACGGTACGGGCCAGCAGGCAGGGCTCAGCGGCCGCGCCAGCGCGGGCAAGACCGGTACGACGGACGAGCGCTACGCCGCCTGGTTCGTGGGCTACACGCCGAACATGGCCGGCGCGGTCTGGGTCGGCGACCCCGCGCACAAGCGGAAGATGCAGGACATCACGATCGGTGGCGTCTGGCACGAGAAGGTCTTCGGTGGCCAGGTCCCCGGCCCGATCTGGAACGCCATGATGACCGGCGCGCTGGAGGGCAAGGAAGCGCCCGAGTTCAACCTCGTCAACATCCCCCCGAGCGACAAGGGCGACCGGGACCGGGATGACGACGACAACGACAACGGCAACGGCGACGAGAACGGCAACGGCAACGGCGGTCTCATCGGCGGCCTGGTCGACGGCGGCACCAGCACCGGCTCGGACGGCGGCACGACGACCCCGGATCCGACGTTCTCGATCCCGGAGGACTTCTTCCAGGGCCAGACGAACAGCGGTAACGGCACTGGGGGGCGGGACTGAGGTCCGTACTCCCGGGATTGAGGCTCCCCCGGATTAAGGCTTCCGTACTCCTGGATCAAGGCTGCGGCCCCTTTCCCTCTGCGGAGGGGAAGGGGCCGTAGGTCTCTCCGGCACCGGGGTCGGTCAGCCGGCGAGCAGCTTCTTCACGGCGGCGGCGACTCGGCCGCCCTCGGCCAGGCCGGCCACCTTCGGGTTCACGATCTTCATGACGGCGCCCATGGCCCGCGGCCCCTCGGCGCCGGCCGCCCTGGCCTCCTCGACGGCCTGGGCGACGATCCGCTCCAGCTCCTCGTCGCCGAGCTGCTTGGGCAGGTACTCGGCGAGCACCTCGCCCTCCGCCTTCTCCCGCTCGGCCGACTCGGGACGACCACCCTGGGCGAAGGCGTCCGCGGCCTCGCGGCGCTTCTTCGCCTCCTTGGTGATCACCTTCAGCACCTCGTCATCGGAGAGCTCGCGCTTCTCCTTGCCCGCGACCTCCTCCTTGGTGATCGCGGCGAGCGTCAGCCGGAGCGTCGAGGAGCGGAGCTCGTCGCGCTCCTTGATCGCGGCATTGAGGTCGTCCTGCAGCTTCGACTTGAGCGTGGTCATGGGGTCGATTGTCGCAGGTGCAAGGGGAACGGTGCCCGTTGATTTCCGTGGCGGGGCGCTTGAGGGGCGGCCGGGCACGGGAGTTGGGCGCCGTCTGACACGATGGAGGTATGCGCGCGCGATACGGAGTACCTCTGGGGATCGCGGCGGCTGGCGCCGCCGGACTGCTCTATTCGGCGGGTTTCGAGGCCCGCTCCTTCCGTCTGCGACGGGTGACGGTCCCCGTCCTCCCCACCGGGATGCGCCCCCTGCGCGTGCTCCAGGTCTCCGACATCCACATGGTGAGCGGACAGCACAAGAAGCAGCGCTGGCTGCGCTCGCTGGCCGGCCTGCGCCCCGACTTCGTGATCAACACGGGTGACAACCTCTCCGACCCCGAGGGCGTGCCGGAGGCCCTGGACGCGCTCGGCCCGCTGATGGAGTTCCCCGGCGCGTACGTCTTCGGCTCCAACGACTACTACGGCCCCAAGCTGCGCAACCCCGCCCGCTACCTGCTGGAGAAGGCCCAGGGCCGCCACGGCCTGAACGGCAACCCGCCCGCCGTCGGCGTGATCCACAACCCGTGGGAGGGCCTGCGGGACGGCTTCGACGAGGCGGGCTGGCTGAACCTGACCAACACGCGCGGCACCCTGAAGGTCGAGGGCGTGTCGGTGGAGCTGACGGGCCTGGACGACCCGCACATCAAACGCGACCGCTACACCGAGGTCGCGGGCGGCCCGTCCGGTACGGCGGACTTCTCGATGGGCGTGGTGCACGCGCCGTATCTGCGCGTACTGGACTCCTTCACGGCCGACGGCTACCCCCTGCTGCTGGCGGGCCACACGCACGGCGGCCAGCTGTGCATCCCCTTCTACGGCGCCCTGGTCACCAACTGCGACCTGGACACGGACCGGGTGAAGGGCCTGTCCACGCACACGGCGGAGGGCCGCACGTCCTACCTCCACGTCTCGGCGGGCTGCGGCACGAACCGCTACACCCCGTTCCGCTTCGCCTGCCCGCCGGAGGCTACGCTGCTGACGTTGGTGGAGCGCGGCTGACGTTCCCCTGGGATGGAGATCGGCGGGGTTAACCCGCACGGCCCGCCCGTATCGCCCCATTCATCCCCCCTGCTTAGCGTGAGGGCATGACCGCCCCCATACCCAGGGACATCCCGGATCTGCCCGCCGTTCCGGGCATGCCCGCGCTGCTGCCCTCGCCCGTCCCCGCCACGGCGGTGGTGGCCCCCGTACGCCGCCGCCCGGCCGCCCTGTACCGCCTGCTGATCGCCCTGGCGGCGGCCGGCGCGGTGACGCTGGAACTCCTCCTCGGCAGCCCGCTGCGGGTCCTGAGCTACTTCACGATCCAGAGCAACATCCTGCTGGCCCTGGTCATGCTCCTCGCGGCCCGCCGCGCCTGGACGGCCCGCCGCCCCTTGTCCCCGGCCCTGACGGGCGCGGCCCTGCTCTACGTCACGATCACGGGCCTCGTCTACCACCTGCTCCTGGCGAACACGTCGAGCCCGTTCTCCATGACCGGCGACACGGCGCCCCCCACGGGCTGGCACGCCGTGGCCAACCACGTCCTGCACACAGCCACCCCGATCGCGGCCCTCCTGGACTGGCTCCTGCTGACGGCCCCCGGCGGCCTACGCCTGCGCCACGCCGCGACCTGGCTCCTCTACCCCCTGGCCTACCTGGCGTTCTCCCTGCTCAGAGGCGAACTCCTGCTCCCCGGAGCCGACGGCCGCTACCTCTACCCGTTCCTGGACGTGGACCTGCACGGCTACAAGAGCGTCCTCGGCAACGCCCTCCTCCTCGGCCTCTCCATCTACGCCCTCGCCGTCCTCTTCGTAGCCCTCGACCACACCCGCCCGAACCCCGTCCGCCACCGCGCCCACCACCGCGCCAAAACTGGATTTCGTCTCCAGCCACCGGTGGGCTAAAGTAAACGACGTCGCCGCGACAAGCAGCGACAATCGGGGTGTAGCGCAGCTTGGCAGCGCGCTTCGTTCGGGACGAAGAGGTCGTGGGTTCAAATCCCGCCACCCCGACAGCTGTAACACCAGGTCAGGGGCCTGATCCGTGGAAACGGGTCAGGCCCCTGAGTGGTTTTCGGGGGACCTTGGTGCCGAACCCGCTGCCAGCGCCGCGGCCGTCAACGATGTCAGGGACAGGGTCGTGAACAGGGCTGTGTAGCTGCCGAGTTCGTGGGCGAGGGCTGCGCCGGCGAAGGGGGCCAGCGCGGCGGCGAGGGTGGCGGGGGCCGTGAGGGTGGCGGAGAGGGTGGCGTAGTGGGTGGTGCCCCAGCGGTCGGTTACGGCGGTGGCCTGGAGGAGGGTGAGGTTGCCTCGGACCATGCCTGCGGTGACGGAGAGGGCCAGGAGGAGGGGGTAGGGGGCGGGGACCAGGGCCAGGGACAGGGTGGTGGCTCCGCCGGCGGCGATCAGGAGCACCGTGCGGGTGGTGACGGTGGTGCGGCGGGCGAGGGGGGCGTAGAGGGTGCGGCCCAGGGTCTGGCCCGCGCCGCCCAGGGCCAGGGCCCAGGCTGCGGCCGTCGGGGGGTGGCCGCGGGCGATCATGAGGGGGACCAGGGCGATGACTACGGCGTACATCGCGAAGCTGTTCAGGGTCATGGCCGCGGCCAGGAGGTGGAAGGGGCGGGTGCGTATTACCGAGCGGCCGTCGGATGGTTTGAGGGTTCGGGGTGCCGGGGGCCATTCCGCTCGTAGCGCCAGTGCGTGTGCCGGGATTGTGATCGCTGCGAGGACCAACGCCAGCACCGTGTACGTGGCGCGCCAGCTCAGGTGTTCCGACAGGGCGGCGGTCAGGGGGGCGAAGGCCGTGGAGGCCAGGCCGCCGGCGAGGGTGACGATGGTCAGGGCCCGTACGCGGTGTTCGCCCCACCAGCGCGTCAGCGCCGCGAAGGCCGGTTGGTAGAACGTCGCCGCCATGGAGACCCCGGCCAGCAGCCAGGCCGCTGTGAAGGTCGCGAGGGTGGGGGCGTGGGCGACGGCCAGTATCGCGAGGACGCCCAGGACGGAGCCTGTGGTCATTACGGCGCGGGGGCCCCGGCGGTCCAGGATGCGACCCACGGGGATGCCGGCGAGGGCCGAGACCAGGAGGGCGGCGGAGAAGGCGGCCGTCGTGTTGGTGGTCGACCAGCCGGTTTCTGCGGTGATCTGTGGGTTCAGGACCGGGAACGCGTAGTAGACGACTCCCCAGCCGGTGATCTGGGTGGCGCAGAGGGCGGGCAGGGCGGCGCGGGGCCGTGACCGGTTCCCCGTGCCGGTCGCGGCCCCGCTGGTGTCCAGGTCGGTCATCGGTGGGTCAGCAGCAAGTGTCGGCCGTGGTGGGGGGTTGGTTCTTGGTGAGGGTGTCGGCGTCGCCCTTCACCACGTACACCTCCCAGGGTTCCCGGCCGGGGGCCTGGACCCAGACCTTGTCCTGGAGGGCGTAGCAGCACGTGGTGTTCTCTTCCTCGGTCGTGGTCAGGCCGGACTTGGCGAGACGCGTGGTGGCCGTGTGGACCGCCTCCGTCGTCTCGACTTCCACGCCTAGGTGGTCCAGGCGGGTGTCCTCGTCCGGTGTTCCTTCGATCAGGACCAGCTTGAGCGGGGGCTCGGTGACGGCGAAGTTGGCGTAGCCGTCGCGGAGTTTGGCGGGGGCGGTGCCGAACAGCTTGGTGTAGAAGGCGACCGAGGCGGTCAGGTCTGGGACGCGTAGGGCCAGTTGAACTCGGGACATGGCGTACCTCCAGTTGGGTCAGCAGCCGCCGGACGTGGCCGGGGCGCCGATGCCGATCTGTACGGTGGCCGGGGCCGCGCAGCAGCCGCCGGACTGCGCTGCCTCGGGCTCGTCGTACAGGCCCGCGCCACCGCACACGCCGGTCTCGGGCAGGGTCAGTTCGACGCGTTCTGCCGCCTCGCGGTCGCCGGCCAGCGCGGCAGTGATGGAGCGGACCTGCTCGTAGCCCGTCAGGGCGAGGAACGTGGGCGCGCGGCCGTAGGACTTCATGCCGACCAGGTAGATGTCCTGTTCGGGGTGGGAGAGTTCGCCCACGCCGTGCGGGTAGACCGTGCCGCAGGAGTGGACGTTGGGGTCGATGAGCGGGGCCAGAGCGGTCGGGGCCTGGAGGCGCTCGTCGAGGCCGAGGCGGACCTCGGAGAGGAAGGAGAGGTCCGGGCGGAAGCCGGTCAGCACGATGATCTCGTCCACCGGGGGCAGGCTGCGGCCGTCCTCGGCGGCCAGGATCAGCCGGTCGCCGTCGCGTTCCACGGACTGGGTGCGGAAACCCGTGACCGCGCTCGCGTGGCCGTCCTCCACCGCGGACTTGGCACGCAGGCCGAGGGCGCCGCGGGCGGGGAGCTGGTCGGCCTCGCCGCCGCCGTAGGTGTTGGCGCCGATGCCGCGGCGCAGGATCCACACCGCGTGCGTGCCGGCCTCCTCCTCGGCCAGGTCGGCGAGGAGGGCCAGCGCGGTGAAGGCGGAGGCGCCGGAGCCGATGACGGCGGTGCGCTTGCCCGCGTAACGGGCACGTACGGCCGGGTCCTTGAGGTCGGGGACGCGGTGGGAGACGCGGTCGGCGGCCGCCTTCTCGCCGAGGGCCGGGAGTCCGTCGGCACCCATCGGGCTCGGGGTCGACCAGGTGCCGGAGGCGTCGATCACGGCACGCGCGGTGATCCGCTCCTCGCGGCCGTCCGTCCCCAGCAGGTGGACGGTGAACGGCTGCTCCTCGCGGTCGGCGTCGACGATGCGGTCGCGGCCCGCGCGGGCGACACCGGTGACGGTGGTGCCGTAGCGGACCTTGTCGCCGAGGACGTCGGCGAGCGGCTGGAGGTAGTGCTCGGCCCAGTCGCCGCCGGTCGGGTAGGCCGCGCCGTCGGGGCGGACCCAGCCGGTGGGGGCGAGGAGCTTCTCGGCCGCGGGGTCGGTGACCTCGGCCCATGGGGAGAACAGACGGACGTGCGCCCAGTCCCGTACGGCCGTGGCGGCGGTGGGGCCGGCCTCCAGCACCAGTGGTTCCAGGCCGCGCTCGACGAGGTGGGCGGCGGCGGCCAGTCCGACGGGGCCCGCGCCGATGACGACGACCGGCAGCTGGTCGGTGGTGGGCGCGCTCTTCACGGATACAGCCACTGGACTCCCCTTTGCTTCGACGTTTGTCGATGGCCTGCGCCGCCAGCATGGCACCTGATTCGACGAGCGTCAACATAGACATTTGTCGAAGTCGAGGGTCGCGGAATCCAGGAATCCCGGGACCCTGCCCCTTGCTTCGACGTGTGTCAACATAGATGCATGTCAAACACCAAGGTGCTGCCGCTGCTCGACGACTCCGACGCCGTCGCACCCTGCTGCCCACCGCTCACCGAGCGGCCGTTCACCGCGGAGGAGGCCGAGACGGCCGCGCGGATGTTCAAGGCCCTCGGCGACCCGGTGCGGCTGCGGCTGTTCTCCGCGGTCGCCTCGCACGAGGGCGGCGAGGCGTGCGTGTGCGACATCTCCGACGTGGGGGTCTCGCAGCCGACCGTCTCCCACCACCTGAAGAAGCTCAAGGAGGCCGGGCTGCTGACCTCCGAGCGGCGCGGAACCTGGGTGTACTACCGGGTCGAGCCGTCCGTACTGGCCGCGATGGGCAGGCTCCTGCTCGTCACGCCGGCCGCCGCCTGACCGGCGAGCAGGGCGGTGAGCAGGGCGGTGATCTCGCGCGCGGCCCGGCGGGCGGGGCGGCCGACGCCGATCACCGCCGCCCGGCACGTCCCGGTCACTCCGCCGCGCCCCGCCCCGGCAGGAAGATCAGCGCCACCAGCGCCAGCCCGACCACGGCGCCGATCATCTGCATGCCGATGAAGCCCGCGAGGGAACCCGGCGCGATGCCCGCGAACGTGTCGCTGAAGGTGCGGCCGATGGTCACCGCGGGGTTGGCGAAGGACGTCGACGAGGTGAACCAGTACGCGGCGCCGATGTAGGAGGCGACGGCCACGGGGGCGTAGCGGAGTTGGCCGGTGCGGGCCAGGCCGAAGATCAGCAGGATCAGGCCGGCGGTGGCGACCACCTCGCCGAGCAGCAGATGCCCGGCGGAGCGGTCGTGCGTGGACCACTCCACGAGGGGCTCGCCGAACATGGCGTCCGCCAGGATCGCGCCCGCGATCGCGCCCGCGATCTGCGCGGGCACGTACACCGCGGCCTCGCGGGTCGTCACGCCCGTGCCGGCGCGCCGGCCCGTCCACCAGTCGGCCAGCGTGACCACGGGGTTGAAGTGCGCGCCGGAGACCGGGCCGAGCAGGAGGATCAGGATGCCGAGGCCGAAGACGGTGGCCAGGGAGTTGGCCAGCAGCTGCACGCCCACGTCCGTCGTCAGCGCGGTGGCCTGGATACCGGAGCCGACCACGACCGCCACCAGCAGGGCGGTGCCTATGAGTTCGGCGGAGACGCGGGCGACGAGCGGGGTACGCGGCGGGGCGGCGGCCGGCGCGGGTGCGGGAGCCGCCGGCGCGGACTGCGCGGTCGGGGCGGCTTCGGCGGGGGTCATGGGCAGGCCCTCTTGTTCTCTGCGGCGGTACGAGCGGACTCGGCCAGGTCGGCGAACTGACCGGCGAGGGAGGCGATGACGTCGGGCTTGAGTCGGTAGTACGTGAACCGGCCGCAGGGCTCCGTCTCGACGACTCCTGCCTCGCGCAGCACTCTCAGGTGGTTGGAGAGGTTGGTCTGCTTGGCTCCGGTCTCCTCCACCAGGTGGGTGGTGCACAGCGTCTCTTTGGCGAGCAGGGTCACGATCCGGAGCCTGAGCGGGTCGGCCAGTACCCGGATCAGGTCAGTGTCGACTGACGTCATCATGGGCTGATACTGTCACATCAGTGGTGACTGACACCATCGGGTGCTGATGTCATCCACGCCTGATGCCGCCGTGAGACAAGAGAGAGCCTCCGATGTCCGACAAGCCCTCCGTGCTCTTCGTCTGCGTCCACAACGCCGGCCGCTCCCAGATGGCCGCCGCGTGGCTGACCCATCTGGCCGGGGACCGCGTCGAGGTCCGCTCCGCCGGCTCCAACCCGGGCGAGCACGTCAACCCGGCCGCCGTCGAGGCGATGCGGGAGGTCGGCATCGACATCTCCGCCGAGGTGCCGAAGATGCTCACCGTGGACGCCGTCAAGGAGTCCGACGTCTGCATCACCATGGGCTGCGGCGACACCTGCCCCGTCTTCCCCGGCAAGCGCTACCTGGACTGGCAGCTGGAGGACCCGGCCGGCCAGGGCGTCGAGGCCGTCCGCCCGATCCGGGACGAGATCAGGGTGCTGGTCGAGGGCCTGATCAAGGAGATCGCGCCGGAGCCGACGGTCTGAGCACGGCGACGGACGTCCGCAACGTAGCCGGGTACGCCCACCCACACCGACACCAATCCCACCGAAGCCCGGGTACCCCCCACCCCCGCCCCCCGGCTTCCGTAGCATGGGGACCGTGACAGCCCCCGCACAGCTTCGGCCTGCGTCCTCGCCCCTCGGGCGGTGGCGTGTGTTGCTGGTGCTCGGGCTGCTTGCGGGGCTCTTCGGGATGCATGCGCTCGCTCCGGGGAGTACCGGAGCGGTCGGCGGGCATCACTCCCCCGCCGCCTCGGCGCACGTCGGCATGGCGATGGGGCACGGCGAGTACGACGAGTACGTCTGCCACGGCGACGCCGACACCGGTGGGCACGCTCAGCATGCCGATGCCACGTGTGCGTCCGGTGCCGTGGGTGCGGGGCCCGTGTTCGCCTCGCCCCCGGGCGATCCGCTCGGTGCCGTCCCGGTCGTCGACCGGGCGCCTGGCGCCTTCCTGGCCGCACCCGACGGGGGTCGCGCCCCGCCCACCCTCGCCGAACTGCAACTCCTGCGGATCTAGGACAAGGCCGAGCCGTCGTCGTACGGCACTCAGCCATGTCCCAGCACACCCCCGTACATCGCAGGAGTACCAGCATGACCAGCACCCGTTCCCTCGTCCGTCGTGCCGCGCTCGGCGCCACGGCGCTCGCCGCCGCTTTCCTCCTCGCCGCCTGCGGCAGTGAGGACGGCGGCTCCGACACCGGCTCCGGTACGGCGGCCTCGGCCACCGCCGAGGACACCGCCGGCGCCCACAACGACCAGGACGTGTCCTTCGCGCAGGACATGATCCCGCACCACCAGCAGGCCGTTCAGATGGCGAAGATGGCCAAGAACCAGGCGTCTTCCGCTGAGGTCAAGGACCTCGCCTCCCGGATCGAGAAGGCGCAGGACCCGGAGATCGAGACCATGTCCGGGTGGCTGGAGTCCTGGGGTGAGGACGTGCCCTCCGGCATGCCCGGCATGGACCACTCCGGCGGGCACGGCGACGACTCCTCCGGCATGCCCGGGATGATGGACACCGAGGACATGGACAAGCTGATGGAGGCGTCCGGCGCCGGCTTCGACACCATGTTCCTGACCATGATGATCGACCACCACGAAGGCGCCGTGGAGATGGCCGGCACCGAGCAGGACAAGGGCCAGTACGGGCCCGCCAAGGAGCTGGCCGGCGACATCATCACCGCGCAGAACGCCGAGATCGAGGAGATGAACGAGCTCCTCGACGAGAAGAACTGACGGCAGTCAGGTCGGTGGCCCGGATCCCGGGCCACCGACCGATGATTTCCGCGCCGTAAGTCGGTCTCCTGTACAAAGCCGTCCCCGACGCAGCCAGGAGACCACCGACATGACCGCAATCGCCAAGGGCCCCGCGAGCTACTTCCCCTCGATCGAGAAGAAGTACGGCCGTCCCGTCGCGGAGTGGAAGGACCTCATCCGCTCCTCGCCGCTGACCCGGCACATGGAACTCGTCAACTGGCTCAAGGCCGAGCACGGTCTGGGCCACGGCCACGCCAACGCGCTCGTCGCGCACACCCTGGCCGAGTCCGCCGGCCGGTAAGTCCCCCCAGAGCGACGTCAGTTCTCCTCGTACGGGTCCTGCGGCGTCGGTGCCGGGACGGCGCTGGTGACCTTCAGGAACGGGATGGGGGCGCCGTTGACCGGGTCCTTCGTGCGGCGGGGGGTGTAGGTGCCGGTGACGCGCAGCCAGGTGTCGGGGCGGAGGACCGGGGGAACCTCGCCGGTCAGGGCGACCTTGACCGGCTGGGCGTCCGCGGCACAGCAGTTGAGGGTCATCCGGACCAGATACGGGGTGCCCGCGCGGTCCAGCGCCACGAACCCGGTGATCTCGACACGGCGGTCCTTCAGGGAGCGGCCGTGGTCGTAGACCGCGCGGCCCGCGTAGTCGACCAGGCCGAGCCGGACCGGGTCGCCGGAGGGCAACTCGGCGTAGCCGTACGGCTGTTGCAGGGCCGTTCCGGTGCGCAGGGCGCTGTAGGAGCCGAGGGCGGGCGGGGCCACCAGGATCAGGGCGAGAAGGGGCAGCACCAGGAGCCAGCTGATGCGGGGCTCGGGGTGGGAGTGCGCGGGGTCGGGGCGCCGGTGTTCGTACCAGAACGTCGCCAGCGCCGCCACGATCAGCACCGCCGCCGAGGCCAGCAGCAGCGGGCGCAGGCCGGACTTGACGTAGCGCAGGTACAGGTCGGTGGTGCCCGCGTGCAGCAGGGACGCGCCGAGGAGGAAGAGGATCGCGGCCTGGGCCTGGCGGTTCACAGCAGCACCGCCCCGGTGGCGGCCGAGACCAGGACGGCCACGGCGAAGGTCGTCGGCGCGAAGCGCAGGGCGAAGGCCCGGCCGAACGTGCCCGCCTGCATCGCGAACAGCTTCAGGTCGATCATCGGTCCGACCACCAGGAAGGTGAGCCGGGCGGTGAGGGAGAAGTGCGTCAGCGACGCGGCCACGAACGCGTCCGCCTCCGAACAGATCGACAGCAGTACGGCGAGCACGGCCAGGGCGAGCACGGCGAGCACCGGGTTGCCGGCCAGCTCGCGCAGCCAGCTCTCCGGCGCCGCCGCCTTCAGGGTGGCCGCCGCCATCGCGCCCACCACCAGGAAGCCGCCGGCGTGCATCACGTCGTGCCGGACCGAGCCCCAGAAGGCGGCGCCCCGGCCCTGGCCGTCGTAGGACGAACGGGCCGGTGGGCGCAGCCAGTCGGCGCGGCCGAGGCGCAGCCACAGCCAGCCCATCGCGCAGGCCACCAGCAGGCTCGCCACGAGTCGGGCGAGGACCATCTCCGGGTTGCCGGGGAAGGCGACCGCCGTCGCCGTCAGCACGATCGGGTTGATCGCCGGGGCGGACAGCAGGAACGCCAGTGCCGCGGCCGGGGTGACCCCGCGCCGCACGAGCGCTCCCGCGACGGGCACCGACGCGCACTCGCAGCCCGGCAGCACCGCGCCCGCCGCCCCGGCGACCGGTACCGCGAGGGCGGGGCGGGCGGGCAGGGCGCGGGCGAAGAACGACGGCGGGACGAACACCGCGATGGCCGCGGAGAGAAGGACGCCGAGGACGAGGAAGGGCAGCGCCTGGATCATCACCGCGACGAACACCGTCATCCAGTTCTGCATGACCGGTGCGGACAGGGCGCCGCGCAGGGGGTTCTGGAGCAGGACCGCCAGAAGCAGCACCATGGTCAGCAGCAGGGGGGAGTCGAGGCGGCGGCCACCCTCCTGGTCGGTGTCCGGCGACGGGCGTGTCCTGGTCGTGGTCGCCACGGGCGGTCGTTCCTTCCTGTGTGCCTCCCCATGCATACGGGAAGTCGGGGCCCTTTGTTCAGGTGTCCACTGGAACCACCCGTCACGGTGGGGCAGTCTTCTCCCTCGTGGGGAGCGTTCCGAGTCAGGGTCAGCCGGGTGGTGCGCCCGCCGCGCACATGGTGGTGTGCGGCGACGACGGGCTCGCACACCGGCTCGCCGCCGAACTGCGCGGTGTCTACGGCGAACAGGTCACGCTCGTCGTGCCGCCCTCCGAACGCAGTGTGCGCACGCCGGTCGTCGGGCGGGCGCGGGCGGCATCGGCGGCGCTGCTCGACCGGGTGGTGAACGCGGCCGTCAACCGGGCCGCGGGCAACGGCGCTTCCGTATCCGGCCCCGCCGACGGCGATCGGGTCGTCGAGGCCGCCGAACTCAGCGAGGCCGTCCTGGCCGACGCCGGCGTGGACCGGGCCGCCGCACTGGCTCTGGTCTACGACGATGACGAGGCCAACATCCGCGCCGCGCTGACCGCCCGCCGCCTCAACCCCCGCCTGCGGCTCGTGTTACGGCTCTACAACCGGCGGTTGGGGCAGCACATCGAGGAACTCCTCGACCAGGCGGCGACGTTGGCGACCGGGGAGGGGGAGGCGGACCGGGATGCCGTGGACGCCTCCACCACCGTGCTGTCCGACGCCGACACGGCCGCCCCCGCGCTGGTCGCCACCGCGCTCGTCGGCACCAGCAAGGTCGTACAGACGGACGGGCTGTTGCTGCGGGCGGTGGAGCGGCAGCCGACGGGGGCCGGGCAGGTGACCGCTCCGGGGCTGGCCACCCTGGCGCTGCTGTCGGCGCCGGGCGGGGAGCAGGAGCCGCAGCTGCTGCCGGACGAGGCGGCGGTACGGGCGGCGCGGGGGCGTGGGGCCGTCGTGCTGGAGCAGGTGTCGTACTCGGGGCCGTCGCTGCCGGGCGGGCGTGGGGTCGTACCGGCGTTCTCCTCGCTGTTCTCGCGGCGGCTGCGGTGGTCGCTGGCCGGTCTTGTGGGGTGTGTGGTCGCGCTGGCCGTCGCGCTGACGGTGGCGACCGGGGACCATCCGCTGCACGCGACGTACGAGACCCTGCTCGACCTCTTCGCGATCAACGAACCCGCGCTGAACGAGTCGACCGGCCGACAGGTCCTGCAACTCCTGTCCGGGCTGCTCGGGTTGCTGCTGCTGCCGGTGCTGCTGGCCGCGGTGCTGGAGGCGCTGGGGACGTTCCGCAGCTCCTCCGCCCTGCGCAAGCCGCCACGCGGTCTTGGCGGTCACGTCGTGCTGCTCGGGCTCGGCAAGATCGGCACGCGTGTGCTGACCCGGCTGCGGGAGCTGCACATCCCGGTGGTGTGCGTCGAGGCCGATCCGGAGGCGCGCGGGATGGCGACGGCGCGGCGGCTGCGGGTGCCGGTCGTGCTCGGGGACGTCACCCAGGAGGGCGTCCTGGAGGCCGCCAAGATCCACCGCGCGAACGCGCTGCTCGCGGTGACCAGCGCCGACACGACGAATCTGGAGGCGGTGCTGGCGGCCCGTTCCGTACGGCCCGACCTGCGTGTCGTCCTTCGGCTGTACGACGACGACTTCGCGACGGCCGTGTACCGGACGCTGCGGGCCGCGCATCCGCATGCCTCCACGCGCAGCCGGAGCGTGACGCATCTGGCGGCGCCCGCGTTCGCCGGGGCGATGATGGGGCGGCAGATCCTGGGGGCGATTCCGGTCGAGCGGCGGGTGCTGCTGTTCGCGTCCGTGGAGGTGTCCGGGCATCCGCAGCTGGAGGGGCGGACGGTGGGCGAGGCGTTCCGGGCGGGGGCCTGGCGGGTGCTGGCGCTGGACACGGCGGTGTCCGAAGCGGGTGACGCATCCGGTTCCGGGGACGACGAGGAAGAGGTACGGCCGTCAGGGCTCGTGTGGGACCTGCCCGACACGTACGTCCTGCGCGCCGAGGACCGGGTCGTACTGGCGGCTACCCGCAGGGGGCTGGCGGAGCTGCTGGGCCGACGGCCGCGGGAGCGGGCGGGGGCGTAGGGCCTGTCCTGGGGGAACCCGCGTCACACGGTGACGCGCTCCTGCTCCTCCTCGACCAGGCCCAGCTCCGCGTCCCGCGCCAGTTCCACCTCGCGCCGCAGCAGCCGGAACCACATGAAGACCACGAAGCCCGCGAAGACGAACCACTCGCCCGTGTAGCCGAGGTTCTGGAACGCCTTCAGGTCCAGCCCGGTGTCCTGCGGGGCGCTCGGGGGGACGGTCTTCAGCCCGGAGTCGCCCGCGTTGAGGGTGACCCACGCGTCGTACAGGTCGTACGGCACGAGGTTCACCAGCGACGCCGCGCTGATGGCCCCGGTCTGTCCGTCCGGCAGTCCGCCCTGCCCGGGCACGCCGTTCTCCCCCGGCTGCTCGGAGGCCTGCAGGGCTCCCGTGACGGTGACCTCGCCGGTGGGCGCGGCAGGCGCCTCGGCCCGGTCCGCGTCGCCGGGCAGCCAGCCCCGCACGACCGGCAGCGCCTTGCCGTCGTCGGTGCGCAGCAGGGTGAGCACGTAGTACCCGCGCTTGCCGTCCAGCTCACGGTCGGGGACCAGCAGCTGCTCGCCGTACCGTCCGCTCGCGGTGACCTGCTTGCCGGAGGTGGCCTTGTCCACGGGCAGCAGTTCCGTGAGCGGACGCGCGGCCTCCCGCTCGTCCGACTCGGCCCGCGCGGTCGCCCGGTCGTGGTCCTGCATCCGCTCCTCGAACCGGCCCAGCTGCCATGACCCCATGAACACGCAGAAGGGGATGGCGAGCAGCACGAAGACGTTGATCCCCCACCAGCGGGGCGTCAGCAGAAACCGGTACACGCCTTCCAAGGTACGGGGCCGACATAAAGTGCCCACCCGCGGGGTCAGTACCTCTCGACGAGATGTTCCCGGCCCGCCGGCGGCTCGTACGGCTCCGGCCAGAAGTCCGTGACGGCGGATATCCGGCCGTTCCCGTCCCCGGTGAAGAAGGAGATGCCGTACATCTCCTCCAGCCCCACCGTGAAGTGGATCCAGGTGACCACCTGCTCCGCCTCGGCGACGATCCGCTCGATGCGCAGGTGCCAGTCGCCCGGGTACTCCCGGTTGAACTGCACGTACCGCTCCCGCCCGCGTATGCGCTCGCGGGTCTGCGGCAGGGTGTAGACGACGTCCTCGGCCAGCGTGTCCGAGAACGCGGGCCAGTCGCGGGCCTCGGCGGCGGCCCAGAAGCTCTCGACAGTCTTGCGCAGATCGGTCATGCCACGAGTCTGCACCGCGCCACTGACAATCGGCCCTGGCTCACGGCCGGCCCGGCTCACGGCCCGTCAGCCCTTGCTCGCCTTCAGCGAGTACATCAGCGGGATGCGCGGCCGGTCCGCCGGGAAGCGGTGGTAGCCGTCCCGTACCTCGAAGGACCTGAAGCGCGGAAACAGCGACACGTCGTGCTCGTGCAGGAACTCGATGCGCAGCCCGGCGGCGGCCAGCGCGGTGACGACCTCGCCGATCGGGTGCTGCCACTCGACGCTGCGGTTGTGGACGGTCTCGGCGTCCTGGTCGGCGTAGGTGCCGGGCGTCTCGTCGATCCAGGCCTCGCGGGCGAAGTAGTCGTGCACGACACGGGAGCCGGTCTCGTCGTCCAGGACGTCGGTGAGCGGGTGGAACTCGGCGAGATAGAGGAAGCCGCCGGGCGCCACGAGCGAGGCGGCGGTCTCCGCCCAGCGCCGGATGTCCGGCAGCCAGCACAGCGCGCCGGTGCCGGTGTAGACGATGTCGTAGGAGGAGTCGGGCACGGCCTCGGCCGCGTCGTACACGTCGGCGGCGACGAAGGCCGCCCGGTCCTGGCCGAGGCCGAGGTCGGCGGCGAGGCCGCGGGCGGTGTCGACGGCAGGCTCGGAGAAGTCGAGGCCGACGACTCGGGCGGCGCCGCGCCGGGCCCAGGAGAGGGTGTCCAGGCCCAGGTGGCACTGGAGGTGCAGCAGGCTGCGGCCGGTCACGTCCCCGATCTCGGCGAGCTCGAAGTCGCGCAGGGGGTCGGCGCCGGCGCGGAAGCCGTCGAGGTCGTAGTAGTCGCCGGAGGCGTGCAGGGGGACCCTCTCGTCCCAGTGGGCGCGGTTGGCGTCCAGCCAGTCGGCGGGGGTGCGGGAGTACATGATCCCGAAGTTATCCACAGGCTGAGGACCTCGCCAGCCAATTGTCGGCCGGGGCGGGCACTATGGGGTCATGACTGAGAGCAACGTGCCGAGCCGGGAGATGCCGGACTGGGAGAAGCGCTTCCGGGCGCCCCGGGTGTCACTGCCGGACTGGGCGGAGGACGCCCCGGACCGCGCCCTGTTCGTGTCGAACGCGACGGGGACGTACGAGCTGTACGCCTGGGACCGATCGACGGACGAGCAGCGGCAGGTGACACACCGGCCGAACGGCACCACGGACGGCGTGCTCTCCCCGGACGGCGCGTGGATCTGGTGGTTCGACGACAAGGACGGCGACGAGTTCGGCGTCTGGCGGCGCCAGCCGTTCGCCGGCGGCGAGGACGAGCTGGCGGCCCCTGGCCTGGACCCCTCCTATCCGGCGGGCCTGGCCCTGGGCAGGGACGGACGCACGGCGGTCGTGGGCCGCTCGACGGACGAGGAGGGTACGACGATCCACCTCGCGCGCACCGGTGAGCCCCCGGCGGAGATCTACCGGCACCGCGAGTCGGCGGGCGTCGGCGATCTCTCCCACGACGGCTCGCTGATCGCCGTCGAGCACACCGAGCACGGCGACGCGATGCACTCGGCGCTGCGCGTCCTGCGCCCCGACGGTTCGGCGGTCGCCGAGCTGGACGACACCGCGGGCGGCACGGTGGAGCTGGGCCTGGAGGTGCTGGGCTTCGCTCCGGTGGACGGCGACACCCGGCTGCTCGTCGGCCACCAGCGCCGCGGCCGCTGGGAGCCGCTGGTGTGGGAGGTGGCGACGGGCGAGGAGACGGACCTGACGCTGGACCTGCCGGGCGACGTGAGTGCCGAGTGGTATCCGGACGGCTCCGGCCTGCTCATCGCGCACAGCCACGAGGCCCGCAGCGAGCTGTTCCGCTACGACCTGACGACCCGCGAGCTGACAAAGGTCACCACCCCGCCGGGCACGGTGTCGGGGGCGACGGCCCGCCCGGACGGCACGGTGGAGTACCTGTGGTCCTCGGCCGCCGAACCGTCGGCGGTCCGCTCGACGACGGGCCGGGTCGTCCTGGATCCGCCCGGCCTGAAGTCCCCGGGGTCGGTGCCGGTGGAGGACGTGTGGGTGGAGGGCCCCGGCGGCCGTATCCACGCCCTGGTCCAGAAGCCGGCGGGCGCCACGGGCCCGCTGCCCACGGTCTTCGACATCCACGGCGGCCCGACCTGGCACGACAGCGACTCCTTCGCGGCGGGCCCGGCGGCCTGGGTCGACCACGGGTACGCGGTGGTGCGGGTCAACTACCGCGGTTCGACGGGCTACGGCCGCGCCTGGACGGACGCGCTGAAGCACCGGGTCGGTCTGATCGAGCTGGAGGACATCGCGGCGGTGCGGGAGTGGGCGGTCGACTCCGGCCTGGCCGACCCCGCCCGGCTGATCCTCACCGGCGGCTCCTGGGGCGGCTACCTCACCCTCCTCGGCCTCGGCACCGAGCCGGACGCATGGGCGCTGGGCATCGCGGCGGTCCCGGTCGCCGACTACGTCACGGCCTACCACGACGAGATGGAGGCCCTGAAGGCAATGGACCGCACCCTCCTGGGCGGCACCCCGGAGGAGGTCCCGGAGCGCTACGAGGCCTCGTCACCCCTCACCTATGTCGACCAGGTCAAGGCCCCGGTCTACATCTCGGCGGGTGTCAACGACCCCCGTTGCCCGATCCGCCAGATCGACAACTACGTCAAGCGTCTGGATTCCCGGGGCGCCGTCCACGAGGTCTACCGCTACGACGCGGGCCACGGCTCGCTGGTGGTCGAGGAACGCATCAAGCAGGTCAACCTGGAACTGGACTTCGCGGAGCGGCATCTGGCGCGCTGACGGGGGACCGTACCGGCCGGTGGGGCTGGTCGGCGTCGACACGAGGGCCGCACGGCGGCTACGACGCCGCCAGCACCCCGGTCCAGTAGACCGTCCCCGCGCACGCGTTGGACACGACCGTCGACGCCGTCGGCCCGCCCGGCTCCGCCGTGTTGGCGACCGCGACGCTGCCGTCCGCCGTGCCCTCGTCCGTGAGGAGCTGGGGTGAGGTGCCCTCGGTGCCGGTGGAGGTGCCGCCGGTGGTGGTCGCGTCGCCGGTGGGGCTGGGGTCGGGGTCGGGGGTGGGGCTGGGGTCGCCGGTGGTGGGACAGGTCTCCGAGGGGACCCAGGCGAACTTCACCTCGTACGAGGCGCCCGGCTGGAGCAGCAGCGAGGTGAGTTCCAGGGACGGGTCCGGGAGGCCGGTCGCCGGGTCGCCGGAGATGTGCCGGGCCGTGGTGATCTTGGTGGCGTCGGCCGCGCCCTGCGGGGTCGTGCCGAGCGAGCCGGGGCTGGTCACCGTGCAGGCGGTGCCCGAGGAGTTGGTGAAGCGGAAGGTGCCGTAGGAAGCGCCGACGGCGTCGGGGGCGCCGACCGCCGCCGAGGCGACGGCGAGCTGCTCGGCCGTGCACACCGCGGCGCCCGTGTCGGTGGTCGCCTGGGGATCGGTGGAGCCGGAGCCGCCGGTACCGCTGCCGGTGCCCTTGTCCTTCTCGTCCTCCTTCTCCCCGCTGTCGCCCTTGTCCTCACCCTTCTCGGAGGAGCCGCCGGACGAGCCCTTGTCCTTCTCGGGGTCCACGCCCTGGCTGGCGCCGCCCTGGGCCTCGGTGCCGAGGCCCGCGACGGAAGGGTTTGCGTTGGAGCCGGTGGAGTTGGAGACGTGCACGAGGGCGGGGACCGCGGTGCCGACGAAGAGCGCCGCTGCCGCCATGCCGACGAGGGCCTGCCGCTTGCGGGCCCGCCGTGCGGGCACCGCCCGGCGCAGATGCTCCAGGGTGCCGTCGCGCGGCTCGATCTCCTGGACCGCGTCGTGCAGCAGCCTCCGCAGATCCAGCTCGTCCGAGTCGAGACCCTCGGGGCCCTTGCCGTCGGGGCCGTGGTTCACAGTTCCGTTCCCAGCGTGCGATTGCTTCGGCGTCTGACCGTCCTCAGGGACGCTCAGGTGACGCCGCCGTTCCTCGTGGTCCCCGCTCATGCCGGAGCCTCCATAGCGACCCGCAGCGCCGCGATGCCGCGCGAGCCGTACGCCTTGACCGAGCCCAGGGATATACCGAGCGTCTCGGCGACCTGCGCCTCCGTCATGTCCGCAAAGTAGCGCAGGACGAGGACCTCGCGCTGGCGGCGCTGGAGGCCCTTCATCGCCTTGATCAGCGAGTCCCGCTCCAGCTGGTCGTACGCACCCTCCTCGGCGCTCGCCATGTCGGGCATCGGCTTCGACAGCAGCTTCAGGCCGAGGATGCGGCGGCGCAGGGCGGAGCGGGAGAGGTTGACGACCGTCTGGCGCAGGTAGGCGAGCGTCTTCTCCGGGTCGCGGACGCGCTTGCGCGCGGAGTGGACCCGGATGAACGCCTCCTGGACGACGTCCTCGCAGGAGGCGGTGTCGTCGAGAAGGAGCGCGGCGAGACCCAGCAGCGACCGGTAGTGGGTGCGATAGGTCTCGGTGAGGTGGTCGACCGTCGTGCCGGCGGCCGCGATGTCCTCGGCGTACTCGCCGTCGCGCTGACTGGGTATGCGGGCGGGCCGCGCTGCGGGCATGGGCGCGATCACCGGCATGCCACCGGGCGCGCCGGGCATGCGGGAGGGGCGAGTAGGGCGGGACGGCCGGAGAGCGGCCGTGCCGCGCGTCGCCGCACGGAAGTCGAGTACCTCTGCCACGCCAGTTGGACACGCTTCCCCCCGAGAGGGTTGTACGTGCCGGACGTCACTTTTGCGTCAGGCAGCACGACTGACGGTGCCTCACATGCACTCATGCGTCCCGTTCTTCCCCTATGTCCCATATGAACGGGCGTCCCCACGCCCTGCTCATGGCGTCCCCACGCCAGAAAAGCGCGCCCTCACACCCGCCGAAGGGCGACCGCAAAGACGCTCCCCGCCCTCCGCGCGGTTGCGGAGGGCGGGGAGGAAATCTTCGAATGCCGGGCAGGTCCGGTTCAAGTGGTCCGGACCATCGCCCCGCTCACATCTCTCACACAGATCCTACAAACGAATCAGGGCACGGCCCCTGCTTTTCCTGCGGCCGGCGGCCGTCACGAAAACTCCGCCGCCACCAGCTCGGCGATCTGTGCGGTGTTCAAGGCGGCTCCCTTGCGCAGATTGTCTCCGCACACAAAGAGTTCGAGAGCCGTGGGGTCGTCCAGCGCCCGGCGCACCCGCCCGACCCAGGTCGGATCGGTGCCCACCACATCGGCCGGTGTAGGGAACTCGCCCGCCTCGGGATTGTCGAACAGGACGACGCCGGGGGCTGTGGCGAGAATCTCACGCGCCCGCGCGACCGTGACCTCGTCCTCGAAGCGGGCGTGGACGGTCAGCGAGTGGGTGGTGACCACCGGAACGCGGACGCAGGTCACGGCAACGGGCAGCTGGGGCAGTCCGAGGATCTTGCGGGACTCGTCCCGCACCTTCATCTCCTCCGAGGACCAGCCGTCCTCGCGCAGCGATCCGGCCCAGGGCACCACGTTCAGGGCGACCGGCTCCGGGAACGGCCCGGTGTCGTCCCCGACCGCGCGCCGTACGTCACCGGGGCTGGTCCCCAGCTCCGTGCCGGCGACCAGGGACAGCTGACGCCGCAGCGTGTCCACGCCGGCCCGCCCGGCTCCGCTCACGGCCTGGTAGCTCGACACCACCAGCTCGCGCAGCCCGAACTCGGCGTGCAGCGCGCCCAGCGCCACGATCATGGACAGGGTCGTGCAGTTGGGGTTGGCGATGATGCCCCGCGGCCGCATCCGGGCCGCGTGCGCGTTGACCTCGGGGACGACCAGCGGCACGTCCGGGTCCATCCGGAAGGCGCCGGAGTTGTCGACGACGACCGCACCGCGCGCGGCGGCGATCGGCGCCCACTGCGCGGAGACCTCGTCGGGTACGTCGAACATGGCGACGTCGACCCCGTCGAAGGCCTCCTCCGACAGGGCCACCACCTCGACCTCCTCACCGCGCACGGCCAGCTTGCGGCCGGCCGAGCGCGGTGAGGCGATCAGACGGATCTCGCCCCAGACGTCCGCGTGGTGGGACAGGATCTGGAGCATGACCGTGCCGACGGCCCCGGTCGCTCCCACGACCGCGAGCGTCGGTGGCCGGGTCATCGCCCGGTGCCTCCGTAGACGACGGCCTCGTCGCTGTCGGAGTCGAGCCCGAACGCGGTGTGCACGGCGCGGACGGCCTCCTGGACGTCGTCGGCGCGCGTGACGACCGAGATGCGGATCTCGGAGGTCGAGATCAGCTCGATGTTCACGCCCGCGTCGGACAGGGCGGTGAAGAAGTCGGCCGTGACCCCGGGGTTGGTCTTCATACCCGCGCCGACCAGGGAGATCTTGCCGATCTGGTCGTCGTAGCGCAGGGAGTCGAAGCCGATGCCGGCCTTGTTCTTCTCCAGGGCGTCGATGGCCTTGCGGCCCTCGGCCTTGGGGAGGGTGAAGGAGATGTCCGTCAGGCCGGTGGAGGCGGCGGACACGTTCTGCACGATCATGTCGATGTTGATCTCGGCGTCGGAGATCGTGCGGAAGATCAGGGCGGCCTCGCCCGGCTTGTCCGGCACGCCGACGACCGTGATCTTGGCCTCGGAGGTGTCGTGCGCGACACCGGAGATGATGGCCTGCTCCACCTTCTTGTCCCCTTGCTGAATCGGCTGGCTGCTGACCCACGTGCCCTGAAGTCCGCTGAAGCTGGACCGGACGTGGATCGGGATGTTGTAGCGACGGGCGTACTCCACACAGCGGTGGAGCAGTACCTTCGACCCGGAGCTGGCCAGCTCCAGCATGTCCTCGAAGGAGATCCAGTCGATCTTCTTCGCCTTCTTCACCACACGCGGGTCGGCGGTGAACACACCGTCGACGTCGGTGTAGATCTCGCAGACCTCGGCGTCGAGCGCGGCGGCCAGCGCGACGGCCGTGGTGTCGGAACCACCGCGGCCGAGCGTGGTGATGTCCTTCTTGTCCTGGCTGACGCCCTGGAACCCGGCGACGATGGCGATATTGCCCTTGTCCAGGGACTCCCGGATGCGGCCGGGCGTGACGTCGATGATCCGGGCTTTGTTGTGGACCGAGTCGGTGATGACGCCTGCCTGGCTGCCGGTGAAGGACTGGGCCTCGTGGCCCAGGTTTTTGATCGCCATGGCCAGCAGTGCCATGGAGATACGCTCTCCGGCGGTCAGCAGCATGTCGAACTCACGCCCGGCAGGCATCGGAGATACCTGCTCGGCGAGATCGATCAGCTCGTCCGTCGTGTCGCCCATCGCGGAAACGACGACGACCACCTGGTGGCCGTTCTTCTTCGCTTCCACGATTCGCTTGGCGACGCGCTTGATGCCCTCGGCATCGGCTACGGAGGAGCCTCCGTACTTCTGCACGACAAGGCCCACGTGCGCTCCTCGCTCAGTCCCGTGTGTGTCGGCTCAGTTTAACGAGCGCCCGAATTTCGCCTCTGCGGTACCGCATGGTGAGATTCCGGCGCCCAGGTCAGCACATGCCCAGCACATCGCTTCCGAAAAGTGCCAAGGGTCACAAGCGACAGCTGTGAATTAAGTTTCAAGCACTAGGGTGCCGTTGTGCGCGTACTACTGGTGGAAGACGACGAGCCGGTCGCCCAGTCCCTCCGGCGCGGCCTGATCCGCTACGGATTCGAGGTCGAGTGGGTCACCACCGGCGGGGCGGCGCTCGACCACGAGGGCCCCTACGACGTCGTACTCCTCGATCTGGGCCTGCCCGACACCGACGGCCTGGACGTCTGCCGGGCGCTGCGGGAGCGCGGCGGGGTGCCGATCATCGTGATCAGCGCGCGCAGCGACGAGACGGACCGGGTGGTCGGCCTGGAGCTGGGCGCCGACGACTACGTCTCCAAGCCGTTCGGGGTGCGCGAGGTCATCGCGCGGATACGGGCGGTGATGCGCCGCGTCCAGCCCCGCAGCGCCGCCGCGAGCGGCCCCGACCGCTACGGCCCCCGCCTCACCGTCGACCGCAAGGCGGCCCGCGTCCGCCTGGACGGCGAGGAGGTCGCCCTCGCCCCCAAGGAGTACGACCTGCTGGCCTTCCTCACCGAGGAGCCCGGCGCGCTGATGTCGCGCGAGCAGATCATGGAGGCGGTCTGGGACGCGAACTGGTTCGGGCCGACCAAGACGCTGGACGTGCATGTGGCGGCGCTGCGGCGGAAGCTGAAGGGCGCGGTCACCATCGAGGCGGTGCGCGGGGTCGGCTTCCGGCTGGAGATCGACTCCTGATGATCCGCCGGCTCATCGTCAGTTACGTCCTGCTGGTGGCGGTGGCCCTGGCCGCCTTCACCGTGCCGGTGGCGTTCACGCTGACCGCGCAGCTGCGGGGGGACACGGAGCAGACGGTACGGCGGGAGGCGCAGACCATGGCGGTGCTGCTGGCCGACGGCGACCCCTCGGCACGGGATCTGCTGAACCGGAACGTCGACGCGTACGCCGAGCAGGGACTCGGCCGCATCGAGGTGCTCCCCGCCGCGCAGGCCCCCGCGGACACCGAGGAGCACTGGGGTGACGGGGCGCTTGAGGTCACGGTCCCGGCGAAGGCGAGCGACGGCGCCGTCGCGGGCGCCGTACGCATCACGTATCCGACGAAGGAACTCACCGACCGGCTCTGGACGATCTGGGGATTCAGGGCCGGGCTCGCGGTCACCGTGCTCGGGGTGGCCGCGCTGATCGGCGCGGTGGTGGCCCGGCGGCTCACCGCGCCACTACGACAGCTCAACGACATGGCGAGCAAGCTCAGCGACGGCGACCTGACCGCCCGCGCACCCGTCACCGGTCCGCACGAGACACAGACCCTGGCCCACACCCTGAACCAGGCGGGCGAGCGCCTGGACACCCTGGTCGCCTCGCAGCGGATCTTCGTGGCGGACGCCTCGCATCAGCTCCGTACGCCGCTGACCGCACTGCGGCTGTCCCTGGACAACATCGCGGACGGCGTGGACGACGAGTTCGTGAAGGAGGACGTGGAGCAGGCGACGGCGGAAGTGGTCCGGATGAGCCGCCTGGTCAACGGCCTGCTGGTACTCGCCCGCGCGGAGGCGAAGGTGACGGTGGCGGAGCCGCTGTCGCTGCGGGACATCGTGGCGGAGCGGCTGGCGGTGTGGCGTCCGGCCGCCGACGAGCGCGGAGTCGCCATCGCGTTCGGGGGGAGTGTCGACGACCGGCTGCCGGTGCTGACCAGCCCCGGCCATCTGGACCAGGTGCTGGACAACGTCCTCTCGAACGCCCTGGAGGTCTCGCCCGACGGCGGCCGGATCACCGTCCGGGCCGAGTCCCGGCCGGACTCGGTGCTGCTGTCGGTCCTCGACCAGGGCCCCGGCATGTCGGACCCGGAGAAGTCCCGCGCCTTCGACCGCTTCTGGCGCGGCCAGGGCCTGACCGGCCGCTCCGGCTCCGGGCTCGGCCTCGCCGTCGTCAAGCAGCTGGTGACGGACGACGGCGGGACGGTGACGCTCCAGGACGCACCCGGGGGCGGGCTGATGGTGGTGATCAGCCTTCGGGCATCGCAGAGGAGTGGTGGTTGACGATGACCCACTCGCCTCCCCGCTTCTCGTACTCGTAGGTGTAGCGGGCGACGACGGTGCGCTTCTCGCCGGTCTCGTGATCGGTGAGCGCGAACTCGTATACGCCGGTGTCGATGGCGGAGTTGCCGTCGAGCACGTTGACGTGCGTCTCGACCTTCTTGCCGACCGGCTTGTTGGCCAGGAAGTGCTCGAAGTAGTCGACGATTCCGGCGCGGTCGGTACGGACCTTGTTGGACACGGTGGGCAGGAGTACGGCGTCCCTGGCGTACCGGTCGGCGACCTTCTCGGCGTCGCCGGTCCGCAGGGCGGCGTTCCAGCCGTCGAAGAGGGCGGCGATCTCCTTCTTGCCCGCCTTCTCCTCGTCCGCCCCGGCGACACCGACGCCGGCGGCGAAGGTGCCTACGGCGACGACGGCGGCAGCGGTGACGGTGGCTATGCGCTTGCCTGTGCCTGTGCCTGTGGAACGACGGGTCATCGCAACTCCCTTGCGGGTCGGGGTTACTGGAGTGACTCCAGGGTCGCGATGTGGCGGTTAGGGGTGGTGCAGGGGATGTACAGGGGTGATCCAGGGTGTGGCCAACTTGCGGAGGGCGCCTGGGTGGTTACTCGCTGTCTTCTGAGGGCGGGTCCAGCAAGGGTGCGAAGTCGTGGCGGAGCTTTTGGACTTGGGGGGCGGTGGGGCCGAGCAGGTGCTCCCAGTCGGCGAGGAGGGGGAGGAGGACCTCGCGGGCTCGGGCCGGGTTGTGCATGGACCTCCAGAGGAAACCAACGAGGAACTCGCGAGCGTCCAGGGTGAACCTGTCCGTGGCGCCGCTGTCACGCGTCATGGTCTCGACGTATTCCTCGTACATGGCCGCGGCTCCCGCGTTGTCGCCCACTCTTCTTCTGGCAAACGCCAGGATCTGTCGCAGGCTCTGGCTGACGCGGCTGTCCGTTCCCGTCGCTGCCAACGCCCTGACCAGCAGTTTCTCAATGGCATCCCGAGCGGGCACCGCATAACGGTCGGCATCCTCCTGGGCCAGGTCGGCCAGCGTCTCGGCCCAGACCGACCAGGCTTCCAGCGATGTGGCGTCGTCGGCGCCCAGCGCCCGTTCGGCCTTCCTCGCGTTCTTCCTTGCCAGCCTCAAGGCATCCGTCAGGCGTCCCGCCAGCCTCATCGCACCGGCCAGCTCCGTCCTCGCCTCGAAGGTCTCCGGGCGCCGACGTCCTGACGTGCGCACGTGATGCGCGAGGTTCCGTTCGAGCAACCTGATCGCGTCCTCGTACTGACCGGCGTAGCCGTAGGACTGAGCCAGGCTGTTACGCACCATGAGCGTGAGCTCGTGACGAGGCCCGCAGGCCCGTTCCGCCCCGGCCAGGGCTCTCTCGTGCAGCTGGAGCGCGCGGGTGAGGTCGAGATGGACGTACCTGAGCCCGCTCACATTGAACAACCAGACTTCGTCCTCGCCGTCGGTCTGCGGGGCAACGTGCGAGGCGAGGGATTCGAGGTGCGACAGCCACCGCAACTCGGCAGCGATGTCCCGCACTTCAAGGCCTACGTGGCTGAGCAGACCGGCAGACCTGTGGGCGGCATCCGCCCCTTCCGCCCGCGCCACCGCCTGCACCAGCCGGTGCACCGAGATCGTGTCGTCCTCGTGCAGGGTGATCATGCTGTACGCCACGAGCCGCCGGACCGCCTCCGTCACCTCCACCGGGCTGCCCAGCGACTCCAGATACGCCCGCGGAATCCCGTCCGGCGCCCACCACGCGATCACCCGCAGAATCTCCACCGCGAGCGGCGTGTCCGCGAGCCGGTCCAGCGTCACCCGCCACACCCGGGCGACCGTACGGCCCGCGTCCGCCCCCTCCGCGGCCTGCGCGAACATCTCCGCCGGATACGCGGCCAGCAACTCCCCGTACCGCCGTGCGGTGATCCCGGCCTCCGAGCAGTAGGCAGCCGCCTGCTCCACGGCCAGCGGCAGACACCCCAGTTCCCGGCACACCTCCTCGACGCCGTCGGTGGAGCCGCCGTAGATCCGCCCGAACAGCTCTGTGGCTTCCGGCAGTTCGAGCACGTCGAGCGAGAGCGCCTCGGCAACCCCCTGCCACCCGGTGGCCCGCCGGGACGTGATCAGAACCCGCCCCCGCGACGCCCGAGCCAGCAGCGGCTTCACATCGGCCGGATCGGACACGTTGTCCAGGACGAGCAGCCACCCGTCCCGCGCGGACAGCCACTGAACGGCCCGCTCCCGCAACGCCTCCCGGGACATGACGTCCCGCAGCGCGGGCTGAAGCGCAACCGCGAGGTCGGCGAGCCCGGCGTCGAGATCGGCCGGGGTCTCGGCGGTGATCCACCACACCGGGTTGTACGCCCCCGTACGCCCCGCCGCCCACCGCGCCGCGAGCGTCGACTTGCCGATGCCTCCCAGCCCGTGCACGGCCTGCACGACAACACCGCCGACGCCCGCGAACGCCTCGTCCAGCAGCCCCAGTTCCCGATCGCGCCCGACGAACAACGCAGCCTTGTCGGGCAGGTTGACCAGCCCTTCCGGCGCACGCTCGGGCATCACGAAGGCCTCGGCGGGCAGCGCCACCGACTTCTCGGTGTACATCGCGACCGCGCCGTCCCCGCTGAGCGCCTGGTTGATGCCCTGCCCCGCGGCGATCGACCGGTCCCCCGAAGCCTCCGCCGACGCGCTCATCAGGCGTCGCCCGTCGATGCCGAGCCGATGTCACCCCCGGCGGCGATGGAACGATCGCCCGACGCGGTGACCGGCCCGTTCGCCGGTCGCGGCGGCGGCGACGCGGGCATGGTGGGCGGCGGCCCGGCGGTGGCCCCGTCCCCCGTCACGGCGGTGCCGATGCTGCCGCCCGCGGCGATCGAGCGCGGTCCGCTCGCGTTCACGGCACCGCCGGTCGAGGCGGGACCCGGTACCGGCGGCGGCGCCGGTCTGAACAGGGCGTACACCGTCACCGCCAGCCCGAGCAGCCCCGCCACTCCCCCGGCCACGCTCGCCCAGGGGTCGGCCCCCTCGACATCCAGCGCAGCCCCGACGACGAGCCCCGCCGCTCCCGCGACACAGAGCCCGATCCCCGTCCACATCAACGCCCTTGACCCTGCTGCCATACGTCCATCATCGCGCCGCAGGTGGCCGGGAGGCACCGGTTCCGGAGAGGATGCCGAGCCATGACGACGAACAACTGGACGGGCGACGCACTCCTGACGGCAATCGTGCTGCTCGGCTCGTCCGTCCAGTGGCTCACCGGCATGGGCTTCGCCCTGGTCGCCGTACCGGCGCTGATCCTGCTGCTGGGCCCGGCCCAGGGAGTGATCCTGGCCAACTGCGCGGCCGGGGCGATCTGCGTCGTGGGCCTGGCGGGCGGCTGGCGGCGCATACGCCCGTACGCGATGCTCCCCCTCTGCGCGGCAGCGGCGTGCACGGTACCGGCGGGCACTTGGCTGACCCGCCAACTCCCCGAGCCCTGGCTCCTGTTGACCATGGGCGGGCTGGTCACGGCGGCCGTACTGCTCGTCATGCGCGGCGCCCGGGTACCGGCGCTGCGCGGACGGCGCGGCGCCGTGGTCGCCGGCGCGGCGGGCGGGTTCATGAACTCGGCGGCCGGGGTGGGCGGCCCGCCGATGTCCCTGTACGCCCTCAACGCGGGCTGGACAGTACGGGAGTTCGTGCCGAACGCGATGTTCTACGGCGTCGTCGTCAACGCCTTCTCCGTGGCCTCGAACGGGACGCCGGACCTGGGCGGGACGCAGTGGGCCCTGGTCGTCGCGGCGATGGGCGCGGGCGGGCTGATCGGCAGGGGGCTCGCCTCCCGGATACCGGAGAAACGGGCCCGGCTGCTCGTACTGTCACTGGCCCTGACGGGCGGGGTCATGGCCGTGGGGAAGGGCCTGTGGGGGTTGTGACGCGGTCGCCGTTGCGCCGCTACTTCCTCGTCCGCAGTCCCAGCGGTCCCGCGATCTCCTCCGCCATGACCTTGCCGGCCTCGAACTCCAGTGTCTCGTCGCCCATGGACTGGTCGGTGTCGAGGCCGTCCAGTTCCTCCAGGGGCTGGTTCAGGCGGACGTGGGCCAGGACGGACTGGAGGGCGCGGAGGGTCGCCGAGGCCGTGGAGCCCCAGTTGGAGAAGTAGGAGAACTGCCACCACCACAGGGCCTCCGTGGTGCGGCCGGACCGGTAGTGGGCCATGCCGTGGCGCAGGTCGGTGATGACGTCGGCGAGGTCGTCGGAGATACGGGCCGGGACCGGGGCCTTGCGGGGCTCGTAGGGGTCGAAGACCTCCGAGTAGATGTCCACCGGGTCCAGCAGGCGGGCGAGGTTCTCGCGCAGCTCGTCCACGTCCGGCTCCGGGCCCAGGTCGGGCTCGTAGCGCTCGTCGGGGACGATGTCCTCGTGGGCGCCCAGGCGGCCGCCCGCGAGCAGGAGCTGGGAGACCTCCAGGAGCAGGAAGGGGATCGCCGATTCCGGCTCGTCGCCCTTCGCCACCTCGGTGACCGCTACGAGGAAGCTCTCAACCTGGTCCGCGATCTGGACCACGAAGTCGTCCGGGTCCTGAGTGGTCGCGTGCAGCGTGGCGTCAGACATCTAGGAGTCGTCTCCCCTCGAAGGCGCGGCCGAGGGTGACCTCGTCCGCGTATTCCAGGTCGCCACCCACCGGGAGGCCGCTGGCCAGGCGGGTGACCTTGA
This sequence comes from Streptomyces sp. NPDC079141, assembly GCF_040686775.1. Lineage (NCBI taxonomy): Bacteria > Bacillati > Actinomycetota > Actinomycetes > Kitasatosporales > Streptomycetaceae > Streptomyces > Streptomyces sp. NPDC079141. The sequence continues at coordinate 93,203 of NZ_JBFBLP010000012.1, read as the reverse complement.
GGCCCATGGGCTTGATCATGCGGGCGAGGTACGTGGCCGTGGCCTCGCCCTCCAGGTTCGGGTCCGTGGCCAGGATCAGCTCGGTGACCGTCCCGTCGGCCAACCGCGCGAGAAGTTCTCGTATACGGAGGTCGTCCGGACCGACACCCTCGATGGGGCTGATCGCGCCGCCCAGGACGTGGTAGCGGCCGCGGAACTCGCGGGTGCGCTCAATGGCCACCACGTCCTTGGGCTCCTCGACCACGCAGATCACCGTGGGGTCGCGGCGGGCGTCGCGGCAGATGTTGCAGAGCTCTTCCTGCGCGACGTTTCCGCAGGTCGCGCAGAAGCGGACCTTCGCCTTGACCTCCATGAGGGCCTGCGCGAGGCGCCGTACGTCCGTCGGTTCCGCCTGGAGGATGTGGAAGGCGATCCGCTGCGCGCTCTTGGGACCGACGCCGGGCAGCCGACCCAGCTCGTCGATCAGGTCCTGGACCACGCCTTCGTACAACGGACTGCCGTCCTTCCTGGGGTTCCTTCACTACGTACGGTAGAGGGCCGACGCCTGTCTTAGAAAGGCAGGCCGGGGATACCGCCGCCGAGACCCTGGGCCAGCGGGCCCAGCTTCTGCTGCTGGAGCGTCTGCGCGTTCTCGTTCGCCGCCTGAACGGCCGCGACGATGAGGTCGGCGAGGGTCTCGGTGTCCTCCGGGTCCACCGCCTTCGGGTCGATCTTGAGGGCGCGCAGTTCGCCGGCGCCGGTGACGGTCGCCTTCACCAGACCGCCGCCGGCCTGGCCGTCGACCTCCGTCCGCGCCAGCTCTTCCTGGGCGTTCGCCAGGTCCTGCTGCATCTTCTGGGCCTGCTGGAGCAGCTGCTGCATATTGGGCTGGCCACCACCGGGGATCACGATCAGCTCCTGTGTCTACGGGGGAGTACGGACGGATCTTCTCGTCTGGCACGAGCCTACGTGGTCCGGTCGGCCATCGCCCCGGCACTCTTTCGAGTGAGTCGAATGTCAGGCCTATACCTGATCAAGGGCCACTTCCGAGCGGAAAAGCGGTGAAAGCAGTCCCTTCGCCACCCATTGGGCGGTAGGAAGGGTCCGGCGCATCAGCACCAGGCGTCACGGTGTCAGTGGCGCCAGTGGTGTCACGCAACGTGATCGGTCGGTATCGGGTCAGGTCAGGTCAGGTAGGGAGTGCCGGGTGGGTCAGCCGGAGATGCAGCCCGAGGGTCCGCCTCAGGACGGGCGGGGCGAGGGCCGCGAGGGCGCCGCCGGGCTGCGGCCGGGCGATCTGACGGGGCGGACGTTCCCGAACGGCGACTGGGGCGAGCCCGCGGAGCGGCTGGACGAGCTGTACCGGTGGGTGGAGCGCGGGGCGCTGGAGACGGCGGCCTGGTATCTCGCGGACCGGGTGTGGAAGCGGCGCGGGGCGCGGGTGCTGCGGGGCGGGGCGGCGGTGGGGGCCGTGTGCGGGGCCGCGCTGCCGCTGCTGGATCTGACCGGGGTGGTGGGCGGGGTGGCGCCGTGGGGGTATCTGGCGCTGCTGCTCGCGGTGGCGTGCGTGGGGGTCGACCGGTTCTTCGGGGTGACGTCCGGGTGGATAAGGGACGTGGCTACGGCGCAGGCTGTGCAGCGGCGGCTTCAGGTGCTCCAGTTCGACTGGGCGTCGGAGAGTGTGCGGGAGGTGCTGGGGCCGACGGAGGGGACCGCGAGTGAGGCGGCCGATCGGTGTCTCGGTGTGCTGCGGAGGTTCTCGGAGGACGTCACGGAGCTGGTGCGGACGGAGACGGCGGACTGGATGGTGGAGTTCCGGACCGGGTCGGCGCCGATGGGGCTTCAGGGGGCGGTGGCCGGGGGTGGGCGGCAGGACGGGAACGTGGTGCAGGGGCGGTTCCCTCTGCCGCCCGGGGGCGGCTCCGCCCGGCCGAACATGCCTCGTCAGCGGCCGCCGGAGCCGAGGTGAGCTGACCGGGGTCTGTGCTGGCCGGGGGTGGGTCGCGCAGCCCGGCGCTATCGGGGTGCCGCCTCTCTTTGGCAGCGGGGCCGCCCTAGGCGGCACTCATGCCCGCAGGCTCAGCGCCCTGAAGTTCTACGACTCCTCGCGGCACAGTCGTTCGCCCTCCGGTGTTGAGCACGGGACGTGGTCGTGGTTGCGGATGATGTTTTCGCCGTTGTTGCGGATGTAGTCGAGGAAGCTGGCGGCGAGGGAGCCGCCGGGTGGGTCGCCGTGGGTGTAGGCGTACTCCACTCCGCGGTACGGGTACGGGTTGGCCTCGTACTCGATGGACTGCACCGAGGCGGGGTGGCCGCTCAGGGGGACCCGCTTGATGTTCTTCTGGCCCCTCGCCTGGTTCAGCTCGCTGTAGCCGATCGCGCCGCGCGTCTCCGCGACCGTGCGCAGCACGTCCTCCGTGGAGTCGAGTTCGCAGCGCGCCGGTGCCGAGCGGTCGGTGCCGGTGTCGCAGTCCAGTGAGGTGCTGGGTACGCCCTCCCACTCGCCGCCGAGCACCTGGTCCTGGAAGACCTGGCGGGTGCCGGAGTCGGCGTCGCGGCTGACCAGGACGACCCGCCAGTGCGGCAGCGAGGGGTCCAGCTCGTCCCAGTAGGCGATCTCCCCGGCGTAGATGCGCTGCACGCTCGTCAGGGACAGGCCGCGCGGGAGGGTGAGGCCGTCGTTGACGACGAGCGCGAAGACGGACAGGGCGACGGGCAGCGGGCGCAGGTCGCCGTCGGCGCGTTTGCCGGGGCCGTCGTGGAAGGCGATCATCGACGACCGCCCGCTCTTCAGGGCGGCGAGTTCACCCACCCCCGCCGAACTGCCGCGTGCCTCCACCTGGATGTCGGAGTCCTCGCAGTCCTTCTCGTACTGCTCCGCCAGATCCTCCACGACGGGCGCGAACGCGGTGGAGCCGGTGATCGTCAGCGCGCCCTGTTCGCAGCCGAGCGGGGGCGGACTGTCGTCCCGTACGACGACGATGGTCGACAGGGTGAGCACGGACGCCGTGAGCATGATGGTGATCCACCGGGCCGCCCGGCTGAACAGCGGCGGCTTGTCGTCCGGGGTCGCACTGCGGTTGGGGTGCACCTCGCCGTCGCGGATGCCGCCGATGAGCCGGATGTCGCAGCCCACCGCGCCGCCCGACAGCAGCACGAGCAGCTTGAAGTGCTCGCCGCGGTTGAGCGGGACGCGCGGAATGCGCAGGGTGTTGCCGCCGACGTCGTAGCCGAAGCCCGCGTGCGGCGTGAAGTGGCTCATCAGGTGGTCGGTGCCGGGCGGCTGGGTGACCGAGACGCCGTGGATGTTGCGGTCGCTGAACTCCACGGTGAGCCCGTGGAGTTCACGGCTGGTGTAGTCCTCGTGGCCGATGCCCTGCGAGCCGTCGTTCTCGATGCGCAGCAGCACCAGGGTGGCCCGGTGCATGCCGGGCGCCTCGTCGAACAGGCCGAGGCGGACGTTGGCACGGCCGGAGCTGACGCCGTCGCCGATCGGGTTGTCCATCTGGACGCGGTAGCCGATGCGTTTACGGCGCGGTACTCGGCGCTCGTACCAGACCATGACCGCCGAGGCCACGATGCCGGCCAGCGCCGTCGACACGGCTATGACGTTCTCTGCGCTCAGCAACTCCATTGGGCGCCCCCGCCACTCCCCGGAGCCGGACAACTGTGCCGGACAAGTGTGCGGTCACCTTACGTTCGACGGAGGGGACATTCCGGTCCCGTCCGCGGAAGTTCGCCGAGCATTCAACTGGCGCACAGAACCCGCGAGTTACTCACTGCCGGGTGTACGTCAGCTTCTCCCCGCTGGTGGTGTTCACCCGCTCCAGGGTGCCGTCCCCGCGCAGCGTGAGCCGGGTGGCCTCGCCCGGGGTGCAGGAGGAGGCCGGTTCGCCGACGGCGACCGTGGACGGGCCGATCTCCAACGGACCGTCGGCGGCGGGCGCTTCGGTCAGCTCGGCCCGGAAGACGCAGTGGTAGTCGGGTCCGTCGGCGACGAGAGAGAGGACGGTGTCGCCCACCTCGCCCTGCTGGAGGGTCAGTTCGCGGGTGTGGTGGCCCGCGTCGTTGTCGAGGGAGCTGGACCAGGTGCCCAGGAAGGCGGACGGGACGGTGCCGTCGTCCGCGGCGGAGGCGGAGTCGGTGGGGGTCGGCGACGCCGAGGTCGGGGTCGGGGTCGGCATCGCGGACGCGCTCGCCGTCGGGGAGGCCGTACTGCCGCCGGTCCCCCGCTCCTCCTCGTCGCCGTTCATCAGGGCGTACACCGACCCGCCCGCCCCGAGGGCGACGACCAGGGCGACCGCGACGAGCAGCGCGGTCGAACGGCCGCTGCGGCGGGGCGGCTGGTCCGGCGGGGCGACGGGGCCGTAGTACGGCATGGTGGGCGGGCCGTACGGCGGGGTCGGGCCGGGCTGCTGCGGCGGCGGATAGCCGTACGCCGGATGCGTGGGCGCGGGCCCGAATCCGCCGGACGGCGCGGACGGCGTCCCCTGCCCCGCGACCATCGTCGGCAGGTGGTCCAGCGGCCCGCCCGCCCCGGGCTGCCCCGGCGCCGGCGGCCCCTGGGCCGGTGCGGGGGCCGCGTCGCCGACCGGAGCGTGCTCCGGGGTCCCCACCGGCGTACCCGCCCCGTCCGGTCCCTCCGTGTCGAGCAACTGCACGGCGTGCCGCCCGAGTTGGGCGACCAGGGCGCTCGGCAGCCACGGGTCCCGGGAGCGGCCGCCGGAGACGGTGTCGCCGGCGCCGGTGCGCTCCAGGATCCGGTCCAGGCCCGGCCGGGCCGCCGGGTCCTTGCGCAGACAGTCGCGTACGAGGTCGGCGATGCCCTCGGGCACCCCCTCCAGGTCGGGCTCCTCCTGGGCGATACGGAACATCAGGGCGTGGACGCCGCTGCTCGCGGTGCCGAACGGCAGCCGGCCGGTCGCGGCGTACGCCAGGACCGAGCCGAGGCAGAAGACGTCGCAGGCGGGCGTGATGCGGTCCCCGCGCACCTGCTCGGGCGCCATGAAGCCGGGCGAGCCGACGAGCGCGCCAGTGTGCGTGAGTCCGCCGTCGGTCACCGTCTCCAGCGCCCGCGCGATCCCGAAGTCGATGACCCGGGGCCCGTCGATGGTGACGAGCACGTTGGAGGGTTTCAGGTCGCGGTGGATGATCCCGGCGGCGTGGATGTCCTGGAGCGCGTGGGCGAGTCCGGCGCCGAGGATCCGTACCGACCGCTCGGGCAGCGCGCCGTGGTCGTGCCCGACGACCTGCTGGAGGCTGGGCCCGGCGACGTACCCGGTGGCCACCCAGGGGACCGGGGCCTCGGTGTCCGCGTCCAGCACGGGCGCGGTCCAGTGGCCGCCGACCCGCCGCGCGGCCTGCACCTCCTGCCGGAACCGTGCGCGGAACTCCTCCTGCGCGGCCAGTTCCTCCCGTACGAGTTTGACCGCGACCGTGCGCCCGCGCTGCGACCGGGCGAGATACACGTGCCCCATCCCGCCGGCCCCGAGCCGCGCGAGCAGCCGGTACGCCCCGATCTGCTGCGGATCCCCGGCTCCCAGCTCTTCCATCCCCAGGCCCTCCCCCCGAAACGCCCTGTGCGACGACCACGATAGTGCGGGCATACGGGGAGGTGAGCGCGGTGCCGTCTACGGTTCCGTAACAGCGGTGGACGTCTGCTCAAGGACTGCGGACAGGCGTTCCAGGATCTTTACGGCGTCGGCGAGTTCGGCCTCGCCGAAGGCGTCCGCGAGCCGGTCGGCGAAGGCGGCGTGGCCGGGGTCGATCCGGGAGACGGCCGCGCGGCCCGCCTCCGTCGGCGCGACGAGCTTGGCGCGGCGGTGGGCGGGGTTGGGCCGGTACTCGGCGAGCCCCCGCTCGACCAGCAGATCGGCGATGCGCTGCACGCTCTGCCGGGTGATGCCCATCGCCCGGGCGATCCCGGACACGGGCAGCGGCTCGCGCAGCACCGCGCCGAGGACCTGCCACCAGGCGGCGGTGAGCCCGGACGGCTTGGCCAACTCCTCGGCCACGGCCAGGAATTGCCCGTTGAGCCGGAAGACCCCGAGCGCACTGCGACTCAACAGATCCTGCCGCTCCCGGCTCACCCGAGCGCCCCCGCCTTCTCCAGTACGGCGTAGGCCTCGGCGTCGGAGTCGTGGAACAGCCGGTACCAGGCGTCCAGCACCTCCCCCTCGTACACCCCGAGCAGCCCGAAGATCTCCCGCGCGAAGGCGACGGGTTCGGTGGGTCCGGCGGTGACGAGCCCTCCGTCGGTGACGGCGTCGGTGTCGGCATAGCGGGGGCCGCCCTGATAGCCCGTGGCGGCGAGGTAGAAGGAGACCGCGCTGGTGTGGTCCCGGTCGTCGAGCAGCCCCTCGCGCGCGAGCCCGGCGGTGGCCCCGCAGATCGCGGCAACCGGGACGCCCGCGTCGAGGAACTCACGGGCCTTGCGGGCGAAGGGCGCGAGCTCGTCGGACGTGTCCCAGAGATCGGCGCCCGGCAGGATCAGCAGCGAGCTGTCCTCGGGGCGTACGTCGTCCAGGGCGAGGTCGGGCTGGACGCGCAGGCCGCCGATGCTGCGGACGGGGTCGGCGGACGGGCCCACCGTGCGGATCTCGTACCCGGCGCGGGCGAGATGGGCGGTGGCGTGCCCCGTCTCCCAGTCGGCGAGGGTGTCGTAGACGGCGAGGTGTACGGGCTTGCGGCTCATGACTGCCTCCTCTGGCCGGTATCTATGACAGCATCCTGTCATTTAGGCAGCATGCTGTCAATGAACGTGCCGGGCGGCGATGCGACAACCTGTCGCGGAAAGCCCCGTCCCACAGACAGGACGCCGATACCGCTTCCGCATCGCGGACATTTACGCTCGGCCGCATGACCCCTCAGCCAAATCCCGAGGTCGGCGCCGCCGTGAAGGCCGCGGACCGTGCGCATGTGTTCCACTCCTGGTCCGCGCAGGAGCTCATCGACCCGCTCGCCGTCGCCGGCGCGGAGGGGTCGTACTTCTGGGACTACGACGGCAAGCGGTACCTCGACTTCACCAGCGGGCTCGTCTACACGAACATCGGCTACCAGCACCCCAAGGTCGTCGCCGCGATCCAGGAGCAGGCCGCGTGGATGACGACCTTCGCGCCCGCGTTCGCCGTCGAGGCGCGGTCGGAAGCAGCCCGGCTGATCGCCGAGCGGACGCCGGGCGACCTGGACAAGATCTTCTTCACCAACGGTGGCGCGGACGCCGTCGAGCACGCCGTACGCATGGCCCGTCTGCACACGGGCCGGGCGAAGGTGCTGTCGGCGTACCGGTCGTACCACGGTGGTACGCAGCAGGCGGTGAACATCACCGGTGACCCGCGCCGCTGGCCGTCGGACAGCGCGTCCGCCGGGGTCGTGCACTTCTGGGCGCCGTACCTGTACCGGTCGCGGTTCTACGCCGAGACCGAGGAGCAGGAGTGCGCCAGGGCGCTGGAGCACCTGGAGACGACGATCGCCTTCGAGGGGCCGGGCACCGTCGCCGCGATCGTCCTGGAGACGATTCCGGGGACCGCGGGGATCATGGTTCCGCCGCCGGGCTACCTCGCGGGCGTGCGGGAGATCTGCGACAAGTACGGGATCGTCTTCATCCTGGACGAGGTCATGGCCGGGTTCGGGCGCACCGGTGAGTGGTTCGCCGCGGATCTGTCCGGTGTGGTGCCGGACCTGATGACCTTCGCGAAGGGCGTGAACTCCGGGTACGTGCCGCTGGGCGGTGTGGCCATCTCGGGGGCGATCGCGGAGACGTTCGGGAAGCGGGCGTACCCGGGCGGTCTGACGTACTCCGGGCATCCGCTGGCCTGCGCCGCCGCCGTCGCGACGATCAACGTCATGGCCGAGGAGGGGGTCGTCGAGAACGCCCGCGACCTCGGAGCCTCCGTCGTGGAGCCCGCGCTGCGCGAGCTTGCCGAGCGGCACCCGTCGGTGGGCGAGGTGCGCGGTGTCGGCATGTTCTGGGCGCTGGACCTGGTGAAGAACCGGGAGACGCGGGAGCCTCTGGTGCCGTACAACGCGGCGGGCGAGGCGAACGCGCCGATGGCCGCGTTTGCGGCTGCCGCGAAGAAGGGCGGTATCTGGCCCTTCGTGAACATGAACCGGACGCATGTCGTGCCGCCGTGCAATGTGAGCGAGGCGGAGCTGAAGGAGGGGCTCGCGGCGCTGGACGCTGCGCTGGCTGTGGCGGACGAATTTACGGAGTAGCAGTACCGGCAGGCCGCGGGTGCGGGCAGCGCCCCAAAGGGGCGCGGGGAACTGCGCGACCAGCCCCCACTGGCCCGCAGGCTCGACCGGCGCCCTAGCGGAGCGCCAAGCGGGTTCCGAAGTCGAACGCGTAAGGTGGCGTGCTCGTAGTAATACGCGTGCATGCCACCCCCGCGATCGAGGAGACGCCCCGACCATGCCCGGCCCCAGCGGCAACGGTGCCGTGACCCGAAGCACCCTGCGGCAGCAGATCGCGGACGCGCTGCGGGACGAGGTGCTGGCCGGCCGGCTGCAGCCGGGGCAGGAGTTCACCGTCAAGGAGATCGCCGAGCAGTACGGCGTCTCCGCGACCCCCGTACGCGAAGCACTCGTCGATCTTTCCGCGCAGGGGCTCCTGGAGGCCGACCAGCACCGCGGCTTCCGGGTGCACGAGTACTCCGCCGCGGACTACCGCGGGATCATCGAGGCCCGCAGCCTGGTGATCGACGGCATGTTCCAGGCGCTGGACGACGGGCACGGCGCACACCAGGAGTCCGGCGACCCTCGTATCGCCGTGGCCCTGGCCGCCGTTCGCCGCCGCGGCGAAGAGGCACAGCGCGCCGCCCTCGCCGGCGACCTCACCGTCCTCATCGGCTACGACCTGCGCTTCTGGCGCGAGCTCGGCGCCCTGTTCGGCAACCCCTACCTCTCCGACTTCCTGCACCGGCTGCGCGTGCAGTCCTGGGTGTGCGCCGTCCAGCATCTCCGCCGTCTCACCGACCTCCGCGGCGAGCTGTGGTCCGGCCACACCGAACTCATCGACGCCCTGTCGCGCCGCGACACCGCGTCCGCCCGCTCGATCATCGCCGCGTACAACTCCCACTCCCTCGCCCTGATCGAGCGACTCGCCCCCTGAGGGATGGGTATGTGACCGGCACGGGACCCGCAAGCGACCCGCACGACGGGGGTCCGCCCGTCCCCCGCACCGACTACTCTGCCCAGACCACTTCGCTACACCGCGCTACGTGAGGGAGCCCCCTTTGGCCTGTGACCTGTGGCTGGTACCGCTCGTCGACGTGTTGTGCCACACCCCCGACAACCCGTTCGCCGAAGAACTCGCGCAATACAACAAGGTGCTCGCCGAGGCCGGGCTGCCGCCGGTGCCGGTGTACCAGTACATGCCGGGCCTGTCCGGCGAGGTCGCCCCGGTGGCCGGCTTCGACTACGACGCCCTGCACTTCCTGCGCCGCGCGTATCTGCTCCAGGTCTGCGGTCTGCCGGTGACCCCGGTCGACGAACTCGGCGGCGACTACGAGCAACTCCTGGAGATGTTCGAGGCGACGGCCCAGCAGTCCCACCTGGTCTGGCACTACGACCACGCGGGCGCCTACGTCCCCGTCGACTTCCCGCACCCCCTCTCCAGCGACGAACTCCTCGCCGGCGGCGGCCCGTTGGGCTCCTCCCAGACGCTGCTGCGGGAACTGGAGTTCGTGGCCCCGACGATCGGCATCGACCCGGCCAACCCCCCGGCGGCCCCGCAACCCCCCGCGGCCCCCACGGACTTGGAAGAGCCGGCCGTACCCGCCCCCTACGACCCCAGCCCCTTCGCCCGCGAACGCCACGTCTGGCTGGGCCTGCACGCGGCGGCGACGCGGAGTCTGGCGCAGGGTTCGATGATCATCTTCAGCTGAAGGGCACCCGGGGGGACGGGCGCCCTTCCCTGCCGGTCGCCGTCAGTTCTGCTCGACGATGCGGATGGTGCGGATGCCGGTGCCGCGGTAGCGCGCCGGTGTCCTGGTCAGGACAGGACGGCCGCGCGGCCACTCGACTGTGGGCAGGGCGAGATGCAGCACATGCGCGCCGCTCCAGTCGGCCTCGTCCTTGCCCTCGTCCGCGGATGCCGCCGTCCGCAGGCGCTTGCCCACGGCTGCCGCCGCCGCGAAGTCGAGCCCTTCGATATGGACGGACGGCAATGCGCCGAGGTGCTCGGCGACCCCCGCGCGCTCGCGCTCGGCCGCGGCGAGACTGACCGCGGGGATGTAGACCCGCAGGGCGGAATCCTTCTCGGCTTCGACGACGAGCCGGGAGGCCATGCTGTTCCCGGCCCCCAGCGCGAGCGCGGCGGTGTCGTCGAAGATCACGGCACGCGGCAGCGGATACCGCTCCGCGCTCTGCTCCCCGCTCACTGGACCTCCCCGATGCGCCCGGCCTCCAGGTCGGCCCACAGCTTCTCGCCGGCCTTCTCGTCCTCCTCGGTGTAAGGCCTGCCGAGGAAGTGCTCCTCGACGTACGCCTTGGTCTCCTCGTACCGCTTGCGCAGCTCTTCCTTGGTGGGCGTGGCCCCGGCCAGCTCCGCCACGAAGTCCCGCATGCTCATGCCGCGCTCGCGGGCGAGCTCCTGGAGGCGGTCACGGACAGCGGGGTCGACCTTGATGGTGGTGTCAGCCATGAGCAAAGTATACCGTCGGTATACCGTCTCCGGGCGTACGAGTGCGATGGTCATCGACACTCCGTTTCTCTCGAAGGACCCGGCCGCACGGACGCGCGGCCGGGAGTCTGTGTGCGCCTACGCAGGCGCCGGCAGCCCTCGCAGCAGCGCCCGCGCCAGTGCGCCGCCGCGTTGGGCGGCCTCGCGGCAGGCGGTCGTGCCGGGTCTGCGCAGTTCGACCCCGACGGTCGTGACCGGCACGGCGGCTACCACCGGGCGTTTGCGGCGCAAGCGGTTCTCGACCAGTGCGCTAGCCGAGTACACGCGCCTCGGCAGCCCGTCCGTCAGCGCCGCCCGCACCTGCGCGCTGCTCGCCCCCGCGTCCCACCACGCCTCCACCAGCGGCGCGAGCCGTAACGCCTCGGCGGCGCCGAGGGTGAGCCTGGGATCGACGCGGCCGAGGGAGCCGAGCAGCCCCGCGGCGAGCGCGGTGCGCTCGCTGGGCGCGGGCGCTGCGCTCGGCGCTGGCGGAGGCGGGGAGGGAGGTTCTTTCTCCCCGGTCTTTTCCCCCGAAGGGGGCGCGCCCGACGGCTCGTCGGCCGACTCGCCGGAGGCCAGGTTTTCGGGTTCCGGGAAATCACCCTTCGGTGGCTCGTCCTCGTACGGAGTGTCGAACACCTCGTAGACGGTGGAGAGTTGACCCGTGTCGCGGCTCTTGTGGACCACGCGCCGCAGATACCGGGAATCCTCCAGCTCATGCAGGGCGGACGCGATCCGGGACCGCCCCTCCTTGCGCTGCTCGGCGAGGGTGCGGATGTCCACGCGGGCCCCGTCGGGGAGGCTCAATAGGTACGTCAGTACGCCTACCGCGCACCAGGAGATGCTCCGGTCGCGGAGAAGAGCGTTGGAGAAGACGGAAAAAGCGCGCGTGGGCGTCGTACGATGGATGCGCATCGGGAGGGTTAGCTCCTGTTGTCGAGCCCCCGGGTGTTCCCGCACCGCGGGGGCGTTTCTTTGTCGTCGTGCTGGCGTGACTCTATGTGCACGCAAAGTAACGAACGCAAGCCGCACTTGGGGTTTTCACTCTCCGGAGTGAAGGGCGGTGCGCAGGAGCAGCGTGTGGACCAGGTGGTCGGGTGCCGTGGGGCGGTAGCGCCAACTCAGCGGCCAGGTCTGGTTGTTGAGGGCTGGGACGGGGATGTACGACACATGCCGCGGGCCCGCCGTGAGCCGCGTGACGCCCGGTGGCCACGGCCGGTGGGCGACGCTGCCGACCGGGACCAGGAAGTAGACCCCTCGACAGCCGGTGGCCGTCTCCACCACGGGTCCGGGGTCGCCGCCGGTCATGCGGGCGAGGCGGTCGGCGACGGACCTTCCCTCGTCGCCGTCGATACGAACGGCGTCGAACTGGACTCCCGCCTTGCGGAGTTCGATGCCGGTACGGGGGATCCAATTCAGGTCACTTTGTGTGCTCACGGGGTTAGTTTCCGCAGGCGGGGCTAGCGTTTCCATAACTCTGCGTCGCCGGTCGAGGGCGGTTGGGAACGGGCGGTGGCCAGTTGTGACCGGTTGAGTTCGGTTGAGTCCGGGGGTGACCGCGATGGCGCGGACCGAGAACAAGTCGGAGGCAGGCGGTACGGCCCACATGGTCGCCGCCCTGGCGAAAGCACTGCGCGAGCAGTCGGGGCTCTCGCAGGAGCAGTTGGGCAAGCGGCTCGGTTTCACGGGGTCCGCGGTGAGCGCGATGGAGACGTGCGCCCAGCCCGCGAGCGATCAGATGCTGGTGAAGCTGGAGGAGGTGATCGGGGGCGGGTTGGGGGTCTTCGAGGAGGCCCGCAGGTGGATGCTGCTGGAGAAGTATCCGAAGCGGTTCCGGGGCTTCGCGGAGATGGAGGCGGGGGCGGTCACGCTCTGCTCGTACCAGACCCTGGTCGTCGATGGCCTGTTTCAGACGGAGGAGTACGCGCGGGCGCTGATCGGTGGCAGTTATCCGCCGGTGTCCGAGCGGAAGCGGGAGGAGCTGGTCGAGGCGCGGATGCTCCGCAAGCGGCTCTTCGGTCGTAACCCGGCCCCGATGATCGAGCTGGTTCTGGAAGAGAGCGTGCTGCGACGGCCGTTCGGCAGCGGGGAGATCCTGCGCGCGCAGTTGTGCTCGCTCGCCGAGGACGCACGGAGGGACAATGTCTGTGTGCAGGTGCTCCCGCTGGACCGCGGGATGCGCGGAACGTACGCGGGCGACCGCGGGCCGATGAAGCTCGTGGAGACCGGCGAGCACCAGCACGTCGTGTACATGGAGATCGAGGACCAGGCATTGCTGGTCGCCGATCCGGCGGAGGTGTCCCAACTGGCCCACCGCTATGCGAAGATCCGCGCACAGGCCCTAAGTCCCGACGACTCGCTGGACCTCATCGAACGGCTGGCAGGAGAGGAACGATGACCGGCACCGAAGCCCTGCGGTGGTTCAAGTCCAGTTACAGCGACGGTGGTGGCGGCGACTGCGTCGAAGTCGCCTACGACTGGCGCAAGTCGTCATACAGCGACGGCGGCGGCGGCAACTGCCTCGAAGTCGCCCCCGACCCTGCCCTCCCCGCCATACACATCCGCGACTCCAAAACCCCCGACGGCCCCATCCTCACCCTCACCGGCGACGCCTGGGCCGCGTTCCTCCACGGCTACGGTGCCGTCACCTGCGTATAGGCGCTGTTCACGATCTTCTGGACCTGCGTGGCGTGCTTCTTCTCGTCGCCGTTCACGCGGAGCCACACCAGGTGGGGACGGCCGTCGTCCGCGGTGTGCAGGGCGAAGAGGGACATCTCGTAGCGCCCGGCCCCCGGTCGGCTCACCGCGTACTCCACGCCCGTCTCCTGATCGATGCGCCAAGACGCCGTCGGCCCACCCGGGCGTCCTTGCATGAAGTTGCGGATCTCCAACGGTGAGCAGCCGTCCTTGTGGCAGGTGCGGTCCGCGATGTCCAACTCCACGCCCTCGGCATCTCTCACCCCGCACCCGCTGGCGTACTCCCTGTCCTCCTGGACGGCCCGGGTGCGATCGCAGTACAGGTCCTTTGGTGTGCGCACGACGATGCTCATCCGGTTGAGGGTCAGGTAGTCCGTGGATTCGCCCTTGCCCCAGACGGCGCCATGGAGGCCTCGCTCCGGCTCCCGGTAGTTGATGGTCGACGGCTTCACCGAGGGCACGTCGGCCGGCGTGCGGCCGGCGGAGCCGATCTTCTCCGGCGGTACCCCGAACCGGCGCAGGGCCTCCTCGGCCAGGGTGCGAGCCACCGCGGTCACCCGGTCGCGGGGGGCGCCTGCCTCGGCGTAGGACACGGTGATGATGAGGTTGCCCACCCGTATGTTGAAGGTGGACTGCAACGCATTGCGCGGTCCGTCAGGATCCACCGACGCGAACCACTCGTCCCCGAGTCCCGGAAGCGGCAACCTGCTGTCCCACCGCATCTCCCACGCCGCCTCCTCGGGGCCGGTGACACCCCAGGACGCGCTCATGGCCGTTGAGCTGACGACGATCCTGCGAGCCGGGCGGGACCGCGATCTCTCGTAGTAGACACAGCCGGACGATGCCGAGTCGGTGTCCCTGACAGGATCGACGATCGCCTCCCTCACCTGGGCGGGAGAAATGAGCGCGCAGGGTGACGCGAGCTCTTGGTACGGGTACGTGAGGTGAGGATCGGCATACAGGAGCAAGCCGGCGGCGGCCAGCCCGAACAGCATTTGATTGGCGACCACTTGACCGCCGAAACCTTCGGGAGCCGCCTCCCGCTGGGCCGGATCCTGGCCGCTGTCGCCGTCCGCGGTGACTCCGTGCGCCTCGGCAAGCCGGTTGCGCAGCTCGATGTGGCGGAAGCGGTACAGCCCTCCGGACTGGCGCAGCACGCCACGGCGGTGTGCGTCGCCCAGGAAGTCCATCACGCGCCAGGGCAGCACGCCGGTGAGGGCGAAGTAGAACCGAGCGACGGCCAGTCGGCCCGCGGCGGACACCGACCATCTGCACAGCAGCCACGCCAGGAGCACGAGAGCGAACGTCCGCAGCCAGGCAGGTCCGCTCATCGCCCGGTGCTCCACCGTGACCTGCCACAGGCACACCAGGAGGAAGACGCTCAGCAGCACCGCCTCGGTCGCCCAGCGCCGGTTGGTCGGTCGCAGGATCGCGAAGAGGCCGAGCACCAGCTGGGTGAGGTGGTCCGTGCGCAGCAGCGCGGCGGGCTCCCGGGCATCGGCCGGATCAGCCGGGCGGCTCAGCATCCCCAGCATGTAGGTGAAGGCCGCCACTGCCAGCACGCCTGCGGTCCACGCCACGGGAATGCCCCAGAGCAGCGACACATCGTCCACCAGGTAATCCACGCCTGCCACGATGCCCAGGCCGGCCAGCGCGGGGGCCCACATGGCTCGCGCCCTCACTCCAAGGCCCCGCCACTCCTCCCGCCCCGGCCAGGACAACCGCTGCGGCGGATACGCGGGCGGCGCGACGGCCCAGTCCAGCAGCGCCGCCACCGACCCCAGCACCAGCACTGCCAGCCACGGCGGCACCGGAACCCAGTCCCGCCACCGGGGATAGTCGAAACTCGTCAACCCCACGGCGACGGCCGCGACGACCACCGCCAGCCCCGTCCCCAGCCACCGCACCGGCCACGGCACCGCGTCCCCCAGCCGCCACCACGCGATGTCCTGCTCTCCCTTGCTCCGCAACTGGGCGGCGAGATACCCCACCCACCGCCGAGCCTGTTCCCCGCTCCACCGCGACCCGCTGCCGTTCTCGTACGTGGCGGTCAGGAACGCCTCGTACAAGTGCCGTTCCACCGCGGCCGGTTCACGGAACCGCTCCTCCTCCAGCAGCTCCCCGGGATCCTCCCGCGTCTCGCTGTAGGCCACCCGGGCAAGGCTCACCATCAGCGGAGTACCCAGCACCGAGCGCAGGGCCACGACCTCGGGGGCCTGGTCGTCCTCGTCCGCCAGCCTCGCCAGTACAGGGCTCCATTTGGTGGTGGTCTCCTCCAGCGGGTCCGTGCGCGGTGCCGTGCGCGGCAGGTATGCCTTCAGGTCGTCGACGTCGAGCGGGCGTAGCTCGACGACCGCCGCGGCGGGCAGCACCGTGTGGGCCTCGGCGACTGCCTCCTCGTACTCCTCGATGCGGCAGGTGAGGACGAGCCGGGCGGGGTCGTTCAGGCTGCGGCGCAGGCTCGCTAGGGCCTTGGGGCGGGTGGGTTCGGGGAGTTCGTCGAAGCCGTCGAGGATCGGGAGGATCCGGCCGGAGGTGATGAGGTCGTGGGCCACCTGCGGGGTGCGCAGGGCGGCCGGGTGCTGGGCGGACAGGCGTCGGCACGCCCAGTGCCAGAGGTCCTCCTCCGTCGGGTTCCAGGAAGCGATCGGGAGGAGGGCGGGGACGGGGTCTTCGGGGGCGCGGTCGCGCAGCAGGGCTCGGGCCAGGTGAAGGACCAACGCCGATTTCCCGGCCCCTGGAGCGCCGAGAACCACCAGCCGACGGCTGGGGACGGTCTCGAAGAAGGGGCCGATTGCGTCGAAGTCGCCGGTCAGGTCCATGGGTTGGCCCGAGGCGGCGGGCTCCGCCCCGACCGGCATCCGGCGGACATTCGCCTCGTGGTCGCTCAGCAGCGGGCTGGCCGCCGTCCACCGTACGGGGATGGGTGCGGGGTCGTGGACATGCAGCTGGTTCTCCTCGCGCGCATACTCCTCGGTGAGGACCGCCGCCATCTCCTGGGCCATGCGCGCGAGTTGTGCCGCTGTAGGCCTGCGCCGCGGGCCCCGTCGTTCTTGCACCCGCAGGACGAGCCACCACACGAGCCCCACAACCAGCACCACGACGCCCACCGGCGGCATCACGAAGGCGACGACCGCCCCCGCCACCGCCACACCCAGCGCCAGCCACCGCCGCGCCGACCGCGCCTCGGCCGAATGCTCCTCGGGCCGTGGGCTGTTGATGTGCAGCGTGCCGACCGAACCCACCTGGACGACCGCCGCCTGATAGGTGCCCCCGGAGATCCTGTTGTCCGTCCGGATGCCCTCGTCGCGCTCCCCCGGCATCGCCGTAGCCCGTGTCCTGGCTAACGGCCGAAGTTCATGGGGCCGTTGATGTCCCGCGCCTGGACCACCGGGCCGTTGAAGGTGCCCCCGGAGATCTCGTTGTGGGTGTCACCGGCGCCGGTCCGCGCCTCGCTCCACGCCGCCTCCGCGTCCCGCCGCCACGCCTCCAGCGCCTGCGCGAACGCCGGGTCCTGCGAGGCCCGCAGCGCGAGCACCCCCGCCAGCTCCCGGGCCCGCTCGGCGTCGTCCGCCGCACCGTCCAGGGCCGTCAACTCGCCCTCGCCGCCCTCGCCGCGCCTCACCAGACTCCGCAAGGACTCCCAGATCTGCTGCCCCGCGGCACCCACCGTGCCCGAGGCCAGCGCCATCAGAAGTTCGGGTGCGATCTCCACGTACACCCCTCCCCCGTACGTACTGTGCGTCGAGGGTAGGGCAAAGGGGCGCGTCCGGGGAGGAGTTGGGCGGAGAAGCTACGCGGCCGGTACGGCCAGCTCCAGTTCCGCCAGCCGGTGCGGCTCGCCGATGACCTCGACGGCGGTGATCAGACCGTCGTCGAAGGTGAACCGGAGGACCACGCGCAGGCGGCCCGCCTCCATGGACGCGACGCCCAGCCGGCCGTCGACCAGGACGAGGTCCGAGAACCGGGCGCGGCCCGTGGAGGCCAGCGCGGCCTGGGCGACCGTGCGGGCGCCGCCGAGGAAGATCGGCTCGGGGGTGGGGACGACCGCCGGGTCGGCGTGCAGGACGACGTCGGGGTGGAGCAGGGCGAGCAGCGCGTCGAAGTCGCCGCCGCGGGTGGCGGCGAGGTAGGCGCCGACCGCCTCGCGGCGGCGGGGCAGGTCGGCCTCGGGGGCGGGCGCGCCCTTGACCCGGCGGCGGGCCCGGCTGGCGAGCTGGCGGGTGGCCGCCGGGGACTTCTCCAGCAGCAGGCCGATCTCGTCGAACGGCACCTGGAACATGTCGTGCAGCACGAACGCGAGGCGTTCGGCGGGCGAGAGCGTGTCGAGGACGATCAGCAGCGCGAGACCGACCGAGTCGGCGAGCAGCGCCTCCTCCTCGGGTTCGACGGCCGCGGCCGGGGTGCGCTCCGCCGCTTCCAGCGTCTCCTCGCGGCGCGTATCGCGGGACCGGAGCATGTTCAGGCAGACCCGGGCCACGACCGTGGTGAGCCAGGCGGCCGGGTTCTCCACGTCGGAGGTGTCCGCGCGGTCGACCCGCAGCCAGGCGTCCTGGACGGCGTCGTCCGCCTCGATCGGCGAGCCGAGCATCCGGTACGCGACCGCCCGCAGCCTGGGCCGATGCTCCTCGAACTGCCGCGTCAGAAAATCGGGTTCGGGCACCGTGTCACATTCCTTCCGGCCGGCGGGTCACCTCAGTAGATCACTCGATACGCCTCTGAGGGAGAAGCTCATGACCGCGAAGAACACCCCCGCCCCCGCCCCCGTCCTCGTCACCGGCGGCACCGGCACCCTCGGCCGTCTCGTCGTCCCGCTGCTGCGCGCCGCCGGGCACGAGGTGCGGGTCCTGTGCCGGACCGCGCGCGAGAGCGCGGACGGCGTCGAGTACGTGGCCTGCGACCTGCTGAAGGAGAGCCCCGAGGCGGCGCTGGCCGGGGTTGCCACCGTGCTGCACCTGGCGGGCGGGCAGAAGGGCGACGACCTCGCGACCGCCAACCTGGTCCGGGCCGCGCAGGCTGCCGGCGTACGGCACCTGGTGTACATCTCGGTGATCGGCGCGGACACCGTCCCGCTGGCCTGGCTGCGCACCAAGCTGGAGTCGGAGCGGATCATCGCCGAGTCGGGCATCCCGTTCAGCACGCTGCGGGCCGCCCAGTTCCACGACCTGGTGCTGATGATGGCCGAGAAGATGACGAAGCTGCCGGTCGTGCCGGTGCCGGGCGGGCTGCGGATGCAGCCGGTGGACGCCGGGGAGGTGGCGGACCGGCTGGTGGAGCTGGCCCTCGGCGCGCCCGCCGGACGCGTTCCCGACCTCGCGGGACCGGAGGTGCACGCTCTCGGCGACCTGCTCCGCGGCTACCTGGCGGCGAAGGACAGGCGCCGCCCGATGCTGCCGGTCCGCATCCCCGGCAAGGCGGGCCGCGCCTACCGGGCGGGCGCCAACCTGACCCTCGTAGGAGCTGACACGGGCAGGCGGAGCTGGGCGGACTTTCTCAACGGCCGCCTGCTCCCGGCGTGATCAGCCCCGTCTCGTACGCCACCACCACCGCCTGCGCGCGGTCCCGCAGGCGGAGTTTGGACAGGATGCGGGCCACGTGGGTCTTCACGGTGGCCTCGCTGAGGGTGAAGCGGGTGGCGAGTTCGGCGTTGCTCAGGCCCGTGCCGAGGGCCTGGAGGACCTCGACCTCGCGTGGGGTGAGGACGGCCAGGTCGCGGTGGAGGGCCGCGGTGCGGGTGTCCTGGGAGACGAAGCGTTCGACGAGGCGGCGGGTGATGGCCGGGGAGAGCAGCGCGTCGCCGGAGCGGGCGAGACGGACGGCGGCGACGAGGTGTTCGGGGGTGACGTCCTTGAGCAGGAAGCCGCTGGCGCCCGCGGTGAGCGCCGCGTAGACGTAACGGTCCAGGTCGTACGTGGTGAGGATCAGGACGCGCGGCGGGTCGGGGACGACCGTGCCGGAGAGGATGCGGCGCGTGGCCTCCAGGCCGTCCAGGCCCGGCATCCGTACGTCCATCAGGACCAGGTCGGGACGGGTCCGCCGGACCGCCTCCAGGGCCTCCTCGCCATCGGCCGCCTCCGCCACGACGTCGATGCCGTCCGCGGTGAGGATCAGGGAGAAGCCGGTGCGGACGAGGGCCTGGTCGTCGGCGATGACGACGCGTGGTGCGGCGGCCGTGGGCGTCGTCATGGCGCCTCCGCCGGGATCACCGCACGCACCCGGAAGCCCCCCGTGGGCCGGGTGCCCGCCTCCAGGGTGCCGCCGTAGAGGGCGAGGCGTTCGCGCAGGCCGAGGAGGCCGCGGCCGCTGCCGGGTCCTGCCGGGGCTGCGGAGGTGCCCCCGGTGTCGGAGACCTCGACGTGCACGGCGTCCGGGGTGTGCTCGACCGCGACCCGCACACGCGCGCCCGCGGCATGCCGGACGACGTTGGTGAGCGCCTCCTGGACCACGCGGTACGCGGCCAGGTCGACGCCGGGGGCGAGCGGGGCCGGGGTGCCGGTGACGGTGAGGTCGACGGGGACGCCGGTCGCGCGGACGCGGTCGGTGAGCGCGGTGAGCCGGCCCAGGCCCGGCTGGGGGGCGAGATCCGGGTCCACGTCCGGGTCGCGGCCCTCGTCGTCCATGGTCAACAGGCCCATGACATGGCGCAGTTCCGCCATCGCCGTACGGCCGCCCGCCTCCACGGCCAGCAGCGCCTCGCGGGCCCGCTCGGGCGCCGCGTCCATCACCTTGCGGGCCGCGCCCGCCTGGATCACCATCACGCTCACATTGTGGGTGACGACGTCGTGCAACTCACGGGCGATCCGGGCCCGTTCGAGCTCGACGGCGAGGCGGGTGGCGGCCTGCTGCTGTTCCTGGAGGTCGCGGACGCGCTGCTGCCAGGTGTGGATGGCGTTCGCCCCGAGCCCCACCCCGAGCAGCACCACGACCGGCACGAAACCGGGGGTGAAGTAGGGGAAGTACTCCTCGTGGAACACCGCCATCACGACGGCGCCCACCACCAGGCAGGCCAGGGTGTGCAGCCGGTGCGGGCTGTGGATGGCGGCGCTGTACGCGGCGACCACGCACGTCAGGAACGTGTACACGGTCGGCTCGGCCGCTTCGGAGCGCTGGTTGAACAGCAGGGTCAGGGTGAGCACGGACCAGAACACGGCGAGCGGGTAGCGCCGCCGCAGGGCCAGGGGCAGGGCCGTCAGGACGGCCAGGAGGAGCGTGCCGGCGTCCGGGCTCATCGGTCCCGGGGGCGGCAGCGGCGGCACCGGCAGCGGCGGGGCGAAAGGGTCGTCGGGCTGGATCACATTGGGCGCGGCCTTGTCCTGGACCGTGGCGCCGTCCGCCGTACTGGCGGCCAGGACCAGCGCGAGCAGCACGTCCGCCGTCCACATCCACCACGACGGGCGCGGCAGCGCCGCGACACCGGTCCGCCATCGCCGCACGCCCGCCACCCCGTTCATGCGCCCAGTCTGGCAAGCGACCGGCGCCGGTCACATCCCTCCCGCCGCCGACGGGCCGTACATCCGCCGCGTACATCTCAGGGATGACGTGCCGCGCGGGTCCTCCCGCTACGGCAGTCCCGCTCGCCGCCGCGGGCGACGCCCCGGGGCCCGGCCCGCGCCTAGCGTCACGCCGAACCGTCCGTCGTCCGCCGGGAGGCAGCATCATGACCACCACCGCAGGGCCCCTTGTCCATGTCCACGACGTGAGCCGTGCCTACGGGGAAGGGCCCCCGGCGCTCGACGGGGTCAGCCTGAGTGTGCGGGCCGGGGAGGCGGTGGCCGTGCTCGGGCCGTCGGGCAGCGGCAAGTCCACGCTGCTCAATCTGATCGCGGGGCTCGACCGGCCGAGCGGCGGCAGTGTCACCGTGGACGGGCTGCGGGTGGACTCGCTGGGCGAGACCGCGTCGGCGAAGTACCGGCGGGCGCGGATCGGGATGGTGTTCCAGTTCTTCAACCTGCTGGACGACCTGACGGTCGAGGAGAACGTCCTGCTGCCCGCCCAGCTGGCCGGGGTGCCCCGCGCCGAGGCCCGCCGCCGTGCCGCGGACCTGCTGGACCACCTCGGCATCGCCCGGCACGCCGGTGGCCGGCCGGGGCGGCTGTCCGGCGGGGAGCGGCAGCGGGTGGCGGTGGCCCGCGCCCTGATGAACCGTCCCGCGCTGCTGCTGGCCGACGAGCCGACGGGCGCGCTGGACTCCGCCTCCGGGGAGGACGTACGGGAGCTGCTGGCCGCGCTCAACGCGGACGGGCAGACGATCATGCTGGTCACCCATGACCTGGGGCTGGCCGAGGCCTGCGCGACGCGCACCGTCGAGCTGGTGGACGGGCGGGTCGTACGGGACACGGCGGAGGTGCTGCGGTGAGCGCCCTGGGCGGGGTGGTGCGCGCCGGGGTCGGGCGGCACCGGCTCCAGACGACGGTGATGATCCTGACGACGCTCATCGCGGTCACCGCGTCGGTGGTGGCCGCCGGGGTGCTCACGGCGTCCCGGGCGCCGTTCGACCACGCCATGGCCGAGCGGCGCGGGGCCCATCTGACGGCGTGGTTCGACGGCGGCAAGGCCACGGAGTCGCAGCTGGCGGCCACGGCGCGGGCCTCCGGCGTCACCGCGGCGGCCGGCCCCTACCGCACCCTTTCACTGAGCCCGAGCACGGCCTCGGCGTCCGGCGAGCTGCCGGCGGGGGCGAAGCTGCCCGAGCTGACCGTCGTGGGACGGGACCGGGCCGGCGGGCCGGTCGACCGGCTCGACGTCGTCGAGGGGGAGTGGGCCGACCGCCCCGGCGAGATCGTGCTGGCGGAGGGCGAGTCCGCGCTTCCTGTGGGCACCCGGCTGGACTTCCCCGACCTGCCGGACTCCCCGACGCTGACCGTCGTGGGTCTGGCCCGGTCCGTGACCGGCACCGCGGACGCCTGGGTGACGCCCGCGCAGGCCGAGGCGCTCACCACGAAGACCAACTCGCCCGGGTACGAGATGCTCTACCGCTTCCGCGACGCCGGAACGGACGCGGAGGTCTCCGACGGCCGGGCGGCGGTCGAGGCGGCGGCCCCGCAGGGCGCGCTGACCGCGACCCGCTCCCACCTGGCCGTCCGCCAGGAGCAGCTCGCCAACGCGCTGGCCTTCGTGCCGTTCGTGGCCGCGTTCGGGGTGCTCGGCCTGGCACTGTCGGTGCTGATCATCGGGATCGTCGTCAGCGGCACGGTCGGCTCCGCCACCCGCCGCATCGGCA
Organism: Streptomyces sp. NPDC079141; assembly: GCF_040686775.1. NCBI lineage: Bacteria > Bacillati > Actinomycetota > Actinomycetes > Kitasatosporales > Streptomycetaceae > Streptomyces > Streptomyces sp. NPDC079141. The sequence continues at coordinate 70,647 of NZ_JBFBLP010000012.1, read as the reverse complement.
TCCTCAAGTCCCTCGGCTTCACCCCGGCCCAGGTCGTCCGGGCCTACGTCGCCCAGGCCCTGGCCCCCGCCGCCATCGGCTGCGTCCTCGGCGTGGCCCTCGGCAACGTCCTCGCCGGGCCGGTCCTCGGCAGCGTCGAGGACGTCTACAACGGGGCTCCGGCAACCGTCCCCTGGTGGGTCGACGTCTCGGCCCCCGCGGTGGCCCTGACCCTGGTCGCCGCGGCCGCGCTGATCCCCGCGCTGCGGGCGGGGCGGCTGCGGACGGTGGAGGCGATCACGGTGGGCAGGGAGCGGGCTGAGGGTTCGTCGGTGGCTGCGGGCCGGCGGGGGCTTCCCGCACATCTCATGAGGCCGCGGCGAAGCCGCAAGCCTCAGGGGCGCGGGGAACTGCGCGAGCAACCACGACGAGACCCGCACCCCGCGACACACCGAACCCTCATCGGCGCTCCCCGGCTGCCCCGCCCGGTAGGGCTCGGCCTCGCCCGCGTCCTCGCCCGGCCCGGGCGGTCGGCGACCACGGGGGCCGCCGTCGTCCTCGCCACCGTGACCGTGACGTTCGCGGTGGGGCTGGGGATGACGCTGGCAGCGGTGCAGACGGAGCGGATGCTGGACTCCGCCGCGCCGGTCGCGGTGGAGACGGGCAGGGGGCACGGGCCCGCCGGGGCCAATGTGGTCGCCGTTCCCGGGCAGCAGCCCGCGCAGGAGGCCGACCCGGCGGACGTCGTCGCCGCGCTGAAGGCCGAGAAGACCACCCGTCGCTACTACAGCACCGCCCAGGGCGAGGCGCGGGCGTCCGGGGTCACGGGCCGGACCGCGGTGCTCGGGTACGACGGCGACACGGCCTGGGCCGCCCCGCCGCTGGTCTCGGGCCGCTGGCTCGACGGGCCCGGCGAGGCCGTGGTCACGGAGCGGTTCCTCGATGCCGCCGGGGTCCGGGTCGGCGACTCCCTGCCCCTCTCCGAGAAGGGCCGCAGCACGACCGTACGCATCGTCGGCGAGGCGTTCTTCACCGAGGACGACGGCATGCTCCTGCTCACCGGGGCCGACACGCTCACCGCCCTGGGCCTGGACGCCGAGCCGAACCGGTACTACGCCCAGCCGGACTCCGGCACGGACACGTCGGCGTACGTGACCGCGCTGAACGAGGCCCTGGACGGCACCGGCGCCTTCGCGCACACCAGTGGCGACAACTCCTCCTCGGTGGTCGCCGCCATGAACGCACTGATCGCCATGCTCACCCTGATGCTGGTCGGCGTCGCGGGCCTGGGCGTCCTCAACACGGTCGTCCTCGACACCCGGGACCGCGTCCACGACCTCGGTGTCTTCAAGTCCCTCGGCATGACACCCCGGCAGACGGTCACCATGGTGCTCACCTCGGTCACCGCCATCGGCCTGCTCGCCGCGGCCGTCGGCGTCCCGCTCGGCGTGGCCCTGCACCACTTCGTCACCCCGCTCATGGGCGACGCCGTCGGCATGAACCTCCCCGACTCCTTCCTCACCGTCTACGGCCCGCTCCCGCTGACCCTGCTCGCCCTCGGCGGCCTGACGATCGCCCTGGCGGGCGCCCTCCTCCCGGCCGGCTGGGCGGCCCGGACGGACACCGCGAGGTCGCTGCGGACGGAGTGAGACCGAGACCGAACGGAAGAAGGGCGCCCCTCGGAAAGGGGCGCCCTTCGACCACGCGCACGTCCTACAGGAACGAGCCACACGCACGTCCTACAGGAACGAGTTGACCTCGATCGTCTCGTCCCGGCCCGGGCCCACGCCGATCGCGGAGATCGGGGCGCCGGACATCTCCTCCAGCGCCTTGACGTAGTTCTGCGCGTTCTTCGGCAGATCGGAGAAGGACTTCGCCTTGGTGATGTCCTCGGACCAGCCCGGGAGCGTCTCGTAGACCGGCTTCGCGTGGTGGAAGTCCGACTGCGAGTACGGCAGCTCCTCGACCCTCTTGCCGTCGATCTCGTAGGCCACACAGACCGGGATCTGCTCCCAGCCGGTGAGGACGTCGAGCTTCGTCAGGAAGAAGTCCGTCAGGCCGTTGACCCGGGTCGCGTACCGCGCGATGACCGCGTCGAACCAGCCGCAGCGGCGGTCACGGCCGGTGGTGACACCCCGCTCGCCGCCGATCCGGCGCAGCGCCTCGCCGTCCGCGTCGAAGAGCTCCGTCGGGAACGGGCCCGCGCCGACACGGGTCGTGTACGCCTTGAGGATGCCGATGACCCGGCTGATCTTCGTCGGGCCGACGCCCGCACCGGTGCACGCGCCACCCGCGGTGGGGTTGGAGGACGTGACGAAGGGATAGGTCCCGTGGTCGATGTCCAGCAGCGTGCCCTGGCCGCCCTCGAACAGGACGACCTTGTCGTCCTCCAGCGCCTGGTTGAGGATCAGCACCGTGTCGGCGACGAACGGCGCGAGCTTGTCGGCGTAGCCCAGCAGCTCCTCCACGACCTGGTCCACGGCGATCGCGCGGCGGTTGTAGAGCTTGGTGAGCAGCTGGTTCTTGACGTCGAGGGCCGCCTCCACCTTCTGGGTGAGGATCGACTCGTCGTACAGGTCCTGCACCCGGATGCCGACGCGGTTGATCTTGTCCGCGTAGGTCGGTCCGATGCCGCGCCCGGTCGTGCCGATCTTCCGCTTACCGAGGAAGCGCTCCGTCACCTTGTCAACGGTGACGTTGTACGGCGTAATGATGTGCGCGTTACCGCTGATGAGAAGTTTCGACGTGTCGACGCCGCGGTCGTTCAGTCCGCTCAGCTCGGAGAGCAGGACAGAGGGGTCGACGACGACACCGTTGCCGATGACCGGGGTGCACCCCGGGGACAGGATTCCGGAAGGGAGGAGATGCAGGGCGTACTTCTGATCGCCCACGACCACCGTGTGGCCGGCGTTGTTGCCGCCCTGGTAGCGCACCACATAGTCCACAGATCCACCGAGCAGGTCGGTGGCCTTTCCCTTGCCTTCGTCACCCCACTGAGCACCGAGCAGCACAAGTGCGGGCACGCGCGTACACCCCTTCCGGGCGGGGCATGTCCAAGGTCAGGGGCGTACGCCGCACTTGACGTGGGTGCGTACACCGGCGACCTTCGTTGGCCGCAACCCGTCGGACCGGATGCCCCGGAATAGACGAAGCCCCTGGCGCAATAGCGCAAGGGGCTCTTGCACAAAGATGCTACCCGAGGAAGCGAGGCATGGCCGAGGTGGCGACTTCCGCGACGTCCGAACAGCTGCTGGTCGTCATCGATCCGATCGCGCGGCGGGCGGACGGAGAGTCCGTACGGATCGCAAAAGACGTGCTCAGCGCGGGTGCCGCGACCAAGGTGTGTCTGCCGGAGGGGCCGGAGGAATTCGCCCGTGCGTTGCAGCGCCGGGGGTCGCGGCGGCCGGTGGTGGTCGGCGACGACCGGACGCTGGTGCGCGCGGTGTCCCTGCTGCACCGGCAGCGGGAGCTGGCCGGATGCGTGCTGTCGATGGTGCCGGTGGGCGGCGTGCTGTCGCTGGCCGGGGCGCTCGGGGTGCCCACGGGCGCGGTGGCGGCGGCGCGCGCCGTCCTGGAGGGCGCCGAGCGGCGCCTGGACCTGCTCGTGGACGACAGCGACGGGGTCGTGCTGGGCGCGCTGCACATCCCGCCGGTGCCCACGGCGGCGACGGCGGACGGGGAGCCGGGGCGCACGCCCTGGCTGCGAACGTACAAGTCCCTGCGCCGCACCCTGGTGCCGGCCCGCCCCGCCCGCGAGACGGTCACCTCCGCCCCCGGCCCCTCCCGGCTGCGGGTCGAGGTCGACGGGGTGACGCTGGTGGACCTGGACCAGCCGGTGCAGGACATCTCGGTGACCCCGAGAGGCTCGGGCACGGCGGCCGTGGAGGTCCACCCGGCCTCGGTCGGCGCGGAAGCGGTCCCCCTGCTGGCCCGCGGCCGCCGCGTCACGGTCTCAGGAGCCGACTTCCGCTACCGCGCGGACGCGGCGGAGGCGGGGCCGGTACGGCGGCGGACCTGGACGGTGTGGGAGGGGGCGCTGGGCCTGACGCTGCCCGCCGGCTGAGGAGCGGGCGGGCAGATCGTCCTCGGCTTACCCGGAGAAGGGCGTGTTGTCCTCGTTGACGCGGCAGATGATCGTCGTCTGCACCTGAGGATCGATGCACGTGATCTTGAACACCGGGCTGAGGAGGCCCGAGAGCGTGGACGCGATGTCGTTCATGTCGCAGTAGTAGCCGCCGTCCTTGGCCTCGCAGGGCGTGGGCGCGGCCGCCGAGGCCGACGGAACCGTGAAACCGCCCAGCGCGAGGCCCAGGACGGGGAGCACCGCGGCCATGCGGGCGTAGGTGCGCTTGCGGGTGGTGCGTGACATGTCGTGCCCTTTCGGAAGATCGTTTCGTGCCGAGGCGGTCAACGATCTTCCCCGTGCGTAGTCACGCGCGGCGGAGCGCCAGGTGTTCAGTCCGCGCTGCCGAACGTCCTGTCCCGGTGGACCCGCCAGCGCTCCATCATCTCCGCGACCTCGACCTCGATGAACTCGAAGAAGGCGAGCGTCTCGGCCATGCGCCGCCCGGCCGGTGTGTCGGGGCCGAGGCTGTGCACGCCCTCCCGCAGGGCAACCTCCCACCGCTTGATGACGGCCTCACGGTTGGTCAGCGCCTCGTACCACTGATCGCCGTGCACCCGGTACCGCTCGCGCCGCGAACCGGGCTCCCGCTCGCGCGAGACCATGTGCGTCTGGGCGAGGTAGCGCACCGCGCCCGAGACCGCCGCCGGACTGATCTGCAACTGCTCGCCCAGCTCGGCGGAGGTGAGCACGCCCTCGTCGGAGGCGAGGAGCGCGACGAAGACCCTGGCGGCCATGCGCTGCATCCCGGCCTCGACGAGCTGCGCCGAGAAGGACTCGACGAACCTCGACACGGCTTCCGTGTCCCGCCCCACCTCGGCTGATTCCGTCATACGCACATCCTAACGACGGTTTTGACGTTTCCTTAACTTCACAAATTTCTGAAAGTAGCGTACGTTCAGAATCATGACGAAGGCAATCACGGTCTCCGGGCTCCACAAGTCGTTCGGCAGGACGCAGGCGCTCGACGGCCTCGACCTGGACGTCCGGACCGGCGAGGTCCACGGCTTCCTCGGCCCCAACGGCGCCGGAAAGTCCACCACCATCCGGGTCCTGCTCGGCCTGCTGCGCGCCGACTCCGGCGCCGCGCAGGTGCTCGGCCGCGACCCCTGGGCGGACGCCGTGGAACTGCACCGGCACCTCGCCTACGTCCCCGGCGACGTCGAGCTGTGGCCCAACCTCACCGGCGGCGAGGCCATCGACCTGCTCGCACGGCTGCGCGGGGGCCTGAACAAGCAGCGCCGGGCCGACCTGATCGAGCGCTTCGACCTGGACCCGACCAAGAAGGGCCGGGCCTACTCCAAGGGCAACCGGCAGAAGGTCGCCATCGTCGCCGCGCTCGCCTCGGACGCCGAGCTGCTGCTGCTCGACGAGCCGACCGCGGGCCTGGACCCGCTCATGGAGGTCGTCTTCCAGGACGTCATCGCCGAGGCCAAGGCCGCGGGCAAGACCGTGCTGCTCTCCAGCCACATCCTGGCCCAGGTGGAGAAGCTCGCCGACCGGGTGAGCATCGTCCGGCTCGGGAAGACCGTGCAGTCCGGCACGCTCAGCGAGATGCGGCACCTGACCCGTACGACGATCGAGGCCGAGACCGAGCGCCCGGCCACCGGCCTGGACGCGCTGCCCGGCATCCACGGCCTCCAGACGCTCGACGGCCGGGTCCGCTTCGCCGTAGACGGCGCCCAGGTCGACGGCGCGGTCCGCAAGCTCACCGAGTTCGGCATCCGCAGCCTGGTCAGCCACCCGCCGACGCTGGAGGAACTCATGCTCCGCCACTACGGCGACGAGCTGGCCGCCAACGGCCACGGAGCCAAGTCATGACCGCCACCGCCCCCGCCGAGGCCCCGGCCCAGGCCGCCCCCGTCACCGGCGGCAACACCCTGACCGGCACCCGCACCCTGATCCGCTTCGCCCTGCGCCGGGACCGCGTACGGCTCCCCGTGTGGATCCTGGCGCTGTTCCTCGGCACGGTCATGACGGCGAACAACTACAAGACGCTGTACGCCGACCCCGAGGACCGCGCGAACGTCGTCGAAACGATGGACAGCCCCGCCGGGCTCGCCATGTCCGGCCCGCGCCACTACCTCGACGACTACAGCTTCGGCTCGATGCTGGGCCACCAGATGCTCGGCTTCACGGCCGTCCTTGTCGGCCTGATGAGCGTGCTGATCATCACCCGGCACACCCGCGCCGAGGAGGAGACCGGCCGCGCCGAACTGGTGCGCTCCACGGTCGTGGGCCGCCACGCCCACCTGGCCGCCGCCCTGTCGGTCGCGGTCCTCGCCAACCTCGCCCTGGCCCTGCTGCTGGCCCTCGGCCTGCCCGGCACGGGCATCGAGGGCATCGACACCGCCGGCTCGCTGCTCTACGGCCTCGACCACGCGGCCGTCGGCATCGTCTTCGCCGCCGTCGCCGCGATCACCGCGCAGATCACCGCCCACACGCGCGGCGCGAGCGGGATGGCCCTCGCGGTCATCGGCGCCGCCTACGTGCTGCGCGCCGCCGGTGACAGCGGCTCCAGCGGCGCGCTGTCCTGGCTGTCCCCGATCGGCTGGGTGCAGCGCACCTACCCGTACGTCGACAACGACTGGTGGCCGCTGCTGCTGTGCCTCGCGCTCGCGGTGGCCTGCGCGGCGACCGGCTTCGTGCTCTCCACCCGGCGGGACGTGGGCGCGGGCCTGCGCCCGGAGAAGCTGGGCAGCCCGGTCGGCTCCGAGGCACTCACCACGCCGCTCGGCTTCGCGCTGCGGCTGCACCGCTCCATGCTGACCGGCTTCGGCGCGGGTCTGTTCCTGATGGGCCTGATGTACGGCTCGATCCTCGGGGACGCCGAGGACATGCTGAAGGACATCGACGAGATCCAGGAGGCCCTGGACCGCATCGGCGGCTCCAGCGTCGCCGAGTCGTTCGCCTCGATGGTGATGGTCGTCATCACGGTCGTAGCGGCCGTGTACGTCGTCATGGCGGCGCAGCGGCCCCGCTCCGAGGAGACCGCCGGCCGCGCCGAGCCGCTGCTCGCCACCGGCCTCTCACGCGGCCGCTGGACCGGCAGCCATCTGGCGGTGGCCATGGGCGGCGGCACGCTCGTCCTGCTGCTGGCCGGGATCGGCTTCGGCGTCTCGGGCGCGGCCTCGACCGGGGACGGCGGGATGTTCCTGAAGCTGGTGGGGGCGGCGGTCGCCTACGCACCGGCCCTGTGGGTGACGGTCGGGGTCACCGTGGTCCTCTTCGGCTGGTTCCCGCGGGCGAGCGCGGCGGCCTGGGTCGTCCCGGTGTACGCCTTCGTCGTCGGCTACCTGGGCCAGATCCTCCAGTTCCCCGACTGGATGAACAACCTCTCCCCCTTCGGCCATGTGCCGCAGCTCCCCGCAGCGGACATGAACTGGACCCCACTGCTCCTCCTGACGCTCGTCGCCGCGGGGCTGGTGTGGCTGGGCCTGGCGGGGTTCCGGCGGCGGGACCTGGAGACGAAGTAGGTTGCGGCTCCGCCCCCTGAACCCCCGGGTTCAGGGGGCGGAGCCCCAGGTGCGGTCACGTCGAGACGCTGAGCCCCTCAAGGCCCCGGATCACGAAGTTCGGCTTCCGCTTCGGCTCCTCCGCGAGCGCCAGCGTCGGGGCCTTCTCCAGCAGTGCCGTCATCGAGGCCGCCAGTTCGATACGGGCCAGCGGGGCGCCGATGCAGTAGTGGATGCCGGCGCTGAAGGAGATGTGCGGGTTCTCGGCACGGGTGAGGTCGAGCGTCTCCGGGGCCCGGAAGACCGCCGGGTCGTGGTTGGCGGACCCGAAGAGCAGGGCGAGTTCCGCACCCCGCGGAACGACGGTCCCGTCGATCTCGATCTCGTCCAGCACCCACCGCTCGAAGAGCTGGAGCGGGGTGTCGTAGCGCATCAGCTCCTCGATCGCGGCCGGGACCAGGGAGTGGTCGGCGCGCAGCGCGGCCAGCTGACCGGGGTTGCGGAACAGGGCGTACCAGCCGTTGACGGTGGCGTTCACGGTCGCCTCGTGGCCCGCGTTCAGCAGCAGCACACAGGTCGAGATCATCTCCTGCTCGGTGAGCCGGTCGCCCTCGTCATGGGCGGCGATCAGGCCCGAGATCAGGTCCTCGCCGGGCTCCTTGCGGCGCTCGGCGATCAGCTCGCGCAGATAGTCGGAGAACTCGACCGAGGCGCGCACCGCCCGGTCCGCCACGTCCTGCGGCGGGTTCAGCTCGTACATTCCGCAGATGTCCGCCGACCAGGGCCGCAGCGGCGCCCGGTCCGGCTCCGGGATGCCCAGCATCTCGGCGATCACCGCGACCGGCAGCGGCTCGGCGACGTCCGCGAGCAGATCCCCGCCGCCCGCCTCGACCAGGCGGTCCACCAGCTCCCCGGCCAGCCGGTCCACGTACGGCCTGAGCTGCTCGACCGTGCGCGGGGTGAACGCCTTCGACACCAGGCGCCGGATCCGGGTGTGGTCCGGCGGCTCCAGGTCGAGCATGCCGTGGTCGTTGAGCGTGTGGAACGGCTCGTGCTCCGCCGGGGGCGTCGTCCGCCCGAAGTCCTCGTGCGTGAACCGGTGCTGGTACGCCCGCCCGAGGCGACGGTCGCGCAGCAGCGCCGAGACGTCGGCGTGGTGCGGAACCAGCCACTGGTTCGTGGGCTCGTAGTACTGCACGCGGCCCCGGGCACGCAGCTCGGCGTAGGCGGGGTACGGGTCGGCGAGGAACGCCGGGTCCCACGGATCGAAGGCTGCCATGAACGGACGCTAGCCCGGCGACCCCTCCCCTGACCAGGGGGTCCGGAATGCCTGATTCCCCCTTTACGATCACGCTCATGTCGATCATGCCGTCGGTTCCTGTCCTGCGGGGCCGCAAGAACACCTCGCTCCGGTTCGACGGATCGGCGCTGATCCTCCAGCGGCGGGACGAGGAGCACCACATACCCCTCGCGGCCGTCGCGCAGGTCCGCTGCGAGCGGCGGGCGGTCGAGGTCGTCCTGACCGCGCCCCACGGCAGCCGGTCGACCGTCCACCGGCTCGACGACGTCAACGAGGTCGCCGCCGGCGCCTTCGCCGGGGCCGTCAACGCCGCCCTGCCCGCCGTGTCCGAACCCGCCGCCGACGGCTCCGCCCTCGTCACCGTCCGGGCCCTGGACGACGAGAGCCGGGAGCTCCGGCTGCGGCGGGCGATCAGGATCGGCTGGCTCGCGCTGATCCTCGCGTTCGCCGGAGAGAGCGTGCTTCTCTCCTACACCGGGGACCCCGAGATGATCATCCTCGTGTGGGTGGGAGGCCTCGTCGGCGCGGTGTCCGTTCACGTGGGGGCGCGTCTCACTCCGTTCGGCACACCGGCCTGGCGGCTGTCCAAGCACGGCATCACGGTGCTGGGCCTGTACGACGGCTACCACGACGGAATGCACGTGTACGCGTTCACCGACCTCAACGGCAAGAAGTACGGATACGCGTCCCAGCGTTACCGCGGCGACCAGGTCGAGGTCGTCTACGACCCCCGCGACCCCTTCAACGGCAATGCGCGGGACCAGCTCGTCGGACGCGGGATCATGCTGCTCCCGCTGATCTTCTTCGGCGGCCTCGGCGGCCTCCTGATCCTCATCAACTTCCTGATGATCCCCGCGGCCCTGTTCGCCTGACCGGAGCCGAGGAGCCCGCCCCGGTCAGCCCGGCGTCACCAGCCGCGCCTCGTACGCGAACACGGCCGCCTGCGTGCGGTCGCGCAGCCCCAACTTCACCAGGATGCGGCTGACATGGGTCTTGATCGTCGACTCGGCGACCACCAGCCGTCCGGCGATCTCCGCGTTCGACAGACCCTGCGCGATGAGCACCAGGACCTCCGTCTCGCGCTCGGTGAGATCGCCGTAGGACGAGTGCGCGGCGGACATCAGCCGCGGGGCGTCGGACAGCTTGGAGAACTCGGTGATCAGCCGGCGGGTGACCGAGGGGGCGAGCAGGGCCTCGCCGGAGGCCACCACCCGTACGCCCTCCGCGAGTTGACGGGCCGAGGCGTCCTTGAGCAGGAACCCCGACGCCCCCGCCCGCAGCGCCTGGTACACGTACTCGTCCAGGTCGAACGTGGTCAGCACCAGCACCTTCGCCGCGCCGTCCGCGGTCACGATCTCCCGGGTCGCCTCGATGCCGTTCAGCTCGGGCATGCGGATGTCCATCAGCACGACGTCCGGGGCGAGTTCACGGACCTTCGCGACCGCCTCGCGGCCGTTGACGGCCTCGCCGACGACCTCGATGTCCGGCATCGCGTTCAGCAGGACCGAGAAGCCCTCGCGCACCATCATCTGGTCGTCCGCGATCAGCACGCGGATGGTCATGCGTCACCCTCGCTCATGGCCGGGACCGGCAGGAACACGGTCACCTCGTAGCCCCCGTCGTCCGCCGCCCCCGCAGTCATCTCGCCGTTCAGCATCGACACCCGCTCACGCATGCCCGTGATGCCGTGCCCGGCGCCGGGCGAGGGCTTCACCAAGGAGGGGTGCGGCAGCGGGCCGTTGACCACGCGCAGACCCAGGCCGCCGAGGACGTAGGAGACCTCCACGCGGGCGGTCGCCCCGGGTGCGTGCCGCAGCGTGTTGCTCAGCGCCTCCTGCACGATCCGGTACGCCGACAGCTCCACGCCCTGCGGCAGTTCGCGCACCGCCCCGGTGACCGCCTTCTCCACGTCCAGACCCGCGTCCCGCACATTGGCCAGCAGGGCGTCCAGATCGGCGAGGGTGGGCTGCGGGGCGTCCGGAGCCTCGTAATCCTCGGCCCGTACGACGCCCAGGACGCGGCGCAGCTCGGTCAGGGCGGCCACGGCGTTCTCCCGGATGGTGGCGAAGGCCCGCTCCAGCTCCTCCGGCGGATTCTCCACCCGATAGGGGGCGGCCTCGGCCTGAATCGCGACGACGGACATGTGATGGGCGACCACGTCGTGCAGCTCGCGGGCGATCGTCGTGCGCTCCTCCAAGAGGGTGCGCTTGGAACGCTCCTGCGCGGTCTCCGTCGCCTGCGCGGTCACCTCCTGCGCGGCCTCGCGGCGAATGTGCCAGAGCGAGACGAGCAGCAGCAGGAACGCGGAGACGACCATCACGGGCCCGGTGTTCGAGCCGTTGTAGTAGTAGTCGGGGCCGAAACCGGCCTCCGCGACCAGCGCGTACGCGCCCGTCAGCAGCCACATCCACGCCGCCGTACGCGGCCTGGTGCGTATGGCCACGATCGTCAGCACCGTCAGATGGCAGACGACCGCGCCGGCCGTCCACGGCCACTCCGACCAGCTGCTGCTCAACACGCTGACGACCGGGGTGGCGGCCATGGACAGCCAGAACGCGCCGACCGGCCGCGCCATGGTCAGCAGCACCGGCGCCGCACTGAACAGGCCGAGCGGCAGCGCCTGGCCGTTGGTGTCGGCGCTCGTGGCGAGCAGCGTGATCAGCGCCGCCACCGTGATCACGGCGTGCGGCGTCCACGCCGCGTACTCCCGCAGCCGGCCGGGCAGCCGACGCGTGAGCGGGCCGTCGACGCCCATCCGGGGCAGCGGGCGGTAGGCGAAGGCGTCGTGGAACAGGTCCTGCCGCAGCCCGCGCAGGGCGTCCACGGCCAGCCGGAACTCCGGGCTGTGGGCTTTGCTGGTCGTCTCGGTCACGTACAGAAAGGTAGGCGGCCCCGGGTCCGGCGTCGTCACCTGTGAGAAGGGTCCTCGGGGATCCGTCTCAGGTACTACGCGTCACCACGCCAGCTGTGCGATCTCCTCCGCGACGACCGCGCAGGCGTCCGCCGCCGGGTCGATCAGCGGGAAGTGGCCGACGTCCTCCAGCAGGGTCAGGCCGACCACCTCGCCCGCCTTCGCCGCCGCGTCCGCGTAGGACTCGACGACCGCCTGCGGGACGTCGATGTCCGTGCGGCCCTGGACGAGGGTGGTGGCGATACCGGTGGGAAGCAGCAGGGCGGGGTCCGTGTACGCCCGCCGCTCGGCGAACCCCTCGTCCCCGCCGAGGAGTTGGCGGGCGGCGCCGCCGCAGACGTCGAGCTTGTCGGCCATGGCGAAGTCGGCGATGGGGGCGAGGGCGACGACGCCCCGCAGGTGGGCGGGGCCGGTGGTGCGCCAGGGGGCGTCGGCGGGCAGCACGTGGCGGGCGGCCGCCCACAGCGCGAGGTGGCCGCCGGCCGAGTGGCCGGTGACCACCGTGCGGCGCGGGTCGGCCTGCGGGAGCGCCTCGCGGACGAGGCCGGGCAGGGCGTCCAGCGCGGCGGCCACGTCGTCGAAGGTGTCCGGCCAGCGGCCCGCCGTGGTGCCCTCGCCGCCGCGGCGGTACTCGATGTTGGCCACGGCGAAACCGCGGCGGGCCAGATAGTCGGCGAACGGGGTGATGTGCGCGCGGTCGTACGGGGCACGCCAGGCACCGCCGTGCAGGACCGCGACGAGCGGGGCGGGACCGCCGGGGCCGGCCTCGGTGCGCGGGGCGTAGAAGTCGATGACCTGGTCGGGGTGGTCGCCGTACGCGGCGGTGGCGTCGGGCGCGACGGGCGGGTGCGAGAAGGCCGACTCCTCCTCGGCGGCGGCCCGGGCAGCGACGACGTCGTCCGGCATGCTCCAACCTCTCAACGACAGAACGAACTTGGACGAAACAGGGGTGGCGGACCAGGTGAGAATTCGGCCGTTGGCGGGGACGGTATCAGGCCCGTGACGTGCGCGGACACGCGGATGTCACGCTCGGTGAGGATTAAACGGTTCGGCGGACCACGCTTTTATGCCCGCAGGCTCAGCGGCACAGCCGACCGCGCCCCAAAGGGGCGCGGGGAACTGCGCGAGCAACCACGACGGGCCCGCAGGCCAGACACGAACGCTGGCACCCCCAAAGGGGCGCGGGGAACTGCGCGACCAGCCCCCACGCGCCCGCGGACTAGGCCAGCAAATCCCCCAGCACCCTCGCCGCCCTCTCCACATCCGCAAATCCCACGTACAGCGGCGTGAAGCCAAAGCGGAGGACGTCCGGGGCGCGGAAGTCGCCGACGACGCCACGCGCGATGAGGCGCCGCATCACCTCGCCCGCCCCCTCGCACCGCAGAGCGACCTGGCTGCCGCGTTCCGCATGGACCGACGGGGTCAGGGACTCCACCGCGCCCTCGGGGACGTACGCGCTCACGCACTCCAGGAAGAAGTCCGTCAGCGCCAGCGACTTCGACCGGACCTGCTCGACCGACACCCCGTCCCAGACGTCCAGCGCCGCCTCAAGGGCGAGCATGGACAGGATGTCCGGCGTCCCGACCCGCCCCCGCAGCGCACCCTCCGCGGGCTCGAAGTCGGCGCGCATGCCGAACGGCTCGGCGTGCGAGTTCCAGCCGGGCAGCGGAGAGTCGAACCGGGCCTGGAGATCACGGCGTACGTACAGGTACGCGGGCGAACCCGGCCCCCCGTTCAGGTACTTGTACGTGCAGCCGACCGCCAGATCCACCCCGTGCGCGTCCAGCCCCACCGGCAGCGCCCCCGCGCTGTGGCACAGGTCCCACACCGCGTACGCCCCCACCGCGTGCACCGCGGCCGTGAGAGACGGCAGGTCGTGCAGGCGGCCCGTCCGGTAGTCGACATGGTTCAGCAGCACGGCCGCGGTACGTTCACTCAGCACGCCCGGCACCTCGGCAGGCGCCACCGGACGCAGGGCACACCCCGTCATCCGTGCCGCCGACTCGGCGATGTACCCGTCCGTGGGGAACGTGGTCGCGTCCACGACGATCTCGTCCCGGCCGTCCCCGGCCATCCGGACCGCGGCCACAAGTGCCTTGAAGACGTTGACACTTGTCGAGTCGCCCACGACGACCTGCCCCGGCGCCGCCCCCACCAGCGGAGCGATCCGGTCGCCGATCCGCTCCGGCGCGGTCCACCAGCCGCTCTCGTCCCAGGACCGGATCCGCAGCTCGCCCCACTGGCGTTGCACGACGTCCGCGACCCGCCCCGGCACGTTCGCCGGCAGCGCGCCCAGCGAGTTCCCGTCGAGGTACACAACGTCGTCGAGCACGAACTCCGCACGCTTGACGGCCAGTTCGTCCGCCGCGTCCAGCTTCTCGGCCTTCACGGCAAGCTCAGACATGGGACCTCGCCGTCCACAGCTCGGGGAAGACGTTCTTCTGCGCCCGCTTCTCCAGCCAGGCAACCCCCGCCGAACCGCCCGTACCGGCCTTGGCGCCCATGGCGCGCCGCGTGGCGACCAGGTGGTCGTTGCGCCAGCGCCACACCAGCTCCGCGACGTCCGTCAACGCCTCGCCCAGCCGGGCGAGTTCGGAGTTCTGGTCGCCCGCGTAGATCGCGGTCCAGGCCGCCTCGACCGGCTGCGACGGCTCGTACCGCCGCGACACGTCACGCGTCAGCACGGACGCGGGGATCGCACACCCGCGCCGGGCGAGGAACCGCAGCACCTCGTCGTACAGGCTCGGCTCGTGCAGCGCCTTCTCCAGCTCCGCGTGCACGCGCGGCGCGCCACGGTGCGGGACCAGCATCGACGCGGACTTCTCGGCGAGCAGGAACTCCATCCGCCGGTACATCGCCGACTGGAAGCCGGAGCCCTCACCGAGCGCGGAGCGGTACGCGTTGAACTGCGCCGGCGTCAGCTGGCCGAGCGGCTTCCAGGAGGCGTTGAGCGCCTCCAGCTCCCGTACCGAACGCTTCAGGGCGTCGATCGCCACGCCGGGCCGGTCCTCGCGCAGGGCGCGCGCCGCGGTCTCCCACTCGTGGACGATGACGGTGAACCACAGCTCCATCACCTGGGTCGTGACCAGGAAGACCATCTCTCCGGGATCGTCGGAGAGGGTGTGCTGGAGATGGGTGAGCACGTCCGCCTTGACGTAGTCCTCGTACGGCGTCGTGCCTTCGAAGTCGAGATGCGGGGTCTCGGGCTCCTGGATCTCGTGAGCCTCTTGGGACATCGCTGTCTCCTGTTGTCACTCCGGGTAGCGGTCCGCCCCTGCCGTTATCGACACGGGGGCCCCGGTCCCCACCCGAATCCTCAGGGGTCACCCCCGGAATGTGCAAGGCCCGACCGCATCACACAGCCGGGCCCGCACCAGTGGAATCCGCTAGCCCAGCGTCTGTGCCGCCGTCGGCGAGGAGTCCTTCAGGAACTGCGAGCAGCGCTCGTACTCCTCCTGCTCGCCGATGGCACCGGCGGCCCGGGCGAGGGCGTGCAGGGCGCGCAGGAAGCCGCGGTTCGGCTCGTGCTCCCACGGCACCGGGCCGTGGCCCTTCCAGCCGTTGCGGCGCAGGGAGTCCAGACCGCGGTGGTAGCCCGTACGGGCATAGGCGTACGACTCCACGACGCTGCCCCGCTCGTACGCCTCGTCGGCCAGCTGCGCCCAGGCCAGGGAGGACGTCGGATACTTCGCGGCGACATCGGCGGACGCCGTACCGGACGCGAGGAGCTCACGGGGCTCCGGGTCGTCGGGGAGGTGGGTCGGGGGCGGGCCCCCGAGGAGGTTCTCGTGAATCGTCATGGGTTCCAGTCTGGAGCATCGGCTAGCCGATACGCCGCTTGGCCCGCTCCCCCTCCAGCGGCGGAGCGGTGATCGAGCCATGGGTGAGGCATTCGGGCCGCCGGCAGTCCGGCGGCAGCCGTCGCACGGTCGCGAAGGCCAGGGCGGAGCCCACCACCAGCACCCCCGCGCACCAGAGCATGGCCTCGCGGAAGGCGTCGTCGAAGGCGTCCGGCGAGCGGTAGGCGTCCTCGCCCATCCCGGTCAGCAACGGCAGCGCGGCCACGGCGACGAGACCGGCGGCGCGGGCCGCCGCGTTGTTGATGCCGCTGGCCAGACCCGCCCGCGCGACATCCACGGAGGCGAGGACGGTGGCGGTCAGCGGGGCGACCAGGGTGACCAGGCCGAGCCCGAAGACGAGGACGGCGGGCAGGACGTCGGCCAGGTACGAGGCGTCCGGACCGACCCGCAGCATCAGCAGCAGTCCGGCCGCGCTGACCAGCGGCCCGACGGTGAGCGGGATGCGCGGCCCGATCCGGTCGGCCAGCTCGCCGGAGCGGGCGGAGAGCAGCAGCATCAGGACGGTCGTCGGCAGCAGTGCCGTACCGGCGGCCAGGGCCGAGTAGCCGGCGACGACCTGGAGCTGGATCACGGCGAGGAAGAAGAACCCGCCGAGGGCCGCGTACACGCACAGGGTGACCAGGTTGACGGCGGTGAACTGGCGGGACGCGAAGATGGCCGGCGGCATCATCGGGTCGGGGCGCCGCTTCTCGACGTAGACGAACGCGACCCCGAGGGCCACGCCCACCGACGCCGTGATCCAGTCCGCCTCGATCAGCGCGTACGTCACCAGGGCGAGCGCCAGCGCGCCGAGGGCCGCGCCGAGCACGTCGAAACGGCCGTGCCTGGTGCCGTCCCCCGACTCGGGGACATGGCGTACGGCGATGGGGGCGCACAGCAGCGCCAGCGGAACGTTCAGCAGGAACACCCACCGCCAGCCGGGCCCGTCCACCAGCCAGCCGCCCAGGAACGGTCCCACGGCCGCCCCGATGCCGCCGAAGCCGGACCACAGGCCCACCGCCCGGCCCCGGTCGTCGGGATGGAAGGAGGCCTGGATGAGGGCGAGCGAGCCGGGCGTGAGCAGCGCTCCGCCGACGCCCTGCAAGGCCCGCGCGGCGATCAGCACACCGGCGTTCGGGGCGAGCCCGCACAGCAGGGAGGCGGCGGCGAACCAGATGACGCCGATGACGAAGATCTTGCGCCGGCCGTAGCGGTCGCCCAGGGAGCCGCCGAGGAGGATCAGGCCGGCCAGGGTGAGCATGTACGAGTTGACCGTCCACTGGAGGGCGGACAGGCTCGCGTCCAGGTCCTCGCCCATCCGGGGCAGCGCGACATTGACGACGGTCGAGTCCAGCAGCGCCATGCTGGAGCCGAGGACGGTGGTCAGCAGGATCCATCTGCCCTGGGGCGAGGCCAGCCGGACATCGGTCATGGCCCCAGGTATACAGCGAGCCCGGCGCCGTAGCACCGGGCTCGCTGAAAAGGAGAATTACCCGATCAATTACTTGATCTTCGTGCCCGTCGAACGCAGGTCGGCGCAGGCCTTGGTCACGCGCGCGGCCATGCTGGCCTCGGCGAGCTTGCCCCAGGTGCGCGGGTCGTAGGTCTTCTTGTTGCCGACCTCGCCGTCGACCTTCAGGACGCCGTCGTAGTTCTGGAACATGTGGGCCGCCACCGGACGCGTGAAGGCGTACTGGGTGTCGGTGTCGAGGTTCATCTTCACCACGCCGTTGTCCAGCGCGGTGGCGATCTCCTGCTCGGTGGAGCCGGAGCCGCCGTGGAAGACGAAGTCGAACGGGGACGCCTTGCCGTACTTGGCGGCGACGCCCTCGTTGAGCTCCTTCAGCAGCTCGGGCTTGAGGACGACGTTGCCCGGCTTGTAGACGCCGTGGACGTTGCCGAAGGAGGCGGCGAGCAGGTAGCGGCCCTTCTCACCGAGACCGAGGGCCTCGACCGTACGGAAGGCGTCGTCGACGGTCGTGTACAGCGAGTCGTTGATCTCGTGCGAGACGCCGTCCTCCTCGCCGCCGGTCGGGGTGATCTCGACCTCAAGGATGATCTTCGCGGCGGCGGCGCGGGCGAGCAGCTCCTGCGCGATGGAGAGGTTGTCGGCCAGGGTCTCGGCCGAACCGTCCCACATGTGCGACTGGAACAGCGGGTTGCGGCCGGCCTTGACGCGCTCCTCGGAGACCGCGAGCAGCGGGCGTACGTACCCGTCGAGCTTGTCCTTCGGGCAGTGGTCGGTGTGCAGCGCGACCGTCACCGGGTACTTCTCGGCGACGACGTGCGCGAACTCGGCCAGGGCCACGGCGCCGGTGACCATGTCCTTGCTGTACTGGCCGCCCAGGAACTCGGCGCCACCGGTCGAGATCTGGATGATGCCGTCGCTCTCGGCCTCGGCGAAGCCGCGCAGCGCCGCGTGCAGGGTCTGCGTCGAGGTGACGTTGATGGCCGGGTAGGCGAACTTGCCTGCCTTCGCCCGGTCGAGCATCTCGTTGTAGACCTCAGGAGTTGCGATGGGCATCTGTCCGCTCCTTGATATGCGGGTTGGCGTACTGCTCTGTCCTTGGCCCTGACCTAGACCTTGGGATGCGACGTCATCGTCGGGCCCATCTTTCCAGACGAACCGGGATGCTCCGAGAGCCGTCTCAGACCGGACCTCAGTCCAGACCGAGCTCGTCCTTGGAGAAGGCGTAGCGGTACGGCACACGCGCGCCCTCCTGGATCTTCTCGGCGGCGCCGGTGGCCCGGTCGACGATCGTCGCGACGGCCACGACCTCGGCGCCCGCCTCGCGCACGGCCTCGACGGCGGCCAGCGGGGAGCCGCCGGTGGTGGAGGTGTCCTCGACGACCAGGACGCGGCGGCCGGCGATGTCCGGGCCCTCCACGCGGCGCTGCAGACCGTGCGCCTTGGCGGCCTTGCGGACGACGAACGCGTCCAGCCTCTGCCCGCGGGCGGCGGCGGCGTGCAGCATGGCGGCGGCCACCGGGTCGGCGCCCATGGTGAGCCCGCCGACGGCATCGAAGTCGAGGTCCGCGGTGAGGTCGAGCAGCACCTGCCCGACCAGCGGGGCGGCCTCCCCGTCGAGGGTGATACGCCGGAGGTCGACGTAGTAGTCCGCCTCAAGACCCGACGACAGGGTCACCTTGCCGTGCACCACGGCCTTGTCCTTGATCTGCTGCAGCAGCGCGCCGCGTACGTCCGTCATGCCGAACAGCTTAGAGGCGGGTCCAGCTCCAGGTGGTCGTGGCCTCCAGCGGTTCCAGGGGGGTGACCAGGCGCGGGAGGGTGTTCAGGCCGTTGGGCGGGCCGGTCTGCGGCTCCACGCAGACGGCGGCCTCCTGCTCGTCGTAGACGACGACCCACCGCTCGGGGCTGGTGACCTTCAGCTGGAGCTGTCCGGGCCAGGTCAGGGTGACGTCGACGCCCTCGGGCATGCCGAAGCAGTCGTCCCAGGGGCCCGGCTTGGGGTCGATGCGGTTGCCGGTGGGCAGGTGGTCGTCTCCGCGCTCCTCCTGCCAGCCGGGGGTGAAGCCGAGGCCGACGTCCTCCTTGCCGAGGTTGCGGTTGAACCAGGGGTGCCAGCCGATCTGCGCCGGGAAGGAGTCCTCGTACGTCTCCACGGCCATGGTGAGCGTCAGGGAGTCCTCGGTGAGGGCGATGACCTGGGTGACCCGGCCGGCGTACGGCCAGGGATCCACCAGGTCGTACGTGATGACCGCCTCGTCGGTGCTCGTGCGGGCGGTGCGCCAGGCGCCGTCGCGGGCGGTGCCGTGGATGGCGTGCGGCGGGGAGTTCAGCGGCAGCTGGCGGACGGCGGCGCCGTCCAGGAAACGGCCGTCCCTGATCCGTCCGCACCAGGGCACCATCGGGAAGCAGCCGAAGCGGTCCCCCCGGCGGAGCAGGTCGAGGCCGCCGACGCGCAGGGCGCCGAGTCGGCCGCCGCCCGCGGGGGTCACCGTCAGTTCCGCGTCGCCTGCGGTCAGCGTGATGTCATCGTTACTCACAGGACGACCCTACTGGGGTGATCAAGAGGGCCGGTCCGGTTCAGTGGCGTCTCCTCAGGATCCGGCCGACGACAATCGCCGAGGCGAGCGCGAGCGCCGCGGCGGGCGCCGCCCAGCGCAGGGTCGAGACGGGCTGCGCAGTCTGCGGGGCGGGCACGGGGGCGTACCGCCCACGAGGCGGAGCATGATCGACCTCCTCCGCACTGCGCCCAATCATCGTGCGCCGCGCGTGAGCGGCCTCGGGAAGCGAGCGGTTGGCGGCCGCGGGCTCGGCGGCGTCGGCTTCGCCTTCGGCCGGTGCGGGTGGCTCCTGCGGGGCGTCCTCGCCATCAGCGGCTGCGGGTTCGGCGGCTGCGGACTCGGCGGCTGCGGACTCTGGGCCTGCGGGCCCAGCAGCTGCCGACTCGGCGGTCTCGGCCCCGCCCTCGCCCGGTGCGGGTGGCCCCTGCGGGACATCCTGGCCTTCGGCGGCTGCGGACTCCGGGGACGCGGGCTCGGCGGCTGCCGACTCGGCAGTCCCGGCCCCGCCCTCGCCCGGTGCGGCCGGCCCCTGCGAGACGTCCTCGGCGGCTACGGGCTCCGGCGCTGCGGGTTCAGCGGCCGCAGGCTCCGGGGATGCGGGCTCGGCGGCTGCCGACTCGGCGGTCTCGGCCCCGCCCTCGCCCGGTGCGGGTGGCTCCTGCGGGACATCCTGGCCTTCGGCGGCTGCGGACTCCGGGGACGCGGGCTCGGCGGCTGCCGACTCGGCGGTCTCGGCCCCGCCCTCGCCCGGTGCGGGTGGCCCCTGCGGGACATCCTGGCCTTCGGCGGCTGCGGACTCCGGGCCTGCCGACTCGATGGCCGCGGACTCGACGGCTGCAGACTCGACGGCCGCGGACTCAGCGGCCGCAGGCTCCGGGGACGCGGGCTCGGCGGCCGCAGGATCGGCGGATGCCGGGTCGGCGGTCGTAGGCTCCCGCTTCTCGCCCGCCGTCTCCCCCAACCCCTCCGCGAAACGGTTCAGCAGTCTGGTGACGGCCGAGGTGACGGAGTCAGGTGGGAGGTGGGCGATGCGGCCGTCTGCCGTGGCTGAGCCGTCGAAGGTGAGGGTGGCGCCGTCGGTGGTGTCGCGCAGGGTCAGGGTGAGGGTGAGTTTCACGGATCCGGTGCCGCGGGCCTCGGTCGCGTCGGCCTCGACGGCGTACGAACCGTCGTCCCGGGCCGAGAGGCGGGCGGATCCGCGGTAGGTGATGGTGTGGCCGCCGACCCGGATCTTCAGCCGCCCGCTGACCGGGGTCTCGGCGCCGGCATCCTGCTGAAGCCCGGGAACCGCCCGGGCCACCCGCACGGGGTCGGCCAGCGCCTCCCGCAACCGGGCGGCGGCCACCGGAACGAACACCTCAAGCTCCATGTCTGCGGAGCCTACCCAGCAGACCCACCCCTGCACCCCCCGTCGGCGTAATCTCCCCGCACGTCGGTGTGGCCACGCCCGGTCGCTCAGTACCGCGGATGCACCAGCGTCGACGCCCCCAACCCCCGTACCCGCAACGCCTCCGCCGCCCTCGCGTCCTCCAGCAGGCGGGCCGTTGTGATGGTGCGCAGATCGGGGCCGTCCGCCGGCAGGTCCAGCGCGGGGCGCGCGGTCCCGGACGACAGGATGAAACCCCAGTCGTGGGGGGCTTCCGCGCGGCCCGCCGAGCGGTCGGGGCCGGCCGCGAAGCCGGGGGCGCGGCCGGCCACGCAGTAGGGCGCCGTGCGCAGTCCGGCGGCGCGCATGGTCGCGTCCACCGTCCAGAAGACCCGCGGGCGGGAGGCCACCGGACCCGCGTGCACCACCAGCCGCCCCTCGTCGGCCAGCATCCGCCGCGCCAGTCCGTAGAACTCCTGCGAGTACAGCTTCGTGCTCGCCGTGATCCCGGGATCCGGAAGGTCGGAGATCACGACGTCGTAGCGGGTCGCCGGCGCCGTGCGCAGATGCCGGAACGCGTCCCCGGTGGTGACGCGGACGCGCGGATCGTCGTACACATGCCCGTTGAGCCGCGCGAGCGCGGGATCGCGGCGCGCCAGGCCCACCAGCTCCGCGTCGAGTTCCACGACGTCCACCCGCCGCACCCCCGGATGCCGCAGCACCTCCCGCGCCGCCAGTCCGTCGCCGCCGCCGAGGATGAGCACGCGCGCATGCGGGCCGTTCATCGCGGGGTGGACCAGCGCCTCGTGGTAGCGGTGCTCGTCGCGGCCGCTGACCCGCAGCCGTCCGTCGAGGAAGAGGTCGAGGGGACGGCCGTGCGTACCGCCCGTGATGACCACCTCCTGCACGCCGGTCTGGACCGCCACCCGCACGTCCGCGCCGTACACCGCGTGCCGCGCGGCCCGTTCGAAGTCGTCGACATGGACCGCGGCGGTGGCGAGGACGCCGAGGACGGCAAGGTTGGCGACGAGCAGCAGCCAGCGGCCGCGCCGGGTCAGATCGCGGCGGAACAGGCCGAGGACGAGGGCCCCTCCGGCCACCGCGTTGACCGCCCCGGTGATCAGCGCCCCCGTCAACTGGCCGAGCAGCGGCAGCAGTAGGAACGGGAAGGCCAGGCCGCCGACCAGCGCGCCGACGTAGTCCGCGGCGAACAGGTCGGCCACCGCCCCGCCCGCGTCCTGGCGCCGGATCCGCTGGATCAGCTCCATCAGCAGGGGGACTTCGGCGCCGATCAGCAGTCCGATCGCGAGGGAGAAGGTCACCAGCAGCACCCGCGGGCCGTTGGCCCACAGCCCGCCCCAGTCCCCGGTCCACGCGAAGACGCCGTACAGGGCGAGCGCGCTGCATCCGCCGACGAGCGCGAGTACGGCCTCGATCGCGCCGAAGCCGGCCGCGGCGTGCCAGCGGAGCCGTTTGGCGACGAGGGATCCGAGGCCCATCGCGAACACCATGAGGGACAGCACCACGGAGGCCTGGGTGACCGAGTCGCCGATCAAGTACGAGGCGAGGGCGACCAGTTCGAGTTCGTACACAAGTCCACAGGCGGCGCAGACGAAGACGCACGCGAGGACCAGGAAACGTCCCGTCCCCGGCCGGACGGGAAGCCGCGCCGGACCGCCCCAGGGTGGCGGGGTGCCGGGCGGGGCGGGCGCGTGCGGTTCGATCACCCTGCGACGTTACGTCACGTGCACGTCACGCTTCGTCACCCACACGTGTGGAACTGGCGCCCAATCGACCGCTCGGCGTTTGAGCGCACATAAGCACGACCACGCACGACCACGCACGACCACGCCCGCACTCACACCCCGGACGGGCTGAGCACGCTCACCGGCACCGGCACCGGCACCGGCGCCGGCACCCGCACCCCGACCCGCGTCCGCGTGGCCACCAACTGCCCGTCCTGCGGGTAGGCGTGCCAGGTCCGCCAGTGCACCTGCCCCTCGTGCCGCTGCGCCAGCATCGCCGTGAAGGCGTGCGGGCTGCCGGGGAAGACACCGGCCAGACCGTTGGGGTGGTCGGCCACGAGGGCCAGCAACTCCTGTGCCCGGCCCGCGAACTGACCCGGCGACAGCACTTCGACACGCGCGGCGAATTCGTACTCCCAGTCCCCGACCCGTTTGGCCACCCCGAGCGGAAGGGGCGTGCTGCTGCCGGGGATGCACGCCACCGTCTCCGAGCAGCAGCCCCGCTCCTCCTCCAGGAGTACCTGGTGGGACGCGCCGAGCAGTCTCAACTGGAGCTTTGCCCCGGCCAGTTCGAGGTCGAGCGTGGCCAGGGCCGGGAGCGGCTCGCGCCCCAGAGCCCAGGCGAGGTCGGCCGCGCGCGTGTCGGTGTAGGAGGTGTTCAGGGTCGTGAGCATGGATCGGCTCCGCTAGCACGCAAGAAAGGGAGGTGTGGGTCCGGCGCACCCAAGTCGACACCGGGGCAGGCCCGGTCAGCCCGGTCGGCGAGTCAGGGGGGGTCCGCGGGACGTCCGTGGGGCTGCGTTGGTGATTTAGAGGGAATCATGAACGGCGGCGCCGCCACAGCGTTTTTACCCAACTTCGTAGGGTTTCCATCCCTCAGAGGGCTCCACAGCTCAACTGTTCAACCACGGCGTACGCCGTGTCGGCGGGGGCGTACGCCGGAGCACGGATACACGGAACACGGGGAGCGGATACCTGGAACGCAGGGAACGGACCCCTGGATCACAGGGAGCGGATGCACGAAACACAGAGAAGCGGGGCCCGTCCCCCGTGACCGGACCCCGCTCCCCGGATGCGGCTCCCCCTGCCGGAGCTCAGCTGCCCCGTGTCAGCTGCCTCCGCCGCATCCGCCCCCGCCGCCTCCGCAGGACGACGAGGAACCGCCGCAGGACGACCCGCCACCGCAGGAGTGGCCGCTGTCTCCCCCGCCGGCCCACCAGCTGCCGCCGGAGTCGCTGCCGTGGTGGCGGCCGCGGCGCCGCGACCGGCCGGCCGAGGCCGTCGACCCGGAGTGCGCCTTGCCGATGATCACCAGTCCGACGGTCAGGACCGCCGCCACGGCCAGGACGATGCCGAAGTTCATGGCGTCATCCTCCTTTCGTTCCCCCGAAGCGGCCCCCCGTGGGCGCCTCGTTCTGTGCGTGCCGGTGAAATGCCCTCCCGTCCGACCGGCCAAAGCAGAGTTGAGGAACTCCAGAGCTTGGGCGCAGGATGGCCGCCATGACCTCCACCCCGCGCCCGCTGCTCAACCGCCGACTCGCCGAGTTCGGCACGACGATCTTCGCCGAGATGTCCGCGCTGGCCCTGCGGACCGGGTCCATCAATCTGGGGCAGGGTTTCCCCGACACGGACGGCCCCGAGGAGATCCGGGAGGCGGCGGTGCGCGCGCTGCGTGACGGGCGCGGCAACCAGTACCCGCCGGGCCCGGGCGTCCCCGAGCTGCGTACGGCCGTCGCCGCGCACCAGGAGCGGCTGTACGGGCTGCCGTACGACCCGGACACGGAGGTCCTCGTCACCGCCGGCGCCACGGAGGCCATCGCCGCCTCCCTGCTCGCGCTGCTCGAACCGGGCGACGAGGTGATCGCCTTCGAGCCGTACTACGACTCCTACGCGGCGTGCATCGCGATGGCGGGCGCCCGCCGGGTGCCGGTCACCCTCCGGCCGCACGAGGGCAGCTTCCGGCTCGACCTCGACGAGCTGCGCGCCGCGGTCACGGACCGCACCCGGCTGCTGCTGGTCAACACCCCGCACAACCCGACCGGCACGGTCCTCACCCGCGCGGAACTGACCGCGATCGCCGAGCTCGCGGTGGAGCGCGATCTGCTGGTGGTCACGGACGAGGTCTACGAGCACCTGGTCTTCGACGGGGCCGAGCACCTGCCGCTGGCGGCCTTCCCCGGAATGCGGGAGCGGACGGTGACCATCGGCTCGGCCGGCAAGACGTTCTCGTTCACCGGCTGGAAGGTGGGCTGGGCGACCGGGACGCCGGAGCTGGTGACGGCGGTGCGCTCGGCGAAGCAGTTCCTGACGTATGTGGCGTCGGGGCCGTTCCAGCACGCGGTGGCCGAGGCGCTGGCGCTGCCCGAGAGCTACTTCACCGCCTTCCGCGAGGACATGCTGGCCAAGCGGGACCTGCTGGCGACCGGTCTTGAGGAGGCGGGCTTCGCGGTGTTCCGGCCCGCGGGCACCTACTTCGTCACCACCGACATCCGCCCCCTCGGCGAGAGCGACGGCTTCGCGTTCTGCCGGGCGCTGCCGGAGCGCGCCGGGGTCGTCGCCATCCCCAACGCCGTCTTCTACGACCACCGGGAGGCGGGCGCGCCCTTCGTGCGGTTCGCGTTCTGCAAGCGGACCGAGGTGCTGGAGGAGGCGGTGCAGCGGCTGAAGGCCCTGGCGGGCTGAGCCGGGTGCCGCCGGATGCAGGGTGCACCCGGGCGGGCGCGCAGCGCTCGCGCCTGCCCGGTTCACCCTGCAATGTGCGGATGTGACCCACGCCAGTACCCTCGCCCCACCCACCGTCACACCCCACCCCGGCCCCCCTGGGCGTACCGCGCGCCGCTACCCGCTCGCGGTGTCGCTCGGCGCCGCGCTCGGTCTGTTCGCGGCGGCCCGGCTCACCGGGGTCGCCGTGCTCGCCGCCGTCGCCTGGGCCACCGGCCGGCAGCCGCTGGCGCTGCTCGGCCGGTCCTGGGACTCCCTGTGGTACCTGGGGATCGCCGCGCACGGCTACGGCCGCACCCTGCGCTTCGGGCCGGACATCGTCCAGAGCGACCTGGCGTTCTTCCCGCTGTACCCGGGGCTGGTGCGGGCCGTGACGTCGGTGAGCCCGCTCGGGTGGGGCGCGGCCGGCCTGGTCGTGTCCTGGACGGCCGCCGGGATCGCCGCCTGCGGGATCCACGCCCTCGGCTCCCGCCTGTACGGGCGCGCCGTGGCCACCGTCCTCGTCCTCCTGTGGGCCCTGCTGCCGCACTCGGTGGTGCTGTCGATGGCGTACACCGAGCCGCTGCTGACCGCCTTCGCCGCCTGGGCGCTGTACGCGGTGCTCACCGGACGCTGGCTGTGGGCGGGGGCGCTGGCGGCGCTCGCGGGCCTCTCCCGGCCGAACGGGTTCGCGGTCGCGGCCGCGGTGCTGGCGGGCGCGGCGTACGCGGTCCGGCGGGAGCGCGGAAAGGTTACCCACAGGCTGTGGACGGGCGCCGCGCTCGCGCCGCTCGGCTGGATCGCGTACGTGCTCCATGTCGGCCACCGCAGGGGCGACCTTCTCGGCGGCTACTTCGAGGTGCAGCGCCGGTGGGGCTCGACCTTCGACCTGGGCCACGGCTCACTGCGCTTCGTCCGCCATCTGCTCCTGCACGGCGGCCACCTGGTCTTCCCCATGACCATGGTGATCGTCGCCGCGGCCGTCCTGCTCTACGGCCTCCTCCTCGCCGACCGCGCCCCGCTCCCCCTCCTCGCCTACAGCGGCGTCCTGCTGCTGATCACGCTCGGCGGCTCGGGCTTCTTCGAGTCCAAGCCCCGCTTCCTGCTCCCGGCGTTTCCCCTGCTCCTGCCGCTGGCCCGGGCCCTGGTACGGACGGCGAGAGCCCGGCCCTGGCACGCGACCGTGGTGGTCGGCGCCCTGGCCGGGCTCTCGTTCGCTTACGGCGCGTATCTCGTCGTAGTCGCGAACACGCCTCTCTAGCGGAGGATCACTCCTCGTCGTCCTCGGGCTTCTCGGCCTCGTTGACCTCCTGCTCCAGGCCGAGCTGCTCCACGAGCCACTTGTCGAACTCGATGGCCGCCCGCACCCAGCTGACGGTCGAGGAGACGAAGTGCTCCAGGCTGACACCGGTGCCGATCAGCATCTGCGCCTCACCGATGAGGCGGACGGTGCCGTCGTCGTGGGTGTGCGTGTAGAGCTTGGGCCACAGGGTCCGCCGGTTCCAGTCGTCGATGGACTCCAGCAGCTGCGGCTTCTCGTCGATCTGGTGCGGGCGGTCGTAGAACGTCCGCACCGAGAAGACCTGCTGGTCCCCCTCGCCACGGAACATGAAGTACGTACGGAACTGCTCCCACGGCGCCGCGAGGTCACCCTCGTCGTCGACGACGTACTTCAGCTCCATCTGGTCGAGGAGCTGCTTCACGAGGTCCTGATCCGGGACCACGGGGCCGGGCGGCGGGCCGGGCTGCGGCTGCTGCTGACCCCCGAAGTTCGGAATCGAGGACGGGTCGATGCTCACCGTGTTTTTCCCTTCGTACGGATCCCGCCATCCTCCCCCATCCGGGGAGGGGGGTGGCAAGCCCCGCCGGGGCCTGTCAGCCCTCGGCTGACTTGATCCGGCCGAGCGTGACCGGCAGGGAGCGGCAGGGACCGGCGCGGAGGGCGTGCCGTGCGCAGACACGCCGACGGCCCGCCCCGGCGGTGCGCGGGGCGGGCCGCCCGGGGCGGTCGCGGCGCTACAGGGTCTTGCCCGTCGCCGGCCCCACGATCAGCCCCTCCCCGAACGTGTCCACCCGGACCGTGTCGCCGTCCTTGATCTCGCCGGAGAGGATCTCCTTGGCGAGGCGGTCGCCGATGGCGGTCTGGACGAGGCGGCGCAGGGGGCGGGCGCCGTAGGCCGGGTCGTTGCCCTCGTCGGCGAGCCAGGCCAGGGCCTCCTCGGTGATCTCCAGGGTGAGCCGGCGTTCCGCGAGGCGCGCCGCCAGACGGTCGATCTGGAGGCGGGCGATCCGGCCCAGCTCGTCCTTCGACAGCGCCGAGAAGACGACCAGGTCGTCGAGCCGGTTGAGGAACTCCGGCTTGAAGGCGGTCCGGACCACCTCCAGGACCTGCTGCTTCTTCTCTTCCTCGGTCGTCATCGGGTCGACCAGGAACTGGCTGCCCAGGTTGGACGTCAGCACCAGGATCGTGTTGCGGAAGTCGACCGTACGGCCCTGACCGTCCGTCAGCCGCCCGTCGTCCAGCACCTGGAGCAGGATGTCGAAGACCTCCGGGTGCGCCTTCTCCACCTCGTCCAGCAGCACGACGCTGTACGGGCGCCTGCGCACCGCCTCCGTCAGCTGGCCGCCCTCCTCGTAGCCGACGTAGCCGGGGGGCGCGCCGACCAGCCGGGCCACGCTGTGCTTCTCGCTGTACTCCGACATGTCGATGCGGACCATGGCCCGCTCGTCGTCGAAGAGGAAGTCGGCGAGCGCCTTGGCCAGTTCGGTCTTGCCGACGCCGGTCGGGCCGAGGAAGAGGAAGGAGCCGGTGGGGCGGTCCGGGTCGGCGATCCCCGCGCGGGTGCGTCGTACGGCGTCGGAGACGGCCTGCACGGCCTCGGTCTGCCCGATGAGCCTGCGCCCCAGCTCCTCCTCCATGCGCAGCAGCTTCTGCGTCTCGCCCTCCAGCAGCCGGCCGGCCGGGATGCCCGTCCAGGCGGCCACGGTGTCGGCGATGTCGTCGGGGCCGACCTCCTCCTTGACCATGGTGTCCCTGGAGGCCTCCTCCTCGGCCTCGGAGGCGGCCTCCAGGTCACGCTCCAGGGTGGGGATCTCGCCGTAGAGCAGCTTGCTGGCGGTGTCGAAGTCGCCGTCGCGCTGGGCGCGTTCGGCCTGGCCGCGCAGGTCGTCGAGGCGTTCCTTCAGCTCGCCGACCCGGTTGAGGGACTGCTTCTCCTTCTCCCAGCGGGCGGTCAGGCCCCGCAGCTCCTCCTCCTTGTCGGCGAGGTCGCGGCGCAGCCGCTCAAGACGCTCGCGGGAGGCCGCGTCGGTCTCCCGGCTCAGGGCCAGCTCCTCCATCTTCAGCCGGTCGACGGCGCGCTGGAGTTCGTCGATCTCGACGGGCGAGGAGTCGATCTCCATGCGCAGCCGGGACGCGGCCTCGTCGACGAGGTCGATGGCCTTGTCGGGCAGGAAGCGGGAGGTGATGTACCGGTCGGAGAGGGTGGCCGCGGCGACCAGCGCGCTGTCCGCGATCTGCACCTTGTGGTGGGCCTCGTACCGCCCCTTGAGCCCGCGCAGGATCGCGATGGTGTCCTCGACGGTGGGCTCGGCGACGAGCACCTGCTGGAAGCGCCGCTCCAGGGCGGGGTCCTTCTCGATGCGCTCCCGGTACTCGTCGAGCGTCGTCGCACCGACCATGCGCAGTTCACCACGGGCGAGCATGGGCTTGAGCATGTTCCCGGCGTCCATGGCGGAGTCCCCGCCGGCCCCGGCCCCGACGACCGTGTGCAACTCGTCGATGAAGGTGATGATCTGCCCGTCGGAGTCCTTGATCTCCGCGAGCACGGTCTTCAGCCGCTCCTCGAACTCACCGCGGTACTTGGCGCCCGCGACCATGGCCCCCAGATCCAGCGCGACGAGCCGCTTGTCCTTGAGGGACTCGGGCACGTCACCCTTCACGATCCGCTGGGCGAGCCCCTCGACGACGGCGGTCTTGCCGACGCCGGGCTCACCGATGAGCACGGGATTGTTCTTGGTGCGGCGGCTGAGCACCTGCACAACCCGCCGGATCTCGTGATCCCGCCCGATGACGGGGTCGAGCTTGCCCTCCCGCGCGGCTGCGGTGAAGTCGGTGCCGAACTTCTCCAGGGCCTTGTACTGCCCCTCCGGATCGGCTGTGGTCACCCGGCGTCCTCCCCTTGACTCCTGGAACGCCTGCAGCAGCTTCTTCGCCGTGGCGCCCTGCTGGGAGAGTACGTCGCCGGCCTGGCCGCCCTTGGCGGCGATACCGATGAGGAGGTGCTCGGTGGAGAGGTACTCGTCGCCGAGCTCCTTCGCCTTCGCCTGCGCCTCGGCGATCACCGCGAGCAGCTCACGGCTGGGCTGCGGGGGCGCGACGGTGGACCCGGTCACGCTGGGCAGACCGGCGAGCACCTTCTCGGCCCCCGCCCGCACGGCGGCCTGATCGGCCTCCACGGCGGCCAGCAGATCGGTGATGTTCTCGTTGTCCTGCCCCTGGAGCAGCGCCAGGAGCAGGTGAGCGGGGGTGAGGTCCGGGTGCCCCTCGGTCACGGCCCGGTTGCTGGCCGCGTTGATCGCGTCCCGGCTCCTGTTGGTCAGCTCGGCGTCCACGTGTCCGTTCTCCTCCTGACGTCAGCGTCTCCCATTACTGACTCCATCAGCGTACACAAAGTTGAGTCTATTCCACTCAAGGCAGCGTCCGGGAGGCCCAGGGGACTAAGTTCCGACGTCATGGCGACGACATACTCCGTGGACCCGGGCGATCCCGACGGCTCGTACCTCAGCTTCTGGCGGGAAAGACACCTGTGCACGCTGACGACCCCCCGCCCGGACGGCAGCCCGCACGTGGTGCCGGTCGGGGTGACCTACGACCCCGGGGCACGGCTGGCCCGGGTGATCGCGAACAAGGCCAGCACGAAGGTGGGCAACGTACTGGCGGCCGGCCCGGCCGGGGCCCGCGTCGCGGTGTGCCAGGTGGACGGGCGGCGGTGGGCGACCCTGGAGGGACGGGCGTACGTGCGCACCGAGCCGGAGCGGATCGCGGAGGCGGAACGGCGGTACGCCGAGCGCTACGAGCGGACGCCGTCGCCGAATCCGTCACGCGTGGTGATCGAGATCGAGCTGGAACGGGCCATGGGGCGCGGCTGACGGTTTTCGGCCAAGGGCGACTTGGCGGATACCCGGAAATGTCCCGCAAAACTGCAGCGGCGTCACCGTGTTCAGGTCACGGTGACGCCGCTGCGGGGGGAAGCACCTGAGCGATCTGTTACGACGGGGGAATCGCGTCAGGCACTGCGGGGGGTGGCTGAAATTGTCCGGGGGGCCGGGACCTCCGGTTCCACCACCTGATGGTGGTCCCGCTGGTCCAGGTTCACAAAAATCATTCCGTACCGAATGGCACATCGCACGGGCTGCGGAGCACCCCGGGGCCTCCGCAGGCACCGGTAAGCCCTCAGGTCCTCGTCCTCGTCCCGCGTCACGACGACCGGCTCACCGAAGACAGTCACCATCAACGAGTCACCAGGGTGGGGGATGGCGGTGACCAGGTCGATGAAGTGCCAGCCGGATCGGTAGGCGGTGGCCATTTCGCGGCGGAAGGAGCGGTCGTCGGGTGGGGTAGTCATGGCGATCAGTCCCACGAAGTGTCAGCAGCGCTGGCCGGCGCTTCCTCACCCACGACGATCACAGTCTGAGCGCCGCCCACCTCGTGCCCACCGCTCTCCACACCCGAGAGGCCAGTCAGTGCTCCAAAGGCCACAACGGTGGAGAAGGCGGCAACAAGTACCGAGCGAAGCATTCTCTTACGCATAGTCGGCTTCGTCCTCACTTGAAGGTCCCCTCTTCCCCCGTCGAGTAAGACGATGGCTCATTCAGGCACGTCATGGCCACACGATCGGTGCATCATGTTCCTGCATGTTCAGGACCCTGGGGGGTGGAAAAATGGGGACACACGGTACAGAAGCGGCGCATCCCCACGCCATAACCGAGCTTTGCGCCGAAGGCGCCCGTCTTTATACCGGTGCGCTCCGAGCTGGCCGCATTGCTCGCACGGACGTGGAGTCGGCTCCCTGCCTGCTGGAGTTCGCCCTTCTGCGCCCCGACCCCGACGACGACGACTGGCTGCGGCCGGTGCCGCCCTCGGTCGCCCTGGCCCAGCGACTCGACCCCCTGGAACGAGAGATCACCGACCGCAGGCTCCTGTCCACCCAGCTGGCAGACGCCTTTGAGCCGTTCATGAACGTCAGCGCCCAGGGCGCCACGGCCACACACTCCATCACCGTGCTGGAGGGTCGCGACCGCATCAACGAGGCGCTCAACAGCGCGACGTCCGAGTGCCACACCGAGGTGCTCACCGTGCAGCCGGGGGGCCGCCGCCGGGAGGGGAACCTCCTCAAAGGGCTGGAGCGCGACAGACCGCTGATGGAGCGGGGCGTCCGCTTCCGCACGCTGTACCAGCACACCGCGCGGCACAGCCCCGAGACCCTGGCCTACGTCGACCAGATGATCTCCAGCGGCAAGGTCGAGATCCGCACCATCGACGAACTCGTCGAGCGGCTCATCATCTGCGACGAGAGCGTGGCGTTCATCCCCATCCAGGAAGACCGGCAGGTTGCCCTGGAGATCCGGCACCCCGGCCTGGTCCGCTATCTGATCAAGGTCTTCGAGTTCATGTGGACGCGCGCCGTGACCCTCAAGGTCGGAACTCCCTACGAAGCGGCGCCCGACGGCCTCACGGAAATCCAGCACTCCATAGCCAAACTCCTCGTCGAAGGCCACGTCGACGAGGCCATCGCCCGCCGCCTCGGTATGAACGTCCGCACCTGCCGGGCCCACATCGCCAAGCTCGCCACCGCCCTCGGCAGCGGCAGCCGCGCCCAGCTCGGCTACCTCATCGCACAGTCCGGAATCCTGGACCGCGAGCAATGAGCGGGACGCCGCACCCGGAGCACACCGTGGAGGAGCTGTGCGGCCCGGGAGCGCTGCTGTACGAGCGCGCCCTGCGCCACGGCTCGGTACGCGCCGAGGACGTGGCCGAGGCCCCCTGTCTGGTCGACTTCGGGCTGTTGCAGCCGACCGTCGAGGACATGGACGTACTGGAACCCGTCGCCCCGGTCGTCGCCCTGCACCGGCTGCTGCGGTCCTCGGCGGAACGCGTCGCCACCGAGCGCCGGCGGGAGCTGCGGCTGACGGAGACGTTCCAGTCGTGGATGCGGATCGACGGGCGGCGGGCGGCCGAGACGGAGACGCCGCTGATCACGGTGCTCGGCGGGAAACAGCGCATCAACCAGGTCATCACCGAGGCCATGGCCGACGCGGCGCAGGAGGTGCTCACCATCCAGCCGCACACCAGTTACGGCGCCCACACGAGCCCCGACACACACATCACGGCCATGAAGCGCGACCAGGACCTGCTCGACCGCGGCGGCCGCATCCGCACCCTCTACCCGCACACGCTCCGCCACTCCCCCCAGGTCATGGCCCGCTACGAGCATCTGACGGGCGATGTCGAGGCCCGCACCCTGGACGAGGTCACCGACCGGCTGATCGTCGTCGACCGCACCGTGGCGTTCATCCCGGCCGACAAGGACCGCACCAACGCCCTGGAGATCCGCCACCCGGCCCTGATCTCCTACTTCGCCACGACCTTCGACCGCCTGTGGCACCTGGCCACGCCGATGTACCCCGAGGCCGTCCAGCAGCCCACCCTCAACGGCGTCACCCCGCGCCAGCGCGCCATCGCCCGCCTTCTCGTCGAAGGCCACACCGACGCCGTCATCGCCGACCGCCTCGGCATGAACGTCCGCACCGCCCGCGTGCACATCGCCAAGCTCGCCGCCACACTCGGCAGCGAGAGCCGCGCCCAACTCGGCTACCTCATCGGACAGTCCGGGGTTCTTGATCAGGGAGGCTGAGCGAGCGGGGCGGCCCGTCCAGGCCGATCTGCGCGATACGGACGCCCAGTTGGGTACGGCTGGCCGCGCCCAGGGTCTCCGACAGGCGGGCGATGTGCGCACGGCACGTACGGACGCTGATCCCCAGCCGCTCCGCGATCACCGCGTCCTGGTGGCCCTCCGCCAGCAGCGCGGCGATGGAGCGCTCGCGGTGGGAGATGCCCTCGATCCCTGTGTCGGGCAGGGGTGCCGTCAGCGGGATCGCGAGCCGCCACAGCCGTTCGAAGACCGTGACCAGGTACTGGACCAGCGCGGGATGGCGCAGTTCCAGGGCGAGGGTGCGGTCCGCGTTGGCGGGGATGAAGGCCACCGTGCGGTCGAAGAGGATGAGGCGGTCGATCACCTCGTCCAGGGTGCGCGCCTCGACCGTTTCGCCCATCAGCTCCATGTAGTTGAGCAGCCCCTGGCCGTGCCGCGCCACATGCGTGTACAGGTCGCGCATCCGGACCCCGCGGGCGCGCAGCGCCATCGCCCGGTGCAGCCCCTCCGACAGCTCGTGCTCGGGGCGGATGCCGCCCGGCTGCACGGTCAGCACCTCCGTGCGGCACGCCTCGGTCGCCTCGTCCATGGCGGCCTGGATCCGGGACAGCCCGTCCAGCACCCGGATCGCCGTGCCCTCCACGGCGGCGTGCCGCGGCTGCGTGCCGAGACCGGCGTACCACTCGAAGGCCGCGACCGCCGAGCCCATCCGCCGCTGGCTCGCGCTGACCTCGTCGTACACGCCGCGCAGCAGGCGCGTCATGACCTCCTGCGGGGAGGTCGGGACCAGCCAGGCCATGTCGTCGGGGTCCGGGTGCAGCAGGGCCAGCTCCAGCAGGCAGGGCACCGCCTCCGCGTCCGTGCGCGGCACCCGGCCGCGCCGTACGGCCCGGGAATACACCCGATCCCCGGCCTCGCACAGTCGGTCAGCACCATGAGGATGCTCGTCCGTCCCGTGCCCGGCCATCGCCCATTTCACCCCCGGTTTCAGCGTCTCGCAGCGCAACTATGCGCGGACAGCGCGTGGTCCGCAACACGCCTCGGCCGCCCCTGCACGCCGTTCGGCCCCACTGTGTCCCGCTATGTCACCACCTCCGCCGACTGCATTTCAGCAAGCTGAGGCCCGTGCCCCGGGCAGATCCCGGGCCGCCGCGTCAGCTCCCGGAAATCACCGAGTGATCGTCGCGTTACGCGCCGCCTCTAACGTCAGGCCATGGCGGACATATTTGACGCATACGCGTTGGCCGACGCGTGGGACGAGATGTTCGAGCGGCCGGGTGAGGTCAGGACCGCCTATGAGCCGGTGCTGGCTGCCCTTGAGCCGATCGAGCCGAGTGAACTCCGTTTCCGTGCCGACCAGATGGCGCGTGCCTTCACCGACCGAGGCGTGACCTACGCCTTCGCGGGCGAGGAGCGGCCCTGGCCGCTGGACCTCGTGCCCAGAATCCTCGACGCCCTCGAATGGGATCTCGTACAACGCGGGGTGAGCCAACGGGTCAGAGCCCTGGAGGCCTACCTCGCCGACGCCTACGGGCACGCCCGCGCCTTCGAGGACGGTGTCGTGCCCTGGCGGCTGCTGCTCAACTCCCCGCACTTCCACCGGGCCGCCCACGGAATCGAACCTCCGGGCGGAGTACGCATCCACGTGGCCGGAATCGACCTTGTGCGGGACGAGGCAGGGGACTTCCGGGTTCTCGAAGACAACGTGCGTGTACCCAGCGGGGTTTCGTACGTCATCGAGAACCGGCGGGCGATGACCCGGGTCTTCCCCTCCCTCTTCACCGAGCAGCACGTCCTGCCCGTCGACGGCTACGCGCAGAAGCTGCTCGCGGCCCTGCGCGCCGCCGCCCCCGGCGGGACACAGGATCCACGGGTGGTCGTACTGACCCCCGGGCCCAGCAACGCGGCCTACTTCGAACACGCCCTGCTGGCCCGGCTGATGGGCGTGCAGCTGGTCGAGGGGCACGATCTGGTGTGCCGTAGCAACCGCGTGTGGATGCGCACCACGCGCGGCGAGGTGCCCGTCCACGTCGTATACCGGCGCCTGGACGACGACTTCCTGGACCCGCTGCACTGCCGCCCCGACTCGGTCATCGGCTGCCCGGGGATCCTCGGCGCGGCCATGGCCGGAAACGTCACCCTCGCCAACGCCGTCGGCAACGGCATCGCCGACGACAAGCTCCTGTACACCTACGTCCCGGACCTGATCCGCTACTACCTCGGCGAGGAACCGGTCCTGCCGAACGTGGAGTCCTACCGCCCCGACGAGCCGGGCCAGTTGGAGGCCGTCCTCGACCAGCTCGACCAGCTGGTCGTCAAGCCGGTCGACGGGGCCGGCGGGCAGGGCATCGTCATCGGCCCGAAGGCGGACAAGGAGACCCTGGAGCGGACCCGGCGGGCCCTCGTCGCCGACCCGCGCGGGTTCATCGCCCAGCGGCCCGTCGCCCTGTCCACCTCCCCCACCCTGGCCGGCGACCGCATGGCCCCGCGCCACATCGACCTCAGGCCCTTCGCCGTCAACGACGGCTCCGATGTGTGGGTCCTGCCCGGCGGCCTGACCCGGGTCGCCCTCCAGGAGGGCAATCTGATCGTCAATTCCAGCCAGGGCGGCGGCTCCAAGGACACCTGGGTCCTCGCGGACGGCCCGGCCGGCAGACCGGCGCCTCCCGCGTCCGTGCCGCCCGACGTGGCCCCCCGTCAGCTCGGCCCCGACGGCTCCCCCACCGTCGTACAGGAAGGGGTGCAGCAGCAGTGAACGACGTGATCCTCTCCCGGATAGCGGAGGCCCTGACCTGGACCGGGCGGTACGTGGAGCGGGCCGACGCCACGGGCCGCATCCTCGACGCCTATCTGCACCGCATGCTGGAGGACCCCTGGCGCGACGAGGACGTGGCCTGCCGGTCGCTGTACGCGATCCTCGGCATGGACGCGGGCGGCGCGCGCGTCGACATGCAGCAGGTGCTGGACCAACTGGCCTTCGACGCCCGCTCGACGACCTCGATCGAGGGCGCCCTGGGCGCCGCCCGGCTGAACGCGCGCAGCGCCCGTGAGGCGGTCTCCTCGGAGATGTGGGAGTGCCTCAACTCCACCTGGCACGCCCTCGCCGACCAGCGCCTCGCGGCCCGCCGTACCGGCCCCTACGCCTATCTGGAGCTCGTCCGCCGCCGCGCCGCCCTCTTCTTCGGGCTCGCCGACTCCACCATGAGCCGCGACGACAGCTGGCGCTTCGTCGTCCTCGGCCGGAGCCTGGAACGGGTGGACATGACCGTACGGCTGCTGTCGGTGCGCGTCCTGGACGCCGCCCACGCGCCCGACTGGCCCACCCTGCTCAGCGCGTCCGGCGCCGACGAGGCGTACGCGCGCGTGTACGGCGGTTTCGGCGACAGCCCGCGGGTGGCCGAGTTCCTGCTCCTGGACCGGGACTTCCCGCGCTCGGCGCTGCACGCGCTGACCACGGCGGAGGAGTGCCTGGCCGCGCTCGGCCGGCCCCGCCAGGACCCGGCCCGCCGCCCGATCGGCCGGATGCGCACCCGCCTCGAATACCTCGACTCACAGGCCCTGGAGGACCAGCTCCCACCGCTGCTGAGGGACTTGCAGCAGTCCTGCATGGCCTCGGCGGAGGCGGTGGCGGAGCAGTTCTTCCCGTACCAGGGGCCCGTTGAGTGGGCCCAGGAAGGAGCGTGAGATGACGCGCAGGCTCCGCATCAGACACATCACCCAGGTCTCGTACGCCCAGCCGGCCGCCTCCTCGCACAACGAGGTGCGCATGACCCCGCTGACGCTGCCCGGCCAGACCACCCTGGACGCCCGGGTCACCGTCAGTCCGGCGGCGGCGACCTGGTCGTACTGGGACTACTGGGGCACGCAGGTCACCGGCTTCGATCTGATGGACCCGCACGGCGACCTCACCATCACGGCCTCCAGCCTGGTCGAGACCCACCCGCCGGGCCCGCTGCCCGAGGCGCCCGGCTGGGCGGAGGTGGCCGAACGGGTCACCAACTCCCGCCTGCTGGAGTTCTCGGGCGCCACCCCGCGTACGACGGTTCCGGCCGCGCTGGTCGACACGGCCCGGGAGGCGGCGGCCGGCCTTGACCCGCACGGGACGGCGGTCGCGGTCTCGTCCCTGGTCGCCGACCGGGTCGGCTACCTCCCCGGCGCCACGGGCGTGAACACCTCGGCCGCCGAGGCCTGGGAGCAGGGCGCGGGCGTCTGCCAGGACATCGCCCACCTCACCATCGCCCTGCTGCGCGGCCTGGGCCTGCCCACGCGCTATGTCTCCGGCTATCTGCACCCCGAGCGGGAGGCGGAGCTGCACCGCCCGGTCGCGGGCCAGAGCCACGCCTGGATCGAGTACTGGGCGGGCGACTGGTGCGGCTACGACCCGACCAACCGCACCCCGGCCGACGAGTCGCACGTGGTCGTGGGACGGGGACGCGACTACGACGACGTCACCCCGCACAAGGGCATCTACCGCGGGGTGGCGGGCGGACCGCCGGAGGTGACGGTGGAGTTCACACGGGTGGGATGAAAAGGAAAGGGAGGGGAGCCCGACGGCTCCCCTCTCCCTACAGCCCTGCCGCGTTGCACTCGTCCTTGAGCTTGGCCGTGCAGATCTCGGACAGCTTGTAGATGCCGTCGTTGATGACGGTGTCCCTGATGTTCTCCGTCGTCAGGGCGACCACCGGAACCAGCTGGGCCGGGATGTCCTCGGTGGTGGGGCTGTCGACGCGGTCGGCGGTGAGGGAGTCGAACTTCAGGTTCTTGCCCTGGACCTTGGCCACGGCCATCTCGGCGGCGGCCTCGGCCTCCTCCGGGTACGACTTGTAGACGCTCATGTACTGCTCGCCCGTGACGATCCGCTGCACGGCGTCCAGTTCGGCGTCCTGGCCGGTGATCGGCGGCAGCTCGGTGACGCCCGCGGCCTCCAGGGCCTTGATGACGCCGCCGGCCATGCCGTCGTTGGCGGAGTAGACGCCCGCGATGTTGTCGACGCCGATCTCGTTGATCGCCTCGACCATGTTGGCCTGGGCGTTCTCCGGCTTCCAGTCCTTGGTGTCGAAGGTCTTGGCGATCGTCACCTGGCCGTTGAGCTCGTTCAGCGCGCCCGCCTTGAACTGCTTGGCGTTCGGGTCGGTCGGCGAGCCGTTCATCATGACGATCTTGGTGGCGGTGTCGACGTCCTCGCCCAACGCCTCCATCAGGGAGCGCCCCTGCACCTCACCGACGAGCTCGTTGTCGAAGGAGATGTACGCGTCGATCGGGCCCTCGGCGAGCCGGTCGTAGGCGATGACCGGGATACCGGCGTCCTTGGCCTTCTCCACGCTGCTCGCGATGGCGTTGGAGTCCACGGCGTCCAGCAGGATGACGTCGACCTTGTCGTCGATCATCTTCTGCATCTGCCGGCTCTGCTCACTGGCGTCCGCGTCGGCGTTGGCGTAGACGACCTTGCCCTGCTCGTCGGTGAGTTCGGCGACCTTCTTCGCGATGATGGGGTGGTCGAACTTGTCGTACCTGGTGTTCGCCTTCTCCGGCAGCAACAGGCCCAGCGTGATGTCGTTGCCCTTGGTCGGGCTCGCGTCGGCACTGTCCCCTGTCACGCCGAGCGCTCCGCAGGCGGACAGCGACAGGGCCATCGAGGACGCGGCCACGGATATGGCGATACGACGCATTGGGGAACTCACTTCTGGTGCCTTCGGGACGCGGGCGCAACTATGCGACCCCGGTGACTGAAAAGCCAACGCGGCGGCGCCCCCCAGCGTCAAGCGGAATCACTTAACGAGTCCGCAACACCACGCTCCGCTTGGCCTGTGAAGGCCTGGCGGAATCACCTACAAGCACCCTTTACGGACCCTCCACGCGCCGCTGACGCATCGCGGTGGCGAGATCCGTACAACCAACTTCTTTCCTCGCGAGTCGTGATCACGACAGCTCTCGCACAGCTGTGCCCGCACGACTCAGAGGACCGAATGAACCCAGCCAGAAGCACGACGGCCGCAACCCTCGTGCTCGCCGCCGCAGGCGGTCTGCTCACCGCGATCGCCGCCCCCGCCACCGCGGCAACCACCTGCACCTCCCCCGTCTTCAAGCGGACGTTCTACGCGAACACCACCTTCTCCGGCACCCCGAAGAAGACGGACTGCGACAGCGCCGTCAACCAGGACTGGGGGACCGGCGCCCCCGCCACCGGCCTGCCGACGAACAACTTCGGCGTCCGCTGGACCGTGACCCGCGACTTCGGCTCCGGCGGCCCCTTCACCCTCGCCGCCTCCGGCCTCGACGGCATCCGCGTCTACCTCGACCCCGGCACCGAGAACGCCCGCAAGATCAACCTGTGGACGAACACGACCACGACCGTCTCCAAGACCGTCAACGTCACGATCCCTCCGGGCAAGCACACCCTGCGCATCGACTACGTCAACTGGACCGGCGCAGCCAAGGTCAAGTTCGCGTACACGCCGCGCACTTCGGCGAGCGTCGACACGGTCAAGCCGCTCACCCCGACCGGGGCGGTTGTCACATACGACTCGGCCACCGGCAAGGCCACGGCCACCTGGGCGAAGAACAAGGAGATGGACCTCGCCGGGTATCGGGTCTACCGGCGGGCCAAGGACACCAGCACCTGGACACGGCTCGCCACGACGACCTCCACCTCGTACACCGACACCACCCTCCCGGTGACCGGCGAGGCATTCGAGTACGCGGTCCGCGCCTACGACAAGGCCGGCAACCTGTCGCCGCTGACGGCGAGTCTGCCCGTCACCACCGCCGACCGCACCGCACTCGGCGCACCCGGCGGGCTGAAGACCGACTCCGACCCGGACGGCCTGTGGCTGGGCTGGGGCGCGGTCGAGGATGCGGCGTCGTACCGGGTGTACCGGTCGGCGACCGCGGACGGGACGTACACGCGGGTGGGCAGCACCACCGAGGACAGCTACGTGGACGCCTCGGCCGTCGAGGACAGCACCTACTACTACCGGGTGACCTCCCTCGACGCGGCGGGCAACGAGTCCGTGAAGTCCGCCTACGTCAGCGGCAAGCGCGCCGACCTCACCCCGCCGTCCGCCGTGACCGGGGTGACCGTCGTCCCGACGGAGTACGGCTTCCAGGTGTCCTGGGACGCCAATCCGACGCCCGACCTGGCGCGTTACGTGGTGCGTCGGGGCGAGCTGTGGGGCGACGAGGAGGAGCAGGTGTGCTCCCTCTACCCGGGCTTCTACGTGTCCGCCGACACCACCTCCTACGCCTACCCCACCGTCCCGGACGGAGAGGAGTCCTGCTTCGTCGTCGACTCCGTCGACGACGCCTGGAACTCCTCCTTCAAGTGGACCGGCGAGGCCCAGATCGTCGTGGCGACCGAGCTGGACATGACGCCGAGCGTGGCGACGCCCGAGGGTTCGCCGGTCTCCCTTGAGGTGACCGCGGCCGAGGGCGACGAGGGCAACGAGCTCAAGTGGTACGGGCCCGCTGACGCGACCGGCTACCGCGTCTACCGCTGGAACGCGGACAGCGGCGCATACGAGAAGATCGCCGACGTCGGCGCCGACGTCACTCTGTACCGCGACACCGGCGTCCCGCGCGGGACCACGTCGCACTACTGGGTCACGGCCGTCATGGCGGACGGCACGGAGTCCGTGCCGGCGGGCGATTCGGCGGTCACCACGCCGTAGACGCCGGAAGGGGCCCGGAGATTCCTCCGGGCCCCTTCCGTATGTCCGCGCGCGTCAGTCGTTCTGCTGCCGCTTCGGCCGCCACACCACCAGCGCGCTGGTCTGCTGGACCTCCTGGTACGGGACCAGGTCGCGGCGGTACGACGCGTGCACCGCCGCCTCGCGCTGCTGCATCGCGGTCGCCGCGCCCTCCAGGGCCGACTGGAGTTCCGCGACGCGGGACTGCAGGGCAGCGACCTGGTTCTCCAGCTCGATGATCCGCTTGATGCCGGCCAGGTTGATGCCCTCGTCCTGCGACAACTGCTGGACGGTGCGCAGCAGTTCGATGTCGCGGGCCGAGTAGCGGCGGCCCCGTCCGGCGGTGCGGTCCGGAGACACCAGGCCCAGGCGGTCGTACTGGCGCAGCGTCTGCGGGTGCAGGCCGGAGAGCTGGGCCGCCACCGAGATGACGTAGACCGGGGTCTCCTCGGTCAGTTCATACGGGTTGCGTCGACGACCGTCCATCTGACTCATGCTCCCTTCGCGGCCTGGAACAGCTCCGCCCGCGGATCCTCGTCCACGGTCGCCTCGCGATACGCCTCCAGGGCGTCACGAGCCTTCCCCGTCAGGTCCTTGGGGACACTCACCTCCACGGTGACCAGCAGGTCGCCGCGGGTGCCGTCCTTGCGGACCGCGCCCTTGCCCCGGGCGCGCATGGTGCGGCCGTTGGGGGTGCCGGGCGGGAGTTTCAGGGTGACCGGCGGGCCGCCCAGGGTCGGGACCCTGACCTCGCCGCCGAGGGCCGCCTCCGCGAACGTCACCGGGACGGTCACCGTGAGGTTGTCGTCCTTGCGGCCGAACACGGGGTGGGCGTCCACATGCACCGTGACGTACAGGTCGCCGGCCTGGCCGCCCCGCTCGCCGGGTGCGCCCTTGCCGCGCAGCCGGATGCGCTGGTTGTCCGAGACCCCGGCCGGGATGCGGACCTGCATCGTCCGGGAGGACTTCGCGCGTCCGCTGCCCTTGCAGACCTCGCAGGGGTCCTCCGCGATCAGTCCGCGGCCCTTGCAGTCCGGGCAGGGGTCGGTCAGGGAGAAGCCTCCGCCGGACCCGCGCGCCACCTGGCCGGTGCCGACGCAGGTCGGGCAGACCCGCGGGTTGCCGTTCTTGTCGCCGGTGCCCGAGCAGGCCTTGCACGGCGCCTGCGAGGACATCCGCAGCGGGACCGTCGCCCCCTCGATCGCCTCGGTGAAGCTGAGGGTGACCTCGGTGTCGATGTCCTGGCCGCGCCGCGGCTGCACACGCGTGGTGCCGGAGCTGCCGCGGTTGAACAGGCCCCCGAAGACGTCACCGATTCCGCCGCCGAAGCCGCCGGTTCCGCCCTGGCCCTGGGCGCCGCCTCCGAAGAGGTCGCCCAGGTCGAAGTTGAAGGAGCCGCCGCCCGCGCCCGGCCCCGGGCGGAAGCCGCCGTTGCCGAAGAGGGCGCGGGCCTCGTCGTACTCCTTGCGCTTCTTGGGGTCACCGAGGACGTCGTTCGCCTCGGAGATCTCCTTGAAGCGCTCCTCCGCCTTGGCGTTGCCCTTGTTGGCGTCCGGGTGGAACTCGCGGGCGAGCTTCCGGTACGCCTTCTTGATCTCGGCCTCGGTGGCGTCCTTGGGGACGCCGAGGACCTTGTAGTAGTCCTTCTCGATGAAGTCCTTGGTGCTCATCCCCGACGTCCCTCCTCCCGGTCAATGATGACGACGTCAGCCCTCTTCAGAGCTGTTGTCCTTCTCCTCGGCGGCCTCGGACGCCTCCTCGGCCTTCACCGTCTGCGCGCCCGGCTGCGGTTCGGCGACGGCCACCCGCGCGGGGCGGATGGTGCGCTCGCCGATGCGATACCCCGGCTGGAGGATCGCGACGCAGGTCGTCTCGGTGACGTCCGGC
Organism: Streptomyces sp. NPDC079141; assembly: GCF_040686775.1. Taxonomy (NCBI): domain Bacteria; kingdom Bacillati; phylum Actinomycetota; class Actinomycetes; order Kitasatosporales; family Streptomycetaceae; genus Streptomyces; species Streptomyces sp. NPDC079141. The sequence goes on along the minus strand of NZ_JBFBLP010000012.1, from coordinate 27,694 downwards.
GCGTACGAGTGCATCAGCGCCTCGTGGATCGTCGGGTCGAAGGGCTCGCCCTCCTTGCCGAACTGCTGCAGGCCCATCTTGGCGGCCACGGTCTCCAAGGATTCCGCGACCGACTTGAACCCGCCCACGAGCTCGCCGTGTTCCCGCGCGCGGCCGATGTCGTCGAGCACGGGCAGGAGCTCGGTCAGGAGGTTCGCGATGGCGATCTCCCTGACCGTGATCCGGTCGCGCTCCACGCGGCGGCGGTAGTTCTGGTACTCGGCCTGGAGCCGCTGGAGGTCCGCCGTGCGCTCGGCGAGCGCCGTACGCACCTGGTCCAGCTGGGCCACCAGGGCCGCGTCTACGTTGCCGTCCCCGGCCGGGGCCGCCCCCTCGCCGTTCGACGAGGGTGCGGCCTTCGACTCGGCGTCGTCGGGGGTCGCGCCGGAGGGGACGTCGGGCTTCTCCTCGAAGCCCGGGGTCTCCTCCGTCACGCGGCACCGTCCTTGCGCTCGTCGTCCACGATCTCGGCGTCCACGACGTCGTCGTCGGCCTTCGGGGCCTCGGCACCGGCACCGCCGGCGGCCTGGGCGCCCTGGGCGTCGGCGTACATCGCCTGGCCGAGCTTCTGCGAGACGGCCGCGACCTTCTCGGTGGCGGTGCGGATCTCGGCGGTGTCCTCGCCCTTGAGCGCGGCCTTGAGCTCCTCGACGGCGCCCTCGACCTCGGTCTTGATCTCGCCCGGGACCTTGTCCTCGTTGTCCTTGAGGAACTTCTCGGTCTGGTAGACGAGCTGCTCGCCCTGGTTGCGGGTCTCGGCGGCCTCGCGGCGGGCGTGGTCCTCCTCCGCGTACTTCTCGGCCTCTTCGCGCATCCGGTTGACCTCGTCCTTCGGCAGCGAGGAGCCACCGGTGACGGTCATCTTCTGCTCCTTGCCCGTGCCCAGGTCCTTCGCGGTCACGTGCATGATGCCGTTGGCGTCGATGTCGAAGGCGACCTCGATCTGCGGGACACCGCGCGGGGCCGGCGGCAGACCGGTCAGCTCGAACATCCCGAGCTTCTTGTTGTACGCCGCGATCTCGCGCTCGCCCTGGTAGACCTGGATCTGCACGGACGGCTGGTTGTCCTCGGCCGTCGTGAAGATCTCGGACCGCTTGGTCGGGATCGTGGTGTTGCGCTCGATCAGCTTGGTCATGATGCCGCCCTTGGTCTCGATACCGAGGGACAGCGGGGTCACGTCGAGGAGCAGGACGTCCTTGACCTCACCCTTGAGGACACCGGCCTGGAGGGCGGCGCCGATGGCGACGACCTCGTCCGGGTTGACGCCCTTGTTGGCGTCCTTGCCGCCGGTCAGCTCGCGCACCAGCTCGGCGACGGCGGGCATACGGGTGGAGCCGCCGACGAGGACGACGTGGTCGATCTCGTTGATGGAGATGCCGGCGTCCTTGATGACGTTGTGGAACGGCGTCTTGCAGCGCTCCAGCAGGTCCGCGGTCAGCTGCTGGAACTGGGCGCGGGTGAGCTTCTCGTCGAGGTGCAGGGGGCCCTCGGCGGAGGCGGTGATGTAGGGGAGGTTGATCGAGGTCTCGGTGGACGAGGACAGCTCGATCTTCGCCTTCTCGGCGGCCTCGCGCAGGCGCTGGAGCGCCATCTTGTCCTTGCCGAGGTCCACGCCGTGGCCGCTGGCGAACTGCTTCACCAGGTAGTCGACGACGCGCTGGTCCCAGTCGTCACCACCGAGGTGGTTGTCACCGTTGGTGGCCTTCACCTCGACGACGCCGTCGCCGATCTCCAGGAGGGACACGTCGAAGGTGCCGCCACCGAGGTCGAAGACGAGGATCGTCTGGTCGTCCTTGTCGAGGCCGTAGGCGAGCGCGGCCGCGGTGGGCTCGTTGACGATGCGAAGGACGTTCAGACCGGCGATCTCGCCGGCCTCCTTCGTCGCCTGGCGCTCGGAGTCGTTGAAGTAGGCCGGGACGGTGATGACCGCGTCGGTCACCTTCTCGCCCAGGTACGCCTCGGCGTCGCGCTTCAGCTTCTGCAGGATGAACGCGGACATCTGCTGCGGGTTGAAGGGCTTCCCGTCGAGCTCGACCTTCCAGTCGGTGCCCATGTGGCGCTTGACCGAGCGGATGGTCCGGTCCACGTTCGTGACCGCCTGGCGCTTGGCGACCTCGCCGACCAGCACCTCACCGTTCTTCGCGAAGGCGACGACGGACGGCGTGGTCCTGGCGCCCTCGGCGTTGGTGATGACGGTGGGCTCGCCGCCCTCCAGAACGCTGACGACGGAGTTAGTCGTGCCCAGGTCGATGCCGACCGCACGTGCCATGGTTGATTCCTCCAGCTGACTTGAGTGGAACGGACTCAAGTGTGCATGAGGCCCCGCGCTCGGTCAACAGACCTGAGTCTGTGACGCTCAACTCTTATCCGTTCCTTACGCGCAACTGGCCTCTGACCTGCGAAGACGGCTTGACCCGCAGGAGCGCTAGTACGCCGGCCAGGGCACCCGCGGCCACCCAGAGAACCCCCGATCCCGCGACCCACCCCAGATGCACGAACACGGCGACGACCACTCCCCCGAACGCCCCCGCACCGAGGACGACGGTGCCGCCCTGCGGGGTCAGCCCGAGCCGGCGCAGCCGGTGGGCGAGATGACGGGGGCCGCCGCCCCGGGTCAGGGCGACGAGGAGGACGTCGGCGGCCACCACGGCGGTCAGCCCGAACAGCACCGCCGTGGTGGAGGCGAAGCCGTATCCGGCGCGGACCGCCACGGCCGCGGACGCGAGCACGAACCCGGTGAACATCGCCCCGCACGCACCGAGCCCCACGCGCGCGGGATGCCAGTTGTGCATCAGGAACCCGGTCAGCGCGGCGGCCAGCACGCTCAGCAGCACCGCGAGCCCGTCCAGCACCTCCGCCGCCGCGCACGCGCCGACCCCGAAGGCGGTGACGACCCCGACGGTCCCGGCGAGGGCGTCGGCGTGATCCAGCGCACGGAAACCGAGGGTGACGAGGACGACCCACCCGACGGCGAGCAGCCCGCCCACGACGCCCGTCTCCTCGTACGGCACCACGCAGGCCGCCGCCACGGCCGTACCGCCGGCGAGGAACCGCGCCTTGACGCGGCGGAGGTCGGCGACGAGGCCGAGGAGCGCCACGGCGGCGCCGGCGGTGAGCAGGGCGAGGCCGCCCTCGCCGAGCGGGGCGATGTCCGTCCAGTGGCCCGCCGCGGCGACCAGGCAGACCGTCAGGGCCACGGCCGCGCCACCGGCGAGCGGCACCTTCCGGTGGCGTCGGCGGTCGAGGACGCCGCGGCGCAGGGCGGGGGTCCGCAGCAGGGCGGCCAGGACGGCGGAGAGAAGGAGAGCGGCAACGGCCGCGGCGATCCCGTAGAGCACGGGTCTAAAGTAGGCGCAAATGTACCAATTTCGTAGCAATAACACGTTCAGCTCTTAAGGCAACCCTCAGCGACTCAGATCACCCCGCGCCTGGCTACAGTGCGATGGAGGATACGGGTAGTCTCAGACGGACTGCATAAGTTACCGCTTAGTAATGTCGAGGATTCCCTCGCAGAACCCCTCGCAGGCCCGAGGAGCCCCGAAATGCAACTCGCCGCGATCATCGTGTCGATGGTCCTGATGGCGGTCGGCATCGCCCTGTTCGGCCGTGCCGTCCTCCAGATCTTCCGCTTCGTGATGCTCGGCCAGCCCCTCCCGGCCGGGGCGCGGACCAACGACCCCGTCCTGCGCACCATCACCCTGGCCAAGGAGTTCCTCGGCCACACCAGGATGAACCGCTGGGGCATCGTCGGCATCGCGCACTGGTTCGTGGCGATCGGCTTCTACACGCTGCTGCTGACGATCGTGAACGCCGTCGGCCAGCTCTTCCAGGCCGACTGGCTGCTGCCGGTCATCGGTGACTGGGCGCCGTACGAGATGTTCGTCGAGTTCATCGGCACCATGACCGTGCTCGGCATCGTGACGCTGATCGTCATCCGGCAGCTGTCGCGGCCGGGCGGGGCGGGCCGCAAGTCGCGCTTCGCGGGCTCCAACACCGGCCAGGCGTACTTCGTCGAGACGATCATCCTCATCGTCGGCGTCTGCATCTTCATGCTGCACGCGCTGGAGGGCGCCCAGCACCACGTCGACGGCTACGAGGCCTCGTTCTTCATCTCGTACCCGGTCGTCTCGGCGCTGGAGGGCCTGGACCTCTCCACGCTCCAGAACCTCACCTACTTCTTCGCCGGCCTGAAGATCGCGGCCTCCTTCATCTGGATGATCACGGTCTCCCTGAAGACCGACATGGGCGTGGCCTGGCACCGCTTCCTCGGCTTCCCGAACATCTGGTTCAAGCGCAACGCCGACGGCGGCACCTCGCTCGGCGCGCTCCTCCCGATGACCTCGGGCGGCAAGCCGATCGACTTCACCGACCCCGGCGAGGACGACGTCTTCGGTGTCTCCCAGGTCGAGCAGTTCTCCTGGAAGGGCATCCTCGACTTCTCCACCTGCACCGAGTGCGGCCGCTGCCAGTCGCAGTGCCCCGCCTGGAACACGGGCAAGCCGCTCTCCCCCAAGCTCCTGATCATGTCGCTGCGCGACCACGCGCACGCCAAGGCCCCGTACCTGCTGGCCGGCGGCGGCAAGACGATGGAGGGCGAGGAGAAGGCGTCCGAGGAGCAGCTCAAGGACGTCCCCGCGGCCGCTCTCGCGGAGGCCGAGCGCCCGCTGATCGGCACCGCCGAGGAGAACGGCGTCATCGACCCGGACGTCCTGTGGTCCTGCACCACCTGCGGCGCCTGTGTCGAGCAGTGCCCGGTGGACATCGAGCACATCGACCACATCGTCGACATGCGCCGCTACCAGGTCATGATCGAGTCCGCGTTCCCGTCCGAGGCGGGCACGATGCTCAAGAACCTGGAGAAGAAGGGCAACCCCTGGGGCCTGGCCAAGAAGCAGCGCCTGGAGTGGACGAAGGAAGTCGACTTCGAGGTGCCGGTCGTCGGCAAGGACATCGAGGACCTGTCCGAGGTCGAGTACCTGTACTGGGTCGGCTGCGCCGGCGCCCTGGAGGACCGCGCCAAGAAGACCACCAAGGCCTTCGCGGAGCTGCTGCACATGGCGGGCGTCAAGTTCGCCATCATGGGCGGCGACGAGAAGTGCACCGGTGACTCCGCCCGCCGCCTCGGCAACGAGCCCCTCTTCCAGGAGCTCGGCATGGAGAACGTCGCCGCGCTGAACATGGCGTTCGGCGAGGACGACGAAGACCCGGAGACGAAGAAGCCGAAGTCCTCGAAGAAGATCGTCGCCACCTGCCCGCACTGCCTCAACACCCTCGGCAACGAGTACCCGCAGCTCGGCGGCGACTACGAGGTCATCCACCACACCCAGCTGCTCCAGCACCTGGTGGACGAGGGCAAGCTGGTCCCGGTGACCCCGGTCGAGGGCATCATCACGTACCACGACCCCTGCTACCTGGGCCGCCACAACAAGATCTACACGCCGCCGCGCGAGATCATGACCGCCGTCCCCGGCCTGCGCCAGCAGGAGATGCACCGCCACAAGGAGCGCGGCTTCTGCTGCGGCGCCGGTGGTGCGCGGATGTGGATGGAGGAGCGGATCGGCAAGCGCATCAACAACGAGCGTGTTGATGAGGCCCTTTCGCTTAACCCCGACATCGTCTCGACGGCCTGCCCGTTCTGCCTCGTCATGCTCACGGACTCCGTGAACGGCAAGAAGAACGAGGGCCAGGCGAAGGAGTCCATCCAGGTCGTCGACGTCGCCCAGCTGCTGCTGGAGTCGGTGAAGACGCCGGTTGACCCGCAGGAGTCGACGGAGTCGGAGACCGAGCCGGAGCCCGAGCCGGTGAAGTAGCCGCTACGGCCGTCCCGACGCCCCCTGTCCGTCCTTCGGGCAGGGGGCGTCGGCGTACGCCCGGCGGAGCAGTTCCAGCCACAGTCCGAGGGCGGGCGGTTCAGGACTCACCCCGCCTCTGTCGCCCTGTGTCGAACACATGCATGATGACCAGGTCGTTGCCATTGATGCTGACGAGGTGAGCGGTGCGCGTGCGAAGCGGTGGGACCTGTCTGGTGGCCCTCGGCTGCTCCTCCCTGCTCCTCCTCGCCGCCTGCGGGCCCCACCCGGACGCCGCCGCCAAGCCCACGCCCACCCCCTCCGTACAGGTCGCCGACGCCCCCGCCCAACTCCCCGTCCCCCACGGCGACGGCAGCAAGACGCCCGACGACTTCAACGGCGACGGCCACCGCGACCTCGTACTCAACGACCTGGCCAAGGCACAGGCCCACGCCGACGACCCCGGCATCGGCATCGTCTACGGCAGCCCGCGCGGACTCACGCCCGGCGCCCGGCAGTTGCTCACCCCGCAGCAGCACGCCGTGCCCACCGACGGACAGCTCCCCGCCGTCTTCGACGCGGAGGCGAGCTGCGACCTCGACCGGGACGGCTTCACCGACCTGGTCGTGTCCACCGACCCGCCCTACGACGGCCAGGGACAGCCCCCGGTCCCGCTCCAGCTCCTCTTCGGCTCCCCGGAGGGCCTCACCGGCAAGGCCGTCAAGCTCACCGTCCCCGCACGCGCGCGTGCCGGCAACGACTGGCCCGACCAGCCGGTGTGCGGCGACTTCGACGGCGACGGCGCCGAGGACCTCGTCGTCCACGCCTCGGGCGGCCAACTGAGCTTCCTGCGCGGCCCGTTCAACCGCAAGGGCACCCCACGGGCCGCCGCCGCCCCGATCCTCTCCCCCGGCAACGTCCCCACGGGCCCGGCCACCGACGTCGACCGCGACGGCTACGACGACCTGGTCGTCCGTACCGCGGAAGGCACCGGCACCTCGGCCGTCGTCCTCGGCGGACCCACCGGGCCGACCCGCACCGGCGCCGTCCTGCCCGACGGCATCGACGTCGCCCTCGGCCGCTTCGGCCGGGGCGCGGCGCTGGACGCCGCCGTGGGCGCCATGGGTGAAACGTCCCTGCGCTACGACCTCCCCACCGCCGGCCGCGCCACCCTCGCCTCCCCCGGCTCCATGCTCGACGCCGCCGACTTCGACGGCGACGGGCTCAGCGAACTCGTCTCCAGCGGCTCGCGGCTGCGTGTCTTCCCCGGCCGTACGACGGGACTGTCGGCGCAGGGCTCGGTGACCGTGGAGCCGCCGGGGACAGGGACGACGCGGGTGGTGTCGGTGGCCGACCTCGACGGGGACGGGCTCGCCGACCTGACCGTGCGGACGTACCGGAGCGAGACGCGGGACACCGTCGCCGTGTACCCGGGGACGGAGAAGGGGCTGATCGCGGCTGAGCCCGCCGTCAGCTTCTCGACGGCCGGGTTCCTGACCTCCTGAGTCGCCTCAAAGATTTACTGAACTCACGTACAACCCTTGAGCACCAGTACGAGTCTCCTGTTCGCCGACCGGCGCGTGAATCCCGGGACAACTCCCGGCCAACCCGTCCCGACGGCACCCAATCGACTGCGGATGCCCCGCCAGGCATCCCCGCATGCAGCAGGAGAACCCGCATGCACCAGACGCTGCGACTCGCCCTCGCGACGGCCACCGCCGCCGCTCTGACGGGCGGGCTGCTCACGTTCACGGCCTCGACCGCGACGGCCGCGGACTCCACCACCGTCGCGAAGGCCGACTTCAACGGCGACGGCATCGGCGACGTCGCCTTCTCCGCGCACGTCGCCTACGTCGGCGGCAAGAAAGCCGCCGGCCAGCTCGTCGTCCTCTACGGCTCCGCCGACGGCATCTCCTCCGCCAAGCGCCACACCATCAGCCAGAACACCACCGGCACTCCGGGCACCGCCGAGACGGGCGACGCCTTCGGCATCGACACCGCCTACGCCGACTTCAACGGCGACGGCTACGACGACATCGCGGTCGGCTCCCCCTACGAGGACGTCAGCGGCGACACCGACGGCGGCAGCCTGGCCATCCTGTGGGGCTCGGCCTCGGGCATCACCGGCAAGGGCGTCACCGTCGACGACCCGACTCCCAGCAAGCACGACCGCTGGGGCAAGAACCTGGCCGCCGGCGACTTCGACGGAGACGGCAAGGCCGACCTGGCCGTCGGCAGCAATGCCGCTACCATCCACGTCTTCAAGGGCGGCTTCTCCGGCAGCGGCACCGCGGGCGGCCGTTACACCCTCACACCCCCGATCATGGGCGCCAACGGTGGCGGCCCGCTCAACCTGACCGCGGGTGACGTCAGCGGTGACGGCCGCACCGACCTCGTCGTCGACGGCTACGAGGGCGAGAGCGGCGAGGGCTGGAACCGCAACTACTACTACCCCGGCGCCGCAAGCCGCCTGTCCACGAGCCATCAGGTCCTCAAGTCCGGCATCATCACCGCGATCGGCGACATCAACGGCGACGGCTACGGCGACATCGTCACCGGCGCCCCGTGGAACGGCGAACCGGACTCCAGCAACGGCGGCAAGGTCTGGGTGACGTACGGCACGGCCGAGGGCCCCGGCACCGCCAAGGGCGTCACCCAGGACACCGCCGGCGTGCCCGGCACCTCCGAGGGCAACGACTACTTCGGCCACGAACTCGACCTCGGCGACATCAATGGCGACGGCTTCCTCGACCTCGCGATCGGCGCCGCGGGCGAGAACCTCGGCGAGGCGGTGAACACCGGCACGGTCACCGTCATCTACGGCGCCGCGAGCGGCCTGAACACCTCCTCCGGCGCCCAGCTCTTCTCCCAGAACACCGCGGGCGTCCCCGGCAGCGACGAGGACAACGACTACTTCGGCCTGGACGTCAAGATCGACGACCTCACCGGCGACGGCAAGGCCGACCTCGCCATCGGCTCCGACGAGAACCTCGGCAACGGCGCCGTCACCTATCTGCCGTCCAACGGCACGAAGATCACCACCACCGGCTCGCGGGCCATCTCGCCGAGCACCTCGGGCGTCTCGACGACCGGAACCCCCTCGTTCGGCATGAACTTCGCCGACTGAACCACTGAGCCACCGAGCCACGGCGGCAAAGGCGACCAAGCCGCCGTGGCACCGGCGCCCTGACCGCCGTAGCCCCACCCCCGAACCACCCCCGCACCACACCCGTCCGCCGGGCCCCGCACCCCCGGGCCCGGCGGCCGACCCTCTTCTGGAGTCACGCCTTGCGCAAGCGCACCCTGCTGCTGGCCGCCACGCTCACCACCGGCCTGCTCACCGCCCTCCCGGCGGCCACTGCCACCGCCGCGCCCTCCGGGCTGGCGAGCGACTTCAACGGCGACGGCTACCGGGACGTCGCCATCGGCGCGATGAGCGCCGACGTGGGTTCCGCGAGCGGCGCCGGTGCCGTGGTCGTGCTGTACGGCTCGTCCACCGGGATCGCGGCCACCAAGAAGACCGTGATCACCCAGAACTCCACCGGCGTCCCGGGCACCGCCGAGTCCGACGACCGGTTCGGCGCGAGCCTCGCCGCCGGTGACCTGAACGCGGACGGCTACGCCGACCTGGTCGTGGGCTCCGAGTTCGAGAGCATCGGCGACCGGCAGGGCGTCGGCATGGTCACCGTCATCTGGGGCGGCTCGTCCGGTCTGACCGGCGGCTCGGCCCTGCCGCAGCCCTCCGCGGACGAGCTGGCCGTATGGGGCGGCTACGGCCGTGGCGTCGCCACCGGCGACTTCGACGGCGACGGCAAGACGGACGTGACCGTCACCGGCCAGACCCACACCCACCTCTACCGCGGCCCCTTCACCCGCACCGGCACGCCCCTGAGCCACACCGGCGTCCACGAGGTGGGCTCGACGTACGAGGTCATCGCCGGCGACCTGACCGGCGACGGAGCGGCCGAGCGCCTCTACCCCTTCGGGGTCACCGGCGACGAGGGCGGCGACATCCGCTACTTCGCGTACGACCCCCTGAACGACGCCGACCACCCCGAGTCGGAGTACGCCATGATCAGCCTGCCGGGCGCCGACGGCGACCCCGGCGCGACCGGCGACATCAACGGCGACGGCTACGGCGACCTCGTCCTCGGCGACTACGCCGGCCCGAAGAGCCTCAAGGGCGGCCGCATCACCGTCTGGTACGGCGGCCCGAACGGCCCCGACCCGCAGCAGACGCCCACCGTCGTCCACCAGGACACCCCGGGCGTGCCCGGCGCTGACGAGGAGGCCGACCTGTTCGGCACCGCGGTCGACGTCGGCGACATCAACGCCGACGGCTTCGCCGACGTCGCGGTCGGCGCCTACGGCGAGGACATCGGCTCGGCACGCGACGCCGGCACGGTGACCGTCCTGTACGGCTCGGCCTCCGGCCTGACCACCACCGGCGCCAAGTCGTACTCCCAGAACACCGAGGGCGTGCCCGGCACCGCCGAGAGCGGCGACTACTTCGGCATGTCCGTCCGCCTGATCGACCTCGACAAGACCGGAAAGGCCGACCTGGTGACCGGCGCCGGCTACGAGAACGGCTACGGCTCCGTCACCACCCTGCGCGGCACCGCCTCCGGCCTGACCACGTCCGGCGCCAAGTCCCTGACCGCGGCCGGCGTCTCCCTCAAGGCCGGCGCCAACTTCGCCTGGGACATCGCCAAGTGACGTACCGCCACCGACCCCGCCCGGCGCGTTCTTCCTGCCCGAGTTCGGCGGCTGCTTCGCCGACTGGGCACCCCCTTCACGACATTCCCGAACGGACCACCATGCGCAAGAAGACCACCCTCCTGCTGGCCACGGCCCTGACCACCGGCCTGCTCGCCGCCCTCCCGGCCACCACGGCGGCGGCCGCACCCTCCGGCCTGTCCGGCGACTTCAACGGCGACGGCTACCGCGACCTCGCCATCGGCGCCCCCCTCACCAAGATCGACGGCCGGTCGAACGCCGGCTACGTCGCCGTCGTCTACGGCTCCGCGAGCGGCCTGGACACCACCAAGCGCCAGATCATCACCCAGGGCACCACCGGCATCCCGGGGACCCCCGAGACCGACGACAAGTTCGGCGACCGGCTCACCACGGGTGACCTGGACGGCGACGGCTACATGGACATCGTCGTGGGCGTGTACGGCGAGAAGATCGGCACCACCGGCGACTACGGCGCGCTGACCGTGCTGTGGGGCGGCGCGAGCGGGATCACCTCCGGCAGGGACATCGCCTCCCCGCTCCCGGAGAACCGCAACGAGCTCGGCTGGTCGGTGGCCACCGGCGACTTCGACGGGGACGGGGACACCGACCTGGCGGCGGCGAACAACCACTTCGAGAGCGTGAACGTCTTCGAGGGCCCGATCACCCGCACCGGCGAGGCCGCGGAGCGCGTCGGCATCGACACCCAGGAGCAGACCGGCGTCAGCACCGACCAGTTCGTCGCGGGCGACGTCACCGGCGACGGAAAGACCGACCTGCTGGTGATGGGCCAGGAGGAGATCACCGACGGCTACCGCACCCGCAGCGTCCTCTACAAGGGCTCCGCCACCGGCCTCACGCCGGGCAGCAGGCTCGCGGGCGGCTACGACGCCGTCATCGCCGACGTCAACAAGGACGGCTACGGCGACATCGTCACCGGCAACTTCATGGAGAAGGCCACCGACGAGCCCAACGGCGGCCTCGGCGGCGCGATCACCGTCACCTACGGCGCCTCCACCGGCCTGAGCACCACCCGCACCCCGGTCCGCTTCACGCAGGACACCACCGGCGTCCCCGGCACCGCCGAGAAGTGGGACGGCTTCGGCTGGAGCCTGTCGGCCGGCGACACCAACGGCGACGGCTACCCCGACATCGCCGTCGGCGTCGCGAACGAGTCCCTGAGCGGCAAGGAGGACGCGGGCAACGTCATCGTCCTGCGCGGCTCCGCGAGCGGCCTGACCGGCAGCGGCGCCAAGGCCTTCTCCCAGGACACCACCGGCGTCCCCGGCACCGCCGAGTCCTACGACTACTTCGGCGACTCCGTCTTCCTCACCGACGCCAACAACGACGGCCGCGCCGAGCTGATCGCGGGCGCCCGCGGCGAGAACGGCGGCGCAAGCGCGGTCTGGGTCCTGCGCGGCACCTCCACCGGCATCACGACGACCGGAGCCAAGTCCTTCAGCAGCACCACCCTGGGCGGCCCGTCCGGCCTGACGTACTTCGGCACGGTCCTGGAGGGCTGACATGCGCGTCCGCACAGCGGCAACGCTCGCCGCCCTCCTCACCGCGGGCCTGGCCGCGACCCCCGCCTCTGCGGCGTCCGCGAAGTACGCCGACGACTTCAACGGGGACGGGTACCGCGACTACGCGGCCAGGTGGGACGGGGATGCCAAGGGCGGCGGTGTCCTGATCACCTTCGGCACCGCGAGCGGCCCGGGCACGAAGACCCAGTTCGTCAGCCAGTCGAGTTCCGGCGTCCCCGGCAGCGACGAGACAGACGACATGTTCGGCGAGGTCCGCGCCGCCGCCGACTTCAACGCCGACGGCTACGGCGACCTCGCCGTGGCCGCGCCCGGCGAGAACGTCGACGGCCGGACGGACCAGGGCGCGGTCACGATCCTGTGGGGCAGCGCAAGCGGCCTCTCGGGCGGTACGGCCATCACCGCCAAGTCGAATACCTCGTACGCCCGTACGGGCTCGGACCTGGCGGTCGGCGACTTCAACGGCGACGGCAAGAAGGACCTCGCGGTCGTCGCGGCCGGCAAGACATACGTCTACCGCGGCGCCATCAACCGCACCGGCGTCCACGGCTCGGTCTCCACCCTCGACAAGTCGACCGCCTCCTTCTCGTCCACGGCCGTCATCGCGGGCAACGTGAACGGCGACGGAAAGACCGACCTCGTCCTGATCGGCGACGGCGTCAACACCGAGGAGATCTGGTCGGAGGCCTGGTTCGTCAAGGGCGGCGCCACCCTCTCCTCCGGCAAGACCCTGCGCCTGGAGTCCCAGCAGGGCGGCGGGGGCAGCACGCACCGGGGTGGCGACGGCGTCATCGCCGACTTCGACAAGGACGGCTACGGCGACATCGCCGTCGGCACGTCCCTGTACGGCGGCTACAAGGGCCGCGTCTCCCTCTGGTACGGCTCCTCGTCCGGCCCCGGCACATCCGCCCGCATCACCCAGAACACCACCGGAGTGGCGGGCACGGCGGAGTCGTACGACAGCTTCGGCGACAGCGTCTCGGCCGGCGACGTCAACGGCGACGGCTACAAGGACCTCGCGATCGGCGCGTACGGCGAGACCATCGACGGCAAGGAGTACGCGGGCATGGTCCACGTCCTGTACGGCCGTGCCGTCGGCGTCACCGGAACGGGCTCGCAGGCCTTCGCCCGCAACTCGGCCGGGATTCCGGGGGCGTTGGAGGCCGACGACAGCTTCGGCTCCACGGTCCGCCTGCGCGACACCGACCGCGACGGTCACGCGGACCTGTTCCTGACGGGCACGCTGAGTTCACTGCGGCTGCCGGGCACATCATCGGGAGTCACGACGACAGGTGTCACCTCGGTGGCGGGCGACGGCCTCATCAGGGGGATGCTCCAGTGACGGACGCCGACGCGTCCCCTGATGTCCCTTAGGGGATGTCACAGCTCGGCCGCAAAGCCGGGCCCGTACCGCCGGGCCCGGCACGTCACTCTCCGGGACCAGGTACGTTCGAAGACGTGGCTGGATTCAGGATCGGACGCGGCGGCCGGGACAACCGCGCCCCGCAAGCGCGACCGCAACAACCCCCGTACGGACAGCAGGGGCCGTCGTACGGCTACCCTCCGCCGCCCCAGCAGCCGTACGGCGGGCACGGCGGCCAGGGCGGTGGCTACGGCGGTCATGGCGGGCATGGTGAGCCGGAGTACTTCGGCGACGGCGCGCAGCAGTACCCGCAGGGTCCGGGCGGCGGCGGTCATGACCCGTACGCGGCGAACAACCCTGGCCACACCCAGGCGTTCTCCGTCCACGACGACCCCTACAACCAGGGCCAGACCTACCAGGCGGGCGCGGCCCCGGCGGCCCCGGCCGGCCCCCGCCTGCACTGGAAGGAACTGCTGAGAGGCATCGTCCTCTCCCCCGCCCAGACCTTCCTCCGGATGCGGGACTACACGATGTGGGGCCCGGCCCTGATCGTGACGTTCCTCTACGGCCTGCTCGCGGTCTTCGGCTTCGACACGGCCCGCGAGGACGCGATCAACGCGACCCTCGCGAACGCGGTCCCGATCGTCCTGACGACGGCCGTCGCCATGGTCCTGTCGTCCTTCGTCCTGGGCGTGGTCACCCACACCCTGGCCCGCCAGCTCGGCGGCGACGGCGCCTGGCAGCCCACGGTGGGCCTCTCCATGCTGATCATGTCCCTGACCGACGCCCCGCGCCTGGTCGTGGCGATGTTCCTCGGCGGCGACGCCCCCTTCGTCCAGATCCTGGGCTGGGCGACGTGGGTCGCGGCAGGCGCCCTCCTGACCACCATGGTCACCCGCTCCCACGACCTGCCGTGGCCGAAGGCCCTGGGCGCGTCGGCGATCCAGCTGATCGCGCTGCTGTCGATCGTGAAGCTGGGCACGTTCTGATTCTTCGAGGGGTAAGGGGAGGGGCTCCCGGCGCGCATACGCACCGGGAGCCCCTCCGTTTATGGCCTCAGTGTTGCTTCAGGCGTCGAGCACCTGCCCCGCCCGCTTCACGACGGGCGGCTCGACGGACCACGGGAAGTTGATCCACTCATCGGTGCGCTTCCACACGTACTCGCACTTCACCAGCGAATGCGACTTCTCGTAGATCACGGCGGACCGGACCTCGGCGACATGGTCGAGGCAGAAGTCGTGCACCAGCTTGAGCGTCTTGCCGGTGTCGGCGACGTCGTCGGTGATCAGGACCTTCTTGTCGGAGAAGTCGATGGCGTTGGGGACGGGCGCGAGCATGACGGGCATTTCGAGGGTGGTGCCCACGCCCGTGTAGAACTCGACGTTCACAAGGTGGATGTTCTTGCAGTCGAGGGCGTAGGCGAGCCCGCCGGCGACGAACACCCCGCCACGGGCGATGGAGAGCACGATGTCGGGCTCGTACCCGTCGTCGGCGATGGTCTGGGCGAGCTCACGGATGGCGGTGCCGAACCGCTCGTAGGTCAGGTTCTCGCGTACTTCGCTCATGCCTGCGTCACTCACACCTGGGTCCGATGGAAGTTGAGGAAAGAACGGGAGGCGGTAGGTCCACGCTGCCCCTGGTACCGGGACCCGTACCGATCGCTGCCGTAGGGGAACTCGGCGGGCGAGCTGAGCCGGAACATGCACAGCTGCCCGATCTTCATGCCCGGCCACAGCTTGATGGGCAGGGTCGCGAGATTGCTGAGCTCCAGCGTCACGTGCCCGGAGAAACCGGGGTCGATGAACCCGGCTGTGGAGTGGGTGACAAGCCCGAGCCGCCCGAGCGAGCTCTTGCCTTCGAGCCGCGAGGCAAGATCGTCGGGCAGGGAGATGACCTCGTACGTCGACGCGAGGACGAACTCCCCGGGGTGGAGGATGAAGGGCTCGTCGCCCTCCGGCTCCACGAGCCGCGTCAGATCGGCCTGCTCGATCGACGGGTCGATGTGCGGGTACCGGTGATTCTCGAACACCCGAAAATACCGATCAAGCCGCACGTCGATGCTGGACGGCTGCACCATGGATTCGTCGTAGGGATCGATCCGCACCCGCCCGGCGTCGATCTCGGCCCGGATGTCCTTGTCTGAGAGAAGCACGCCCCGAGGATACGCAAGGCGCGCGGACCGACCACAATCGGACGGCCCGCGCGCCTTCACTACCGCTCTGCTGCTGTCCTGCTACCGCTGTCCCGCTACCGCTTCTCCATGGCGACCGGCACCGCACTGCGGAGCCGGGCACACCGCGGACACCTCACGAGCCGGCCGGGGCCGAGCCGATCGGCCTGCTGCATCGGGAACGAAGCGGTGCTGAACACGTGCCCATCGGCACAACGGACGACGGTGCGCTCCATCAAGTCCAAGAGTCCCTTCCCCAAGAGCCGCGTCTGGCTGCTGCTTGCCTGACGACAAAAGGCACATTACGGGATGGAAGGGACGGCCCTCCAGGCGGCACTCCGATCCCACCCGGACCCTCTCCAACGCCCCCACGGTACGCCCCAACTCCGGCCCCCCGCAGCCGCATCCCACCCCTGAAAACCAGTCAGACCCCACGGCCTGAGCACCGGGGGTCTGCCATGAGGTACAGTGAGCGAGCATTCGGACACCGACTCATTCGGCGTCTTATGCGGGTGTAGTTTAATGGTAGAACATCAGCTTCCCAAGCTGAGAGCGCGAGTTCGATTCTCGTCACCCGCTCCATGATTAAGGCCCAGGTCAGAGACCTGGGCCGTTTTGCTGTCCGCCGCGACCACTGGCCGCGTGCCAGATCCGTGCCAGAACACTGATCGTCTGGATCGTTGGGGGAGGACATGAGCAAGCAGATCGCCGGATGGATCATGGATCGCAACCTGCGCGCCTTCCTGGAGCTGCTGTCCCGCTACGCCGGCTATGCATTCGATGACACCGACTGGGACACCATCGAAACCGGTGTCTGGAACACCGACGACGAGAAGTCCGACGGCTGGTACTCGTATCCGCTCGCCGGCACGAGCGCCACCCTGGAAGTCGGCCTCGCCCGCTCTGTCGGCAGTGAGGTGATGTCCGTCAGTGTCACCGGGGCCGAGACGCCCGAGCTCCAGCTCCGCACCGACACTCTGCTGTCCGCATTCGCCAGCATCTGACTACCGCCTTGCTGCCCCAGACGTCCAAAACCTTGCCCCCTTGGCGAGTCAGCGCTCCTCTGGCGAATCTGGCACGGCAGCGGCTTCCCCTGCAGCCTGACGTGCCTTGCGGACAGTCGCGTCGAGTCCCGCAGCGACCTCCTGCTGTCGCTTGTCGTCGGAGTGTTGGTAGATCAGCGCCGCCTTCTCCGAGGACTGCCCGGCCCGGACCATGGTGTCTTTGAGCGTGGCCCCGGAGCGCGTGGACAGCGTGTGCCCCGTGTGCCGGAGATCGTAGAAGCGGAAGCCCTCGGGCATCCCCACGACCTCCCTCGCCCGCCGCCACTTCCGCCCGAAGGTGCTGCGCCGGAACGGAGCGCCCTTCTCCCCCACGAAGATCAGCCCATCGGGGCCCGGCTCGGCGTAGCTCTCCAGATGCCAGCGGAGCTCCCGGTGGAGAAACGCGGGAAGGATCACAGTCCGAGTGCCCGCCTCCGACTTGGTGTCGCCCTGGACGCGCCGTCCGTTCATGCGCTCTGGCTCGGCGAGGCGGACGCGGACTCTTAGGTTGTCGAGGTCGACGTCACGGCGGCGGAGGCCGGCCAGCTCCTCAGGCCGCATCGGGCCGTACGCGCCGAGGTAGACCATGAGCCGCCACCGCATCCCTACCGCTTCGGCGAGGGCGTCGACCTGGGCGACGGTGGCGATGCGCCGCTCGGCCGCCTTCTCCTTCCCTGCGCCCTTGATCCTGCACGGGTTGCGGCTGATCAGCTCGTCGTCCACGGCCGTTTCCATGATGGCCTTGAGGAGCCGGTACGCCTTTGCCGTCATCGTCTTGGCGTTCGTGGTCCGCAGCCGATCTGCTCGCCACTCCCGGACACGCGGAGCTGTGATCTCGTCCAAGTCCGACTCGGCGAAGGCGAACAGGTGCTTGTCGAGGAGGTAGCGGTACAGGTCGCGGGTGAGCGGTGCGAGCTCCCGTTCGTCGACCCACTTATCGGCGTAGGCCCGGAAGCTCACCGCGCCTGCCTCGGGGTCGCGCCAGTCTCCCCGGCGGATCTCCGTCTGTTTCTCGGCTAACCAGTCGTCGGCATCCGCCGTCGTCTCGAAGGTGATGGGAGCCGGACGCATCACGCCGTCAGGGCCTGGATAGCGCGCCTGATAGCGGCCGGAGGGAAGCCGTCTGATCGCGCCGAAACGACGGCGCCTGCCCTTGCTGTTGGCCATCAGGCAGCAGCCCTCCCGAAGCGAGATCGAGGCCGCCGCCTCAGCGGTTCCACGGTGCGAGAGGCGAGGTACTCGCGAAGTGCGCTCTCAGGGATGCGGACGTGTCGACCGACCTTGACGTAACGAATGCGCCGCTCCTCGACGAGCCGCCGGGGGAAGCGGACAGTCGTGCCCAGCAGCTCGGCGACCTGGTCGACGGACAGGTAGCGGTCGTTCATGTGGTCGGCTCTCCTTCCGTTCCGGGGGCGGGTTCGAGGGATGCGGCAAGCCAGGTCTCGCCCGCGCTGAGGCCCGTTCCGGCGAAGACCCAGTGAGCGAGGACGAGCGTGGTTTCGCCGTCCTGGGGTGCTGGCGGGGCGGCTTGCGCGCGGCGCCATTCGGCGCGGGCGTTGCGGAGGGCGCCGAGGGTGGTGGAGTAGCGGCGGGACTTGGTGGAGAAGTGGCCGCGGAAGCCGAGCATGTGGGCCCATGCGCGTAGGCGGAGGTCTGCCAGCTCGGGACGCGCGCCGAGAGTCCAAGCGGTTCGGATCATGCGGCGGGCGTGGTCGGTGATCCGGGCTCCGGCCAGCTCGGCGAGGAAGCGGATCGGCCGGTCGAGGGTGCCCGTTGCCGTCTCCGCGCCCTTGGTGGCGTACTTGGCGATGTACGCCGCTACGGCCCGGTCGGTCAGGTCCTGGCCGTCGTCGAAGTCGGCGGACCGGATCGGACGGACATCAAGCTGACGACCGAAGACGAAGGAGTGCGGACGGCCGTCGACGGTCGGGCCGTGGACGCGGGTGGCGGTGGCAGCGGCGTGGATCGCGTCGCTCAGCAGCTCGGCCGTGGCCCAGACCGGGGGCGAGGTCTCGCCGCCCTCGGGGCCGTCGAGGCGGATGACCGCGTGGAAGTGGACCGCGCCGCGCTTCTGATACTCGGCGACCTTGGCGAAGGAGATGCGGGCGTGGTCACGGAAGGCCCGTTGGGTGAGGCCGGCGCGCTTGGCGACCTCACGGCGGAGGTAGATGGAGAACCGTCGCCACAAGGCCCCGGCGTGGGCGTTCCAGAGCACGGCCGCTTCATAGTCGTACGTGTCCGGATCGAGGGGCGTACCGAGGACCGGGTCTGGGTCGTCGTGCCGGATGCCGCAGCGGCAGGGCCGCCCGCTGGAGGGGCGGTTGTGGACCGGACCGAAGCTCGGTGCGGTGAACGTGGCGAAGACGCGTGGGTGGGCTGAGACCAACTCAGGTGTGCCCTTGCCGCCACGGAGCCCGGCGGTGATCAGGTGGTAGGTGTCGCGGCGGTAGACCTCGGCGCAGGCCGGGCAGCGCGTGGCACGGCGGTTGTTGCAGCGGGTGAGGAGCTGGCCGGCGGGAAGCGTGGCGGAGTCCAGGTGGCGCAGGACGTTGCCGATTTCGCCGGTTGCCGTGTTGACGGCGTACTCCGTGCGGTGGCCGTCGAGGCGGACGGGGTGAGTGCAGCCGCCTAGGCCGGAGAGTTGGCGGCCCAGCTCGGGCAGGGTGCCGAGGGAGGCCAGCATGGAGAGTTCCGCCAGTGGGGGCGGAGTCTGCCGGGTGATGATGGGAGTTCCTTTCGGCTGTTTCGGCGGTTGGGAGGGACGGCCCCGGGGCGGCGGGATGCTTGGCGGCTTGTTGCCGCCCCGGCGGCCGGTCAGCGCTTGTTCGCGCTGTTGAAGAGGGAGCGCAGGACCACGGCGGCGATGGCCACGGACACGGCCGATATGGCGACGGCCGCCAGGAGCGCGGTGAGCACGACACCGACGACGACCACGGCTGCGACGGCCCCCACGTAGGGGGCGACCGGACGAGCGGCAGCAGGAGCCGGGACGTGGTCCGTCGGAACGTGCGTGGTGATGCTCGGGACGTACGGGGTGTCAGGCAGCTTGGGGCGGAACATCACGGGACTCCTTCTCACTTGTTGGTGCCGTTGACGACGTCGACCCCGGAGCGGGTGCCGGACTCGATGGCGGGGGCGAGGAAGGTGTGCGAGAGCCAGAAGCCGAACAGAGCGATCACGACGGCGACCCAGAGGCGGACTCCGAGGAACTTGATCGCGGCCCAGGCGATGACGCCCAGGACGAAGACGAGCGGGAGCGAGACGGTCACGGCGTTCTCTCCTCAGCGGACGGGGCAGCGGTGGGTGCGGGCGGCCAGCTCGGCGGCGGGGCGGCTGTCGTAGTCGGTGGAGAAGCCGCAGCGCGGGGCGGTGCAGGCGGCGGTGTGCTTCTCGCGGCCCCGGCCGTCGTAGTACGTGCCGACCTGGACGGGGCCGATACGGATGACGTTGCGGAAACGGCGGTTGGCGGGCATCAGGCGATCTCCTTCTTCGTCTCGCCCGTGAAGTCGGTGACGTGGTCGGCGAGCCAGCGCAAGATCTCGTCGCCCTCGTAGCGGTCGGCGGCGAGGATGACCGGTTCGGCGATCAGTACGGCTTCGGTGAGGCGGTTCTGGCGGGTCAGCTCGGCTGCGCGTTTCAGCGCGCGGAGCGTGGTGGGGCGCATACGAGGAAAGTCCTCCGGGTTCAGATGAGTTGGGTGACGATGGCTTCGGCGAGCGGCATCGGGACGCCGAGCCGGACGCGGAGCGTCGAGGTGTCGATGGCGGAGCCGGTCCGTGCGCGGTGTTCGTCGGCGACCTTGCGAGCGAGGGCGACGAGTGCCGGCGGGACGGAGGCTGTTGAGGGCGGAGTCGATTCCGGCTCTCGGGTGGGCAGTTCAGGGGCGGG
Source organism: Streptomyces sp. NPDC079141 (assembly GCF_040686775.1). NCBI lineage: Bacteria > Bacillati > Actinomycetota > Actinomycetes > Kitasatosporales > Streptomycetaceae > Streptomyces > Streptomyces sp. NPDC079141. The sequence continues at coordinate 7,127 of NZ_JBFBLP010000012.1, read as the reverse complement.
CGGCGGCGCAGCCGCTTCCTTCTTGACTGCCGGGACCTCATGGGGCGTCGTCGGTCCATGGGCGAGGAGCGTTCCGCCGAGGAAGGCGACGGCGGGCCATCCGGCGACGAGGATGCGGAGCCAGGCCGGGACGGCGTTCAGGTCGAGCAGTCCGGCGGTGGCGACGTTGGCGCCCAGTGACGCGGTCAGCGCGACCAGGAACCAACACCACCCAGCCGCTTTCGACCCGCCGGAGCGCAGTCGCCGCCAGGCCGCGACCAACAGCAGGTCGACGGAGACCGGGTAGGCCCACGCCTTCCATCCCTGCTGACCGGCAGCCGAGGCCAGGTCATGCAGGTGGGCGAACGACAACGCGGCGGCGATCAGGGCTTGGACGAGTACGGCGTCGATTTGGACGGGCAGCCTCATCCGCGCTCCCCGTCCGGCTCCTGGTCGCCGTCGGACAAGGCGGCGGCGTAGGTCTCCAGCGCGTTGACGTAGTCGGTGCAGGCGGCGGCCAGCTCTCGGGCGAAGGACAGGTGGTCGGCGATCGGGACGTGGTCGAAGGCGGAGACGGTCAGGGTGTGGTCCTCGCCGTCCAGGGCGAGGATCGGGGCGTGGCGCGTGCCGTACTTGCTGAGGCGAACGGTGGTGTGGGTGTCCGCGTAGAAGGACATCGAGGCAGTCACGGGGATTCCTCTCCTGTTTCCGGCAAGGCGGAGGTAGGGACTTGGCGGGGGACGGCCGCGCCAGCCGTTGGGGGCAGTGGGGTTATTCGGTGACCGGGCGAGGAGTCGTCAGCGGTCCGGAGTCCCGCGCAGGGACGGGCGGGACGTAGGGCCGGAAGGGCGTGAACGCCGGTACGTCCGGGGCGAGGTGGGCCATTTCGCGGCAGGTGGCCGCTGCATCGGCGAGGGAGAGATAGGGGGTGCGGATGCGGGACCAGCCGCCGGAGGTGTCGCCGGCGACGGCCAATCCGGGCAGGTCGGCGGCGATGGCGCAGGCGACGTAGGCCGCCTCGGGTGCGATGTCGCCGAGTGCCATCTTCGCGGAGGCTTCGTCGTTGACGCGGTGGCAGACGCGGCCGGTCAGCTGCGCGCGGAGCATGGTCGCTCCCTTGCCCAGTTCGGCGCCGAAGCGCTGCCCGCAGACCTCCAGGTAGATCCCGGCCGCACGACCGAGTTGAGCGAGGCGGATGAGCTGAGTGACCATCTCGTCCCGCCGTTCCTCCTCCTTCCTGGTGGCGACGAGGAAGAGTTCGGCCACTTCGTCGATGAACAGGACGATGGGAGCCGGGCGTTCGCTCTCGGGGAGCCCCCAGACGTCCGAGGTGATCAGCTCATCGGGGGTACCGGGGACGATGCCCTGACGAGCCTTGATCAGGTCGTATCGGTCCTCCATCTCTTTCACGAGGACGGGCAGCAGTTCGGCCGCCTGGTCCGGGTCGGTCGCCAGCGCGGACAGGCGAGGGGCGAACGGCGCCAGCTCGACTCCCCGCTTGCAGTCGATGCCGACCAGGACCACGGGCTGAGTCGCAAGGCCCGTGAGCAGGTTCCGCTGGTACATGGACTTGCCGGACAGGGTGGCGCCGAGGACGAGTTCATGCGGAACGGCGCGGTAGTCGCGTACGACCGCGGTTGCGTCCTCCCGCAGAGCCACGGGCACTCGGAGGTGTCCGCTGTCGGTCCGGCGTGGCATCCGCACCTTCCGCAGGACGTCGAAGCCGACGAGCCGGAGTTCGACGACGCCGGGCTTGACGTCCCGGACGTACACGGCGTGGACGCCCCAGGCATGCCGGAGACGCTCGGCAGATGCCGCTACGTCCGCCGGTTCCTGGCCCGGAGCCAGCCGAAGCCGGATCCGAAGGCCGGTCGAGGTGGGGCGGATCATGCCCCGGCGGGGAGGGACTGGCCGTACCTCACGGCGAGTGGTCGCTTTGACGGCCAGCGCCCGCCAGCGGGACGGCTCGACCGTCAGGCCGCACGCGTCCATGGTCGAGGAGTACGAGGCCATGAGCCGGACCACCGAGACCGGCAGCCCGACCGTGGACCAATACGCCGCCGGGTGGGCGTGCCGGGCATAGGCCGCGCCACCTAACGCAGCAAGCGCCCCGCCCAGCTCGGCCACCGTCACCAGGTCGGTCACGTCGATCAGCCCGCCTGAGCCAGCGGGAAGGCGCCCGGAGCAATGGCCGTAGCCCGGTAGGCGATGCCGTGCCGCTGCTGACCGTTGAACACGCTCTCCCACGGACGGGCGACGAGCCCCGGCAGCGAGACCGGAGCACCGACGGTCAATCCGTCCGTCACACCGCTCTCGGGGATCGTGACCTGGATCAGCGACGACTCGCCCTCGTCGATGTAGACGACGCCGACGGTCATCAGCGCCTCACCACTCACGGCGTCCTTGGCGATCTCACCGGTCTGCCGGTCGCGCACCTTCGGCGCCGGCGCTTCAGTGAGCAGGATCGTGGCGGTCGAGGCGTCGATTCGGATCATGCGCACAGGGATGTCTCCTTCAAGATTCGATCAACCAGCCACCTGACAAGTTGACTTAGCAAGTTCGAAGTTAGGGATGCCAGGTTGACTTGTCAAGTGTGGTTCCGGGGTTAACTGGCCCTGGATCAGGCTCAGTTCAGGCGGTAGGTGTCTTCCAACTCCTGCCGATCGGCAGGAAGGAGCACGTCAGAGACTTGCAGCGCTTGCCCGGATGCGTCATAGGCGATCACGAGAACGCTGAGCACCGGAACGCCGGCCGGAAGGTCGAGCAGTTCGGCTTCGCCGGGCTCGGGGAGTCGAGCCGAGACGCGCTCTGTCACGTGGTCGAAGCGGACCTTCTTCCGCGCTTCCAGGTGGGCGCGGGTGCTGCCACCCAGAGGATCGGACTTCGCCAACTCGGTGCCCTCGACCAGGCCGGCGGGGAAGTACGACGAGATCAGTTCGACGGGTTCGCCGTCCTCCTCGACGAGGAACCGGCGCATGAGGACCTGGGCTCGCTTCGGCAGACCAAGCACCGAGGCGACGCGCACCGGAACAGGGGTGCTCTCGACGGCGATCAGCCGCCCTGGAGCCTGAGACTCATCCCGTGCCAGCGCTTCGGTGCCCCGGCGGTCCTTCTGCTCGACGACGGCGGGACGGCCGCGCACGATCGTGCCGTACCCCTGCCGGGATTCCAGCCAGCCGTCACGCTTCAGGAGCTCCAGCGCTCGGACGACGGTCGGGCGAGACATTCCGAAGGCTTGCACCAGTTGGTTCTCACTGGGGACGCGGCTGCCGGGCGCGTACGTTCCGTCCTCGATGCGACCCTGAATGGTCTGAGCGAGGCGGACGTACTTAGGTGCCTCCACTTCATACGCCATGCGCGCCGCCGCCTGTCGAGATTGGCCAAGTCAACTGGTCAACCAGACTAGCGGCAGTGCACATAGAAGAGAACCCGGACGCTCCTTCACGCCGACCAAGCATCGTCCACCACGAACGAGACCACCGTGCCACCGAAGGGGCTGGGGCCGGAGTGCCACGAGTCGGCGATGGAGTCGAGCAGGAGGAGTCCGCGCCCGTGGGCGTCGTCGGCATCCGGGTGCCGCAGCCGGACGGCGGCAGGGAATCCCGGGTTGTGCACGTCGACCCGGAGGGAGTTCTTCTCTCGGAACCACTCCACCCGTACGACCCAGTCACCCTCGGATCTTCCGTAGAGGATGGCGTTGGTGACTAACTCCGAGATCATCAATTCGCAGTCGCCGAGGGCACAGGTCGGGCCATACGGGGCGATGAACTTCCGGAACCAGCGTCGGGCCCGGGGTACGGACTCGGCGACCGGATGCAAGGTCATCGCGCCGAGTCGCGGGGACTCCTCAGAGGGGTAGCGGTCGATCGTGTAGGCCATCCGCGCTCACTCCTTGCCGCTGCCCTCACAGTCGAGGCAGCGCCGCTTCGATGTGGCACGGGCACGGTCGGCGGTAGCGGCGAGCGCCAGGGTCGTACGCGAACCGACGCGCTTCCAGCCGCGCCCTCGGCAACCCCGGCAGGGTAAGGACGTGTCCCGATCCGGCCGCTGACTCGTCACGCCGTGCCCCCTTCCGATCAAGTGGCATTAGCCACTTACTGGATAGTGGCATTGGCCACTTGCAGCGCGCAAGCAGTTCGCCGGAACTCGTGCGCCGAGCCGTCAGGTGAGCGGGTAGCCCTGCTCGAACGCCCAGCGAAGCGGCGGGTAAGTGGCTTCGGCGAACTCCAACGGCCGGTCCTGGAGGTCGTAGACGACGTGATGCACGACCAGGACAGCGGATCCAGGCTCAAGCCGGAGATCGGCCGCTTCTTCGTCGGTCGCCGTCCGGGCACACATCCGGTCCTCGGCGTAACTCCCCTGCCGTCCCGTCATGTTCTCGACGTACATCAGGGTGCCTTCCTGAATCCGGCGCGAACCACGACGTGGACAAAGTGATCGGCCCGTCTTGGTTGTTGGTTACTCGCCGACGATGCACGGCCCGACGGTCTTTCGCCAGGCCCAGCGCCTCAGCCACATGATCCGGCGCATCCAGCCAGCCGGCCGAGGTGATGACGGCGTACTCGCCGGTCGTGTAGATCTTCCCCGTCTGACGGGCGCGGCCGTACAACTCGCGTGCGCGCCGGTTGACTTCGAGGCTGCGCACGTACGTGCCGGATCCCTGCCGCTTCTCGACAAGCCCCTGATGGCTCAGCGCTTCCAGCGCTCGCGCCGCCGTTGGCCTGGAAACCTTCCAGTCCGACGCCAGTTGCCGTTCCGAGGGAACCTCGTCCCCCGCCCGCAAGTCGCCCCGAAGGATCTGATCGCGAATGAAGTGCGCGATCTGGAGATACTTCGGCTGCGCCTCCTCGATCTGGGGCATGCGCCCTCCTCGTCCTGGTGCCGCCCGCTAGGGCAAAGTGGCTAAGGCCTCTAGCCACTATAGGGTGAATGGTCAAGCCCGCACCCCGTACGCTTGGGCCCCATGACGCGGTTGATCGTCGCAGCAGGAGGAGGGGGCGACGCAGTCGCCGCCGCAATGCTTGACGCCGCCCTGTACGGCGGCGAGAGCGACCGGGCAGTGATCCTCACGTACGCGTGGGACCGCTTGCTGATCGACCCCGTACCGGGGCCGCGAGGCGCTCGTGACTTCACCGGCCTCGAACAGCTCACCCCATCCGTGTCGGCGGTGCCGGCGAAAGCCCACCCGGTCGCTCCGGCAGGCTCCACCCTCCCCCGGCTCGCGGCAGAGCTCCCGCACACGTTCGCGCTGATCGACCCGCACCAGGGCGTCGAGGGTGTCACTCGCCAACTTGAAGAGCTGATCAGCCACTTGGAGCCAGCGTCGATCGACCTGCTGGACGTCGGCGGCGACATATTGGCGCGAGGCGATGAGCCGACGCTCAAGAGCCCACTTGCCGACGCCCTCACCCTGGCCACGTGCTGCCAGGTGAACGCGCCCATCCGTCTCCTGGTGGCCGGCCCCGGCCTGGACGGCGAACTCCCGTCTGAAGACCTGCGCGTCATGCTCGGCCCCCTCGCCCACACCTTCACGGCGAAGGACACGGAGCCGATCAGCTCGGTCCTGGAGTGGCACCCGTCGGAGGCGACCGGGATGCTCGCGGCAACGGCACGAGGAGTACGCGGCACCTGCGAAGTACGGGACGCCGGGCTTCCCGTACCGCTCACGGTCGAAGGGCCGACAGTCCACGAGGCCGACATGGACGACGCGTTGAGTCGTAACCAGCTGGCCCGCGCCATCATGGCGACGGAGAGCCTCGACGAGGTCGAAGCGCACAGCCGCGAAATCTGCGGCTACTCGGAGATCGACTACGAACGCAACAAGGCGCTGTGGCTCAAGGAGCAAAGGCCGACGAATCTCGACCCCGAGTCGCTGCTTCCTCGGCTCGACCAGTTCGAGGCAGAGGCCCGCAGCCGCGGCATCACCCACACGACGTTCCGGCACCTCACCGAGGTGTTGAACCTCAACGGTTCTCAGCGAGACGATCTCCGCCGACTACTGATCAGCGTGCGCCCGAGGCAGTACGAAGCGCCCTTGTGGCGGATCGTGTGAGGGGCAACCCCAAGCATTCAGCCCTTACCGATCTACCCGCGGCCCAGGAAACGCTCATCCGAACCGACTGGGTCCGGTTGGACCATGCCTACGGCCCGGCCGTAGACGCTCCTCGAATGCTCAGCGGGCTCTTGGACGAGCGCCAGGCAGTGAGGACCAGGGCGCTGAGCGACATCCACGAGATCCTGCACCACCAGAACACGCTCTACGCGGTGACAGCCCCCGCGGCGCTATACGTCGCCGCGATCCTGTCCGACCCAAGGACTGAACGACCGGTCGACAAGCGCCGCCAAGACTTCCCCGGCAACATGCGTGCAGAGCTACTGGCCTGGATCGCCTCTGTCTCCCGTGAGGTCACCGACGAGGCTGAAGCCGTAAGCCGACAGCACGGGTTTCCTCTCGACGACTACGGGCCGGCCATAGCCGTACGTGAGATACGGCCGCTGCTGTTCCCCGCCGTGTTCACCTACGCCGACAGCACCGACCGCCACGTACGCGAATCGGCGATAGGAGCCTGCATCCCGTTGCTGGACGACCCTCAGTTGATCCACCATCGATCGACTGTGATCCCTCAAATACGGCAGGCACTCGGAACCAGCGAGCTATGGCAGCACCGAGAGCAAGCCATAAGCGCCCTTGAAACCTGGGGCGAAGACCCGTCCGGGATCGAAGGCCAGCAGAACCCCTTCCTGTTCTGCGACACCGACCCACCAGCGCACAGCTCACCCTGGAACGCAGGGCCGAAGGCCGGATGGGCCGACGAACCACCGTTCTGACACAGCCATCCCGTGATCGCAGACACAGCCGGTCGTGAGTTACAACCTTCTTCACGGGTTCAAGGCGGCTCGCTCCGCTCACCGCGCGCGGCCCGGCCCCCGGCCGGGCCTGCGCTCCTAATGGCGTCATAAGACGTTGGTTCTGATCCTGCTGGCGAACGTCTTGAGCGAGCCGGTATGCGGTGATCCGTAGCCGCTCCTGAGGCCTGACCTCCCGAGACAGAGTCGACCCCGCATGCCGGCTCGCTCGTTCGTTCCTCATCGTGCGGGGGTGGCGGGGGCGGCTCGCGCTCCTGCCTTCGTCCCGCGCGAGAGAACGG